>JAJXUE010000014.1 GCA_021783135.1 Bacillota bacterium | reverse complement strand
GCCTTTCAACTACTACATTGTCGATTGTAATGATACCCATCATAACTCCTGCGTCATCTACCACCGGTAAAGCTAAGAGGTTATATTTACTCACCAAGTCGACCACCTTGCGTTGGTCATCATGATGGTTGACACTAACCACGCGTGTAGACATGATATCTTGCAAGACACTAGACGGCGACGCAATAATTAAATCACGCAATGAGACAACACCCTGGAGTACCTCCCGGGCATCTAACACATACAGATAGTAGATAGTTTCAGCCGATGGAGCAAGCTCGCGCAACCTGTTTATGGTTTCCTCCGCCGACATACCCGCCACAAACGCAATATACTCCGTAGTCATGAGGGAGCCTGCCGTTTCTTCCGGATAACTCATTAGTTCTCGAACATCTTCAGCTTCTTCCGGTTGCATCAGCCCTAAAAGTTCATCTGACTTCTGCGCATTAAGCTCGCCCAAGATGTCGGCAGCCTCATCCGGCGGCATCTCTTCCAAAATATCCGATGCCCGTTGACTCTCCATTTGCTCGATTATTTCGACCTGAATGTCTAGATCCACTTCAGCCAAGGCATCTGCAGCAGTTTGATTGTCCAAAGTATGCAGAAAGTCACTGCGTTCTTCTAAGTCTAATTCCTCGATAATTTCAGCAATGTCAACCGGGTGCAACTGGCGTATACTCTCTTGGTCTTGATTCAATTGTAAATCAGCAGTAATATCCTCAAGGGGTCGAATATATTGTGACCCGACAAAACGATTTGCTTGCTTGCGCAAAACAAATTCTATCCCTAACCGCCGAAACAAACCACGCAGGCCTATATCCACAGCGACAAGAATTATGTCATAATTTTTGCCATGCCGGACCCAAGACAGCTTAATATCATTAACGCGGACAAGTTTAGACCCTTTTAGATCAATGATTTGTTTATCTAGCAGCCATTTTCCAATATAAATTTCATTCGCTAGCAGTTTCCGTAAGGCAGACTTGCCAAGTTGACCTTTCAACTTCAGGGCATGCTCATTCCACTGGTCAATTTGCCCTATATCGATATGATGCTGTATACCCTTCGCATACTTAATTCCCGTCACTACAGGCGACACTCCGTCCCAACGCACAACCATATCGTGGATTCGTCCAACTTTAAGACCTTTTGCGTCATAAATTGGCGTACCCTGCGCCTGGCTAAAATAAAATTCACCCAAGACCTTAACTGTTACCACCGGTAAACCCTCCTTTATGCGGACGACCGGCTCCCAACATATGGTGACCGAACGCCTGCGTTTTGTTTGGTTAGGCTAATATATTTGCATTTACTAGGTCCGGCGTCCATACAACCACCTCCATACTTGGGGAAAAATACTTGGGGAAAAAATAAACTTCCTCAATCTAAGAGGAAGTTTATCAACACACCAAAAAAACCTTCCCCTCATTGAGCTTTGGCACATACATGGCTAGAGTTTACACTCAGCTACGTTAGGTAAAACCTTAATTCGGTAATACCTGTTGACCCATTGGCGTCTCTCGACATTTCTGGGCAGTAGCGTATGCTCCATGCAGAAGCCTCACCTAACAGGAACTATTAAACTATCTAATTTATTGTATGCCAACTCGTAAAAAATGTCAATTTCAACGTAGCTATTTTACCACCAACACCGGGCAAGTAGCGTGAGCCACGACACGATTACTGACACTTCCCAACATTGCACCCGCTAACCCGCTGTGACCATGTCTGCCAATGACCACCAAGTCTATGTTTTTGGCATTGATTTCGTCAAGGATCACACTGGAAGGGTACCCCACAATCTGGCGTTTGTCGATTTTTGTTGTACCTATTGCTATGTCCTTTAGCGTGTCTAACAGAATTTGTTCGCCGCCTTTTTCCACCATTTCCTGCATAGGGACGGTAAAGGCCGCGGCATACGGCTCACCCCAATAAATCTGGGGAACATGGGCCACATGCAACAGTTCAATTGCCGCATCAAATTTTTGCGCAATTTCTAGAGCCAGGGTTAGCGCGCGGCGAGCATAATCCGAACCGTCTGTAGGCACCAAAATATTTTTGAACATGTGTAACACTCCTAAACTTATTGTTCAAACCCAAAATGTTGTTTTAATCTAATACACTTCAGGTATGGCAAAAAAGTAACCTACTGGATGGGCGCATGCCGGGCACACTTCCGGGGCCTCAGGTCCTTCATGTACATAACCGCAGTTAGCGCATACCCACTGGGTGGGCTCAGTCTTTTTATATAGAGTCCCTTGTTGTAATTCATCGGCAAGTTTGGTAAACCGTGCTTCATGGTGTTGTTCAACTTCAGCAATTTTAGCAAAGGCAACAGCCACATCATTAAAGCCTTCCTGCTTTGCCGTAGCGCTAAATTGAGAGTACAAAACGGTCCATTCTTCTTTTTCACCCGCAGCTGCAGCGCGCAAATTGGTTAGAGTATTTTTGTAAGCCAACGGATAATCGGCATCGACATGAATCATGTTCGCCGCATCTTGCGCATGGGCAATAAGTAATTTAAAAAAGACTTTAGCATGCTCCTTTTCATTGTCTGCAGTAGCTGCAAATATGGACTGAATATACTGGTGACCCTCATTTTTGGCGACGCTTGCGTAAAAAGTATACCGGTTGCGAGCTTGAGACTCACCGGCAAAAGCGTTACTTAAATTCTTGAATGTTTTACTTTGCAAAAAATCCATGTGAAAACCTCCCTAATTTAGCATTCATATTTAGCTCTGGTTTAACTCTAGACGACTCTATAATTACCATTCGGTGCATAAACGCAAAATTCCTTTCACATATTGGAAAACATTATATACTTTAGCTCATTTAACCACATCCTCAGCCTGTAATAGTAAATATGCGCGCAACGCGCTTTAGCTATGCACATGGCGGATTCCTATACGCAGATTTTTGTTCTTGATTAATTATAACTTGGGAATTATTTGTCTAAATCTGCAGAAATATGCTAAAATTAACAAGTAATAAGTGATTGGAGGGTGTTGTAAACATGTTAACGGAAAAAATGCTACAAAAGCTAAATCAACAGGTGGAAAAGGAGTTTTTCTCAGCCTATTTATACCTGTCCATGGAAGCCTACCTACGTTCAATTAACCTCGACGGTTTCGCTAACTGGTTCCAAGTTCAACTACAGGAAGAACGCTATCATGCCATGGCCTTTTACAATTACATTGACAAAGTAAATGGTAAAATTGAGCTCGGTGCGATCGAACAACCCCGACACGACTTCTCCAGTCCGTTGGAGATATTCGAGCTTGGACTCGAGCACGAACAGTATGTCACTAAATTAATCTATGATTTAATGGATTTGGCCATTGAAACTAAAGACCATACCACCCAAATTTTTCTGCAATGGTTCATTACAGAGCAAGCTGAAGAAGAAGAAAATATGACCCGTATTATTAATCGCCTTAAACTGATTAACGCTGACAGCGCCGGTCTTTTCATGCTTGACACCGAGCTGGCCCAAAGAATGTACGTGGCAAGCATCATCCCGGTATAGACTGGTTCCTCTCTTGGGAGCTAGCTAATTAAACGGCAACAGATACACCTGTTCAGACAGGTTGCCTGTTGCCGTTTGTATTGCTAGCTAAATACTTGGCCAGAATCATCTTCCCCTATTCCCAATTACGTGCTTTTCCAGTAACATAAGGTCAGGAAATGCGAGTCGGTTTAAAAAACCGGCTTAGGAGTTGACTTCGTGCACATGCCTCCATACATTAAATTTCTCGGGACCGCAGGCGCAAGATTTGCTGTTGCGCGCCAATTACGTTCCTCAGCCGGCGTCTTTTTGCATTTGAATGGAAAAAACATTATGTTAGATCCCGGGCCCGGCACTTTGCAGCGCATGGCCGGGACCAAACCTAAACTTGATGTTACCGAGCTCGATGCAATTATTTTGACACATGCCCACATTGACCATAGTAATGATGTGAATATTTTAATTGACGGCATGCATACGCGCAGAGGAGCCAGCAAAGGAATACTATTTGCACCCCGAGAATGCGTCCATGGTGAGAATTCAATCTTGTTCAACTACCTTAAAGGTTATTTATCCGATATCGTGATTTTGGAAGAAACATCGCATTATGAACTAGGTGACTTAGACTTTGCTACATCTGTAAGGCACCATCACGCAGTTGAAACCTATGGCTTGAGTTTCTTTTTGGATGATTTAAAACTTTCCTTTATGGTAGACACTAAGTATAACGTTGATCTCTTACCTAGTTATCAAAATTCCGACATTTTGGTGATGAATGTGGTCATGAAGGACTATATTCGTGCGAATATTATGCATCTGTGTATCGACGATGTCAAAGAGATTATAACGCAACTGCACCCCAAAATCGCAGTCATAACCCATTTTGGGGTCAGTATGCTTACAGCTAGACCCGAGCAGATTGCCCAGGACTTAAGCCGAGAAACCGGCATTAAAGTAATTGCGGCGACAGACGACATGGCAATTGATCTAGATACAAACAACCTGTAGCCAAGGCTACAGGTTGTTTGTATCTAATCCAAAATTTTTGTGACAAAATCATTAAGCAGCACCGAAACAATCGGTTTGCCTATCTTTGCTCGCCCTTCCACAGGTATTTGATCAAGTTCGATTTTACTTAGGCTCCCGTGCGCCTGAATCATGTAAAGCGTTCCTGCACCGGAAACGAGTTTGACAGCCGCCAAGGCCCCCGTTCCTTTTTTGGGGTCAATCTTCATGGCGATAATTCCTTTACCCGCCCGACCTTGGGGCTTAAACTCAGTCAAGGCTGTTCTTTTAGCCCACCCGGTTTCAGAAACAGTCAACAGCTCGGTTTGCTGCTCAATTACGGCCGAAGCAACAATCATATCGTCAAGTTCGCAGGTCATGCCCTTAACACCACCAGCTTTGCGACCTTGCGTATTAACCTCACTTTCATTAAAGCGAATTGCCATGCCCAAAGCGGTGGCCAGTACCAGCTCCTTGCTGCCATCTGTAAGATGCACACCGACAACCTCGTCGCCAGAATTCAACAGTATAGCCTCGTTGCTCCGTAAATTGGCGTATTCCTGCAGATATGTTCGTTTTACTTTACCTTCGACCGTAACAAAAGTTAAGATTTGGTCCTCCCGATTAAAGTCAACCGGGACAATTGCAACTACCTTATCATTTTCCGGCATGACTACAACATTAATCAAGGGTCGGCCTTTCTCTTTGGGTAAGGCCTCCGGCAAAAGTTTTGCCGCAACTTGATAGACCAAACCTTGGGCTGTGAATAGCAGCAATGTCGCTTGGTCATCCGTAGTAATGCGAATGACAGGTACATCTCCATCTTTAAACTCAACCAGATCAACTTTCCGTCCATTAAACAAGTAGCGTTTGATATACCCCTGCTCCGTCAGGACTACTTGGATAGGGCGTGCATCCGGCTCAACGTGAACCATGAGTTCATCTTTCGCGCAATCCTCCAAAATTACAGTTCTACGGTTGTCACCGTGTTTATCCGCAATTTCCTGTAATTCCTTTTTGATAATTGCGTAAACCTTACGTTCGTCGGCGAGAATGGCCTCCAACCCGGTGATCAGTTGGCGAATATTCTCATACTCTGTTTTAATACCATTCAGTTCGAGACCTGTAAGGTGTTGCAGCTTCATATCGAGAACTGCCTGAGCTTGAATTTCACTCAGTTCAAAACGTTGAATTAAGCCCGCTTTAGCAATTGAGGGCGATTTAGCTGCACGAATGAGGTTTAATACCTCGTCCAGATTGTTCACCGCTATGACTAAACCTTGCAAAATATGGGCCCGTTCTTTGGCCTTCTTAAGCTCATACTTGGTTTGGCGCAACACTACTTCTTTCCGATGCGCGACAAAATAACGGATTAATTCCTGTAAACCGAGGATTTTGGGCGAGCCGTCCGGAGTTATAACCAGATTGATTATGCCAAAAGAATCCTGTAGCTGCGTTTCTTTATATAATGCAGCTAATATCGGTTCCGGCGCGACATCCTTCTTGATTTCAATTACAATCCGCATGCCTTCACGGTCGCTTTCATCGCGCACCTCAGCTATGCCGTCAATTTTTTTGTCGCGCGCCAGTTCACCCATCTTAGCGCAAAGTTTGGCTTTGTTCACTTTGTAGGGAATTTCGGATATGATTATTTGACTCTTTCCATTCTTGCTCGATTCAATTTGCGCCTTACCCCGCATAATTACAATGCCGCGTCCAGTGGCATAAGCAGATTTAATGCCGTCTAGACCGATTATATACCCTCCAGTCGGAAAGTCCGGCCCCGGTATCAGTGCCATCAGCGACTCAAGTGAGGTTTTGGGTTCATCAATCTGTTTAATAATAGCCGCTGCCACCTCACGCAAATTATGGGGCGCCATATTTGTGGCAAGACCAACGGCAATTCCGGTAGAGCCGTTTAAAAGCAAATTAGGAATAGGGGCAGGTAAAACACTGGGTTCTTCAATTCTATTATCATAATTAGGTCTAAAATTGACGGTGTCTTTGTCTAAATCTCGGCACATTAACATGGCAAGCGGAGTCATGCGCATCTCCGTGTAGCGCATTGCCGCCGCCGAATCACCATCGGGGCTGCCCCAGTTGCCGTGTCCATCCACAAATGGGTAACGACAGCTCCAATCCTGTGCCAAGAGTACGGCTGCGTCATATACTGCCGAATCACCGTGGGGATGGGTGCTGCCGAGCACATGTCCAACCAAACGCGCCGATTTGCTGTAGGCCTTATCAGGCCCCATTGACAATTCATACATACCATAGATAATGCGCCTGTGAACCGGCTTGAGTCCGTCACGCACGTCCGGCACTGCTCGATCCCGAATAACAGTTTTGGCGTAGCGCAGGAACGAGTCCGGCAATTCATCGCTAAAAGATACAGGTACTATTTTCCCAACGCTCAACGCTAATCCTCCTCACCAAAAACGGTGTGTTCCATGATGTAATCTTTCCGCGGTTCGACTTTTTTACCCATTAGGATATTCACCTTTAAGGCTGCCTCAGCCATATCATTAAGTTCAACTTGCAACAACGTGCGTGAAGCAGGGTTCATCGTTGTCTCCCAAAGTTGACTAGGATTCATTTCCCCCAGACCTTTGTAGCGCTGCACTTGCGACTTACGGCCTACCTCTTTCAAGAGGCGATCGAGTTCTTCGTCACTGTAGGCGTAATGAATTTCCTTACCTTTTTGCACCTTGAACAAGGGAGGTTGGGCAATGAAGATACGTCCGTTAATTAACAGCGGGCGCATATAAGTATAAAAAAACGTTAGCAAAAGACTCCTAATGTGCGCACCGTCATCGTCAGCATCGCTCATAATGACAACTCTGGCATACTTGACCCGGTCTAAGTCAAAGTTTTTTCCTACTCCCGCACCGATTGCGGTAATAATAGACCTAATTTCTTCATTGGCAAGAACTTTTTCCAGTGACTGTTTAGCTACATTTAAGCCCTTACCTCGCAATGGCAATATTGCCTGAAATTTCCGGTTGCGGCCCATTTTAGCCGAACCTCCCGCCGAATCCCCTTCGACCAGAAAGATCTCATTAACTTCAGGGTCCCTACCCGAGCAAGCAGCCAGCTTACCAGTTAGTCCTTCTGCCTCTGCTTCTTTTTGTTTGGACTTAAGTTCCTTAGCCCGTTTTAAGGCGAGACGCATTTGACTGGTTTTTTGAACTCGCGCAATAACCTCCTTGGCCTGTGAGGGGTTTTGCTCTAAAAAGGTATTAATTCCTTCTTGGCTAAGCGAACGTACGATTCCTTCAACCTCGGTATTCCCCAATTTAGTCTTAGTTTGACCCTCAAAAATCGGTTCTTTTACCTTGACAGAAAGTACAGCCGTAAGTCCGTCCCTTGTATCTTCCCCGATAAAATTCTCATCCTTGTCTTTCAATAAGCTGTTTTTACGGGCATACGAATTCAGCACTGCCGTCAGCGCGGTACGAAAGCCCTTTTCGTGAGTACCACCTTCCACAGTGTTGATATTGTTAACATACGAGCAAAATATCTCATCTTCCGAACTATTGTATTGAATAGCGCCTTCAACAACAATACCGTCTTTATCCCCAATGAAGTACACTACCTTTTTATGTTCAACATCCCCGTCGACGTTTGCGTTCAAATGTTGCACAAATCCGGCAAGACCATTTTTGGCGTAAAATGTCTTTTCTTTGGTATCGCCGTGCTCATCGTGAAGAATTATAGTTAATCCGTTACACAAGAACGCCAACTCTTCCAGACGTTCTTCCAACGTGTTAAAGGAAAATTGGATAGATTCCTGAAAAATAGTTTTATCAGGTTTAAACCTGATCGTGGTTCCGCTACCCTTACCCTTGCCAATTACCTTTAAAGGCGAAATTGCACGATCGCCAAACTCATAGCGTTGGTGGTATATGGTACCACCCCGCGTAATTTCAACCTCCATCCACTCTGACAGGGCATTAACCACTGATAGACCCACACCATGCAAGCCACCAGATACGGCGTAAGCTTGTTTATCGAATTTACCCCCTGCGTGTAACACGGTACATGCCACTTCAACAGCAGGCTTACCTAGTTTGGGGTGCTTTTCAACAGGTATGCCCCTGCCGTTATCCGTGACGGAAACAGACCCGTCTTTGTGCAAAGTGACGCTGATTTTATCGCAGAAGCCTGCCATGGCCTCATCAATCGAATTGTCCACAATCTCAAATACAAGATGATGTAGCCCGCGCGAGGTAACAGAACCGATATACATACCAGGCCGTCGGCGAACTGCCTCAAGCCCTTCCAGTACTTGTATTTGCTCCGCACCATAATCCATAGACGTATTAACCACTTCAGCGTGCTCCTTACCTAAGTATAGCTAGGTTAGTTATTAGAGAAAAATACCTAATTTCCTTTATATCACAACTCACATCTTCTTGTCCAGTTAACCTATTACGCGAATTATGTCAACACATAAACACATAACAAAAGGAACATGTCGCAGTAGTTCAGTGACATGCTCCTTATTAGTTCCATAAGTTTGTTATTCGATGTGTTGGCGTCCCCTTGTTTAGAGTTTTTGCGCCATCGCCGCGATATGCTGAGCAGAGTCAGTAAGCGTTTCAATCGAGGCCGTAATCTCTTGGGTTGCCGCAGCTTGAGTTTGTGTCGACAGAGTGATATGAGTGATATTATCCGCCATTTTGTCGATTAAACTTTGAATTCCACCGACGATTCCCTTGATTTCCTTGGAACTGTCCAGACTTGTTGTTGCCAATTTCTGAATTTCACCGGCAACAATCGCAAATCCGGCCCCTAATTTACCTGCCCGCGCAGATTCAATCGATGCATTGATACCCAAAAGCTTGGTGCTTTCGGCAACAGAATTAATATATCTCAATATGTCGTTAGTTTTGTTCGCATGTGCTTTGACCATTGAAGCATTCTCATCAGCTAACCGGCTGTCTTCAGCTAGTTCTTGCGCTACAGTCGCGATTTGATTGATGGCTGAGGACATTTCTTGCATTGACAGCAGCAATTGCTCCGCAAGCGATTTTAAGGTCTCACCTACATGGGCAAATTCAGTCGGCACAGCCGCTACAATACCCCCTACTACTTTCCCGTTCTCAATGATGGGATACCCTGCGGAAAAATAAGACACGCCCAACAAGCTATTATCCATTTCCTGAACTACTCTGGTTCCGGTGCGAATTACCTCATGTGACGTGGAACCCTGGGGAATTGCTTGCCCAACTTTCAAGGGCAGATGCAAGCTCGTACCTTGTTCGACACGAAGATATTTTTCCGTATCAAACACCAACACTGTACCCTTACGGAAAGTAACATCTTGAACAAGAGGCACAAAATCAAAAACTTCTTTCAGCAGATACTCCACCACCTATTTTAATTATTCTAAAATGATAACAATTTTACCACCTAGAATCAAGTATCAATTTGCTGATAAGTCAACTAACTGGGTATTTTATTTAAAAATAGTTGAAGTTCCGGCATCGTACCAACATGAATAGTGCGCACGATACCACTTGAGTCAATGAATATTGTGGTTGGAATCCCACTTACATTGTATAGCGACGATACTGCCCCTGTCGTATCAAGCACAACCGGGTAGTCGTAATGATTCTTGGCAAAGAAGTTTTGCACCGTTGCCGCATCTTCCTCTTGATCAACTGCAAGTAGAACAAACCCTTTGGCTGCGGCTTGCTTGGAAAGTTCCTCTAGTGTCGGCATTTCCATGCGGCACGGTGGGCACCACGTAGCCCAAAAGTTGACAATAACCGGCTTACCCTTATATTGAGAAAGTGAAATTTGCTGCCCATTTACCCTACTTAGTGTAAAGTCAGGTGCAGGTTTTCCTACTTCTACTACCTTTGACGCACTGACAGGAGTGAACTTAAGTAATAGCATCGCTACTATTATTACCCCTGCTAACACGCCACCGATTAGCAGCCATGGCGCTCGCTGTGTTTTGAGCTCAGGCCTGAAAACTTTAGTTCTCTTTTTCTTTGCCATCCGAAATCTGCCTCCTACCTAGAAAGTATGCCAATAAGCCAGCTTAACTTGTTCATGAACAGTAAAACTCCGATAGCTATCATAATAAGACCGCTAATCTTTGCCAGCCCTTGTCCCAACCGCCTAAACCGCCTAAGCTTCTCACTTACCACTCCCGCTAACGCCGCTACCAATATAAGTGGCAATGCCAAGCCTAATGCGTAACACAATAACAGCAGAATGCCTTGGGTGATCGTGTCACTTGTCCCGGCAAAGACCAAAATTCCTGCTAAGACTGGTCCGATGCAAGGAGTCCAACCGAAAGCAAAGGCAATACCAAGAATGAAGGAACCTCCGAATTTTGTACCTTGCCCTTCTATATTCAAGCGAAATTCGCGGTTTAAGAGATTGACCGGCAATAAGCCAGCCAATTGCAACCCCATGACAATCATAAATACCCCGCCAAGCTTACGGAGCAGTGGCAAACTACCATGCACCAGGTTGCCGAGAAAACTAGCCGTCGCGCCCAGTATCACAAATATAGCAGTGAAGCCCAAAATAAAACCGAGACTGCGTCGCACCAGACGCAGTCTGTTTTCACCGGGGTTGCCACCCCCTAAGACTGATAGATAAACTGGCACGAGCGGTAGTATACACGGCGAGAGAAATGAAGCTAATCCGGCGCTAAAAGCTACCCCTAATGAAATACCTGACATATATTCCTCCATCACCGGAGTAGGTTAAATACAAGTTGAGAACACAGGCACACACCCAAGTTCTCAACTATAATCTCCAGTCCTACAGGTCGTCCGATCTATCTGGTTCCGAAGCCGTCACAGGGAACTGTTCTAGTAATTCTTCCAAGTCTTCCAACTCCTGCATCATTGCCGGTTTAAGCGAGTGAGCAGGAAACCTGGCTTTAAGTTCCTGAATAGCTTGCAAAACTTCAGCGCGACTCTGAAATTCCTTGCCCATATTAACAACCATACCCGGTAATAACTTGAAATTGACCTTGCCCGAAAATATTACGGCGATAATCAATCACAGCATTATCAGCAAAAGGTTTGAAGCGATCTTCGCAGACTACTTTAATACCCTGATCTTCCATAACCAAATCGTCCTCATTAATTGACTCATCCAGAGCCAAACCAAAATTGGGACCGCCTCAACCATAGCCAGATAATTTTAGACGAAAAATGCTGCCTTCTTTTTGGGACTCCAAATACTTACTTAGCTCTTGCGCGGCTTGGGGTGTAATTCTAACCACTTAAATAACCTACCTTTCATGCTCATTTGCAGGTTGACTGATCGAGAGTAAATCCAACCATACCCCCCTGGGGTATCGTGTATTTCTATTTTACTAGCGCAACGAATCTGTGTCAAGTCCTTTACTGTACTCAAGCCCGACAAAATTATCTGACCACTGCCAGGTATAAGTTTTCACCAAGTTGCCGGCTTCGGCCCATGCATCCACTTGGTCAATTGCCAGACGATGCTCCAATGGCGGCCCCATTGTGGAGACATTCTTGACCCATTCGATAATAATTGCTTTGCCACCCGGTTTAAGAATCCTGGCTACCTCAAGTATAAATAACTGTGGTTCGTCTACTTCGTGTAGCACAAAAGCAACTAAGGCTCCGTCTGCTGCACCATTTGGCAGCGGAAAACTGCTCTCTTGGGATTGCAGCACTGCAACATTGCGCAGGCTAAGTTGCGCAATGTTGGCCCGCAGTTCGTCCAACATTTCACTGCGAATATCCAAGGCGTAAACTTGGTTCACTTTCTCGGCAAGCGGAATACTAAAATATCCTGTGCCACACCCAATGTCAGCCCAAGTACTCTGGGGGGCAACGTTAATATCCTTGATAACCTGATCCGGCGGCAACACCGCACGCCGTTTTTCACTATTAAGTTTTTGTCGATTACTCGGATCGAATTTACGATCTGTCACTTTCTTTTCCTCCCCCCCGTATCGGGGTATATTGAAATTTTAAAATAACTCACCATAGCAGTCAAGCTATAATAAATCATTCCAGTAAATGGTCGACATTTTTTGTGAAAACAAGTATAATTAAACGGATGAATTATTCAAGCTAGCAGTAGCAACTACACAAGGAGGTCCTTATGTTTAAAAAGCTCACCGTCTCGGTAGCCGTTCTGTCACTTACCCTGGCCTTAGCTGGCTGTGGCAGCACACCGGCTCCTAAACCACCCGCTCAGCAACCTCAAGCCAGCGCGCAATTGCCTCCCGGCCACCCCGGCTCTACTACTGGTCAGTCCGCAGCTGTAACTACACCGAAATACTCCCAATCTCAAGTCGAATCCATGGTTAATGCTGTGCTCAAAAAATATCCCGGTGACTGGAAGATTTCCGGTACTACTCTGAGTAAGGGCAGCTACACCGAAAATAAAAATTATAATATTGTTGATGATATCGGAAGCGCCATTCCCGGTGCAATGGTGTCCATTTTCGTTGGTGACAATGCAACCCGCATTTCTTCTACCGTGCGTATGAGTGGCAGTGACATGAATTCTTATCCTTCTCCGCCTGAAGCAGCCCAAGCGATTAAAGCCGGTAAGACTATCAGTTCCGACGCCGCCGGCATGGGGGGAACCGGTACTTATCTCCAGGTCTTCATTCCAATTAAATCTGGTAGCAAGACCATAGGGGTCATTATGGCCGACGTACCGCAAGCTTAAACTAACCCAGTGCTTCAGCTTTAGCCGACCTAGTCGGCTACTTTTTTGTCCAAAACAGCCACTCCCACAGCACGTAGCGGAGGTATGCATTGCTAAGACAACAAAGTCAGGAGAAAATCTCCTGACTTTGTTGTCTTATTCGTTAACCACTTCAAACATATTCTTTTCTACACCGCAAACAGGACAAACCCAATCATCGGAAATATCCTCAAACGCAGTACCGGGAGCAACACCGGAATCAGGATCACCTTGGGCAGGATCATAAATATAACCACAGACACTACATTTCCACTTTTGCATCATGCTTACCTCCCTTAAATTTAACTGCTTACCAAGCTATTTTAAGCCGGAAGCAAATTCCTTACCAAATTCATGACAGGCCTCAGTGCCTTGTGCGTCAGGATCCCAGGTTAAGCGCAACCCTTCCTTGTCTACTTGGAAACCAGCTTCCTGTAATTTCTCCGTAAGAACTTTGACGGATTCACCGCTCCAGCCGTAACAGCCAAAGGCAGCGGCTTGCTTATGTTTGAAAGCCATGCCTTTCATCTCATCTAGCAAACCTGCAACCGAAGTCAATATACCCTTATTAATCGTCGGCGAACCGAGCAATATTGCCTTAGACTGGAAAACCTCCGTAATAATATCATTACGATCACTGCGAGCTGAATTAAACAATTTGACAGTTACGTCAGGATCACCCGCGGTTAGCCCCGCCGCAAGAGCTTCTGCCATACGGCGTGTGCCGTTCCACATGGTGTCATAGATTACTGTAATTTGGTTTTCCTGATAATCCCTAGCCCACGTCAAATACTTTTCCACAATTTGCAACGGTTCATGACGCCAAATAACACCATGGTCCGGGCAAATCATACTAACCGGCAAGTTTAAAGCAACAATTTCATTAATCTTTTTTTCGACCATTTTGCTAAAGGGGGTAAGAATGTTGGCATAATATTTAAGGGCTTCCCCATAGAGCAGATTTTGATCGATCAAATCATTGTACATTTTTTCGGACGCGATGTGTTGTCCAAAAGCGTCATTACTAAACAAGATATTGTCCCCACTCAGATAGCTGAACATACTATCCGGCCAATGCAACATGGGGGCTTCGATGAAGGTCAATTCCTTCGAACCAAGGCTAAGCTTATCGCCTGATTTAACCACTTGGAAATTCCAGTCCTGATGGTACTGTCCTTTAAGCGATTTTACGGCATTTGCCGTGCAGTACACAGGTGTATTCGGTATGTGTTTCAACAACTCAGGCAGGGAGCCGCTATGATCTGTTTCGCCGTGGTGGGACACAATATAATCAATTTCATTTAAATCAATTTCTTGCTTAAGATTATCTACAAATTCTTTCGCAAACGGACCCCACACTGTGTCCAGCAGCACTGTTTTCTCAGCGCGAATCAAATAGGCATTATAACTAGAACCGTTATGGGTCGACAACTCTTCACCATGAAACTTGCGCAATTCCCAGTCTATTTTACCTACCCAAGTAACACTGTCGTTAATTTGGAAAGCCATTTAGCGTCCTCCTTGTCTTCTTTTCCAGTTCGCACATCCCACATCGCACCCCGCACATCGCACCCCGCACATCGCACCCCGCACCCCGCACAAACAAAACTTACTATAATAATACTTAGTTAAGAATAGCACAAAACACATGTGGTGACCATGGCAATTTAGCTTTTTACAGGGTAAGAGCAAACTCCTTCCAACGCAGATCAACTTGACGCACTATATCTTCCTGCGGCATAAGCTCTGCCGGATACCAGGGCTTCATCCTGGCATCAATGATAAGCGGGCCAGCGTACTGGATCTTATTATGCACAATTTTTGATTGAGCATAAAGGTCATTGGCAGGGTCAAAGCGAGTAAATACCGTCCACAAGAATGAGGTTTGATCATGGATCAAATCAACATCATCGACAATGATTACGATGGGCCAAAGCTGAAATTGCTCATTACCCTCTTGTACCAGGTGGTGGGCAAGCTCCGGTCCGGCAGTAAAATCAGGGCCGGAAACCACCAAACAGCCGCCACAGTACGGTTTGATTTTGCGCAAACCGCTAACTTCGCCACCTTGATACTCGCGCGGCAGTTTACGTACAGGTTCACCAAGTCCTGTTAAAATAGCCTTGCTGCCTTGATTAAAGGTGCGACCTGTATAATCTAAAGTATCCATAGAAGTATCATTAATTATCCATAAGTCGTGCGCAGGTTCAAACCGGGCCAAAATGTGTTCAAAAAACTGCTTGAAATCCTGCAGATCGCATGCGGCGTCAGTGAGCAAGAGAAATTTAGTTAAGGTCAACTGTCCTTCGCCTAAAATTCGAAACGCGTGCGCTAAAGCCTCGCGTCTGTAACTTTCCCTCACCACAGCCCCGGCTAAGGCATGAAACCCAGTTTCAGCGTAAGTCCATAGTGCCTTTACGCCAGGCATAACCACTGGAAACACCGGTGCGAGCAAGCTTTGCAGATATTCGCCGATATAGTAATCTTCCTGGCGTGGTTTGCCCACAACTGTAGCCGGGTAGATGGCGTCTTGACGATGATACACCTGCTTTAGATTAAATATTGGAAATTCATGCTGCCAAGAATAGTAGCCATAGTGATCGCCAAATGGACCTTCCGGCTTGCGAACATGCGGCGGCACCTCGCCGCAAAAGGCAAATTCCGCTTGCGCAATCAACGGGTGCGGTTGACCATCCACCTGAACCAAGTCAAGTTTTTCGCCCATTAAAAATGAGGTAAATAGTAATTCCGGTAGCATCTCCGGTAGCGGGGCTATGGCCGATAAAATCAAAGCCGGTGGCCCGCCCAAAAATACAGTCACCGGTAATGACTGACCAAATTCTTCTGCGGCATAGTGGTGAAAGCCGCCTCCTTTATGAATTTGCCAGTGCATACCAGTCTGATGGGGTCCAAAAATTTGCATGCGATACATGCCAACATTATGTTCTTTACTTTGAGGATGTTCGGTGTACACGAGTGGCAAAGTGAAAAACGCTCCGCCATCATCCTGCCAACCGGTTAACGCGGGCAAATCCTGCAGATTGAAATTGGCATTGCGTACGGCCAGAATTGGGGCACTATTAACCCGCCGTGTCCCGGCTTGGGCTAAATCCCATAACAAACCGCGTTCGTGCCAGATGTTGGCAAGCTTTGGTGGTACCAATCGGTTTAAGGCGTGTACGGCCTGAGCGGCAAGCTGTTCCGGACGAGGCCCTACCGCCATATCTACTCTCCGTCTGGTGCCAAATAAATTCGTCACGACGGGAAATCTGCTCCCTTTAATCTTGGTGAACAATAAAGCTGGTCCGCCCGCGTCAATCACCCGTCGATGTATTTCCGGTATTTCTAAATAAGGATCGACTTCTACCGTAATTTCTTTGATTTCTCTCTCCTTCACTAGCTGATCAATAAAAGAGCGCAAGCTTGTATGCATTAAACCACCTCTACATGTCAATTTGCTCTAGCTGCTCACATAATTTTCGCCCGGCTAGATTACAGTTTTCGCTCAGTGCCACGATCTCCCAGCCTTGTGCCTGGTCGATGTGAATCCCGGCTGCTACCACAGTTACCTGCCTGGTTACCCCACACACCACTTCCGCCATGGGGCGAGCCACGTCGGCTTCCCTATGCGTGGGAACAGTTATCACTTCAGATTTTAGCACGGGAGACTCTTTATCAGTGGAACTAGGCATACAAACTACGACGGCTCCAATATGGGGAGATTCGCCGCCCGTTAACAAAATGTTAATACCGTTTCCGGTAAAGGTCGCCTGCAGATTTACTCTGAGTCTGCCTTCACCCACTGTGATATCGTAGCTTTGCATATGCTATCCCTTCTACCTTACGAACGTTTCTACGTCAATGGTTGTACCATTGAACAATACTTTAACATATTTTCCACAAAAACAAAAAAACCTGCATTAAAATGTTTTTTTCAGAAACAAAAACAGGCATACTGCAACAGTATGCCTGAGACATTTAAGCTTGGTTAACAATCTAAATTAAACTTCCACACTAACCTTTTGCATCTTTTGCTCTTCCAGCGGTTTATCGCGAAAATCACGCGGCATGTTAACAATACGGTCAACTTCCTCCATGCCCTCAAGGACTTTACCAAAGCCGGCGTACTGCCCGTCTAAATGCGGTGATTTGGCTACCATGATAAAAAACTGGGACCCTGCGGAGTTAGGATCCGCAGTGCGGGCCATTGAAATTACACCCCGTTCGTGCACTAGATCATTAGTAAACCCGTTGGCGGCGAATTCTCCCTTAATACTGTGCCCGCAACCGCCCCCACCTGTACCGGAAGGGTCACCGCCTTGAATCATAAAGCCAGGTATCACCCGATGAAAGATTAACCCATCATAAAAACCCTGTTTGACCAAACCTAAAAAGTTTTCTACGGTTACTGGCGCAATATCAGGATAAAGCTCTAACTTAATCTGCTGGCCATTGCTCATCTCAATAATTACAATGGGCTTATTAGCAAATGTCGTGTTTTTCTCACTATCCATTTCGTTCAAACCTCCAAGACTTATTTCATTTTCACGTTTGTTATTGCCTTAAGCTCTGCGAATTTATATGTTTTTCTAACAAATTACCTGAGAGGAACATGCTATTGAAATTATTTTGCCCAAATATTATACTAAAATTAGCAAATCCCTACATAAGGAGGCCGATCAATGTTTATTTGATGCAGATCGGTGGCTTTAAGCCACTGGTTTTTTTGTTTGTAGTTTTGCAAACTATATTCTTGGTAACGCAAGACAGTGTAGCTTAGGCGGACCGACCGGTCCTCTTTTTTACCCTGCTCAGGAAAAGCCCGCACTGCCGCATCCGGCAGATTTTGCACAACTTGATGCCGAACTGCCCTTCATGAAACTACCGCCGGTAAAAAGTCTTTTTACCGGTTTTGTGCCGCAAACAGGGCACTCAACAGCATCTCGCTCCACTAGTGGTACAAATTTATCAAAAGTCTTACCGCACGTGTCACACCGATAGTCATACGTAGGCATGAGTTAATCTCCCCCTTTCATGCATTATATTTTAAAGTTATCAACTTGTGTCGTCAAGCCCCAATACCCCGGGAAGGTGTCGCGGCTTGGACCACTGGGCATAGTTTTTAAACAGTCCTGCTTACTGGTAATTACTACTCAGGTTACGTATAATAATAAGAGATTTATATAACTCTGCAATTTTCCCTTTTTCGCCACTCAAAAATTCCGTTTACTCACAAATTTTTAGTTAATGTTATAACGAGGTGCATGCTATGAATTATAGTGAAATTATACAGGCGCTAGACATGGTTTGGGAGGATAAGCCCCGCCTTGATATTCTCGCTTGCCGCGAAGAAGCCTACAACCTTTTGGATCCAGCCTTGCAAGACCTATCGGAATTCACCTGGAACAGTTTACAGGAGCAATTGATCGATAATGTAGCTGAACTTGGTGATGAAGATATAGCTGATATTGAAGAAGCAGTTACAGACTCGGTCGGGTTTGGTGTCGATATTTATCTTAGTTGTATTTTAGCGTCTACCGGTAGGCTTGTATCAACGGGACACAAAAGCGTACAGACAGACGAAGTTCTCAAGGTTATTGAAAAACCTGAACTCCAAGTAACAATAATGGAACGTTTTGAACTCGTACCACTGATTTTGCGCGACTTCGCGCAAGAGAGGTTAGAGGCATTAATTGCCCAAATTTCCGGTTTGGCTGAACTCCCTTGGGAGTTAGTAGATAGTCTGCGCCAAAGTATACTGGCCTTAGCAACCACCACTTTTTTGATAAGTGCCGTGCATTTAGAAAACAGCTATCCTGCCCAAGCAGAATAATTCGCAATTTTATTTACACAAATTACTCCGTAATTTGCTGGATTGGCAGGAATAATGTTACGTGTGACGAAATATTATTGCATTCCATCTATTCACACCGGAGGTACTATGACAAAAATTAATATCGGCTATAATCCTGCCGCCAACATGCTGCCAATATTTCACTTCCTGGATCGTTCCAATCCTCGACTCCAATTTGTCCGCGATGTGCCTGCCGGTCACAACCGTCTGCTAGACTTGCGGGAGATCGATATGGCCCCTATTAGTGCATTTTCGTACGGTCAACACTGGCAGAAATATACGATTTTGACTGATCTTTCTGTTTCAGCCAACGGAAGTATAGGATCTATTCTGCTCTACAGTAAATTCCCACTTACTGCCTTAGACGGCAAAACAATAGCGCTAACAAATACTTCAGCCACATCAGTTAATTTATTAAAAGTTATCCTAGCGAAGTTTTATCGAGTTAGGCCAAACTATATTACCATGGCCCCTGACCTTGAACCAATGCTGGAAGCAGCTGACGCTGCTCTGCTGATAGCAGATGAAGCCTTAATGGGTCTGGCAAAAAACACCAGTTGCCAAGTATTCGACTTAGGCAGCGAGTGGTATAAACATACCAGCCTGCCCATGGTTTTTTCAGTGTGGGCGGTCGCTGATGAGGTAATTCAAACCTGTTCGGATGAAGTAGCTTATGTGCATGACTTACTCTTAGCCTCAAAGCAGCAGGGCCTTCTGCATACCGAAACCATTATTAATTATTGCATGCAAACCTTAGGGGAAGACCACCGTTTTTGGTCCCAGTATTTCTCTCAAGTACATAATGGTCTGGAGCTGGAATATTTGCACGGCTTAACAACTTACTTTCGATTCTGCACAGAACTGGGTCTGTTAGACGTACAACCCGAAATCAAGCTATGGCCTTAAACAATTATATTTTCCTTAGTTCTTGTCAAGTCAATAGTTTTCCAGTAGAATTAATTCTGAGTTTAATATTATTCCTCTGGGGAGCGGTGAAATTCCGTACCGGCGGTAAAGTCCGCGAGCGAATACGCTGATCCGGTGTAATTCCGGAACCGACAGTCAGAGTCTGGATGATAAGAGGAGTGTGCGCATGGTGCTTTACTGTCTGTGCCGTGCTTTGCATTTACCCCCGGATAAATATTTCGGGGTTTTTTTGTGTGGAGGTACTACATGAGTGTATATATGGCTGAAGCGCTACGTTTGGCCGCATTAGCGATAGGCAGAACGAGTCCTAATCCCCTCGTTGGAGCTGTCGTAGTGCGTGATGATAAAATTATTGGACGTGGTTACCACCAAAAAGCGGGTACCCCACATGCGGAAATTCATGCTTTAGCCGAGGCCGGTAAGGCAGCGCGCGGGGCAACAGTTTATGTTACGCTTGAGCCATGTTCTCATCATGGCCGCACTCCCCCTTGCTCGGACGCTTTGATCAAGGCCGAAGTTAACAAAGTAGTGATTGCCATGCGTGATCCTAATCCACTTGTGGCAGGTGAGGGCATCGCTCAGTTACAACGCGCAGGTATTGTTGTTGAAGTAGGCGACCAAGCTCCTGAAGCAGCCCGACTTAATGAAGTTTTCCTTAAATACATTGCCACTAAGCTGCCGTTTGTAACCTTCAAAACTGCTATGAGCCTTGACGGGAAAATAGCCACAGCCGGTGGTGAGTCACGCTGGATTACTGGTTCAGAAACACGCCAATGGGTACATCGCTTGCGCGACTGCTATGATGCCATCTTGGTCGGAAGCGGTACAGTATTAGCTGATAACCCTGAATTAACGGCTCGTATTCCTAATGGAAGAAACCCTATCCGTTTGGTGGTCGATTCCCGGCTCCGCATCCCACTCTCAGCTAAGCTTCTCTCAGGTGCTCAAACTACACCGGTAATTATTGCCACCACTCATTTGGCACCTCAAGCCAAAATTGCCGCCTTACAGGCTTTAGGCGTACAGATCATGCGTTATGAGTCAGCACAAGTTCCTTTACCGCAATTTTTCCGTGACTTAGGTCAAATTGAGATTACCAGCATCTTGTGCGAGGGCGGTTCTACCCTGGCAGCAGCATTATTCACACAAGCTCTAATCGATAAGGTGCATTTTTGTATCGCACCCAAAATAATCGGTGGAGACGCCGCACCCGGTCCCATTGGCGGTAATGGAATAGCCGTACTTAAGGATGCACTGCAACTTCATGAACTCGATGTTCAGCACCACGGAAGTGATTTAATTTTGACTGGATATCCGGTCCACGCTTAACACAAGCTAGAGGTGACTATGCATTAGGAGGTAATTATGTTTACCGGCATTGTTGAAGAGTTGGGTGAAGTAAAAACCATCAAACTGCAAGCTAATTCAGCCTTACTTACTATTAAGGCTACCAAAATCCTTTCTGATCTTGCCGTAGGTGACAGTATTGCAGTTAATGGCGTATGTCTAACAGTGGTTAATCATACTGCCACCGCTTTTACCGCGGATGTTATGGGCGAAACCTTAGCCAAGTCAACCCTAGGCGACCTGACTAGCGGCAGTAAGGTTAATTTGGAACGGGCTTTGCAATTGACAACCCGTTTGGGGGGGCACCTTGTATCTGGTCACATTGACGGGACTGGACACATCAAGCGCAGCATCAAGAGTGGTATTGCCGAATCAATTGAGATTATTACTTCCCTTTCTATACTTAAACTTATCATCCCCAAAGGGTCAATTGCTATTGATGGGATCAGCTTGACTGTGGTCGATGTTACTGAACACTCCTTTACCGTTGCACTTATTCCGCACACTTTTCAGGCAACTACCCTAGGTTTCAAGGGCCAGGGTGAGTTAGTAAATCTAGAAAATGACCTGATAGGCAAATATGTGCTCCATCTGCTGGATCACACTCACACCAATAGACCCAATTCCAATATTGATTTAAACTTTCTTAGCAAGCATGGCTTTGCTTAAGAGCATAAATACAAGAAGCGGCAGGTGAACTAAAATGTCTTTTTGCACAGTCGAAGAAGCCCTTGCGGAAATTAGTCAAGGTAAGATGATTATTGTGGTTGACGATCAAGACCGCGAAAACGAAGGCGATCTACTCATGGCTGCCTCAATGGTCACACCGGAATCAATCAATTTTATGGCGACTAACGGTCGCGGCCTAATTTGTGTTCCCTTAACCGGCGAACGGGTCGCACAATTGAAATTAGAACCAATGGTAACAAACAGTACCGATCCCCACCACACAGCTTTTACGGTATCTGTCGACAGCCAAAATAGTACAACCGGAATTTCGGCCTTTGAACGGGCTGATACTGTCCGCGCGCTGGTCGCATCAGCAACCAAACCAGAAGATTTACGACGTCCCGGGCATATTTTTCCGTTGCGCGCCAAAGATGGCGGAGTTTTAATCAGAGCGGGCCACACCGAGGCTGCGGTGGATTTAGCACGCCTAGCCGGTCTTCCTCCCGCCGGAGTTATTTGCGAAATAATGAACCCCGATGGCAGCATGGCTCGTATTCCCGAACTACAACAGGTGGCAATGGAGTATAATCTAAAAATCTTAACAATTGCCGACCTCATCCACTATCGACGTCAAACAGAAAAGTTAGTTGAGTCCGTTGATATGATTAACCTGCCTACTGATTTTGGCAATTTTAAGGCCATAGGCTACAAAACCGTCCTCGATGGCAAGGAACATTTAGTCCTGTTAAAGGGTGATATTTCCGACGAACCGATGCTGGTGCGAGTACATTCTGAGTGCCTCACAGGTGATTTATTCCACTCACACCGTTGCGATTGTGGTGAACAGCTAAATCAAGCTATGGCTCAGATTGAACGCGAAGGTCGCGGTGTCCTTTTGTACATGCGTCAAGAAGGTCGCGGTATCGGCTTGCTCAATAAGCTTAAGGCGTACAAGCTGCAAGATGAAGGCAAGGATACCGTTGAAGCAAACTTGGCCTTGGGTTTTGCGCCTGATTTACGTGATTATGGTGCAGGCGCACAGATATTGGCTGACTTAGGTTTGAAACAAATCCGCCTGATGACCAACAACCCCAAAAAAGTAGTAGGTCTATCGGGTCATGGCATTGAAATTGTGGAAAGGGTTCCGATCGAAATGCAACCTCGCCAAGAAAATGCTTATTACTTACAAACTAAGCGCGAGAAGATGGGTCACTATTTGACCGGACGCTAATATTAAGGAGTTGTGATAGCAATGCCCCATGTATATGAAGGAAACTTAATTGCCAAAAATTTAAAAGTAGCTATTGTTGTAGCCCGTTTTAACGAGTTTATCACGAGTAAACTGTTAAGTGGCGCTTTAGATTCCCTCACGCGGCACGGTGTCTCAGATCAAGACATTGCAATTGTCTGGGTGCCGGGAGCGTTTGAAATTCCGCTAGCGGCCCAAAAAGTAGCCTTAAGCAAAAAATATGATACCGTAATCTGCTTAGGTGCAGTTATTAGGGGAGCTACGCCGCATTTCGATTACGTAAGTGCTGAAGTAACCAAAGGGGTCGCCACGCTTAGCCTGCAAACCGGTATTCCCATTGTGTTCGGCGTACTCACCACTGATTCGATTGAACAGGCCATTGAAAGAGCTGGAACTAAAGCGGGGAACAAAGGTTGGGATGCAGCTGTTACTGCTATCGAAACTGCAAACTTGCTCAGTTCCCTATAAGCGGTAGAATGCAGTGAAATTCGGATGGCGCATTATCAAGACTGGTTTGGCTGTAGCCCTTTGCGTTTGGATCGCACAATTACTAAATTTTAAATACCCCTTTTACAGCGCCATAGCAGCGGTAATTGCTTTGCAAGCGACTTTAGCCGACTCTTGGCGTCAGGGAATAATTCGTATGCAGGGCACGCTTGTTGGCGCAATTACCGGCTATGTTTTTGCCTTAGTTGCTGTGCACAACCCTTGGTGGACAGGATTGGGCTTAATTGTTACCTTGGCAATCTTAAAAGCTATGCGTTGGACAGATGCGATAAACATTGCCAGCATAGTTTTCATCGCCATCACCATCAACATTACCGGCCCCCCGCTCAACTATGCCTCGAGTCGGATTATTGACACATTGCTAGGCATAACTGTTGCCTTTGCGGTGAATCAGCTGTTTTTTCCGCCTCGCTATAAAAATGCAGTGGCCTCGAGTTTTCAACATGCTCGTCAGCAGGTTATCACAACCTTTCGTTTGACCGTTCGCTCCCTACTGGATGCCAAATTAAGAGTGAACTCTGAAGCTCTGGACGAATTAAACTCAAGTCTCGCTACTGCTAACAAACTGGTTCAACTTAAGCAAAAGGAACATTTTTGGGGCAAAGTTGACGAACATTTTCGTCAAACATATATTGGACCGCTTTGTCGTCTGGAACAAATGGCCTTTGCGATAAACCAAATCAACACCTTGCGTCAAACTTGGCTTTATCCTTTATCTCCTGCGTTAGAGGCCGACTTAGTTGAACTCCTAAACCGTACCTATTTCCTGATTTCATTAATCACACAGCCCGATAATAATGTTGCTCCCAGTGCGTATGATGCCACTGCAGTAATACTGGAAACAATCAAGGCAAAAGTTGGCAATGACCAAGACGGCGCATATTCGGGCGTCAATCGTGTTGCCGTATTGGAATTAGGCAATTGGGTGGAGCAAATGATACGTGCCACAACTGCTTGCCTCCGCCTCGAACCAGCTGCACAAACAAATTTTGCTAATTAGCTAGATTAACTCAACGACAATATTGGAAGGGGATTATGCATGTTTGAAAAGATTTTAGTACCAACAGATGCTTCGGAATACTCCCGCCGCGGCTTGGAGACCGCCATAGCATTAGCGCAAAAATTTAATGCTAAACTGGTGTTGTTGCACGTGACACATACGCCGGAGGCATACCTTGGCTATACCGTCACTTATGGTATTTCAGTTTCCCACAGCGAGTTGGAGCGTATCGGTCAACTTGCCTTAGAAGCAACTCTTACTGGTATGGCCCATGACTCTGTACCGCTGACTACTAAGTTAAAGTCTGGTTACCCCGCAAGCGTGATTCTACGCCAAATTACCGAAGAAGATATCGACTTGGTTGTTATGGGCAGTCACGGACATGGCGCGCTTATCGGTTCCATGCTGGGCAGCGTCAGTCAGCGCGTGCTCGCTCACGCTGCTTGTCCGGTATTGATTGTTAAGTAAACGAGAAGCATTAACTTTACACAGGTTAGGTATTATCCTAACCTGTGTATTTTTGTGCCAAGAATATCCTGGTACAAAAGGTATATTTTTAGCCAATGTCGAATAATATATTAAATTTGCTTATTTTGGGGGTTTGCTTGATGCCGCTCGCAACTGAAATTTTTGCCTTGGACATTGGTACCCGCAGTGTTGTCGGTGTAGTAGGTGTGCGCGAGGAGGGTGAGTTACGTGTTGTCGCCAGCGCCATGGCAGAGCACTCTACGCGAGCCATGTTAGATGGACAAATTCACGATATTGCAGCCGTTTCCACCGTGGTCGCCCGCATTAAGGAACGGTTGGAGGCAGCTATTGGCCACCCTTTACAAGAAGTGGCTGTCGCTGCGGCGGGAAGAGCTTTGCGCACTATGCGTGGTCACGTGGCCATGGAAACCTTTTCCTTGGCAGAAATCAGCCGGCAGCAAGTATTAGAATTAGAGCTTGCAGCTGTACAACAAGCTCAAATGGCCTTGAGTGAGGATGAAGCGGACGCTACCTTCTATCAGTGTGTCGGCTATAGTGTGGTGGAATACAAATTGGATGGGTCAGCACTGACTAGTTTAGTCAGTCATCGCGGGTCGCAGATTGAAGTCCAGTTAATTGCTACCTTCCTCCCTCGTTCCGTAGTTGACTCGCTCTATTCCGTTTTAAAAATTTGCAATTTAAATATGCGCTCGCTGACTTTAGAACCAATTGCTGCTATTAGTGTAGCAATCCCGGCCAGCATGCGCACTCTTAATTTAGTGCTCGTTGACATCGGGGCCGGAACGTCAGATATTGCCCTGGTATCTAACGGCGCAATTCAAAACTACGCCATGGTTCCCATGGCCGGTGATGAGATTACAGAATTCCTGTGTTCGCAGTATTTACTCGACTTCAACTGTAGCGAACAAGTCAAACGCTCATTAATGGCGCAACCTTCTGTAGCGTTCCAAGACGTATTAGGAATGCAACATGAAGTTGCGTCAGCCCAGATTTTGGCAAGTATTTTGCCCGCCGTACAAACTCTAGCCACGGCAATCGCAACTAAAATCCTTGAGCTTAACAGTAAGCCCCCTGCTGCCGTTATTTTAATCGGCGGCGGCAGTCTCACGCCCCAACTGCCACAGCAAATTGCCATTGCGCTCAATTTGCCGGAACAAAGGGTTGCGGTGCGAGGACGTGAACTTGTGGACGGGTTAGTCGGCGATTTAAGCGGTTTACAAGGTCCAGCTGGTATTACTCCTTTAGGTATAGCTCTGACCTCCGTAACTGAGCAAGCATTAAGCCTGCTTCATGTCGAAGTAAACGACCTGCCGGTTCGCCTATTTAGTCTGAAGCAGGCCAAAGTT
Source organism: Bacillota bacterium (assembly GCA_021783135.1). GTDB lineage: Bacteria > Bacillota > Desulfitobacteriia > Desulfitobacteriales > JAJXUE01 > JAJXUE01. The sequence goes on along the minus strand of JAJXUE010000014.1, from coordinate 35,867 downwards.
GCGGATGCATTATTGGCTGCCGGCGTTAATTTACGTAAACTGCACGGCAAACCAGGCATGGCACTAGCAGTGTCAGTCAATGGACAGCTCTGCGTTATCAAGGGCGAAATGGGTATTTCTGCTGAGATTCGTTGTAACGGGCACGCTGTGGATTTCGAAACTCTCTTAAAACCTGGCGATCACCTGGAAGTCACTCCTGCACGCGACGGTGCTCCCGCTCGAGCTACCGTGCGTGATGTTGTCCCCAAACTACAACAATTTAAAGTTAGCCTTAACGGCACTATTTTCACCGTGACTTCACGTATTATTCTGAATGGGTCATTAGTTCCCCCTACAACTACACTCGAGGACAGGGCAGAAATTGTTTGTCGCCCTATCAGCACCTTGGCTGATTTACTGGATTATCTCCAAGTTGATCCTCCCACTGAACACGAGATGAACATTAAGCTTAACGCCCGTAACAAGGTGTTGGCTTATACGGAAGGAATATTGTTACTTAACGGGCAGCCCGCAACCGTACATCACCCCGTCCATCCCGGTGATAACGTGGAGCTGCTTGATGAGGTCACGCCACGCTGGCGCGTAAGAGATGTCTTGCCCACTAGTACGCCAAGTTTTGTTGATATCAGTCTCAATGGGCAGCCTAGATCCCTCCCCGGTTCACGCCCAACAGTTAAGTTGAATGATAAAGTGGCATACGGTGATGAACCCCTGCAAAACGGGGACAGGTTGGAATATACCACCCCTAAACCGCAATTAATTCTGACGGACTTGTTTAAGTATTTGGATTTTCAGGCGACACCGCCTCCCGGCAAATCGCGCCTAATTATGGAGATTAACGATCAACCTGCAAAGTTTGTCAGTTCAATTATTTCGGGTGACAAGGTTTCCCTCCAGTGGGTGTGATTTCAAAATATATGCAATAATATGACTAATCTCACGGACTTTGGCGTTATTATAGGGTATGCTAAGTCAAAAGAGGAGGGATTTGCATGGAATGGCAAGGTAACTGCCGTACAACTGCCATGGGCATCATGCCGCATGACAATGTAAATAATGCGATCGATTTAGCTTTGTCCTTAGATATTCCGTTTTGGCCTCAACTTCAAAAGGTAAGTTTTTTTGAAGACATGTATGTTCAGGCTTCAGAAGGATTCCCCGGCATAACCCTCGATATCGCCAATGAAATGATTAATTTTTCCACTGAGCTTTTTTACGAGCAGCTCCCGGATTATCTGGAACGCAGCGAAGATTCCCGGTATTTCGAGATTAGCGAACAGTATTCAATGGTGTACAAAAGTTTTCTCGCTACCGATTTGACCCCCTATCCGGCCATCCGGGGACAATTAATTGGTCCAGTGAGTTTCGGCATGAAGATTCACGATGAAGAATTAAAACCAATCATCTATGACAGCGAGGTTAAAGGCCTGCTGTATGAATTTATGGCCAAGAAAATTAATGTCCAATATCACCAACTAAAGGCCAAAAATCCCCATGCCTTTATGTGGGTGGATGAACCAGGGCTGGAAATAATTTTCGGTTCCTTTACTGGGTATGCCAGTGAAACGGCGCGCGAAGATTATCGTACATTCTTGCAAAACTTAGATGCACCAATAGGTATTCATCTGTGTGGCAACCCAGATTGGTCTTTTCTCTTGCAGCAAGACATTAGCATTTTATCTTTTGATGCCTTTACGTGCGGGCACGTTTTTACTCGCTATGCAGATGAAGTCAAGGCATTTCTTGCAGCTGGCAGATATATCGCGTGGGGCATAGTTCCCACTTTAACCCAAGAATTAGCCGACATCCAGGCCCAGGACTTGGTAACACGCACTTTAGAGCTGTGGGATTATCTGGTCAGTAAGGGTGTGCCCAGGGAGTTGATTTTACGCCAAGGACTCCTGGCTCCATCTCGCTGTTGTTTGCTAAATGCGGACGGCACTAAAACAGTGGAAAAATCATTTGCCATACTTAGAGAGGTTTCACAAATTATACGTGATAAATTTAATCTTAATGATTAGGTAAAGCCACAGCAAAACCGGCACCAAAAAACATCCTTTACGGCTGCATCTTCAGCCGTAAAGGATGTTTTTTGGTTTTAGTGATAAAGTATTGGGGTCATAGTTTCCTTATTTAGTCATCTGATTAAGCAAAAACTTTTCCTCATCACTGATCAAATTATTGACCTGCAAAACCATTACCAGCCGGTCAGAAAGGTTAAGAATTCCTTCAATGCAAGGATTGGCTATAATCTGCGGTGGAGCCTGGTACTCCCCTAAATCACTCACCTCTTTAACCTCATTTACGCCCATTCCGACAGGCAAACCATCAATTTCGGCAATTAAAGCGATGTCACAAACTGACCTTTTTAATTGCAATCGCTTATGCAGATCTAAAATTGGTACGACTGTCCCACGTAGATTTACAATACCTTTGACAAAACTGGGGGCGTCCGGTACTGCTGTGATTTTATCCAATTTAGTTATTTCTTTGACATGTTCAATCGGTAAAGCGTATTCTTCTTGGTTAAGCATAAATACTACAAGCTTACCAGACATATTTAACCCCTCCTAGCGATATCTAAATAACCTTTTCACCATGATTGATTGTTTTAACCTTAAGCATGCCGGTATTGGTATCAAACTGAATCGTTCGGCCAAAGTTGCCACCTACGTCAGCCGCAGCCAGCGGAATACCGCTTTCCCGTAAAATCGCTGTTACCGCCTCAGCATTGCGTTTACCAATCTTCAATACTGAATCTTGGCCGGGAAACGAAAACATTTCAGCTCCGCCCGCAATCTTGGCCACAAGTCGTTGCTTAGTTGCTCCCTGTCCTAACATTTTTTCCACTAATAAAGGGACCGCAGTAACAGCATATTTACCGCCCTGGTCTCGATCTGCCAAGCCGGTTACAGTTGGCAGAACTATATGCACCATACCGCCAAGTTTGCGAACAGGGTCATACATACACAGACCTATGCATGAACCTAAGCCATTCGTAACCAAACAATCCGGCGCTGTGGTGATTTTTATTTCGGCCATGCCGACATTCAGCACATTCATAAACCTAAGGCTCCAAGTAAACTGTTTAAGGAATTATTGTCCGGCAGGAATACCATCGTACCACAAATATGATTACCATCGAATTTAGTCTCAATAACAACCCAATCGTCTGAAAATTCTCCGTCAAGCATTACCCCATCGAAAATTGCGCCAGTCATGTCCACCGCAATCGCCGGAACCGATACATTAAATTTTAGACCAAAAAATTCAGCCAGCGCCGCCAAAAAGGAACCTAACAAGATATTGCCCACTTCCTTTAATGCCGATAGCGCTATATCACTGCTTACTAACTCCTGGGAATCCGGCATGGCGTGCAACAAAGTGGCAATTCGTTCTGCACTTTTGGGGTCGAAAAGGAAGAGTGCTTTGCCTGTGATTCCTTCTGTTACCTTGAGATAAACAGCAACTATCTCGTTATTTTGGTTGAAGTCTGTAAGGTTAATATTTTGAAAAGATGCCACGTTAACTACAGGGACATTCAAACTAATCGACGTACCTAACAGTTGTGACAAAGCTGTTGCTGCATGCCCTGCCCCAATATTAGTTATTTCACGCAAAGCATCTGACTGCAAAGGAGTCAGATCATTACTATTACTCACCACTACCTCCTATGGCACCATTCACTGCCTCCAGCAGTCTTTCGGGTGGAAAAGGTTTGATCACAAAGTCCTTAGCACCGGATTCAATCGCCTCAATTACCATATCTTCTTGGGAAATTGCACTACACATGACTATATTTGCTTCAGGGTCAATTTTGCGAATAAACTTGACCGCTGCAATTCCATCCATTTCTGGCATGGTGATATCCATCAAAGTTAAGATCGGTCGGTAACGCACATATTTTTCAACAGCTACGGCTCCATTTTCGGCCTCTTGAATATTGCTATACCCAGATTTACTTAAAATGGACTTTATCATTGAACGCATAAAAATAGCATCATCTACGATAAGAATAACAGAGTCCATTGCCTTACCCCTTTCGTCACATGTTCTTATGAATTAAGAACCTACCGATTTCCGGCAACGGAAGAATCTGATCCACTATTCCTGCATCAACAATACATTTGGCCATTCCATAAACAATACATGTCTCTTCGGATTCTGCAATTAAATAAGCCCCGCGTTGTTTGAGCAATTTGGCACCTTCCAAACCATCACTACCCATACCGGTTAACAACATAGCCATAGTACTACCACCAAAAACTTCTGCGACCGAAGTAAACATGACATTCGCGGATGGTCGGTAAGGAGTTGGAATTGGTGCTTCCTGCAAGATATGCGTAACTGCTTGCTGCCCAGACTTACGTACAACCATTTGCAAACCACCCGGCGCAATTAAAATACGACCCGGTACAATAGCATCCCCTTCCCCAGCTTCCAGAACTTCAAGTTCACACAGGCTATTTAGACGTTCAGCCATCATTTTAGTGAAGTTCTTCGGCATGTGTTGCACTACTAAAATAGGCAAAGGAAAATTACGAGGCAGTTGAGTCAAAATCGTTTGCAAAGCAGACGGCCCTCCCGTGGAAGTGCCAATTGCCAGCACAGAAAAGTTCGTTGCGGTTTTGCGTATCGGTCTAGCCGTAATTTCTGGAGCTTTTGGTATTTGTTTGGTCCTTTTTAGCTTTTCCGGTGGCACCAGGCAAGCGATTTTAAGCTTCGCCACCAATTCGCGTCTAAAGGTTTCTGTGGTAAATCCGGCTTCACCGCTTGGTTTAGTCACAAAATCAAACGCACCCAACTCTAAGGCGCGCAAGGAAATCTCGGCGCCGCGAATTGTTTGCACACTTACCATAATAACTGGTAATGGTTGCTCCTCCATAATAATTTGGAGAGCCTCTACGCCAGACATTACCGGCATTTCAACATCCATAGTTATTACATTCGGCTGAAATGTTTTCAGTTTTTCAATTGCGTCCTTACCATTACGAGCTATCTCAACCGTGAAATTCTCTTCTATTAACATCTTTTTGAGAACTTGTCCCATAAAGAGAGAATCATCAACAATTAATACTTTGCTTTTTGCCTCATGCATAATTCGTCAACTTCTCGCCTTCTAAAATTCTATCGACCGCCAACAGAACTACGAGTCGATTGCCAACTTTGCCCACCCCCCTGATAAAGCCTGCATCAATATTACCGGCTAAAGCTGGCGGCGGTTCGATATTAGAATCGTCCAATCGCAATACTTCCGTAACTTGGTCGACAATAATACCAACTGTTTTACCGTCAATTTGAAGCACTATTATCCTAGAATTATGCGAATCTCCGGCTTTTTGGGTTCCGAAGCGTTCGTTAAGACTTACAACCGGCACAACATTGCCGCGCAGATTAATAACACCTTCTATATAACGCGAAGATCTAGGGACTTTAGTAATAGCAGGAATTTTGATAATTTCATGTACACGCATAATATCTATAGCAAATTCCTCTTGTCCCAGTAAGAAAGTTACCAATTGCTCTTCCATTACACAACCCCCCTTGCGCCATTAGATGCCAGTGTGTCAGAAATCAAAGACCCAACGTCTAAAATCAACGTGACCTTACCGTCTCCGCCAATGGTCGCACCGGAAAACCCAGAAACGTTCGCTAACAAATCTCCCAGTGATTTGATTACTATTTCCTGTTGCCCCTTAAGGCCGTCCACTATGAGCCCCAGTCTCTTTTCCCCAAAACCTACCACTATCACATATGCAACGTCTTCCTCACTCGTAATTTGCGGCAAGTCGAAGTATTTTTGTAGGGAGATCAAAGGTAACGTGTTACCCCGTAGCTGAATTACAGGTTGACCACCCACTGATTTAATATCCTCATTTACGACGCGCAATGTTTCAAGCACTGATGCCAGCGGTACGGCGTAGATTTCGCCGCCCACCTCCACCAATAACGCCTGAATAATTGCCAATGTTAGCGGTAAGCGAATAATAAACGACGTACCTTTACCCTGGGCAGTTACAATTTCAATTAATCCGCCAATGTTCACCAGACTTTTCTTCACCACATCCATGCCTACGCCGCGACCGGAAATGTCGGTAACCTGTTCCGCGGTGCTAAAACCCGGTAAAAATATGATGTCCGCTAAGTCCTTCTCACTTACTTCAGTACCTGGTTCAATTAGACCATTGGCAACTGCCTTTTCTTTAACACGCTGTAGATTTATTCCATGTCCATCATCGGAGACAGTCAAAACAATGTGACTTCCCTCATGAAACGCTTCCATGCGCACCGTTCCCTTGGGTGTCTTGCCTGAAGCTATGCGTTCCTCTGGTGTTTCCACCCCATGATCTATGGCATTACGTACAATGTGCATCAACGGGTCACCAATAGCTTCGATGATGGTTTTGTCAAGTTCCGTTTCTTCTCCACTCAAAACTAAATCAATATCTTTGCCCGTTTTACGCGCAATATCGCGCACCAAGCGTGGGAAACGGCTAAAAACCTGACCTACAGGAACCATCCGCATTGCCATAACACTTTCTTGTAGCTCATTCATCAAACGACCCAGGTACACATTAGTTTCCGTCAACGCCGCAACTCCATGATCCTGTGGCAGATTGTGTTTTAACTCATCCCCTACAACTACCAGCCTAGTGCGCGCGATAACCATCTCTCCCACCAAATTCAGCAGGTCATCCAAGCGTTCTGCCGGTACCCGTATGGTTTGATTTTTAAACCCATTGCCACCGGTCTGATCATTTACAGGAACTGTTGCTGCAGGTATCGCGGCCATAATCGGTTTGGCTACAGGCTTTACCGCAGGGTTTTCTGCTGTGTTGCGGCAAAATTCCCAAATTGAAACTTCCTGGACATCGGCAACCTGCATTACCTTATCACGAATAATCTTTTCCTGTTGATCCGTTGCTAATACTATATAGAACTCCAGCTTGTTTTCTATATGCAGGTCCTCATTCGAAGGTACCGTCCGCAAAACTTGGCCAATATCTTGCAAACGCCGCATAATCATCATGGCTCGGACAGAGGGCATCAAAGCATCCGTGACAAAGCGAACTGATATCTCGAACATCTTGCGATTCTCCGGCACATCAGCGCTAAGCGTGGCAATTTCTTCGGCAGATAATCTATAAACAACATAGGTTTCTTCATCTAATACGGCGTTTGGCGTACCAGTTGGTTCACTATCGTTAAAGTTTTCTAATCGGCTTACCAAATCCGCTACTTCTAAGTTGCCTGTTCCACCGTCTTGAATATTGGCAATAATGCTGCGCACCCTATCAGTCACGTTTAATAGTAAATCGATCAATTGCGAGGAGACTGCGCAATTGCCTTGACGCAGCTTATCCAGCAAATCCTCCGCTAAATGAGTAATCCGTACAATCGACATAAAACCCATGGTACCTGAACTGCCTTTGAGGGTATGGACATTACGAAACAACTCATTTACCAAATCCTGTCGCGGACCTGATTTTTCCAATTCCAGCAAGCCGTCTGTAAGCTTTTCAACTTGTTCGTTGGCCTCTTGCAAAAAGAAGCCGAGCAATTCTTTGGAATCGAAGCCGTTGTTGGTGTCCAAAAGAGCAGCTGCAGCTTGTTCCTCACCCATATCCACCTGTTGCAGGTCAGGTGAAGCTGACACGACTTCATGCATACTTGTCAGTAGTTTATCGATGAGTCCGACCAAAACGTGACGACTCATTGCATCCAAGCTTTGTCGCTTGTTGACGAATGAATTCAATTCACTCAAAGTAGTCGGATCTTGGCTTAGTCCCGCATCAAAAGTATGTAGCAGGACTGCCAATTCTGCCAACAAACCAGGAACTCTTTCCCCGGTTAGAGCTTGTTCGGGAAGGTCTTTAATCCTCTGTTTGATATCTTTCAGACTATCTAAATATTCCACAATTATTCACCGCCGATTCAAAATTCGACATACTTCTACGTTCAGTGGTCTTCGACATTTGATTACACAATTCCTTCGGAAATTATACAAATTTCCGAATTTGAAAAATAAATTTAAAAATAGTTCAAAAACATCTAGATTTTTACCTTATTAATTCCTACAATGGGACAAGGTGATGATTTTCAGAGGTGAATTATGAGCATTAACGGTTATGATGATTTTAAAAGTTTTTTTAAACTACGGAGTGGCCTTGACTTAAACTGTTATAAACCAGCCCAAATGCAGCGCAGAATTGAGCAATTTATGCATAATCGCAGATTTGACAGTTACGTTTCTTTCAAACAGGCCTTGGATAAAGACTCGATGTTAATGCAGGACTTCTTCAAACATTTGACGATTAATGTTTCACAGTTTTTTCGCGATACCAATCAGTGGCAAGTTCTGCGCGAACGCATACTACCTACTATATTGAAAGACAAATCCACTGTAAAAATTTGGAGTGCAGGTTGCTCCAGCGGCCAGGAGGCCTACACTTTGGCCACAACGCTAAACGAGTTTTTTTCCGGCCGCTCCTTCTCCATTTTAGCTACTGATATCGACCCCCACATCCTGGAATACGCCAAACGTGGCGTTTATTCAGTCCAAGAATTAAAAGATGTCCCGCCAATATTGCAAAGTAAGTATTTCAAACAACATCCAGCTGGGATGGAAATCGTCGATAAGCTACGCCAAAATATTGTTTTTAAGCAGCATAATCTCCTGACTGACTCCTTTCAAAGCGACTTTGACCTGATTCTCTGTCGAAATGTTGTTATTTATTTTACCGAAGAAACCAAGCAAGTGCTGTACCAAAGGTTTGCCGGTTCGCTGCGCACAGGAGGTTTTTTGTTTACCGGCAGTACCGAACAGATCTTCAATCTTCGGGACCTAAATTTTACAGCATTTGCGCCATTTTTTTATCGCAAGGGCTTGCCAACAACGTAATAAATGAACACAAATTGCAGAAGGCATTGGCTTTCTGCAATTTTTTACGCTATTTTCCCAACAGCTTTTCCGCCTTATCCAGTTGGCTTTGCGCGAAATTTAAAATGTTCTGGGCATAATTAATGTTGTGAATTCCCTTACTACCATCTCCGACTACAAAGGCAACATCGGTATAGGCCACCTTATATAATTGCTCTGCGGCGGAAATATCCTTACCTGACTTTTGCGCGGAACTTATCTCCGCATCACATTGCTTTAATTGCTGTTGCAACTTGTTACTCTGACTTGATATCCTCTGTTGCAGCGCTGTTACTTGTTGGGCAAACTCAGTTGGCGATAATTTAGTATGGCACATCATACAAGCATCGCCAACTTGTTGGTGCATAGCTTCAGCTGGTGTAAGCGCGACAAAAGTATGTGAGTCATTTGGCATGTGGCATTCTACACAGCTTAACCCGGCTTGGAACTTACGTGAAGGTTCGTTAGGTACACCGATTGCGCCTTCACCTTCAAACATTTCCTTCTGAGGATGGTTGACCTCTCCCCCTGCAACAATCGAGCCTGCAGTATGACACTGCACGCAAGTGGCGAGAGGAGACTTCTTTAAAGAAAAGCCACTTGGTGTCAATTGGTGACACACTATGCAGGTGATGCTCGTATTTAGCTGTTGGATCGCAGGCTTAGCATTAACCGGAGCCAAGCGGTATTGGGCTGAATGACAATTATAGCAGCTGGGTTTATGGCCCGGATTACCGTTTAAAGTTGCTAAAGCTACTGCATGTTTACTGTTGGCAAACTGGTCTAATAATGGCACATAAACGTCCATTTTGGGCTGGGGTTGTTTCTCTACCGCAGCCAACTGCGTACTGCTTACAGTGAAATATTCTCGCCAGTTTGTTTGGTTAGCACAACCGCTTAGCACGAGCGTACCAACGAGTAAACACAATCCAATAAAAATTAACCGCCGCATTATTTATCTGTCCTCCCCTTAACAACGTCAGCCAACTCAAACTTACCGGCAGATTGTTCCAAAGTAGTGGCAATTTCGCCCAGTGAAGTTGCGGCGGCAACCATTGCCCCGCTCTGACGTTTAATTACCTTACCAAGATTGTCAGAGTGGCTCACAGTTTCCTGTGCAATTAGCTGCAGGTCTTCAATGTCGCTGACGATAATTTTACCGTTAGTCGCCATCTCTGCGCTCTCAGCCACTAATTCCTTGAATTGGCTGGCAGAACTATTAATGTAACCTACCATCTGAGTTAACGAACTACCCACCTTCTGCATTGCGGCCAAGCCGCTGGCCACTACCGTTTCACTCTCCCGCATACTCTCAACAGTAGCATCTGATTTTTCTTCTATTTTGTCGATAACTTGGCGAATTTGGACCGCAGATTTAGCCGACTCGTCCGCCAACTTACGCACTTCATCCGCCACAACCGCAAAGCCTTTGCCCTGTTCCCCTACCCTCGCGGCTTCGATTGCCGCATTTAAAGCTAACATATTTGTTTGTTCAGCAAAGTTCTCAATTAAGCTGGTTGTGCGTGAAATTTCTCCGTTAAACGTTACAAGTTCATTAAGCGCATTACCCAAATAACCCATCGTACTACGAATCACGGCCATCTGGTCAAACCCCTCTTCAACTGACTTTTGGCCTTGCTCAGCTAAATTTACCGTCTCTGTGTTATGACGGTTTACCTGTTCAATTTTGTCGTTAATCTGCTCGATTGACTTAGCCACACTGTGGGCTGAATTAAGCAAAGAACCGACAGTAACAGACTGATGCGCAGAACTGTCTACTACTGCTTTGAGCACAGAATCAGCCGTGTCTGAGGCCAGAGATGAATCATTCGCTTGTCGCCCAAAATCTTGGCTAACATTAACTATATAGTCGCCCGCATAAATGATATCCCGAATCAAACCACTCAATTTTTCAACCATAGAGTTGAAGGATGTGGCCAGACTGCCAACCTCGCCCCGATCATGCAAGTTCACGCGCTCCCGCAAATCACCTTGCGCTATTTTCTGTGATACCTCAATCATCGCTTCCATCGGCGCAGTGATCTTGCGCGCAAGAATGATGGTTAAAGTTATCGCCGCTACAAGGGCAATAATAGCTAAACTGATCATAATTACCAGTGCTAAGTCAAGTTGGTTCTCAGTACTTGCCAGTGAATTCTGCAGGAATTTATTGTAGTTAGTAGCTAACATAGCGGCAGAGCCAGCCACTTTTTGCACAGCAATTGTGTAATTTTGTATTAGCGTTTTGACCAAAAGTGGATCACTCTTGTCAGAATGACTAAAAATATTGTTGGCAATCAAAGAGAAGTTATCATGTTGCTCTTTAAGTTGATTTATTTCCGCAACTAGGTTGTTGTCGTGCATAGTTAAGGCCAATTGACTTACTTGTTGATAGTCAGCTGCAAAGGTACGATCTAAATCGCGGTAGTCATCCTTAATTGCAAGGGATGGCGTATTGATGTAATTCAGCACAGTAACGTTTTGTTTGAGTACAGTTTCCTTGATTGAGCTGGCAACTTCTATCTGAGGCACGTAAACTTGATCTGTAGTTGTCAGCGACGCTTTGGTTTGGTAAAAATTAACTGCCGAACATATAACGATAATGATCATGACAACTAAAACCAGCGCGTTACCCAACAAAATCTTTGATCTTATTCGATCAAAATTAAACTTGTTTTGCAGCATTTGTCACCATCCAAATAGCAGCATTTTTATCCTTGCTCTTTATCTAAGCTAATTGTCTTATTTTCTAGTTTAGTTCGACATATTCCTGCAAATCAGATCAAAAATTGAATTAATTGTTGAAAAGCAAAAACCAGCATACGTACGCCTTACGCGTCCATGCTGGTTTTTAGCTCTACTACTATTTAATCAATCTGAAACTTGTAGCCTACCCCCCAAACCGTACGCAGATATTTACCCGCACCAATTTTGTCCAATTTATGCCGCAGCCGTTTAATGTGTGCATCTACAGTTCTGGTATTTGCAGCGTTAAGCCACCCCCACAATTGGGCCAATAATTCCTCTCGCCTAAAAACGATCCCATTGTTAGAGGCCAAATGCCAAAGTAAATCTAGTTCTTTCGGCGTGAGCAAAGCTGCATGATCGAAAAATATGACTCGTCCCTCACCCCGCATGATGCGCAAAGGACCCAAAGCTAATTCCTCAGGGTGTGGCGTAAGACCACCTCGACGGAGAATTGACAAAACCCTAGCTACTAGCTCGCGTGGAAAGAACGGCTTGGTCACATAATCATCGGCACCTCGTTCCAACCCGCTGACGCGATCCAATTCCTCTCCTTTAGCACTTACTATAATAACCGGAATTGGATTAGAACGACGCAGTGAGTAGCATAACTCAAGGCCATTCATGTCCGGCAGCATTAGGTCCAGAATTATCAAATCGACGGTTTGGGCAGTAATTTCCCGCAAAGCAGATTGCCCCGTGTACGCTAAAACGACCTCCATCCCAGCCTGTTCCAAGTACACTTTAATTAGTTCGCCAATCTCCTTCACGTCATCCACTACTAGAATTTTAGCCACTGCTCCACCTCAAACTCTCCTATTTATATTCACTTGGACAGAGAGTCCCCCAACGTAACAAAAACAGGCAGACTAAATATTATCAGTCTGCCTGTAGGGTCAAAATTTATTAGAATAGCGCTGAATTAGAGATTGCTGTCAATAAAGCTTTTAAGTTCTGCGGCGGATTTATACCCAACAGATTTTCCGACATTTTGACCATTTTTAAACATCAGCAAAGTTGGTATACCCATAATGCCAAACGTACCAGGTGTTTGAGGATTTTCGTCAACATTCAGCTTGGCAACTATAATTTTCTCGCCGTATTCTGTAGCCAAACCTTCCAAAATTGGTGCCAGCATTTTGCACGGACCGCACCAATCTGCCCAAAAATCGACCAATACCGGTTTTTCAGCTTTAACAACTTGACTTTCAAATGTGGCATCCGTAACACTAATGATTGTTGCGCTCATACTTAATACCTCCTGAATTTAATCCATGAATCTAAGGTGATTAGTCCCCCCAAATATACCCCTAGGGGGTATATTAAAAGTATACCTAAAATAACCCATGCTGTCAACCAGAAATCACGCCGTCAGATCAGCCGTTACTTTTAATTACAGCTTGAATGGCCTTTCTAATAACTTCCTTCGGGTCAGCACCATTGTCAATAGCTGAATCATAGCATGCCAGAGCATAATGTTCGGCAATAATTATTGATACTTTATTAATTGCGGAACGAATGGCACCTAACTGTAGTAAAATATCACTGCAATTTTGGTCTTGCTCAATCATTTTTTCGATGCCGCTGACATGCCCTTTGACTGTTTTCAGACGATTTAGCACATCTTTATTGACACTGGTATACATTTATGCTCCCCCTTACCCCGGGCTAATATATAATTGCCCTAATTATAGGCGATTATTACAATTAGGTCAATTTAAGCACGTGAATCAAGCATTTATTACCTCAAGCTTTTCTTGGCAGAGTGACTGCTTGGGATGGGAAAATAACCGCACTGGTTTAGGTTACACTGCTTGTTACGTCTCATATAGCTGCAACTTGGAGGCGCAGAGGTAGGAAAAATACAATCTAAGTGCTTGGCAAAAAATTCTTGTGCTGCCTGCAGGGCCAGGCGCGAACTCGCTTTGCAACATCTGGCACCTCCTTGCTCCGCAATCTTCTGGAGCGTTTGGGCCGTGATTAAGTTACTGAGCGCTCTCGGTTCCGGAGTTAACGGTGTCGAGCCTGTCACTACCGCAACAGCAACACCGGCGCCAATGCCAGCACCGCAGGCACCATATGTGCCACAGTAACCGCCAGGGATTTTACTAGCTCTGCGGATGGCCTCAATAATAGCTTCGTCTGTCACCTTGCCTGTCACATTACGGTAGGCCGTGACTAAAACAGCAGGAACCAAAGCATGGTGTTCCGGTCCATGCATGGCCACATCTGGGTCAGCCAGCAATTCCTCTAACATTTGACCGGGATCAGTTGCCGTAGAGGATAAACAGTATTTAGTTATGGTCAGTAATGCGTCATCAGCATGACAATGGTTGCACACGAAGTGTCCCTCTGGACACACAAAATAACTTTGTTCTTGAGCGCCGCAGTAAATACAACTTCCTGTAATGGCTTGGCTCAAATGGTTCAGGTCACTACCGCAAACCATACAGTTTTCCTTGTGTCTATCTTTATGCATCAAAATTACCCCCATTTATGGACCTCAACATCACTCGTAAAGACTAAGCCTCGGGTGACCATAGTATTTATTTCCGGCAATAAGCTCGCAATTTTAGTGGCAGTATCGATGCATTCAATCACCATTGGTAAGTCAGCCGACAATTCCAACAGGCGGTTAGTATGAATAATTTTATCCTTGCCATAGCCTTCCACGCCCCGGATAACCGTTACTCCTGCGCAACCATTTGCTTTCAGGTGCATCACAATTGCCCTATAGAGGGGTTGACCTTGCCAATGTGCGTTTTCCCCAACATATATTTTTAGGATCTTTGCTACCTCGCTCATTATAAACCTCCTCATACGCCTAATGCTGCGCATAATGCAAAATTTCTACAAATTACGACCTAAAGTCATGCCTAAATAGACAGCTATCAGCCCTATTACCGCGCTGGCACTGACATATCCCAAAGCCAACATATAACTTCCGTCCTCAATCAGCCGCATCGCTTCATAGGTGAAGGTAGAAAACGTTGTGTACGCTCCAAGAAACCCCACACCGATTCCTAGCCTCAAGGCCGGACTAACAACTGTTCGTTCCAAAAAATAGACGTTAATAAATCCCAGCACAAAAGCTCCGGTGATATTAATCAAAAATGTTCCGAGCGGATAAGCATTGTTCCATCTTTGCCCGATCCAGGTGCCTAGACCAAAACGGGCCAAGGCTCCCAGCATGCCGCCGACAGCAATAAACAAATAAGTCATACCGTTCTCCTTTCCGACATCCTAACCCTCATTTTACTGCATTGAGGGCTAAAAAAACAAACTCCTACTGGATAGGATTGCCTACCAGTAGGAGCTATTAACCCTAGGGTGGTTCTAACCAAGCTTAGTTAAGGCGAGCCCCATCGCCTAATCATAAAATTTAACAATATTTTTCGACAGCAAAGTGGAATTTCCTGCAATATCTTTGTCTAAAATGTCAAAAAGACGCTACGCTAAATTTAATAGACCCCCATGCCGCTTTGCGGCACCACTGGAAAATGCAACAAGGGCCGATTAGCTAAAGGGTGAGTTTACTTTCTGCGCAGAGAAGCATTACGGAGACGCCGTTAGCATACTCGGCTCGCGCCCAATTTAAGGCTACGTTTGCGGCAGTGAGGCAGCGAACCGAAAAGTATGCTAGGCGATGTAGTTTGCAAAACGGAGCAGAAAATAAACTCGACCCCAGCGACCCGAGCTATTTTCAGGGTAGTTTCAGGATACTACATAACTCACTTAAGCAGCTTATTCTCACCGCAGCTGATAGCATTAAACAATACTTCCGCTATATCCTTAGCCTGCAGAGTCTCGGCGGCATCCTTACTTTTGATTCCATCGCTCAGCATCGTCAAACAGAACGGGCAGGCCGTGCTTACCATATCAGCCCCAACCTCAAGTGCCTGTTCAGTACGCATTTCATTGATACGGTTACCAAGCTTTTCTTCCAACCACATCCGTCCCCCTCCGGCACCACAGCAAAAACTCTTGCTATAATTTCGTTCCATCTCTACCAGTTTAGCCCCCGCACTACTAAGAATATCGCGCGGTGCCGCAAAGATATCATTGTACCTGCCTAGATAGCAAGAATCATGATAGGTAACCTTCGCCTGGATAGGCGCAGAAACAGCTAACTTGCCCTGGCGCAAAAGTTCTGCAAGCACTTCGGTGTGGTGTAGCACCTCAAACTCACCGCCCAATTGGGGATATTCGTTACGTAGGGTATTATAACAATGGGGACATTGCGTGATAATCTTTTTAATGCCATAACCTGTCATTGTAGCGATATTTTCTTGCGCCAGGGCGTAGTACAAGTATTCATTCCCCATGCGCCGAGCGGAATCGCCGCAACATTTTTCAGCATTACCCAAAATGGCAAAACTAGTCCCTGCACTCTGTAGCAGTTTTACCAAGGCTGTGCTTACTTTCTTGTTGCGGGAGTCAAAGGCGCCGGAACATCCCGGCCAATATAAATATTCCGCATCCGGCTTCTCATCAAATGTCGCTACACCCAAATCTTTAGCCCAATCAGCCCTGGTTTGCCATCCTATACCCCATGGATTACCGTTGTTTTCCATATTACGAAAGGCCAGTTGCGCTTCCGACGGAAAGTTACTTTCCATTAGTACTTGATTGCGGCGCATATCGACAATTTTAGGCACGTGCTCTACTGAAGTCGGGCATTGTTCCATACAGGAACGACATGTTGTACACGCCCACAGAACCTCATCTTCCACTACACTATTCACCAAGGTTTGGGCCAAAATACCATCCGTTGCCATGTCTGCTGCCGCAATTTCCTCCTGCACCATACCTTTTTGGGCATAATTTTGGCGCAGAGTCAAAATTGCACCGCCCTTAACATTAAGATGTTGCCTTAAATCTTGGATTAATTTTTTGGGCGACAAGGGCTTGCCGCTGAGGTAGGCAGGACAGTTATTCTGGCAGCGTCCACAACGAACACACGCATCAGTATCTAATAAATCCTTCCAAGTAAACTCTTCAAGTTTCCCTACCCCAAAAGTTTCAGCGGTCTCATCCTCCATATCTATGTAGGATAAAGTGCCTTTTGGTTCTAAGGAACGGCAATAGATGTTAAGCGGTGCCAATCCTAGATGAAATAGTTTTCCATAAGGGATGTAGGCTATAAAGCTAAAGGCTAAGGCAAGGTGAAACCACCATAAAAACCTATGGGTTGCAGTTAATGCCGGCATGCTCATGCCTCGGAAAAAATTCGCTAAAAAATTACCGACCGGGGACCAAGCCGCCCAGGGATCTTGTGTCCCGACAATTCTTAACGCCTGCAAAACGAAACCGGTTATGACAATTAACAAGAGTAAACCAAGCACAACACCATCGTCAAATCCGCTGTCTATACCGTCAGGCTTTTGGATATAGCGTCGAAAGAGCGCAATTAATAGTCCTATTAACACGCCAAGGCCAAATAAATTCAAAGCAAAGGATTCAAAATATAGGTAGAGACCACCATGCATAATCTGCAAGCCGAGATCTGACTGCATAGCCACCACAACCGTACCCAGGAACAACACCAACATACCCCAAAAGATTAGCAGGTGCATTAGGCCGGGCTCTTTTTCGCGTAGAATTTTACGTTGAGTAATGACATAATCGAAAGCTGTCTTGAGTCGAGTTGAAGGCTTGTCGTTGCGGTTAACGTGTTGACCAAGCTGCCAAAGACTATATCGCTGATAAAATCCATAGGCAAGTATAAGCAAGCTTACGGCAAACAGCGGATAAATCAGCCATTCACCCTGAATATTCCAATATAGTTGTCGCGTCGGGGTCGGGGTCATGTCCATCCCTCCATACCATAATATAAAAATGTTTTAAGATAATCTTGTAAAACCAAAGCATTTACGCCATCCACATATCCTACGTGTAAAAGAGCGTATGTATTATGCACGGCAGTTCTTTACGCAAACTCCAGCACAATACATACAACAAAAGCCATAACCGCCAAAACAAAAGCCGTCACTTCACCCGGAGTTGAAACCAAGAGTACAGGTTGAATCCGCGCCATGTTACCTCACCCTATATACACTATTCACTCCACACATTAAATGTTGGTAGCAGACCACTGGTAGGTATCAAAGATAAAATTTAAACTATAGCCCACCTTTTGGATAGCTTTAAATTGGACTAAGGGAAAATATATGTTTACTCCGGCATCGTTTATCAGGGCAAAAAAAACATCGTCCATAGTGAGATGTCCTGTCTCAATGCGATTTTCATGGCGTACCACATCACTAATGTGCGCCTGACAATCTACTAGCACAGTTATATCGTCATTCTTCATCACCAGCCGTACCTTTTTCCCTTGTAAAGTCTGTAGTGCCGCATACAACTCTTGCTCTTGATTGGTTGAATCGCGGTATTCAACGCCGGATAGGTAGCTTTCCCCCATATTATCTGACCCCCCATGAAAAGTTGTTTACTCGCAAGGATATATTGTGGCTTATTCCTATCATACCAGTAATATTATATAATAAAAACAAGGTTGAATATTAGAAGTATATAATTAAGCTAAATATAATATAGCCTATTAAGGAGTATAAATAATTGGAAAGCAATATGCAGTATTTAAAAAAGATACCTATCTTTGCAGAACTGATGGAAGACCAACTTGAGCGTCTCACTCAGGTCATCATTGAGCGCCAATATCGTAAAAATCAAATCATCTTTGGTGAAGGTGATCCGGGCGAAGCCTTATTCTTTTTGAAACAGGGTAAGGTCAAATTAACCAAGGCTACTGCTGATGGCCGCGAGCAAATTTTAGCTTTTCGCAGTGCAGGTGAGGTTTTTGCGGAAGTAGTTTTGTTTGATGGTGGCACCTATCCTGCTACCGCAGAAGTAATTGAAGATGCCAAAATAGGTATAATTCGCAATCACGACATCGAGAAAATAGCGCGCGAAAATGCCGATATTGCCGTTAGCTTAGTCAAAATTATGAGCAGGCGGTTGCGCCAAGCTCAAACCGCCCTGAAGGATATAGCGTTGAAAGATGTTTATGGCAAGTTGGCATCGACATTGCTAAAGTTGGCGGCACAATACGGCAAGTCAGAATGCGGCGGGACTAAAATTGAACTAAACTTAACCCATCAAGATTTGGCCAATATGATCGGCACGTCGCGGGAAAGCGTAAATCGAGTGATCAGTGAATGGCGTAAAGAAGGGATTTTAGACGTTCAACGCGGAGACATTACAATTTTACAAGCCCAGAAACTAAAGGTATGGGTATAAGGCAAAGGCAAAGGCAGTATTTACTGCCTTTTTTTCAAGTGAAATCATGGAGACACAGCAATGTTTCCGCAAATGTAAGATCTGACTTGCGGCGCCAAAAGAGTAATACGGCATGAATTTGTTCTCGGGTAAAGCCGTCTAATTCTCTTAAATCCCTGCCGGCAGGTGCCAAGCTGTGCGCTAAACTTACATCCAGCGAACTCAACTCTTTGTATTGATAATGTGTGAAAAAGAGTCGGGCAAAATAATGCACAAACAGTTCGAGCCCTTCACCATTTAATTCATGCCTAGACCAGTTGCGCTTATCACGGTCTTCGCCTGCATAGATCAACACGTGGAGCATAAAGTGCACCAGCATAACTTTCGTAAGATGGTCTGACGGTACTTTGAAAATACTTGCCAACTTGTCGATGACCTTGGGAAACAACACAATTCGCTCAGCAGACCACTTACCAAGGCTTTCCTCCTCAAGCGGAAACAGTCTAATATCTTCATGTTCCTGCAGCAAGGCTAAGATGCGTGCTTCCGCCATGTCCGCTCTTTCTTGCTTTGCCTTTAATTCCTGTACCGTCGCTAAAATGTATTCTTGTGCTTCGCGTGGTGATGCAGGTAATTCACCAGCCCAATCCCGCAATTTTGCACGTCTGAGTCCCAACAGTTCAGCCATTGAACCTGTTTCACGTTGTAGCTCGGCAAACCCTCGTTTAAGTTTTTCCGGTTCCGTATAGATGCCGCGGAAAATCCTTTCGGCGTTGCGGGGTACTTCCAGAGCCTCATCAATTAATACCTTACGTGGATGTTTTAGCCCTAACAGCTCTTCCAATTCCTTACGGCAGGTAAACAGAGGACCACCCCCCCTACTTGTCCCTTATATGTAAGTATATAAAAGTTCAAACTCAATCATGCCAGCAAATTTGTTGTGAGCTAAATTTGACCACGCCAGTCAAGTTTGCTAGAATTAGCTGCAGTGGATTAAAACCATAATTTGCCTAATGACCGCAGGAAGGTGAACAACGTGCCGACAAGCTATAACGGACTAATCCTTGATCCATTTCAACAAACTGCCATTGAGGCCCTCGAAGCCGGAAAATCTGTAGTAGTTTCCGCACCAACCGGAACCGGTAAGACTTTGGTAGCCGACTTTTTGGTAGAAAAGGCAATAAAGGAAAAGCAAAGAATCATTTATACCGCTCCAATTAAAGCTTTGAGCAATCAAAAGTTTAAGGATTTTAAAAGTGCTTTTGGGGAAGATGTCGTCGGCATAATGACGGGAGACATCGTTATCAATCCGGATGCGCCCGTTTTAATTATGACCACGGAAATCTTCCGCAATCAGGTTATTACGGAAGATCCTGGCCTGGCTAATATTACTTACATCATTTTAGACGAAATTCACTGGTTAAATGATGAAGACCGGGGTACGGTATGGGAAGAGTCAATCATTTTAGCTCCACCCGGGATTAAAATTTTAGGTTTAAGTGCCACCATCGCCAATGCATCACAATTAGTCAAATGGATGAGTACGGTACGGAGTGAAGATGTCATTCTGGTCGAAGAACAGCGCCGTGCGGTACCGCTCGACTACTTCTTTTTTAGCCAAGAAACCGGTATTACCGATTTAAACAGCTTATGGGACTTTTACCGTACGCATGCGCCGGAAACCAAACCGGAACGCGGTGAACGTTTTTTTGCTACCCCCAGTCATCTCGACTTGATATCTGCCATTAAAACCCACTACCTGCCCACGCTGTACTTTGTCTTCAGCCGCAAGCAATGCGCGCTGAAGGCCAAAGAACTTGCGGTGGTTGGAAATTTTCTCCACCAAAGGGAAAAACGCCTGGTTGAACAGCATTTTATCAAGACTTTCGGTCCGGAGGAAGCTTGGACAGCTTCGACGCGACTGTTGCGACGTCTTTGCATCAGAGGCATAGCGTTCCATCATGCCGGACTGTTGCCAAGTCAAAAGAATTTAGTGGAAGAACTTTTTGCCTTGCGTCTCATCCATGTGCTATACTGCACCGAAACCTTTAGTGTCGGAATCAATTATCCAGTCAAATCAGTTTGTTTCGACTCTATGGAGAAATTTGACGGTAGGAATTTTCGTTCTTTGGCTAACCATGAGTTTTTTCAAATGTCGGGAAGAGCCGGAAGGCGGGGTATTGATGCCAAAGGCTTCTCTTTCGCACTAGTGGATCTTAATTACATGGAGAAAAGTCCACCACCCGTTTTCGACATCAAAAAACTTGAACCGTTGAGCAGCCAATTTAAACTTTCCTATAATACCGTCCTAAATTTAGCGCAAACGCTGACAGACGCTCAAATTGCAACTTATTTTCAACAGAGCTTTGCCTCTTTTGTCGATAACGAAACGTTTAGCAGCGTGAGAGCGGAACTGGCTGACGTTGAAACAAAACTGAACTCACTTAAACAACATGTGTGTACTGACTTCAACTCTTACCGTTGTCCGCTCAAGTTTGGACCCAAATCCAAGGAACTGGCACGGTTAAAAAAGGCATATTATATTTTGGGCCATAAAAGACAACAAAAAACTTATGGCCGACAGATGTTTAAAAAGATCCGCCAACTTGAACGGTATTTAACCCAAGAGCCCAAAGCTTGTGCGCCTCACGAAGTAAATCAGTGTCAACAAAGCTACAAACCATATACCCAGTTAGAAACCTTGGCCGCAGTGTTGCATAAACGGCTCGCTGCAATTCCTGCTCAAGATGTTTTCCTGCAAGATTACTATCGCAAGCGTGAAAACCTGACTCAGTTGGGTTACCTGCGAGACCGAGAGTTATTAGCACGCGGCAAATGCGCCAGTAAAATTTATGTGCAGGAGCTATTGGTTACCGAGTTAATGTTTAGTGAGTGCTTTAGCCAACTAGATGATGACCAGCTCAACGCCTTACTCGCCTGCGTCGATTTTGAGGCGCGTAAGAATGATTACTTTACGCGGATTACCGTGCTGGACATGACTGCAATAGTGGCCATAATTAAGTACCTGGACCGCCTCTGTGGCGAGGGTACCTGCCGCTTTGACCACAGGGTAGCCCCGCTTGTACACGCGTGGAGTCAAGGAGCTAGTTTTGGCGAAGTTCAGAAGCTGTGCAATTTAGATGAAGGAGATATCATCAGCGTCTTGCGCCGTACCATTGACTTGTTGCGTCAAATGCGCGAAGCCACAACCGACAACTATCTACGCGCTAGGTTCAAAGAATGTATGCGTAAACTTGACCGCGACGAGGCTGCGATAGAATTATAACAAGAATCCTGAGGTTCACGCCTCAGGATTTTTATTTTAATATAGACTGATACCATATCTTTCAAGCACTGTACGCCGCAACTCCTGCGAACAAGTGCAGGTGGCACGACAATCACAAAACTTGATATCGAGCATACCAATTAGATGATGCCGCACGACACCATAATTGACAGCAGCCTTTTGCACCGCGCGTTGCGCCAGATATAATTTCCGATAGATCAAGCTATCGCACACCACAAACGCTAGCAAAAGCTGCATTGAACTCTTCCCCAGCTGTGCCAAAGAAGACAGGTTTAGCACGAGGAGCCCTACACTTATAAGTACCCCTGCCACTAGTAATACCCGCCACAAAAACTCCGACTTCCTACAGTGTAGAAAAACTCTATGTCTGCGTACTATTTCAAGCAAAACCGCGTTTATACGAGGACTAGACTTACCGTAACTTTGGCTACATCCTACGTCAGAGAGACTTAATACAGCCATACTCACCCTCCGCGCACTCTAAGTTAGAGCTTTATGCCATCCTCAACCAGTTGCGAGCGCATTTGTTATCATATCTTGATAAATTGAAGCCCCACGGGCAGCCGCAAGTTCGGGACTCCTAAACTCACGTGGCACTAGACAGAACGCTTGTTTAAATACCTCGCCCAAACAATGTAACCGCGCCATTCCGCCAACCAGCAGTACTTCATCAACATCTTCCGGACTTAATCTGGCTAGATTCAGGGCCCGTGTAACCGGCTGGAATATGCAGGCTTCAGCCTGATGCCGCGAAGCGATGCAGCTAAACACTGCAGCATCGTACTCGGCTTTAGTTATATCCCGCTCTACCAGTTTCCTGCCGCCTGGACCCAATATGCGTAAGGGAACAGACAAATCTTGCAATCTGTCCGAAGCTCCATGGGTGCTGATAATCTCAGCATCTACTCGTTCAACCAAGTCACGTTTCAGTTTGTCGGCATCCAGTTGAATTTGCCGCTGCAGCTCCGGCGTCAATTCCCCAGGCACAATATTTCCGGCAACTTTGGCCTGTTCTATAACGTGCGAAGCAAAACTGGCATCAAAGTCCCTGCCACCAAGTTGAATGTACTGAGGCTCAACCAGATATCGCACCTGAAGTTCCTCCCCCACTTCGCACACATGAAACAAACTGGTCGTCGTAAAATTTTCACCCACGTCCACTACTAGGAATGTATGCTTAGTGGCAAAGTCAAATTTATGATAGCCTAAATTATAGCGAGCCGGATGCATTTGCATGTCGAGCAATGCGGCTACCCCAGAAGGGACAAAGTTGTGTTCCGCTAAGTCCGGCAGATCCGCGCGTAGCCCTTGCTTAAGTTCAAGCAATTGAGTTTGGTTTAAATACTCCGGATACGCAACAGAACAGTGCGTAAATTCACCAAATAAACCTGCTTGCTCACGCAAATCAGCGGTCAGATTTCCGATCAGTTCAGACACCGCTAAGTTATAATCACCAATTGTCAGTTGCTGCACTCCACCGGATAACAACTGCAGCGGTGAATACACCAATTCCGGCTGTTTGAGCCATTTGCCCTTGGCAGCGCGGCCAATTTCCAACTCTCCGGGTTGCGCGAAAAAAAACAATGCCGGCATCAATTGATAGTTGCCTCTGCCATCACTAAGTCGAATTACTTCTGAACTGGCAAATTGTCCAATAACGCGGTACGATGCCAACGCCAAATTACCGCTTCCTATTTGCATGCCAATAATGCGTTCCTCTGACATAGCCAAACTCTCCTTTTACCCCAAAATGATACTGCGGTACCCGCGTGGCCGTAGCACACTTAAAAAATCAGTGCCAGGTTGGTCTTCGTCATCTACGCATCTATTTAGGGATAACGCCACGGCTAAAGTATATTGACCTGTCGCATAATACACCAAGGCCAGCGCTTGCTTAATCATCTCATCCTGCGGCAAATGCGCATCGACCTCTTCCAGTAGGTGCCTGGCCTTGGGCAAATCTCCGGCCTCAGATTCGATACGTGCAGCGTTTAGATAAAGTTCCTTAATTTTATGCCTTACCTCAGCTGTTTTAGGAACGATGCCTACATATATTGGCAATGCAGCTGCGTAATTACCCTTTTGCTCGTGTAAACTTGCCTCGCGAATACTTAACTCAGTACTATCCAAACCTATTTGCCTAGCCTGCATTACGTCCCGCAACGCAACCTCAATCTCTTTGGTTTGGGCTAAAATATCTAACCGTTCAAACAAGATTTTTGCTGCAATTGCCTGTAGTTCAGTCGATGGACTCTCCTTAATTTCGCTATAACACACCTGCCAAGCCTGCTCTAGCTTACCATGTTCCACTAAAAGGCGTAGTTGTTCGCGTAGGAGTGATTGAATTAAAGTTTTATACTTCTCGCTCTGCTTTTCATATAGTTCCGCTAAATGTTGTCTTGCTGCCGAATAATCACCTATTGTCCGACAATAATTAAATAACTCTTCGCGGATGGCTTTATTGCCTGGGTTAAGCTGGATAAGTCGCTCCCAGAGATCTGCCGCCCGAATCAACTCCCCTGAGCCTTGATAACCTGCCGCCAAGGCAGCCATGTACGCTTGATTTTCCGGTTCGAGCTTTAACAGCCTACGCCAATACTCTATTGCTTTGCCAAAGTTCGCTAATTTCAGGTAGCCGGCTGCAACCCGTTCGCCTATTTCCACATCAAAACCACTAATTTCCAACCAAGCCTCATACTTTTCCAACGCCATGGCCGGATTATCTTCCCAATTTTCATCCGCAACGCTGCGCAAACAAACAGCCAAATTATCTTTGGCTGCGGCAATACCAAGGTCAAGTGCTAGATAAAATCCGCTAATGGCATCAGCTTGGTTACCGCTTTGGGCCAACTGTTGCGCCAATAAGAAATTGACTTGAGCCCATCGGTCACGGGCCTGACTTGCCTGGTTATCAGCAAAATATGCTTTGCCGACTTCAGCAGCTGCTTGATATTGACCTAAATCCAGATAGATATCGCACAACGTATATGCAGTAGCTAGATTTCCCGTGCGCTCCAAATGACGTTGGAAATGGCGCACAGCCAGTTCCGGCGCACCCATGCGCTGGAACACCGTCCCTAAATCACCTTCAACTTCGTCAACGTTCAAACCAAGGCTTCTAGCTCTGATAAAGAAATCCAAGGCTGGAGAATACGCCCCGCAGGTCATACATAATCTAGCTAACTGAGTATTTGCCTTCACCGAGGTTGGGCGCAATTGCGTTAGCACCATCGTGTCCAAAACTGCGGCATCAAGTTGGGTCAGAAGCTCGTACCCTTGCACGTTATTGGGGAATAGCTGCAGCGACTGCAAGCATAAACGCGCAGCTTCGGACGAATCACCCTGGGCAAGTGTTAATTTAGCTAGAGCAAATAATACTTCGGGGTGCGTATCGAGGCTCAGGGCAATTTCCAAAAGCTTGTAGGCTTTGGTTGTATTACCTAGCGCGAGATCTTGTTTTGCCTCTTGCAGAAGCCATTTTACCTGTTCAGGTGGCATGGATGCGTAGTCGGGACCTGGTTCTATACTCATATCAGTCAGAAAGGCATCCTCTAACAATTTATCTTTTTCCGCCAGTTTTTTGCTGGTGATTTTATCCACTAAATCATCCCAAGTGTGCGGTGGAGTATCGGTTGCGGAATTAGATTGGTGAGTATCCACTGTTTGACTCTTCCCGCTAAAAAGCCAACTGAATATTCCACCGGAAGCTGATTTCTTGCCCAAATCGATTTCCTCCATACTGCAATAAATTAAACATGTACAACAAATATCGCATAACTATAAGTTACCTGCCCAGGTTTTGCGCCGGTGGCAAAAAGTCAATCTGGACTTGATCAGGGTGGGCTAGAGGCAACTGTTCCACATTCTGATCACCAAGCGTGGCTGGAGGTAAAGGAAAACTGGATTCAGCGGTGAAATTTTGCATTAACGTGATAAATTGATCTTGAATATTCAGTCCGCTAAAAGCCTTCGTGCCTTCTGGCGTCTCAACGACGAGCATCCTTTGTTGCAGTAGGAGCAGTATCTTGGTCGGTTTAAAACTTCGCAGGGACTTATCGGTAATAATCTTTAATTCGCTTGCTCCAGAATAGCTCAATTCAAGGCTCAATGGCTGGTGACTGTTTAACCCCGCACTTGGCACATATTTCTGCGCTGTGAGTGATGTTTCAATTGACGCATGCAGAGTATGCATCAGTGAAGTTATGTCGCCCTTTTTTAACAAGATTTTTTGTGGCAAGCCTTTATGAAGATTGGTTAAAACCACCTGACTGGGGGTGGGAAACAAGACGTCTGTATAATTATCGAATTTCACCGTCTGCTGCGATCTGGTACTGGCCTGACAACCAAGCAAACTCACAGTTAACAACAACACGACTGCCCACAAAAGCTTATGCCGCATCCCAATTCATTCCTCCACTGCAGTTAAAATCTCACAAATGCTTATTCTACACGTATCTATTATAACGTATATTCGCGGATAAGTTAGACAAAAAAAATCGTCCTGGGAAAACCCAGGACCAATTGTTGCTGTCGCGGGACCGCCCGGGTGGAGCTCCTAACCCGGTTCGGCCGTGATCCCTTGACCCGGCTCTATTTACAATAGGCAAGCACCATCGCATCAGACTTCCGCGCATGGGATACTATCACTGAGTATTCCATTAGCCTGACCTTTGGCTAAGCCTGCCAGGGCACCCTGTAAAACACTAGGTTCAGACTGCTGGTTCAACTTTGGCGCTGCCTGTCTTGTAACCGCTCTGTTTAGGTCTTCTGACCTCTTCTTATCTATCCTCGGTTATGACAGAGCAGACATTAAACAAGTACCTTTGGTATCAGTCCAATTAGCTAGTGCCGGGAACTCACCCCTTCAGGTGAATTAGGATTGCCTACCGTTGGAGGTGTCAATCCTGTGACCCATTATCAAATTCACTTTCTAGTGCCAAATATCCTTCCACATATTTCCACTATTTTTCATGAATCAAGGCAGATGCTCACGAGTTTTTACCGTACATCTGCTAATCAAGCTGCAACGACAAAATAAACAATGCGAAAATGATAAACGGCAAGAAATTTCCGCTACCGCTGCGTACTAGTTCTCTATCTTTGAGCTCACTCGGGTAGTCTAGATGCAATTCCACTTTGCCGCAATCCAGACATACAGACCCGTGAATTGGTTTACTTTTAAGCACCAACCCAGATAAATAATTAACACTCAGCTTACCCAGGGGAACTTCGTCTTGCAAATTGGGTGAACCACAACTGCCACATGCTCTATCAGCCGCACAAGCTGCATCAGACATGGAACCACCTCCCGCCTTCTGGCCACAACCTATGTTTGACACATATTATGTATTAATTAGCAAGGCTGGAACTAATCCCCATTGTACAATGCACTGCAAAAGCATGCCTCAACTGATTGCGGCGAATTGCGGCGAATTGCGGCGGATTGTGGATTATTGTTGACTTAAGCGCTCAGCCAAGACCTGCGCAGTATGTTTGGCCTTAATTGCCGTAGTATGCTTATCCAACCCGCCCGAAATTTGCATCAAGCAGCCAGGGCAATCCATACATACCAAATCTGCTCCACTAGCCGCGATATTATTAACTTTTCGTTCTAAGATTGGCCCAGACATTTCCGGGAATTTGATTGAATACGACCCTGCAAAACCACAACAACGATCCGATTCTTTCATTTCCACCATTTCCACGCCTGGCAAAGCCTGCAGCATTGCGCGCGGTTCGCGGAAAATTCCCAAAGTTCGTTTTAGGTGACAGGAATCATGGTAAGTAACTTTGAGATCTTCTCCTCGCACCCCGGTTATACCACCCAAGTCATGCACTAACTTGCCAAAATCGGTCACCTTAGCCGCAAATTGCTCCGCTCTAGTTGCCCAAGCCAGGTCACTTTGCAGTAATTGGACAAATCCGTGTGCCAAGGCGTGAGTACATGTGGGACAAGCGCTGACGATATAATCTGCGTCGACGTTTTCAAACGCGGCAATATTGTGTTGGGCTAGTTTGCGCGCATTTTCTTCATCACCCATATAAGTCGCAGGGGCACCACAACACGACTGAGCGTCCGGAAACACTACTTCAATATCCTTACTATTCAATACCTTAATTACACTCTCGCCAATTTCCGGATAACAGAAATCGATCAAACAACCGGCAAAAAAGGCGGCCTTCCCTTTGGGGTTACGCACAATCTGCTTATACTGACCAAACGCATCCCGTAATGGAACGTCAGCTATGGCGGGCAAGCTGCGTTTATCGGTCATATTTGACAGAAACAAGGGTAGGTGGCGAATCATTTTATCCTGTGCAAACGGTTTTTGTGCTTTGGAGGCTACGCGTAATAAAGAATGAAACAAGCGACGGTTTGATACCACGTCTAAAGCTATTTTTTGCGTAAAAGGCAATCCGGTTTTTCGCATCACGCGATTGCGCAGTTCCAAAATCATATCTGGAATGTCGACCTTACCTGGGCATACGGTTGTACATTTACCACACTGCAAGCACAAGTTTTGAATTTCCGCAGTCTCATCTAAGCCCTTGGTGAAGGCCGTCAAAATCGTGCCAATCCCGCCCGTATAGATACTGCCATAAACGTGACCACCCACCAATTGATAGGCTGGACATACATTTAAACACGAACAACAGCGAATACACTGTAGCGCCTTTTTAAATTTAGGATCTGCATACATTTCAGAGCGGCCATTATCCATTAACACGACGTGAAATTCTTTCTCCCCAATTTCGCCTGCCTCAAGATAAGTTGGGGTAACTCCAGTAACCATTGTTACATAACTGGTAATTTGCTGTCCCGTAGCGCTTTTCGGCAATGCTGTCATAATCGGCAGAATATCCATAAATTTGGGTACCAACTTTTCTAACCCGACCACAAAAACATGTACGCGTGGCAAGGTGGAAGTTAACCGCCCATTGCCCTCATTGGTAAACATAACCAAACTTCCTGTCTCAGCTACGGCAATATTTGCGCCCGAGATACCCATCTCCGCCTCTAAGAACTTTGTACGCAGCTCTCGTCTCGCGGTTTTAACCAATTGTGGAATGTCCGGTTCACTCTTGTCACCTAAATTGTCGGTAAATACATCGGCAACTTGTTGCCGTGTCATATGAATTGCCGGCATAACCATATGTGAAGGCCTCTGATGGGCAAGCTGGAGAATCCATTCGCCCAGATCAGTCTCTTGAACCTCATATCCGGCTTTCGCCAAGTCTTGATTAAGATGAATTTCCTCAGTAGCCATTGACTTAGATTTGACAATCGACTTTACGCCTTCTTTTTGCGCAAGCGCAAGGATATATTGTTTGGCTTCCTCACCCGTTTTAGCCCGAAAAACTTTTGCCCCGCGTGCCGTAGCCGAAGCGGTAAATTGTTCAGCCATTTCCTCCATATGAGCGGCAGCAAAACCTTTGACTTCCGCAACCTGGTCTCGTAAAGCTGAGAAATCATAGTTCTGATAAGCCTTGTCTCTGCTTTCAGCAAAGGCAACGCCGAAATTCCCCAACGCGCCGCGTAAAACAGGATTTTGGAGAGCATTATCAATCTTAGCTTTAAAGTCTTTAGTCGCCATTAGAATTCCCCTCCCTGGTCCACAAAAACTATTAGCAACTTTTCTGGTCCATGGACCCCAATCGTCAATACACGCTCGATGTCACTGGTGCGACTAGGTCCGGTAATAAAATTAATATAGCTGGGAACCTTACCGGTTGAATAGAACGCACTTAACGCCTCGTTAAGATTGGCATGCAAATTACCAGTCAGCACCAGCGCTATATGTATAGGTGGTAAAGTCGACACAACCCTGGTCGCAACTTCTGTGGCATCCTGAGCCAGACTACCGGATTCCGCTACTGCCAAATCTACTTGTGATATACCTGCATCAGCCTGCGGCGACCATCCCCGGAGATCAGTCGTGAAAACTGTAAACCCTTCAGTCCGTAACTCTGTCGCCAACCTCCCCTGTTGGGTTAAATCTGACTCGCTTATAACGATTTGATGTGCGTTTTGTTCCTTAAGTAACTGAGCTATTAATCGGTTTGCCTTAGTCACGTCATGAACACGATAAACTTGAGCCGCAACAGCTTCCGCTTTAATTTTAAATTGGTTGTAAAGCCCCTCAATTTCCAATGTACTCATACAGTCCTCTCCCCAATGCCATTCGTTATATGGTAAGATGGTCTGACCAGTTACCAGGTTTAATAATACCGTAATAGTTGTAAAATTTCAATAAGATAGACAAATTACTATAAGTAAAATTGTCTATACCTTATTCATTATTGCGCTGGCTTATTGTGGTAAGCTAAAATGAGGGTGGCAGAAAAGGGGGCCGACTATGTATATTCGTGATCCTATCCATGGTGATATTGAACTTGACCATCTTGAACAGAAAATCCTAGATTGCGCAGAGATCCAACGGCTGCGCACAATTAAACAGTTGGGCACCGCCTACTTAGTTTACCCTGGGTGCACGCATACTCGCTTTGAACACTCCCTAGGCACCATGGCAGTAGCCAAACGTATCCTGACAACACTTGCTGCAACTAGCGAATCAATTCCGATTTATTCCAGCCAACTAATTACTATCAGCGCTCTGTTGCACGACATAACTCATATCCCGTTCGGTCACACGTTCGAGGATGAACGCGCGATTTTTCCCCGTCATGACAAAGGCCACCGGTTAGACTATTTTCTGGCTGGCGACACAGAAATTGGTCGCCAACTCCAACTAGCGGGGCTGCTAAACGATACCAGAGCCATTTTGAGCGGTCAAATCAAGGACTGGCGTGCCCAAATAATTGCATCTGCGCTTGATGCCGACTTATTGGACTACTTGCGGCGTGACGCATATATGGCCGGATTGGCCCAAACCTACGACGAGCGAATATTTCAACACTTTCGTGTCGTTAGCGATCAGCTCGTGCTAAATATGGTCAAGCACAACATGGATCGGTCTGACATTAAATCTGAGATCGTCCACCTGTTGCGCTTACGCTATTACTTAAGTGAACGTGTTTACTTTCATCATGCTAAAGTCATCTCCGGCGCTATGATTTCGAAGGCAGTAGAACTCGCCTTGGGTTACGGGTTGACCGAACATACTCTATTGCAGTTAGGCGATTATACGTTATTCGAAACACTTAAGAATCTGGGATTAAAACATAATCCCGCGATTACTGCGCTTGTTACCGCTGTTGAACACCGCCATTTACTCAAACGCGCCTATATTTTAACGTCGGAAAGTGTAACAGAAGAACAGCGCGACTTGTTGATGCAAAACTATCATTTTGGCGACGGCCAAAGACCGAGACTCGAACGGGAAATTGCTGCTGCCTTCGGACTTAATGATGGCGAAATAATAGTATATTGTCCGGGAGCGCGTACATTTCGCGAGGCAGCGATTCCGGTTTTTAGCAAGCATGGCCTTCATAAACTTAACAGCATCCAACCTGCACCGCCTGAAGATATCAATCAGCTGCAAAGACAATACCAAAAACTCTGGCGTTTTTACGTTTTTGCTCCGGACAGTCATCGGCACGAGGTCCAAAATTTTTGCGAAACTTATTTCCGTTTACCAAGTGAACATGTGTAAACATAAACGCATTGCGAAGAAACGCAATGCGCTTTTTTTGCCAGGACTTAGTTGTATTTTTTCCCCGGTTGACTGCATATGTTTAAATATTGAACTATCCGGAGGTGATTGTTTGCCCTTGCCGGAGTTACCTCGGGAAATTATCTACGTACAGAAACTCCACTATCTCATTTTCCTTATAATTTATGGCCTTGCTCTGACCATTTCAGTTACGTTGTTTTTTCACAATTGGTATATCGGCCTGGGAACTCTTTTTGTTTCAGTTAGCTTATCGTACTATCTTGCATGGCAAAAACAAGAGGTTACAAAGCCTGAAAAAGTCGCACATCAAATCGCCGAAAACTTCGTTGCCCAGCAATTTTCCGCCCATAGTGCGGCCGTCACAGCTACGCAAATCTATTACCTATTAGGGGACTTCCAACGGGCAGAGTGCCTCCTGCGTTCCTATTTACCAACCCAAGAGCCGTTTATTTACACCACCTTGGCTGACATCTATCTAGGTCTTGGTCAAATAGATGCCGCTGCTCAATGTCTAAATGGTTTCGCCACACTTGAACATCCGCTAATTCAGCTATATCTTGGCAGAGTCTTTTTGCAACAAAAAAAATTCTCACCTGCACTTAAACATTTAGAATTATCACGTACGATCTCAGAGGCAAAGGGCTTGCCCAAGACCAAAGGTTGGCTGCATAACCACTTGATGCATTGGAGCATTAAAGCAGCTCTATTCCACGCTTTAGCCGACTGTCATCTTGGTTTAGGCAACAATACCCAAGCTCGCCAATACCGACGTCACGGTAATTCCTACATAATCTATCCAGGGCTATGGTACCGCTAATAGAATTATTGAGCCTTTCTTCAATATTTCTACAAAAGTTTCCCTTTTAACCTTGTTATTGCAACATTTTCTGCGTGTGTCTTCTCTTAAAATGTAAGTAGAGATGTTAATAATTATTTAAATGCGTAAACTGACATTTTTTAGTGAAAGGAAGTTTTTTGTGACTGGTACAGAAAAAGAAGTCCTAGATTTCCTGCGCGACTTTGAAATTTCCTCACGCACCTATTTTTTAGGCAAGGGTGTAACAAATAGCGAACTACCCGAAGTACTCCTTGAGGCACAGTGGCAATTACTGCGCAATATTCTGCAGTCAAAGTTAGGCCCACCACCGAGACAAAAAAACTACCGTCACAACTCACGCCGCAAGTCTTTATAAAACACTCCCTAATGCTGCATCGAATACAGTTATGGAGTGTTTTTCTTTGCTCCCTTAACAAGGTGCAATTCAGGAGCAGAACCGCTTAACCACCCTAATAATTTAACCATTAAAGTTTCATTCCCACTTGTATAAACAAAAAAAGATGGTTCCCATGGCCAACTTTCCAGATAGACAATTTCATCTATGTTAACAGTTCGGAGCAACCAGCCTTTAACTCTGGTGCCTGCCGGTCCATCCAAGCAAAAGCTGGGGTCACCAAAACGCAGCGCTGTTTTAAGCGCACATTGCGCGAAGTCAAGGTTACGGAATTTTGTGAATAACGCATAGGAAAAGTCTGCCGGCTTGTAAAGAACGACCTTGCTCAACTCTATAACTTTAGGTCCTCGGATAACTTCTAACTTTAAGTCACTTAAACTTCCACCCATACATCCACCCCCAGTAAAGTCCACTCCTCTTCACTTCCATTTTTTGTCATTCAAATCCTGCTTCGAATTTTTACTCTTTTGCGTAAAAAAAAGTATCCGGCTCTTTATTAAAGCCGGATACCAAGTTTTAAGTCGTATCACAGAATATTATTTAAAATAACTGCATTTTCGTCGCAATTTGGGAATTTAGGACAGTTAATGCATTCCTTCCAGACCTTGTGGGGCAGTAAATCCTTGGAAATTTGGGTAAAACCACACTTCGTGAAAAATTGAGGTTGGTATGTTAAGGCAAATACACTCGAGCAACCCAAAACTTTAGCTTCTTGAACTAACCGCGTCACAATATTGCGGCCTAAGCCCTTACACCTGTAATCACTTGCCACCGCAAGAGCACGAATTTCAGTTAAATCCTCCCATAAAACATGCAAGGCACCGGCCGCAACCAGTCGCCCCTGGTCTTCCACAATCGTAAAATCCCGAATGGTTTCGTATAACATACTGCGAGCCCGGGCAAGCATCAGTCCTTCGTCTGCACACTGGCTAATTAATTCGTGAATTGCTTCAACGTCTGCTAAAACTGCCTTACGATATTCCATAAATTTCATCCTTTATCAGCTATTGCTGCATAATTATACAGCATCCAATGGCGCTAGTCCAGCTTGACTGAGCATAGCTACTGTTCACCATGACTTTTCTCAGTTAGCTCCGGATCAGTATATGGAGTTATGAGAGGAACTAAATGGCCTTCAACATAATATTTGCCATGGCATTTATTGCAATACGTTTTATTGCCTTTTTCCGGCGAATTAGCGTCAGGTTTATTTACGTCATGGCAAACTATACAGTACGGTACCTCACCGGGTGTGACTTGGGAAGCGTGATCATGCGCCCACATAAAATCATGACTGGGTGGTTTAAACGTTGAATGACAATTGTAGCAAAATTGATTCGACCTGACATATTGCGCTACCGATAGTTTGTCATCTATGTCCTTGAGTTTAGAGTCATAATGACAAACACTGCACTGGTTGACATTCTGCCAAGCAGCCTGACCGTGGTCTACCAACCAAGTCCCCGGTTGGTGCGTCGGTGGCGTCGGAATTTTCCTGTGGCATTTTTCACAATGAGTAGTAACCTTCCACTGACGGTGGCAAGTTAAGCACTGGAGCATAGTGGGCCTTGTGTCCGTGGGCAACACTTCTGCTTTCCCGATAGCTGCTGTCCACTGCGTCCGCTTGACCTCATCCACTATGCCTCGCTCCTCGATCTTACCGTGTACAACCCCATTATGGCAGTTAATGCACTGCACCTGATGCTTATCATGTAAAGTATGACTCATGATTAAATCTCCCGGGAGGTTCGCCACCCGGTTTTTACTATGACACGTCAAGCAAACGCTATTAGCTATTGGTCGACGTGTGATGATATCTTTGGGAACCAAGTTGGTAAAGTGCTCCACAATTTGACGCAAACCATTATATTCAGTAACTACCCTACCCCATTTATCAGTCGGTAAGTGGCAATCAGTACATTTTATTTGGCTATGCGATGACGCCATCCAAGTATAATATTCCGGCCGCATTTCATGGCATTTGACACAAAGATTTGAATCTGTTACCACTTCATTAACACCGTAGGCTCCACCGCTTAAAACAATCAGCAAAGGGAAACAGATAGCCATTATTAGCCAAATACCGGATAGCCGTTTCCGCTTTGTTTTAACACCCGGTAAAGCTTCAATTGGCTCATCAATTGTCTGACCCTTAGGTTGGTCCACTCAGTTCACCTGCCCCCATCGATGCCAAAGAAAAATAACCAACGATATATTTTCGACATAATATATCAATTTCCTGTAAATATTTTATTAGTTTATCAATAAACAGTATCCTTGTACCAATACCACCCCATTTAAAAGTATGTTTTTGTTCTAACTTAATTTATTCTGAACCTTGGTCATAAAACGTGCGGTTTCAATTATGAATCTTTCATGTGTGCCTTGTCCCACAAGTTCTTGAGCATCATTAAGTTCAAAGGCAAAACTAAGTTTTCTCCCTTCAACCGCACGTAGTTCTACCTTAGCCGTAACGTCCATGCCGATTGGGGTTGCAGCTAAATGGTCTAGTGACACCTTTGTCCCGACGCTGGAAAATCCGTCAGGCAAATATTCCTCAACCAACAAAAAAGCGGTTTTTTCTACTAGGGCCAGCATAGCAGGCGTAGCGAAAACTTCTAGCCCACCGCTGCCTATTTCGCTTGCCGTAACGGCATGGGTTACGCTTAAAACATGGTGCCCCACAAGACCCGGATTGAGATTAAATGACATCCTAGTTTGCCCCTTTCTTCACTTTAAGTTTTCATATAAGTGACGCACTGCTCTCGGCTTCACTAAATTTGGAGTTGAAG
>JAJXUE010000013.1 GCA_021783135.1 Bacillota bacterium | reverse complement strand
CCGGCTCGAGTGGCGCGGATGTATGCCGAAGTTTGTCATGGACTGTACCATGATCCTAAAGAACATCTTAAAGTAACCTTTGACGAAGACCATGAAGAAATGGTAATCGTCAAGGATATACCCATTTACTCATTATGTGAGCACCACCTGGTCCCGTTTTATGGTAAGGCCCATATTGCTTATATTCCTAAGGCCGGCAGGGTAACCGGTCTGAGCAAATTAGCCCGTGTTGCCGAAGGTTACGCCAGAAGGCCCCAACTACAGGAACGCTTGACATCACAAATAGCCGATTCCATTATGGAGGTGCTTCAACCGCGCGGTGTCTTGGTAGTGATTGAAGCAGAACATATGTGTATGACTATGCGCGGGGTTAAAAAGGCTGGTTCTAAGACCTTAACTTCTGCAGTACGCGGGCAATTTAAAACCAGTCAAGCCACGCGTGCTGAGGCCATGTCGTTAATCCACGACAGCAGGTAAAATCAATCTAGAAAGGAGCCGAGCGGTGGAAGAACATCCAAACGCAGCAGGTAATACCGAAGCAAAACTGGAATTAATTGCGCTAAAGACTTTTACGGCTAATGATCAGATGTATAAAATAGTTGATTTTTTAAATAAATCTTTGAAGCAACAAAAGATAATGTTTGGCTTAACCAAAAAAGGAGACAGCATGACAGTCTCCATTTACGAAGTTTAATGATAACTTAACCTAATGCCGTGACAACTCGGACAGCATGTTCATAAACTATAGTAAAATAGTTTGCTGTCAGGGGGGGTGAATATGGAGTGTTTAAGTTATTGTTTACGTTGCTTTAGAGATATTGAGGTATGGGAGGACCTAGTGTCTACGCCGTATATAGCTGCGGTACGCTGTCCTTACTGTCAAACAGTGCATACTCTCTATCCCGATGGTACAGTACGGCTGAATGCAGGAGGAATAAAAATCGATGCAGATTTTACTGACTAATGACGATGGCATTAACGCTAAAGGGATCCAAACCCTATGTAAATATTTGAACATGATTTACGATATATCAGTTGTAGCGCCTGACAGTCAACAGAGTGCTACTAGTCATGGGATCACTTTAACCAAACCGATGCTGGTACGCGAAGTGGAAATGGAGTGTGGCGGGGTTAAAGGCTACGAAGTAGGCGGTACGCCTGCCGATTGTGTCAAGCTGGCAATCCAAGGCGGTTTAGTGCCTAAACCTGACCTTGTCGTCTCCGGTATTAATCAAGGCCAAAATATCGGTACTGACGTATTATATTCGGGAACCGTCTCAGCCGCGATTGAGGCTTCGCTGCAGGGTGTTCCTGCTATCGCCGTATCTCTAACAAGCTACGAAAGCCAAGATTTCGATACTGCCGCGAAGTTTGTCCGCAAATTATGTGAGTTCATTGATGAGCATGACATGATTGAGGATACCTTGCTTAATGTTAATGTGCCGCCGGTTCCGGCAGACCAAATTAAAGGGGTGCGGATAACAAGGTTGAGTCATGTTAAATACAAAAATGTGTTTAAAGAAATTGTAGCGGAAACAGGCGAGCGCTATTTTGTCCAAGGGGGCGAAATATTAGACGATGGAACAGATGATGACGACACAGATTTTAAAGCTAATGCTAATAATGAAATTACCATTACGCCCATTCACTTTGATTTAACCAATTATAAAATTATTGATTTAGTCAAATCATGGCAAATAGAGAAGTAAAAAGAGAGATACAGCAGCACCATATAAGTAATTAAAAAACCAGCAGAAAAATCTGCTGGTTTCAATCTAAGCATGTTATAAATTACCCCGGGCCATGGCTTCTTCAGCTTTGCGTACCATGGCCTTGACCATACTCCCTCCGATACGACCACCTACATGACCACATTCACGCGAAGTCATGTTTTCCCAGCCCATAGTTTGGATTTTGTTGGTTAAGCCCAACTCTTCAGCTACTTCATACTTGAATTGATCGAGTACGGAGTGGGGTAGCACCTTACCTTGATTATTGAATTGAGCCATGAGCGACATCTCCTTTATTAATGATTTTTTGACTTGTTGTGATTCTAATAGTAGTATTTACAATTAAAATATTATTATAGTGTAATGTTAATGGCTTTACAAACAATTTAGGATAGAAAATATAAATTAAGGAAATCACTAAATAATATTTTTTGCTGGAGAAACAGATGATTCTTAAAATTATCCTAGCTTGCATAGTCATATTTATCATATTTATTTTGCCGAATAAAAGTCGCAAGCACGCAAAATCTCCTTTTAATAAGTTTATGGCTCCTATTTTTGTCATTTTGTTGGCGGCAGGACTTTCTGTACTTAAAATTTATTTTGTGTATAAGCTTGCTATCTTGTTATTTGTGCTGGTGCTGGCTGCCCTAACCGCATGGTCCTTGCGGGATTATTTCCGTCATTAGCTAAAACACCAGGAAACGGTTTATTATGGGGAGACGACGCAGGTCACTCCTGTTTAGACCACGATTAATAATTAGGGTTAGCAGATACACCGCACAGCTCAGAATAAAATTTACCAGCATTATCCCGTGGGTAAACACGAGGGACGTT
This sequence comes from Bacillota bacterium, assembly GCA_021783135.1. Classification (GTDB taxonomy): domain Bacteria; phylum Bacillota; class Desulfitobacteriia; order Desulfitobacteriales; family JAJXUE01; genus JAJXUE01. Next base: position 59,933 of record JAJXUE010000013.1, on the reverse strand, counting down.
TTGAGTACATAAAGCGTTAATCCCATTAGGGCCGCTGCGCTCAGAGGTTGCAACAGTAACCGCTGTATGTCAAAATCAAGCCCTGTTTTTTGGGCGATAGCGGCAATATTTAAGCAGGCGGTGAGTATGAAAGCGAAATCATAGGCTATCGCGGTACCTTGCAAGGCCAAGGTCGGAATACTGGTCAAATGGTAAAGGACAACTAGTTTTAGAATTGAAGCAATAATTAAGTGGAATACCGGAATTTGCGGGTAGCCCATGCCCTGCAGAATACCACTAGTGGTGCTTTGTAAATAAAAGAAAATACCGGCCAAACAGAGAGTAGACAATACACTGCCGGCGTTGGGACTGTTGAAAATCGCACTCAATTCAGCGGCGTAAAAGTAGATAAATACCAGGAACGGGAGTCCTACCAAGACTGTGTACCGCAGGGCTTCTTCCACTCTGAACCGGACAGCGCGATGCTGCCCTTTAGCGATACCTTCGGAGATTGCTGGTACCAGCGAAGTTGCGAGGGAGAAGGTAAATACCGTCGGAAAGGTTAATAAGGTGATAGCGGCTCCGTTTAATTGTCCATACAAGGCTGTTGCTGCGCGAAGGGAATACCCGGCCGCCTGCAGTCGCAGCGGTATGAGCATCGAATCGACGGCTTGTGACGCGCTGGCTACAAGCCGCCCACCTGTTATCGGCAAGCCCAAACGAAATAAATCTTTTGTGATCGCGAAAGCATTTGGTACGGTCTGGGCGTCATCCGGCCGTAGCTTGGCCTTATGTTTGTTGTAGACAACCAACGTTACTAACAAGCCAATCAGTTCCCCACCCCCCATACCTAAGGCCAAACCTACCGCAGCGTATTCCATGCCATAGGGCAGTAGTTTAACAGCTGCGCCCAGACCTAAACTGACGCGGGTAATTTGCTCAAATATCTGCGACAGCGCAGTCGGACGCATTTCTTGCAGCCCTTGAAAATAGCCGCGAAAGGCGGAACTGGCCGCCACAATAAAGATGGCTGGAATGCACACGAGAAAAACCGGCACTACACGTGAATCGGGAAACAGCTTCCCGGTGAGCGAGGGAATAACTATATACAAAGCCAAAGATACTACCAGACCGCTAATGAGCAGTAAAACCAGGGCTACACGAAAAATTTTGCGGCCTGAAGCATACTCCCCGCGCGCGGCGTGCTCGGAAACAAGCTTGGAAACGGCGAGGGGAAGCCCGGCTGTAGTTAACACCAAAGCCATTATGTAGGTGGGAAAGACCATTTGATAGATGCCATAGGCCTCTGCGCCAACCCATTTCATCACAAAATACTGATAAATGAAACCTAGAATGCGGCTAAACAAATTGGCCGCAAACAGGATCAACGTACCATAGATAAGTTGTTTTTTTGCCAACTATATCCCCCCCCTGTCCAATAATGTTTATGCCGGCACAACCCCGCATAGGACAGGTTAGGGAATTGAGTGGTAAATTATAGGGCGTAAAAGGATTTTGCCACTACGAGAGAGAAAATACGGAGCAGGGACTCAATTTTCGGACAGAATTCGAGGGATGAAATATGTTTGATTGTATCTTGTTTGATTTAGACGGGACCTTGATTGATACAAATGACCTGGTTATTAAGTCTTACCAACATACTATCCGCACCCATTTGGGGCAGGATTGGGGACCGGAAAAATTTATTCCTTATTTTGGCGAACCTTTAATCTATTCTTTAGAGCGTTTTGCCCCCGGTCAGGCCGAGGAGTTAATTCAAACTTACCGTTCGTTTAACCTTGCGAATCACGATGCCTTAGCCAAAGAAATCGCAGGAATCCATGCAACCTTACAAGTATTGCACCAAAAGGGAATTACCCTCGGAGTGGTGACCTCAAAACTGAAGCTTTCCGCGCAGCGCGGGCTGGGGCTCTTTGGCCTGAAAGATTTTTTTCAGGTGTTTGTGGCGTATGAAGATACAGAACAGCATAAGCCGGAAGCAGCACCAATTCTGCATGCCTTGAACAGCTTGCAGCATGATACTGACGGGGTGCTTTATGTTGGTGATTCTACTTACGATATTCGCTGTGCCAAAGCAGCGGGAGTTAAAAGCGCTGCTGTGATGTGGAGCGCCTACGAGCGAGAAGTGTTACTGGCTGAACAACCTGACTATATATTGGAAAATGTGTCTGACCTTTTGCAGCTAATTTAACGCTGCGCATAGGCAAAGGCTTTTCAGGTGATAATAACGTAATTAACGTAATTACCATTTGATAAGCGAAGTGATGATATGTTCAAAATAATTCGCCGGGTGCATGCTTATGCACCAAAAGATGTGGGTATCGTTGATATATTGGTTGTAGGCACGGCAATCGCCAAGTTGGCGCCCAGGATTGATTTACCGCCCGAATTTGGCGCCGAGGAATATGATTGCACTGGCCTGCTTGCTATACCGGGCTTGATCGACGGACATGTGCACATATGCGGCGGCGGAGGGGAAGGCGGGCCGGTAACACGCACGCCGGAAATTATGCTCAGTGAAATCACAACGGCAGGCATTACCACCGTTGTCGGTCTATTAGGTACGGACGCTGTTACGCGCAGTATGGCTGGTTTGCTGGCCAAGGCAAACGGTCTGCAAGCGGAAGGAATATCGACGTTTATTTACAGCGGGGCGTATCAGTTACCGGCTCGGACTTTACTGGAAAATTTGCGCCAAGATTTAACGTTGGTGGATAAAGTGGTTGGTGCCGGTGAGATTGCTATATCAGATCACCGTTCAGCGCAGCCGCAGGTCGAAGATTTGGCCAAGTTGGCAGCAGAGGCTCGAGTGGGCGGCATGCTGGGGGGCAAAGCTGGGATTTTGCATCTGCACTTGGGCGAGGGTAAGCGTGGCCTTACTCCGATCAACCAGGTGTTGGAGGTCAGCGAGATACCGATTACACAATTTTTACCAACCCACGTCAATCGGACAACCAAACTGTTTCAACAGAGTTTGGAATTTTTGGCCAAGGGCGGGAATATTGATTTAACCGCGGGCGGAGAAGATTTAAATGAAGGTATTTTGGTATCAGACGCTTTGGCTTTAATTAAAGCTAAAGGATTGCCGTTAGACAGGGTTACAGTTACGTCCGACGGTAACGGTAGTTTACCGTTGTTCGATGCCGAAGGAAAATTAACCGGTTTGGCAAAAGGCTCGGTGCAGGTCCTGTGGCATGATTTGCGGCAGACCGTGCAAAACCATAAATTAAGTTTGGCGGAGGTTCTGCCGTTGGCTACTACAAACACAGCGCGTATTTTGCAGTTACCGTCTAAGGGCAACTTGGCTTCGGGGTATGATGCTGATATCACGATTTTAGACGCAGATTTACACGTGAACAAGGTATTTGCCCGCGGGCGTTTAATGGTTGATAACGGTCGAGCGGTAGTATGGGGTGCCTTTGAACCAAAGGACCAAGCCTAAGGCACCCAACGCAGTGTGCCCACTGGCTACTAGTCTGTATGCATTTTGTTAGTTTGGTCAAGGCGTCGCATAAATTTGTCAACCCGGCCAGTTTTGTCGATGATTTTTTGGACGCCGGTAAAGTAGGGGTGACACTTGGCACAAACCTCGACGTGGATATTTTGACTGGTAGAACCGGTAACAAAGGTTTCCCCGCACGAACAACGAATCGTGGTTTGAAAGTAATTCGGATGAATTTTTTCTTTCATAATGCCAACTCCTCTCGCCTTTGTGCTTAAGTTAATTTTCCTTACACTCTATTCCAAGATATACTTGTACATACAAACAATTTTCCGAGCAAACTGGTGTCTACAATAAATTAGTGGGCCTAAGACATGGAATTACACTCCTAGGTTGGTTTGACTAGGCGGGAAAGCCTATCGAATAAAACAACACTGCAAGGAGGAGATTGTCTTGAAATCCTACGAAATTGGCAGGCTCAGAAACCTGGGTGTTATTGCCCACGGTGGAGCCGGTAAGACCTCTTTGGTTGAGGCCTGTTTGTTTAACTCCGGAGTGATCAACCGCCTTGGCCGGGTGGGTGACGGAAATACTGTGTCAGATTACTTGCCGGAGGAAATTAAGCACAATGTCTCCATCAGCACATCCTTAATTCCGTGTGAATGGAAAGAACACAAAATAAATTGGCTCGATACTCCCGGTTATTCCGACTTCTTTGGCGAAGTTAAGAGTGCCCTGCGGGTGAGCGAGGGCGCATTAATGGTGTTGTGCGGGGTTGGCGGCTTGGAGGTACAGGCAGAGATTTTGTGGGAATATACGGATAGTCTAAACCTGCCCAAATTTGTTTTTGTCAACAAACTGGACCGGGAAAACGCGAATTTTAGCCGCGTCTTAGAGCAGGTAAAATCTTTTTATAGTAAATCGCGCGTGGTAGCGGTACAAATTCCCATTGGCAGTGAAGCCGGATTTAAAGGTGTTGTGGACGTCATAACCCAACAAGCCCTGATTTATGACACTAACGGCAGCGGAAAATTTAAGCTGGAACAAGTGCCTGACGATTTGCAGACAGAAGCAGAGACAGCGCGTGAGGCCTTGGCAGAAGCGGTGGCTGAATTTGATGACAACGTTTTAAATAAATATTTAGATGGAGAAGCTTTAACGGTGGCAGAACTTCAGGCCTGTTTGCGGCAAGCTGTGGCGGCCAATATGGTGGTGCCTGTGTTGTGCGGTTCTGCCTACAAAAACATCGCGATTCAGCCTGTACTGGATTTTGCAGCAACATATATGCCTCAACCTCAAGCTGCAGGGCAAGACAAGGCAGCCTTGATCTTTAAGACTTTAGCTGATCCGTTCGTAGGCAAATTAAGTTATTTCAAGGTTTTCGGGGGGACGATTAAGTCGGACTCGGTAGTGTATAATTCCACCTTACAAAAGGACGAAAAAATTGGCCAAATATTCTTCTTGCGCGGTAAAACGCAGGAGCCAGTGCCAGAGGTCAGCGTTGGAGATATCGGCGTTATCGCTAAACTTATGGATGTTTCCACCGGCGATACGCTATGTAGCAAAGAAAAACCGGTAGCTTTGGCAGGGATTCAATTTCCTGAACCCTGCCTTACGGTGGCCATTGAACCTAAAAGTAAGGGTGATGAGGATAAATTAGGTGCAGCGTTGGCCCGTTTAGTCGAAGAGGACCCGTCTATAAGCATTACTAAGAATACGGAAACACACCAAATGCTGTTAACCGGCTTGGGCGAAATGCATCTGGAAATTCTGGTGGAGAAATTGGCCCGGAAATTCGGGGTAGGGGTTAACCTATTTCCCCCTAAGATTCCGTACCGCGAAACCTTACGCAAGCAAATTCAGGTGGAAGGCAAACACAAAAAGCAATCCGGCGGTCACGGCCAATATGGGCATGTTTGGTTGAAGCTGGAACCGGCTGCGGGGCATGAGTTCGAATTCAATGAGGCAATTTTTGGTGGAGCTGTGCCGAAACAATACTTTCCTGCAGTCGAAAAGGGCGTGCGTGAAGCTATGCACGAAGGCGTAGTAGCGGGTTTTCCGGTAACTGATGTCAAGGTTACGCTTTACGATGGTTCCTATCACACCGTAGATTCATCTGAGATGGCTTTTAAGTTAGCGGCTATACTCGCTTTTCGTAAAGGTGCGGAGCTTGCGAAGCCGGTAATTCTGGAACCAATTATGCACGTAGAGGTAACTGTACCGGAAATATTTATGGGCGAGGTTATCGGAGATTTAAACGGTAAACGAGGCAAGGTAATTGGGATGGAACCATCCGGCAAATTTCAGGTGGTCAAAGCTAATGTTCCAATGTCAGAAATGTTGCGTTATGCTATCGATTTACGCGCGTTGACACAGGGGAGGGGCAGCTTCCGCATGGAGTACGCTCATTATGAAGAGGTGCCGACCAAGATTAGCGAAGAAATAGTGGCGGCACAAGCTAATTGATTACGCCCTCGGTGTGAGCGCGGACAAAAGCGTCTAGAATAAGGTGTACTAGCGTGTCTTTGGACACGCTAGTTTTTTTTGCGCGCATATTCAATTCCAGTTATAGGAAAAACATTGCGGTGATTTGAGAGGAAATAACTGCACTACGGCGAATATACATAACCATGTTGATAAAGGGGAGAGATTTAGTTGGAGCAACAAACGGCGTCGGGTAAAACGAGCCGGCTGAGGCCATCTTGGGTTGGCAAGAATAAAGTAGTACTGGTTATCCTGTCGGTGGCCATTATCTTGCTGATGTCAACAGGTATTGCGTTTGGGGTATATACTTGGAATCGAGGTTTAATGGCACCCGGTGTGACCATTGCAGGTATCGCAGTTGGCAACCTGAATCCGCAACAGACTCTTACCAAAGTGAATGCGGCAGTTAATCCCATTCTGGACAAAAACCTTAAGCTAAATGTAGGCGGCAAGATTGTCACTGCAAAACTTGGGCAGCTGGGCTTAAGTTTTCCGGTCAGTGCTGCGGTTGATCAAGCCTATGCTATTGGTCGCCAGAGCAATCTTGCGGAACGAGCCGTTAGCATTCGCAGGGCGGCCCTAGGCGTTGACTTTCCCGTAGACCCCAAGTGGGATGAGAAAAAGTTGCATAGTACCTTGCAAAGCATGCTGAAAGTATTCGACATATCCCCCATTGATGCAAGTTTCACCATCAATTCGGCTAATCAGATGCAAATTAAACCGGAGCAGCCCGGCCGCACGGTTGACATTGACGCGTTAAGCAAGGCCATCCAAGCAGCCAACGTGCATAATCTTCCTGATATTGTAGTTGGGTTCAATCCCATAGCGGCGAAAGTTTCCGCTGCTCAGTTGGACCAACAAAAGATTACCGGCTTAATTGGGTCCTACACAACTCAATTTGACAGTTCCCAGCTTAATCGCTCAGATAATTTACGTACAGCAGCCAAAACAATCGACGGTACGCTTGTTAAGCCAGGCGAGGTGTTTTCTTTTAATCAAACAGTAGGGGAGCGTACGGTACAGGCAGGCTATCAGGATGCGTTTGTCATAGTTGACGGCGAATTCGTACCGGGCTTAGGCGGCGGAGTTTGTCAGGTTTCCAGTACCCTATATAATGCTGTGTTACTAAGTGGACTGGGTATAGCTGAACGGAATAACCACAGTCTTGCCATCACTTATGTACCTCTAGGACGAGATGCTACGGTAGCTTACCCGACATTGGATTTTAAGTTCAAGAATGATACCGGAGCTTATGTTTTGATTCGCAGCAAAGTAAGCGGGTCCAGCGTCGGGTTTTTCCTCTATGGCCGAGTTAAACCGGGGCAGCAGGTTAGCGTTTCCGCCCAGGTGCTATCAACGCTTGCTCCTAAAGAACAAACGATTGTTAACAAATCACTCGCGCACGGGAGTGAGGTCCTGCAACAAGCGGGACACCTCGGCTATATTACCCAAACGTATCGAACCTTTAAGCAAGACGGTAAAACTGTGAAGCAAGAAAATCTGGGTAGGAGTGTATATCAACCGACAAACCGGATTGTCATGGTCGGCCCATAAGTGTCGATAATTTAATATCTAGCGGTAATTAGGCAGGCTACATAGCCTGCCTGAAATTTTTGTCTAAAGTAGCTTATATCAACAGACACAATACGCCTTGGCAAAATCGCGCCATATGATATGTTTAAGTTGAGGTGTTAAAAATGGAAGAACAACCCCAAAATATGGCCGCAGTTATCAGCAGCGGGTGTAAAGTAATTATTACAATTGCTACTTCAGGGACTGACAAAAGGGTCCGCTTGGGCAGAATAATTGAATATGACGCGTTAAACAACCTGATTTCAGTTTGTCAGGAGAACGACAGTATCTGTCTTATTCCTCTTGGCTCGATATCATCGATCGAAGTTCTTCAAGATGTTAAGTATCTGAGAGCCCGTGGTAAATAGGGATTGGTTGGGGCAAGGAGGAGGAATCCGGGAGAGTATTTGCGAATTAAAGAAAAAGAACCCTTTGGTAAAAAAGTAGGGGTTCTCCAAACGGAGAATTCCCTTTTTATATTAATTGGGCAAACTAAGACCAAAGCAAGTGTGGGAGGGTTATTATTTTGCAGGCAGCACTTCGTTATCAGAGGCGTTTAAACCACTACCGGAAATTTGTTGCCATACAAGAAAAAGTCAGCAACAATATCAGTTTGTTGCGACTAATTGAATTTGTTATCGGCGCTGCCGGAGTTACCTACTTATACCTTTTAAAAAGCTATGCCTATGGCACATTCCTCTTGGCAGCGGCTTTTATCCTCTTTGCAGCTTTGGTGCGGTGGAACCAAAAGGTCAAAGCTAAAAAACAGTACGCCCAAATGCTGTGCGAACTAAACTTAGATGGGTTGAAACGGTTAAATGGAGAATGGACTAGCTTTACAGATGTTGGGGCTGAATTTGTCGACTTTAGCCATCCTTTTGCTGTGGACTTAGATATATTTGGTCAAGGTTCATTGTTTCAGTGGATCAATTTAACTTCTACTTACAAGGGCAGGCAACATTTAAAGCAGATGCTCAGCATACCGGTGACCAATTCTGCTGAAATTAAACTTCGCCAAATGGCGATTCGCGAGTTGAGCGCTAAGTTAGACTGGTTACAGCATTTTGCCGCAGAAGGCAAGGTGATTGCCCGCCAGATGACTGACCCGGAACCATTGCTGGCTTGGGTTAAAGGGCATGAGTTTTTTTATCGTCAAACATGGGTCAAACTCGTGTTTCGGGCCCTGCCGGCGGTCACTATTGTGTCCGGCATACTTGCTCTGGCCACAAATTTGGTACCAAACTACATCCCAATTCTGACTCTTACTGCGCAAATTATCTTACTGCTTCCGGGAGGTAAGACCCGTGCCAACGCGTTGGGAACGGTTCACAAGCATGAGGCTGGTATTAAGATTTACGTACGGATGCTGCAACACGTGGAAAGAAAATCTTTTCAAGCGGAACGCCTAGAAAATTTGCGCCTCAGTCTTAACAGTAAAGGGAAAGCTAGTGCTTCTGCGCAGACGGCAAGTTTGATGCGCATAGTCGCGGCTATTGCGAACCGCTATAGTTCCATGTATCTTTTGCTGAATATCCTGACACTTTGGGATTATCAGTGCATGATTGCCTTAGAAGCATGGCGCCAAGAATCAGCCCCCCACCTTGCGAAGTGGCTTGATGCATTGGGCGAGTTAGAAGCCTTGGTGAGCTTGGCCGTGATCGGGTGTGAGCACCCGGATTGTGCAGAACCGCAGTTAGCTGAGAGGGCTCCCTTTGTCCGCGCTAAAGCATTGGCTCATCCGCTCTTGCCGGAGACGCGAGTGGCAAATGATGTAAATATCGCACCCCCGACAGGTATTTTGCTGATAACAGGCTCGAATATGTCCGGTAAAAGCACCTTCCTACGCTCTATCGGCATCAACCTGATTTTAGCCTATGCCGGCGCCTTGGTGTGCGCGGAGGAATTTCACTGTCCTATTATGCAGGTATACACAAGTATGCGCGTAAGCGATAATCTGGAAAAAAGCATTTCCTCGTTTTATGCAGAACTTGTCAGGATTAAAATGATGATTGAGGCTTCTGCGACCCAACCGGTATTTTTTCTCTTAGACGAGGTTTTTAAAGGTACCAACTCAGAGGACAGGCATACCGGGGCGAGAATCTTAATCAACCAGTTAAGCACTCGCGGCGCCATGGGCCTGGTGTCCACGCATGATTTGGAGTTAAGTGATTTAGAGCAAACCAGCGGTGGTAAAATTAAAAACTTCCATTTCCGCGAATACTATAAAAATGACCAAATAGCCTTTGATTATAAGCTGCGCCCCGGCGTATCGACTACGCGTAATGCCCTTTACCTAATTAAGCTGGCCGGAATTGACATAGATGCAGCACAACGTCCGCATTAGATTCTACCGACCATGTTAAAATCACGCTCGATACCAGGCATACCGGGATGCCATTCGGCGGGAACTGCCAAGCCGGTACTCTTTTCGAATTGGAGAGCTTGAATAATGCGGATGATCTCATCTATTTCGCGCCCGACCTCGGGTGGGTAGAGGGAGGCGTAGCTGACCTTCCCTTCTGGAGTGATGATAAATGTGGCCCGGAAAGCAAAGCCAAGCGCTTCCCGCAGAACCCCGTACAATAGAGATATTTGATGCGAACGATCGGAAAGTAAAGGATATTGAATGGTTTTCGCGGCTGGAGATGTTTCGCTGAAAATTTTGTGGGAGTAAACGCTATCTGTACTAATAGCTAAAACTTTGACGCCAAGTTTGATTAACAGATGGTGACGGCTTGCCACGGCTGCCAATTCTGTCGGTCAGGTGAAAGTGAAGTCACTGGCGTAAAAGAACAAAACTACCCACTGGTTTTTATAATCACTAAGTCGGATGGTTATTTTTTTACCTTGGTATAGTGCCTCAGCCACAAAGTCAGGTGCTGCAGCAGCAGGTTTTACCAGCGTATTCAGAGTGTCACCTCCTCACTCACTCACTCACTTTCTTTCATTAAATTTTAATTTAGTGTAATTTACGCTTGAGCTAAGGCTTTTGCGCCAAATGGTAACCGAGAAACTAAACCCAATTGGTAGAGTTAGGTTGAGCGGGAATCACTGCGTTCCTTATTGACAGTACATTGACCGTTGTATTACAATGTTCTTCGTGTACCGAAGTAAATTCAGTTCTGGCAAAAAGGAAGAAGGAGCATAATGTTAAGTGTTAAGGATAACGCTCAGGGAGTAAACACTCTGGGAGCAAATTACAAATGGATTGCCCTTTCTAACACCACCCTTGGTGTGTTAATGGCATCCTTAAACTCCAATATTATTTTGATTTCACTCCCCGCAATATTTCGCGGGATTAAAATCAATCCTATGGCGCCTGGCGGAGTATCCTATATGCTTTGGATGTTGATGGGCTATACTGTAGTCACAGCAACACTCTTAGTATCGTTCGGCCGAATTTCCGATATGCTGGGCAGGGTACGCTTGTATAACTTAGGCTTTGCAGTGTTTACAGCCGGTTCAATTCTCCTCTACTTTACCCCCGGAACCGGTCCGACCGGGGCTACAGAGATGATTATATTCCGTCTCATCCAAGGGGTTGGAGCCGGGTTTTTGTTTTCCAACAGCACCGCGATTCTGGTCGATGCATTCCCCCCGCATGAACGTGGGATGGCGATGGGACTCAATCAGGTGGCTGCGGTCGGAGGATCATTACTGGGACTGGTTTTAGGTGGGGTTTTGGCAGATATTCACTGGCGGCTGGTTTTCCTCGTCAGTGTACCGGTTGGCTTATTCGGTACGATCTGGGGCTATCTTAAGTTACAGGAAACAGGGGTAATTAAAGCCAAACAAAAGCTGGATTGGCTGGGTAACGGCAGCTTTGCTATCGGCTTAACTGTGCTGTTATTAGCGCTTACCTACGGCATTATGCCGTACGGCAATGCGAAAATGGGCTGGGGAAACCCATGGGTAATTACAGGTATAGGCGTGGGTCTAATTTTGCTCGTCGCCTTTGTTTGGATTGAGCTTAGGGTAGAAACACCCATGTTTCGCTTGAGTCTGTTTCAAAATAAAACCTTTGCTTTCGGGAATATCAGTCTGTTTTTATCCTCGGTAGCGCGAGGCGGGTTACAGTTTATGTTAATTATCTGGCTGCAGGGAATTTGGTTGCCCCTGCATGGGTATAGTTTTGAGAGTACACCGCTTTGGGCCGGTATTTATATGTTGCCGATGATGGTTGGGTTCTTTATCATGGGACCGCTTAGCGGTTGGCTTTCCGATCGGATCGGGGCCAGAGAATTGGCTACAGTGGGAATGCTTCTTTCGGTGGCAGGATTCATCTTCCTAGCGATGCTCCCAGCAAATTTCACGTATTTGCCGTTTGTATTTATCTTGTTGTTGCTCGGCTTTGGCATGGGGATGTTCTCCGCCCCAAACACTACCGCGATCATGAATACGGTTCCAGCCGAACACCGAGGAGTTTCCTCCGGCATGCGGGCTACGAATCAAAATGCGGGTATGAGTTTGAGTATGACCTTATATTTCAGCATAATTATTTTTGGTATGGTGAAAAATCTGCCGTTCGCGTTGTCACACGGTCTGACGGCTGCTGGCATACCAGGTGGTGTAGCTGACAAAATAGCCAACCTACCGCCCACCGGTGCTTTATTCGCCGCATTCTTAGGTTATAATCCAATGGCACAGTTGTTGCCAGCGAGCCTGCTAAGCCATCTGCCGGCGGCTACTAAGGGTTATATTTTAGGCAATAACTTTTTCCCGTTAACGATTGCTCCTGCCGTGATGTCCAGTCTAAGAGTTGCTTTCTATATTTCGGCCGCAATGTCACTGATTGCAGCCGCAACTTCGTTCGTACAAGAAAAGCGCCGACCAGAGTAAAGTGTTGCGTAAATGACGTGAAATTATTGCCAAGATTAGGCAATATAAAGAGGTAATTAATGTTTAAAAGGCAAATAAAAAGTGGCTGTTACGTTACGAACAATTTAGTTCGTAGCGTAACAGCCACTTTGCATCGATAATTATGCACCTGATTGCTTAAAATCTTGATCAGTATTGTCGTCATTGGTGCTGTCTGAGACAGCAGTCTGAAGAAATCCACATCTGCTACAGTACCAGACGTGTTCGCCGCGGCGCAAAAAGACACAAGGTATTAAAAACGTAACTGCGGATACACCGGAAAGAAAAAAACAAACACCACCGATTTGTAGAACAGGGTCAGTGGCGGCTATTTTATATAGGTAAACTCCGAGCCCGATAAACGCAACACTTAAGATAAATAAACACATCATTAAGCAACCAAACATTTTACCGGTACGGTAAATTGTTCTGCGGACAAGTTTGCGTTTACATTCGGGACAAAATATTTTTTCGCCCATGATAACCTCGATTACCAAATCTAAGCACCTTGTGTATCTCTTCACATTTTCGACAAGAGACGCCATACTCCTTCTATTTTTTCTCAATGAGGTTTGAAAATTTCGCGTTTGAAATGAAGATAATTGAAGGAATTGTACATAAGGAGTAGAAAACTAATTAAAGCATATTGTGACAATGTCCTAAATAGCCCTAAATAGCTTTAAATTTGACCATAACTCTCTTTAGATAGAAAGGTTGTTAGTATGAAGGCGTTGCTTTGCCACTCTTGCACTGATTATAACTATGTCAGGGCTGTTACCGCAGAGGTGGGCAGACAGTTTTGTGTTGCATGGCCATTTGTGAATCCGGAAGAAATCAAGCCGATATTGCTGAACGGGTCAGATGAGCAGGGCCTGGTAGTACTTTTTGTCAGCATGGGTTGGCTCGAACCGCATATGGAATGGTTGAAAATTGATGAGGCAGCCGTTGCAGCGCAACTCCCTGATTTGAGTAAGGTGCTTGTTTTTTTGCTGGATAAGTCGAGCGATGTGACGCAATTGCCTGAAGTATTGCGGCGCTGCCGGATTGTAAGAGCACTTTCACCCAAGTTTGTGGCTAGGGAAATAAGGTATTGGTTAAATCAAATTTTAGGTCAAGGCGAACTACCGGAATATGTGGGCCGTACTAAGGAACTAAAACAAGCCAAAACTACTTTGACACTTGGCGATGGTGTAGATACACCAAGTGTTTTTGGTCTTTATGGTTTAGAGGGGATTGGACGTAAAACTTTTCTGCGGTCGCTAGCGCAAGAAACGCTAAACTTGCCTAAGCAAGTTGTCATCAAGCTGGATTCGCAAGACATGCTCAAAGACATAGCACATAAGGTAATTAAACTGACAGAACCCTACACCTCTAACGAAGAATTAAAACAAATTTTTGCCAGCATTGACAACTTGCCTGACTCTGAGCTGATTAAAAGAATTTTGACTAATATGCGCCGCATGACTGCGACGGGGGAGTTACCAATATTCCTCGACCGGGGCGGGTTGTTAGACAGCACCGGACAGATTGCCCAGGCAGTCAGAACAATTATTAGCAATGTAAATAGCGGGGACGATGTATATTTATGCTTAATTACTAATCGTTTGCCGGTACAAGAGCGTAGTTATGGTGCCAAGAGCATTCCATTTATTCGTCTGGATCCATTAAATATTGATGAGGTTAAATACTTAATAGTTTGCGTTGCCAAGGCTAACAATGTTGAACTAACTTCAGCGCAGGTTGCAGAGGTTGCTGAATACCTCGGTGGATTCGCACCGGCTGTGTATTATGCAATTGAGCTGATTAAGGAACGAGGCTTGGAACTAGTCCTGGCTGATAAGGCATCCTTAGTTGATTTTCGGGCCAATGCTTTTACGCAGCAACTAGGCAAGTTGACCTTAAATAATAATGAAAAAAAGATACTAAGCCTGTTAGCTACGTATTGCCCCCTGCCGTTAAGGGTTATGGAGGATGTACTTAAGCTTGATGTCGATGCACTGACTAAGGCAGTGGTGAATTTAATCAACCTTGCCTTGATTGTACCGGATGATGTCAATAACTATTGGTTATCCGGACCGGTTGCCGAAGCAGTAGGCAGGACCTTCGGAAAACTAGCTAAATAGTTAGTGTATAGAACACGCAAAATATCCAGCGTACAAAGCAAAAAGCTCCTGTGGCCTTAACATGTTGCCTAAACATGTTTAATGTGGCCAGAGGAGCTTTGTGAATTAAATTATGGTTAGTTCCAACTCCAGCTCCAGGTCCAACCCCAGGCAGAGCCTGAACCTGAATTTGAATCAAAAGCCGGTGAAACCGGAAAAGTCCAACCGCTCGGCAAGCCGGTGGACAACCAATTCGGTACGCTCACGGGATACCAGGTCTCCCTATTTCCGCGATGCCGCGCCACGTTAGTGTTAAGCACCGTGGTAAAGAAGGAGTCACCGGAATCAGATAACTGAGAAGGCGCAACCAAGACTGTGCCATTATTGTTGGTCATAGCTACAGGCTGAACCTGATTTTGCGAGGCAGCTATGGGTTGGCCGTCCACCAAAGCGTTGGAGTATTGCACCTTGCCGGAGTTCGCTAATGGATACAAGCGCATATTAGCATCGGAAGGGTCTTCACTAATCCATTCCGCTGAGGTGCCAATGCCTTGCGCATAAGCAGCATCCAGGGTGACTGGCAGAGTTTGAGTTTGGGTTTGGCCATTAGGATCAGTTGCGCTGAAGGTAATATTCCAGGTGTTTGAATTGGAGACCTCAGCAATACTGGCTTTAATGATAGATCCTGTCGGCACAGTCATCACGTCTTGCGAGAGTGCGGGCAGCTGCTCCCAAAATACTTGCGCAGTAGGTTGTCCGTTCTGCATTTGTTCGATGGTGCCCATTTGTAAGAGGTCAGTCGTATTCACCCCGCCTAAACCAATCCACTGCGCAGCCACAGCATCGCGGCGACTAGTAGAAATGTTAGGTACCTGCCAGGTAGCAGAAACACTGGTATAAGCAGTATTCCCTGCCGGAGTATCTATATAGCCAGCCCAATTAAGGGATTGTTGCGTATTAGCCGGAAGACTTACAGTGGGCGCCGCAGTATGTAAGACATGTAGTTTTTGGTCTTGTTTAACAAAACGTTGTTGTGCAAATGTCCGGGCCAAAACCGAAGCTGAAACAGGCGTATTACTGTGGATTGCAGTACTCAAACCGCAGGTTCCCACACCGAGCAAGACAGCAAGCGACACAATGTGCAATTTACGTGATGTGATATTCACGTCAAATTCTCCTCTCTACCTAATCTATGCAATGTTTAGTTAGATAATATTATACCTGATTCAACTTGGGTTGGGGGTTTCTCAATATGTTTTGATTCTAAAATAATTGTAAACAAATTTTAAATGAACCCAAACAACCTGTTCATGCGTAAGATATACCAAGCTGTGCATCAACTCGAAACAGGCCAAACAGGCGCATAACTGACGAAGGGGATTTAGCGAATGGAAGGAATGGATTGTGCAACCAGGTTAACTGTCAAATCAGCTACCGCCGTAAAAAGTGCAGGGCTGATAGCTGTGGGGAGGTATTTAGGGTACAAAACGCAGAGTTGGGGCAAGACGCTCACGCCGGATGAAGTGACGGCAATCCATGCGGCCGGACTAGGCTTGTTTTTGTTGTGGGAATCAAATCCGACCTATGCGGCATATTTCACCTATGCCAAAGGGGAGGCTGATGCCAAACTGGCGGTAGAAGAGGCCGATTATCTGGTGGCGCCGCAAGGCAACACTATTTATTTCACAGTCGATTTTGATGCCCAGCCAGCAAATATGAGCGCAATAATTGACTATTTCCGTGGTGTGCGGGCCGGAATTACGGGTCGGTATAAGGTGGGCGCGTATGGTTCGTATAGTGTCTTAGCTGCGCTGCAAAATTCAACCGGTGCGCCGGACAGCTATTATCAGACTTACGCTTGGTCAGGTGGGAAAGTTTTTGCCGCCAACAACATCTACCAATACCAAAATAGTGTCAGCATAGCGGGGATAGAAGCTGATCGGGACAAGATTTATGCTAGTGCCGGCCTGTGGACCAATTCAGTTGAACAAGGAGGATCTTTGATGGAGACAGTCGTGATTTATTTTTCGCCCGCAGATTATTCTGTAGCTCTCGCCGTGGCCAATAATCATGGCAGTTGTGCGATGTTTTGCCGCAATGGTAGTGCAGTGGTGAATCCTGATGCCCTTAAGGCTAAGGTGAAATACACTATTGGCGGACCGGCCTTAAACTGCCCAGGGGAAGTATACTTATCAGGTAAGACGGCGATGGACACATTAGTTGTGGTAGCGGATGCCTATAAGGCCGGTAAGGTGTGAATAGGTACAGGGAGGGGACCAGTAAATGGGAACTGATTTGTTTACCACAAGCTATCTGGGCACTTTCGCCGGTCTAGTAGCCGCCACTTATTTGCTGGTGCAATTTTTTAAGGAGCCGATCAAAAAGCGCTTTAACGATTGGTGGGTACGTCTCCTAGCAGTATTGATCGCATTTGTCCTACAGAGTTTTGTCCTTTATGTGAATGGTAAGGTGAGTGTGGAAAGCGTTGGACTGGCTTTGCTTAATGCATTTTTGATAGCGATAACTGCCGCAGGTACGCACCAATTAAGTACAAGCGCGAAACAAAATGGAGCCAATCCACTTGCAGCAACAAATAATGTTCAGCCCCTTGACGGCAACGGCCAACCTAAAGCGCCTACCGGACAGTGAGTCAGGACTGTAAGTTTAGTCCGTGTTCTTGCACAGTAGGGTACCAAAGCAACAGCAAACCCTGCAGAATTTAGTGATTTTTTTGACATGTTAAATACTTGAATATGCAGGAAAACACTTCCTTTTGTCGAAATATGCACCTAGGAGGTGGTAAATACTCATGCCAGAAGATTTGCCTAAAAAAAGACCGGACGATACTTCGAAAGTAAATATTCACGACCAGTTTGAGGTGCGTTGGTGGTGCCATGAACTCGGCTGCACAGAAAGTGAGCTAAAGAGTGCTGTTTACGCAGTGGGAACGTCGGCGGATGAGGTCAGGAAACATCTCAATAAATAACATATAAGAACAAAGAAGATATAGAAATGGTGTAAAAAATAAGGGCTTGGATTAAAAGCTCTTATTTTTTCTTTCCACTAGTGTGGCTCAACCGGCAAGTCAAATTATGTTGATTCTTGGATATATTGACTGTAATATCACAAGTAGGAACTATTATCCAAGTTTCGTAGCAAGATAACGGAGGATATGAAGAATGCAGTGGATTAAGGATCTTAAAACCAGCCGTAAAATTGTTGGGTTAGTGTTGCTAATGGTCATATTTATGATCGGAATTGGTTCGGTAGGGTTTTATTATAACAATAGGGCCAGTAATAGTTCGAATGAGGCATACCAAGGGGAACTATTGCCCGTTAAATGGTTGAATGATGCTCGTGCGCGTATGCGACAATATGAAGGGATCACATTTCAGTCAATCATTGAGGCAACTGATAGGAATAAGGTAGTAGGCTTAAGTCAAGAAGCAACTACAGCCGTTGACGCCCTGAACTCAGATTTGGCAAATTATAATAAGCAGAACGTAGCTCCTAACGAAAAATCAAAACTGTCTGAACTGATTTTGAATGTTAATACGTATGAAGGCGGTGTACAAAAGGTTCTTGCATTGGTCCAAGGTGGTGATTCGACTGCAGCCTATACGTATTATATAAACAACTTAGACCTATTATCTGACACTATTGACCAATCACTGTCCGACCTTGCTGATTACAATGCCAACTTGGCGGACGTCACAAACGTGCAAACTAAGCGTGAGTCTACTCTTTCTTCTGAGATAATCCTGAGTATCATTGTATTGGCGATTGTTTTATCTTTAGTCCTAGGAGTTGCCGTTGCTCAGATGATTGCCAAGCCGCTTAAGCTGATGATAGATAACGCCGAGGAGATAGCTAAAGGAAATTTGGCACTTAAAATGGTCAAAATTGACTCGAAAGACGAGGTTGGCCAGCTGAGTGTTACTCTAACAGCCATGTTAGTGAACCTACGAAGTCTAATCCAAAAAGTTGCAGAATCTACAGAACTTGTTGCCGCGTCATCACAAGAACTGACAGCCAGTGCCACGCAGAATTCCTCGGCATCTTCGCAGGTTGCGACCTCTATTGCTTCTGTGGCATCCGGCGCTGAAAAGCAAGTTAAAGCATTAAATGAAACGACATTGGCAATAGAACAAGTTTCAGACAGTATTCAGCAAGTAGCTGCAAATAGTAACAATGTCGCTAATCAGACCCAAAGTACCACGCGGACTGCTCAAGAAGGCCAAGAAGCTCTTGACAAGGCTATAGTGCAGATGGGGAAAGTAGATCAGGGAAGTGCTAAGGTTCAAGCAGCTATCAAAAAATTGGCTGATAGCGCTGTCGAAATCGCGGAAATCATTGATTTGATTACAGGGATATCCAGTCAGACCAATTTGCTTGCTCTTAATGCAGCGATTGAGGCTGCTCGCGCAGGCGAACAGGGGCGTGGCTTTGCAGTAGTTGCCGAAGAAGTTCGGAAATTAGCAGAGGAATCGGCCAGTGCTGCGCAAAAAATCACCCACTTAATTCAAGCAAATCAAATTGACATTGACATCGCAGTAACAGCGATAGACCAAGGATCCCTGGACGTTAAAATAGGTACAGAAGTCGTCGGTGAAGCTGGTCATGCCTTACAATCAATAGCTGCGGCAATTGGGCTTGTTTCCAACCAAGTGCAAGAAATTTCTGCCGCAACTCAACAGATGGCGGGAAGCAGCCAGCAAATTGTTGCTTCTGTTCGGGAAGTTGAAACTATCAGCAAAGAGAGCGCTGGTCAAACCCAGACGGTCGCAGCTGCCACAGAGGAACAATCCGCCTCTGTTGAACAAATTGCGAATGCGAGCCAAAGCCTAGCCCAAATGGCGGCAGAACTTCAGAAGGCTGTGAGTAGCTTTAGGTTATAGGCTCACAAAAGAGTTGGTAAAGATTAAATAGAACCTTTCCACATTACATTTTTGGAAGGGTTTTTTTGCTTACCTGTTGATAAAACTAAAAAAGCATAGCCACGGGTTCACCGTGAGTATGCCTGTAAATACAAAACGTTTTGGCAGGGGATGTAGGAGTTGAACCCACACTAGCGGTTTTGGAGACCGCTGTTCTACCATTAAACTAATCCCCTAATAAAATAATTATCATGAGCGACAAACAGTATTATATTAAAAAACGTCAATGCTGTCAATGGTCTAATCCTGGCATTACTTTTCCGGGTAATATTTTTTATGCTGGCAGGATTATGATGGTGCAGTAAAGAAAAATTAAAATTGGTTACATCTTACTTTGTTGCTAAGTATAGACTAACATTGGTGCAATTTTTTAGGTCGGTGGAGGCGTGGACATGGCCAAAGGTAAAGTGAAGCAGGAAACGATCGCTGAACGTGCCATTGCCTGTCTATGGGGTGGGGCAGTCGGCGATGCCATGGGCAAAATCACCGAGGGTTATTCACCGGCTAGGATCATGGAGACATACGGTCACAAAATCAATCGCTTCATCGAACCAATCCAGCCCTTGAGCCAATTTAGTTGGGGCAGGGCAGAAGTGACCGAGGACTCTAGGCAAACTGTTGCGATAGCTCAGGCTGTTCTGAGTGTGGGAGAGGTTGACCAACTTGCGGTTGCACGTTATCTGTTAAATTGCGACACCAAGGGAATCGGTACTTCTTCGCGTTCGTTCCACTTTATTCTGACCAAGGATATCGGTCATGTAGCACTTAAAGGCTCCGGCACTGGGGCTGCTACAAGGGTTGCCCCGATCGGGATTATCAATAAGGCTGCTGCTTTGGCCAAAATTGCAGCTGATGTTGCCAAAGCTTCGGCGATGACGCATGGGGGTACCACAGCGGTGGCGGGAGCTGCTGCCATCGCGGCGGCTTATGCGGCAGCCATTGAGGGATGGCCGGCAGGTTACGTAATGCTGCAAGCTCTGAAGGCGGCCAAAGAGGCCGAACAATTTGGCTATCCTGACGGACTCACTTCGGTAGCCGAAAAGATTCAAATCTCCATTAATTTAGCTATGGAGTATAGTGGCAAGGATTTATGGGATCGGGTTTATGAGCAGATCGGGTGCGGCTTCTCAGCTAACGAAGCGGTACCAACTGCGATTATTTTGGCTTGTACCTTGCTTAACGCCAAAGAAGCCATTTTGCACGCTGTTAACCAAGGCGGCGATGCAGATGCTGTCGCAGGCATGGCTGGTGCCTTAGCGGCAGCTTTGAATCCTTCAACCTTACCCCAGAATTGGCTGGATGAGGTGCGCCAGGCTAACGATCTTAATTTAGACCAACTGGCGGAGCAATTGATTGGGCTGCGGCAAGATCAACAACACATTGTCAGAGGTCATCAGGCAGAAATCGGGGGTTAGCATTTGAGAAAGCGCTTGACTTTAGCCTTCATTTATATGATTAGTGTCACCCTTTTTGGCGCTTTGGGCTACATGTACCTGGAGAAAATGACTTTTTTTCAGGCAATCTATTTCACAATATCCACTATTACTACTGTAGGTTACGGTGATGTAATACCCCATACCTTTTTAGGGAAGCTATTGACTATTTTTATCATGGTAGTTGGGGTAGGCATAGCCTTGTACTTTGCCAGTACAATTGTGGCGACGGTAATTGAAGGGGATCTTGGTGAACTTTTTGGGAGACGGAATATGCAACGTAAAATAGACAAATTGAAAGACCATATCATAATCTGTGGGGCCGGAAGGGTCGGACATCAGGTAATTGAGCGGATGCGTAACGAAAACGTGCCTTTTGTGGTGGTAGAAAAGGACGAAAAGATTGTCCAACAACTACGGGAGGAGGGTGTTTTAGCAGTTGATGGTGATGCAACCTCAGACGCTTTGTTGCTAGATCTTGGCATTGATCAGGCGAGAGGCTTAATTACAGCCTTACCGGATGATGCTCAAAATGTGTTTGTAACCCTTACCAGTAAGGGCTTAAACCCAAGCTTGCTGGTAGTGGCGCGAATGGACAGAGTAGAATCAGAATCGAAGTTACGTCGTGCCGGGGCAGATAAGGTGATTTCACCCGCAATTCTCGGCGGTAGGCGGATGGCAATTTCCATTCTCAAGCCTAGTACATGTGAATATGTTGACAATCTCATTCATGACAAACATCTGGAAATGGAGATTGTTGAGGTTTTGGTTAACGCCAAATCAGAATTAGTGGGCAAGGCGTTAAATAATTGCGGCATTCGCGAAACTATTGGGGCTATTATCTTGGCGATCATGCGCGGTGACCAGGTAATTAATAATCCCGCCGCGGATGAAACTATTGCTGCAGGTGACTTATTAATCGTGCTGGGTACGCCACTTCAAGTAGCTAAATTGGAACCGTTGGCATTAGCCAATGCGGGCAAGTAAACAATTTTTCCAAAATCGGTGCTAAACTTTCCAGTCTAAAAGTAGCACTCCGGGGAAAACTAGGAACAAAATTCAGTTTACCCAAAACAAAGGAGTGTAGGTATGGATAAACGATTGACAGAAAATAAGCAAGTGGATTTAAGCGAGACGATTCGGCATGCCCTGATTGCCGAAATGAAGGATAGCGGTCTATGTATTAATGTGGCTGCGCAGGATGGGGTAGTGTCGCTCTGGGGAATTGTAGATGTGTTGGCAGAAAAACTCACTGCTGAGAAAATAGCGCAACAAGTATATGGCGTTGAGCGGGTGGAAAACGGGCTGACCGTGGCCATGGATAATTTTTTGCCTGACAAGGATATCAATACCCAAGTTTTAGCCCATTTAGCCAAATCAGAGCGTGAAGGGGTGCGCAAGTTAGGCGCCACCACCAAAGATGGCATCGTATACTTACTTGGGCACGCACCAACACTCGATATCGCTCATACGGCGGAAGCCATAGCTGCTGGGGTGCGTTGCGTGAAGGATGTCGTAAGTCAAATTAAAGTCGGCGAGACCGACAGTCCAGATGATGCGAACGTTACTAATGCTGTAGAGCGTGCTATAGCTAATTCCGGCATACTTGATGTAAGGAAAATAAACACATCCACCCTTAATGGTGTTGTTAAATTCCAGGGCATGGTGGATAGCATTAAAGATATTGAACTTGCAGCCGATATTGCCTATCGCATTCCGGGTGTGCGGGCCATCCATTCCGAACTCAAGGCCAGACACGGTGCAACGGATGGAGACAGGGCTCTTACTAATCGGCTTAGAGATATGCTTAGCCGGGAAAAAAATCTCAGCCGGGGCACAATTAAGGTGCACGTGGTCAAGGGTATGGCTTTTTTGTATGGTGAAGTGTTTGATGTAGATGATCGTGTGCGAGCTGAACAGTTGGCGCGTCAGGTTGCAGGCATAACTGGGATCAGCAATACTATTCAGGTTTCTGCCCACAATCTTAGTTAAAAATATTCAGGCAGTTAACTCCAGTGAGGATTGACAAACGTACCTAAAAATGGTAAATTGTTAAAGACAATTTAATCATGAGCGGAGCAAGTACACTTCCCTGAGGGGAATGTGTTTAAAAGGGAAGTCAGTTACAATCTGACGCGGTCCCGCCACTGTAAAAGGGAGTTATCTTACAAGATGTCACTGGTGTATACCGGGAAGGCGTAAGATGGCAATGACCTTAAGCCAGGAGACCTGCTTGTTCTGAGTACGGCAACCTACGGAAGATAGGGGGTAGTTTTTGTGTACTTTATGAATGAGTACCGGTGACCCTCTGCAATGTTGCAGAGGTTTTTTTACGCGCTTTTGCTAGAGATATTATTGGAGGAGGAGCATTTTTTGCATATTGAAGATGGTATATTGTCACCCCAAGCGTGTGCGGCTTGGTACGGTGTAACAGCTGTATTTATTATTCCTGGAATTAGAGAAATTAAGCGCCGGGTGGCAGATAATCTTTCCTATAAGCCATTTCTGGCCATGGCAGGAGTGGCGGTTTTTGTCATTTCCGCCATGCATTTGCCGGTACCGGTGTCGGGCTCGTGTTCGCATCCTGTCGGCACGCCGCTGGCAGCTATTGTTGTCGGTCCGTTTGCTACAGTTGTAATATCTACTATTGTATTGTTTTTTCAAGCTATCTTGTTAGGTCATGGTGGGATAACTACTATCGGAGCCAACACTTTTTCGATGGGTATTGTGGGTGCTTTTGCCGGATATTTTTGTTGGAAACTAATTCGCGCCGTCAAGGGTCCGCTGTGGCTGGCGGCCGGAGTGGCGGGTTTTATCGGTGATGTTGCAACTTATTTAACCAGTTCGTTTGAACTCGCCTTAAGCTTGCACGGTCACGTTCCGCTATTGCAGCAATGGCTGATTTTCTTCCTCGGTTACGGTCCGACCCAGCTTCCCTTAGCGATAGCTGAAGCAGTGTTTACCGCGGCCGTTCTTAGGGTCATGGTTAACCGCCGCCCTGATTTATTACCCGGGGTTATAACCAATTCCAAAGCAAAGCGGGAGGCAGCTAAGTGAAAAATAATGCACTACAGCCGAATAAGGCAGTAAAGCCGAATAGTGAAGTAAGCTGGTTTGATCCATTCACCCGCACGATGTTAATTACGATGTTTGTGTTGCTGTTTGCCATTTTCGCCTCGGCTAAATATATGGATGCTCACAATATGACCGGAGTCGGCACCGATGATACCGTGAACCAAATGGCAGCAGTGGTGTCACATCAACAGCCGCACCCATTTATTAATTTGCCGGGAGATGCCCAGGTAGGGGCATTTTCGGTCGCTAATTTCTTTGTCGGCATGATCGTAGGTCATAACTGGCAGAAACTTTTTCCGGAACCGAAGCCGGAAGAATAGAGGTCATGCATGGATTTAGCCTTACTCAAAGAATTCGAACCAAATGAATCACTACTGCATCGCTTGGATGGGCGTGTCAAGACCTGCTTGTTTTTAGGGGCAATTTTCGTGGTAGTGGCATTGCGGCACTGGTATACAGTAGGGGCTGTGTTGTTTGCGGCAGTATTTCTATTTTCCACGATGCAGTTACCTTGGACAAAATTTTTCACAAGGATGCTAATACCGTTTGAAGTAGCGTGGTTGGTATTGCTTAATCTGTTATTTACCCAAGGCCACACCATTATGTTCCGGGTTAACCTATATTTTTGGGTTTTACCAGCCTACCGGGAAGGTCTCGCGCTGGGAGTTTTAGTATTGCTAAGGATTATAACGGCAGTTTCGCTGGCAGTTTTGCTGGCATTAAGCACTCCGATGCCGGAAATCCTGGCAACCTTGCGAGCACTGCACACCCCCGGCATTATGGTGGATCTTGCGGAGATGATGTATAGGTATATTTTATTGGTCGAGGAGACAGCGCTAAGTATGCGGCGCGCTCAGCTCAGCCGTGGCAGCTCCTGGCAACCGTGGTACAAACAAGCCATGGATGTGGGCAGTATTGCCGGACATGTTTTAATCAAAGCGCTTGATCGCAGTACGCGAATTTATAAAGCAATGCTCTCGCGCGGTTATGATGAAGATGCTGCTGTGCCGCCGTATTATAAACATAAGATTTCGCCCGGTGATTTAAGATTTGCTTATAGTGGCGTTTTGGCCTTAGTGGTTGTGGTGGCTTCCGACCTGTTTTTGCACTAATTGGTTTGCCTTAGTTAGTTTAGACAGATTATTTGGGGGAAATTGAGGATACAGTGATGGAATTGTTGAAATTGACCGATGTGAGTTATTCTTATTACGATGGAACGCAAGCGTTAAAGAACATCAACTTGTCAGTTTTACCAGGGGAAAGAGTAGCGATACTTGGAGCCAACGGTGCCGGGAAATCGACCTTGTTTCAACTGTTTAATGGACTACTGCAACCCTCAGCTGGTGAAGTTTTGTTTAAAGGGTTACCTGTGGTGAAAGAAAATTATAAGACAATCCGCCGTAGCGTGGGTATGGTCTTTCAAGACCCGGATGATCAACTTTTTTCCGCCACAGTTCACCAAGAGATAAGTTATGGTTTGCTCAATCTTGGGGTACCTAAAAACTCGCTTGAGGAGCAAGTTAGTTGGGCTCTCGATGTGGTCGGTCTGACTGGTTACACCCACAAAAGTCCCAGTCGCCTAAGTGGAGGCGAGAAAAAACGAGTAGCTTTGGCCACTGTCTTAGCTATGCAACCAGAAGTACTCGTGCTCGATGAACCAACGGCCGCTTTAGATCCGCGTGGTGTGGCACAGTTGGTAGATCTACTCAACCAGATTAATCAAACGCTGCACATCACCCTAGTCTTTGCTTCGCATGATGTTGATGTGGTGCCTTTACTGGCGGACCGAGTTGTGGTTATGAACCAAGGGGAAATTGTTTTTTCAGGCACAACTGCCGAAGCGTTTGACGCCAAGGAAATAATTCGCCACAATAAGCTGCGTCTGCCGCGTATAGCGCATTTAGCCGAATTGTTACAGCGCGAAGATGTGTTGGCTTGTGACGTATTGCCCTTAACCATTGGTCAAGCTAAAGCTGCTATTAAGACTGAAGTTCAAAATGCCCGCTTAGAAGGCAAGCAAAACGTTTTGGCAAAATAGGCTTTAACTATTGACAGTGGCAATTTCGTGCCATATAATAAACAAAATTGAAAATTTAAAAGCGATGATGGAGAAAAGTAAACTGCCTGCAACTTTTTAGGGAGGAAGAGTCATAGACTGAAAGCTCTTCTATAGGTGTACCAGTTGAAGTTCCCTCCTGAGCTGCCGGCTGAACATAAAAGTAGGCTAGGACGGTTCTTCCCCGTTAGTTGGAAGGGGGTATCGGATATGCTCCTGTACCTTTGCGGACTTTACAGTTTGGGTGGTTTTGCGAGACAACTTCTCGTCCCTTAGGGATGAGAAGTTTTTTTATTTGGTCCGGAAAGCGTGGATTAATATGGTGTACTCGCTTAAGTGGGTCAATTTTGGCCAAAATGGGTGGTACCACGGAAGTTCACGGCTTTCGTCCCTAGGGGATGAAAGCCGTGAACTTTTAATATTTAGGGGGACGTAAAAATGAAAGATTTGCATTTAGCCGGAATTAAAGCTTCGCGCACTGTGTTGGATTTGGCCGGGGCCACTTTAGGTGGGCGTGAAGTTATGTTGATGGGTGGACCGTGTGCTGTTGAATCTGCGGCGCAGATGTACCAGGCCGCTCAAACCGTGTCCGAGTGCGGTGGCAAGGTATTGCGCGGCGGGGTATTTAAGCCACGCACCTCCCCGTACAGTTTCCAGGGACTGGGGCAGCAGGGCATCCAATATTTAGTAGAGGCCGCACATGCGCATGGACTTTTGGCGGCAACAGAGGTAATCGATCCGGAAAGCCTAAACTTAGTGGCTGCTGAGGTTGATATCATTCAAATCGGGGCGCGCAATATGCAAAATTTCCAACTGTTAAAGCTGGCCGGCAAAACCGACCTGCCTGTAATTTTAAAACGGGGTTTAGCGGCTACGGTTGAGGAGTGGCTGATGGCAGCAGAATACATCCTTGCCAGCGGCAACCCACGCGTAATATTATGTGAACGAGGGATTCGTACTTTTGAAACAACGACCCGGAATACCCTGGATCTTGGTGCGATGCTGGTAGCCAAAGGATTATCTCATTTGCCTGTCATTGTCGACCCTAGTCATGCCGCGGGTAGAACCGACATCATACCTGGTTTGGCCAAGGCGGCAGTGGCCGCGGGAGCAGATGGGTTGTTGATTGAAATGCACCCTAATCCGGCCGAAGCAAAAAGCGATGGCCCACAGTCTCTTACCCCTGAACAGTTTAAACTTTTAGCCACAGAATTGGTAGCGGTTGCTCACTCTGTGCAACGCAGTTTTGCTGGTCCGGTGCACGGTAATACGCTTGCGGCCTTACGTGCCAGGATTGATATAGTGGATATAGCCTTGGTGGACCTAATAGCGCAGCGCATGCAATTAGTCCAACATATAGGTTGGGCGAAAGGTAAGGGCACAATTCAAGATAGCGCACGGGAAGCGTCAATCATCCAACGTCTCCGACATGCAGCGCAAAATATGGACTGTTCACCCGAGCTGATTGAGGATTTATATAGTCAAATATTTGCCCATTCAGTGCAAATACAGGCTGAGATTGGGGCCAAAGGTCCAGTATCAGTCAGCAAAACTGAGGATAATGTACGCAAAGGAGAATTGAATATATGCAGCGCATAGGTTGTTTGGGCCCTGAAGGGAGTTTTTCCGAAGAGGCAGTCCACTGTTTTTTAGCCGGTGACGCTGAGTTTAAGCGTAATCCACCCCAGGTATGCATTTATACTACGATTCCCCAGCTGTTGCGAGCGTGTGATCAAAAGGCAATAGATTGGGCTTTTGTGCCGGTGGAAAATTCGATAGAGGGTCAAGTTGGAGCTACACTGGATACCTTGATCCAATCGGAAGAACTGCTGATTTACCGTGAATTCAAACATCATATTAAACAATGCCTGTTAACAGCACACCCGCTGGAGCTTAGTCAAATCGCAACGGTTTATTCGCATGAACAAGGGCTCGGGCAGTGCCGTGAATTTATTGAACAAAACTTGGGTAGTGCTGTTCAGGTCGTGTGCTCAAGTACAGCAGAAGCTGCGAAGCAAGTGGCAGCCGCTAAGCAAAACTGGGCAGCTATCGCCCCGCTGCGGGCAGCCGAGGTATACGGTCTGTGCTGCCAAGCGGAGGGTATTCAAGACATTAGGCAGAACGAAACACGGTTCATAATGGTCGGACACCGCCTGGCGGAGATGAGCAACTGTGACAAAACTTCGTTGGCATTGGTAACGGCAGACAGACCTGGTGCGCTCTACCAAGTGTTGCATGAGTTTGCGGTACGCGAAATTAATTTAACGCATATTCAATCCCGGCCGTCCAAACAACGTCTGGGGGAATATATCTTTTTTATTGATGTCGACGGCTACGCTCTTTCAGTACCTATTCAAGACGTGCTGGCGGCCCTGCAGCAGCAACAGGTTAAAGTTAAATTGTTAGGCTCTTACCCCAAGGCACCTTAAAGCATTCGTAGTTGTCGGCGACCCCTGTGGCAAACTGAGCATCACTTGCTAAAAATGGGTAAATAAACTATAATATTAGTACCTGGTACTATTACCAGATATTAATATCAGATAATAACATTTAACTAATTAGAGCAAGTGAGTTTTAAGGAGGGGTTTGAGGTTGTTGCAAATCAGATGGCATGGCAGGG
Organism: Bacillota bacterium; assembly: GCA_021783135.1. Classification (GTDB taxonomy): domain Bacteria; phylum Bacillota; class Desulfitobacteriia; order Desulfitobacteriales; family JAJXUE01; genus JAJXUE01. Next base: position 31,355 of record JAJXUE010000013.1, on the reverse strand, counting down.
GAGGACAAGGTGCAGTGACTGCGGCTAGGATCTTGGGGCTGGCTGCCAGTGTATATGAAAACTACTACGCCCAATCTTTTCCGGCCTTTGGTGTAGAGCGCAGAGGCGCCCCGGTAATGGCTTTCACGAAAATCGACGCGGGAGTAATTTTAGATCGCAGCGAAATATACGAACCGGACTATGTCGTCGTGCTTGACTCCACTCTTTTAGGTACGGTCAATGTTACTGCAGGACTAAAACCGGGTGGCAAAGTTGTTATCAATTGGCCCGGTGCCCAAGCGGAGCAACCAAGTTCCTCCGACTATGAGTACATAGCAATTGATGCGACTCAAATTGCGCAAAGCATTATCGGCCGGCCGATTACCAATACAACTATGGTTGGTGCGCTAAGCGCAGCAACAGGAATAGTAAGTCTGGCCGCGGTGCAAAAAGCAATTGCGGAGGCCCTGCCGTCGCAGCTGGCGGCCAAGAATGTCGCAGCCGCAGCCGCAGCCTTTAACGCTATCAGTGGGAGGAAACACAATGCCGAATTCGCCACACGCTAATTTAGCGCCGCACCTTAAGTGTCCGCAACGTCCGCTTACAACCGGTTCATGGCGTTCGATGCGTCCGCAAGTCCAGGTTGAAAAATGCAATTTGTGCGGTCTATGTGATGTTTTATGTCCTGATGGCGTAATAAAATTAACTGCAGCAGGTTTGACAATCGACTGGGATTATTGTAAAGGCTGCGGAATTTGCGCCACCGAATGTTACCGTCAAGCTATGGTCATGGTTGAGGAGGTCGCCAATGTTTGAACGCAAGTTTATTAACGGTAATGCTGCTGTTGCTCACGCTGTCAGAATGATTCAACCTGAGGTGATAGCTGCCTACCCGATTACGCCTCAATCTACAATTGTGGAAAAAGTGGCTGAATTCATCGCACAGGGCGAATTGGATGCCGAGTATATTAAGGTAGAATCAGAACACTCCGCTCTAGCAGCATGCTTTGGGGCCGTCAGCGCCGGATGTCGTGTATTTACCGCTACCAGTTCGCAGGGACTGGCTTATATGTGCGAAATGCTGCCCTATGTCAGCGGTAATCGGATGCCGATGGTGATGGCTGTGGCGAATCGAGGTATGGCAGCACCTTGGACTATCTGGGGGGACCACCAAGATTCTGTTTCCATGCGTGATCAAGGCTGGATTCAGTTATATGTAGAAAACGCCCAAGAAGCCTTTGACACTTGTCTGCAAGCCTACTTGCTCAGTGAAGACTCCGCTGTACGGACACCGGTTATGGTCTGTCTAGATGGTTTTGTGGTTTCACATACCGACGAGTTGGTGGAATTACCCGACTTACAAGCAGTACAGCAATTCTTGCCAACCTATCAACCGCTTTATAGCATTGATCCAGCAACTCCTTTTACGTTTTCCATTGGCGTGGCACCTGATCGTTACATGGAATACAAATACAGTCAGCAGTTAGGGATGGATGCAGCCCTACACTTAATTCCGCAAATTTCTGCGCGGTTTGCAGCAATATTCGGCCGCGAGCAGGCCGGTTTAATTGACGCCTATCGCTGTGCAGATGCGGAATATGTACTTGTCACCATGGGTTCGGTTACTGGTACCGCGCGTGTTGTAGCGGATAAATTGCGCTCTAGCGGTCTGAAAACCGGAGTCCTTAAAGTACGCTCATTTCGACCCTTTCCCAGTAAAGCCCTGGTTGAAGTTTTAAGCCAGGTGAAAGGTATTGGTATTTTAGACCGCAACTATTCCTTCGGCAATCAAGGTGCACTTGGCACCGAGGTCAAAGCTGCACTAGCCGGCAACACAGCGCAGCAGCAAATTATTAACTTTATCGCCGGGTTAGGCGGGCGTGATATTAAGCCAAGTGATCTTGAACTGATGTATCAAAAAATTGTACAAGCAGTGGAACTTGATACTGTAGCGCAACCTGTTGAGTTTATAGGGCTAAGGGGGTAAAGATGATAAACAGCATTAAAGAACTTCCGGCAGAGGAATTAGTGTACGGCAGCATGGCCTGCGCAGGCTGCGGCGGCAACCTGGCTCTGCGTCTGGCGCTTAAGGTTTTAGGGAAAAATACCGTTGTAGTAACTACCGCCAGTTGTTTAATGGGGGTTACCACTTTTTATCCGCAATTAGCTTTTGGAGTGACCTGTGTAACTTCCGTCTTTCCAGGTACGGGAGCAGTTGTTTCGGGCGTTGTAGCCGGCCTAAAACGTAAAGGACGGGAAGACGTTAACGTCCTGGGCTTTGTCGGTGACGGTGGTACGGTGGACATCGGTCTTCAAGCGCTCTCCGGTGCGATGGAACGCGGCGAAAAGTTCATTTGGCTATGCTACGATAATGAAGCCTACATGAATACCGGTACTCAGCGCAGCGGAGCTACGCCTTACGGCGCTATAACTTCAACTACCCCCGGCGGACCAAACGAAATGTGGGAAAACAGACCGAAGAAGGATATGTTGGCCATTGCGGTCGATCATGGCATACCTTATGTTGCTTCAGCCAGCATCGCCTATCCCGATGATTACATCAAAAAAATCCAAAAGGCGATGCAAGCACCTGGCCCCGCTTATATTCAGGTTTTAGCACCGTGTCCGCCAGGGTGGGGACACGCTACAAGCCAAACCGTGGCCATGGGGCGACTTGCCGTGCAAACTGGAATTTGGCCTTTGGCTGAACATGAACAGGGAGAATTTAGATTTACGCACCGACCCGTAAACCGCAAGCCGGTTGGCGAGTATTTAAACCAACAAGGCAGATTTGCCCACTTGAGCCCGGAGACAGTGAGTGCGATCCAGGCTGACGTGGACGCGAAGTGGGATAAATTTAACAGTGGTTGCGGTTTCTAGGTAGTAAACAAATGCAATAAATGCACCCAAAGTAAAGGGAGAGGACGAGTCCTCTCCCTTTACTTTGGGTGCATTTAAACCAGTAAAATCGTACATCATACCTATAGGAAAATATAGTTGGGGAATTACAGTGATATGCTTACAGATGAACGAATCTCCACTCGCCAGTTGATATTTTTGCTGTTTTGTCTCGCCATTGGTTCAATGTTATTTACCCTACCCAAGATGATGATCAATCAAGCACAACAAGATGTTTGGCTTGTTCTCTTGCTGTCCTTGTTTTTTGATAGTTGTTTCGGTGTAATTATTTACGTGCTTAGCCTCAGACATCCTAACCAAACCATGGTGCAGTATTGTGAAACTTTATTCGGTAAGTGGCTAGGCAAATTAGCTGGATTGGTGTTTGTAATTTATTTTGCCGGTATAAGTATACAGATTTTAATGGTGGTAGTTGATTACCTTGCTACAGTTATGATGCCGGAAACTCCGAAATTAGCCTTTTCGCTGCTAATTTTGCTGATTTGCGCCTACACCGTTGATGCAGGGTTGGAAGTGATTGCGCGTGTAAGTGAAGTAATTGCACCTGTTATCGTAGGTTCGCTCTGCTTAATAATCACGTTGAGTATTAACAATGTACATTTAGAATACCTGGAACCTGTTTTTCAACATACATTTGGAGAAATTGTCCAAAGCAGTTTCCTGCCAACTACTTGGCTCGGCAACCTTATTGTTGCGGGCATGTTGCTACCCCAGCACAACAACAAGCACAAAACACTCTTAGCCATTTTGGCTGCAACCACAGCTATTGTAGTGGGTCTGATGATTATATTGGTGGAAACGATTGCAGTGATCGGCGTTAACCTCAGCAGTACGCAAATTTACCCTATTTACCGTTTAGTTCAGATGATTAGTGTCGGTGATTTTTTAGAACATGTGGAATCTTTATTGGTAATAATCTGGGTGGCGGGAAGTTTTATCGGTGTTATCCTAACGAATTACTGTAGTACATTAGGCTTGGAGCAAGTTACAGGTCTAACGCATAAACACAGATTGCTGACAATAATAAACGGGGGGGTGCTCCTGCTGGTGACAACTCTAGCATTCCCGAGTGTGGCCGCGCGTCAATATTTTGTGGTAAATACACTTCCTTATTTAACAATCATGGTTGAAGGTCTGCTTTTAGGCTTACTCTTGCTTGTCAGTCTGTTAAGACTGCGTCAAAGCTGAGCATGGCGGGGGAAAGGTCGGAATATTAGTGTTAGAATTGCTCAAACGGATGCTTGGTTATCGTCGTCTGGCAGATAATACTATGGGTGTCAAACAGCAAAAGGTTGACGGGCCTTTGCTGAATGGCAGTCTGGAAAAGAATTTGGCGGTGCTGCAAACACGCTTTGCCAACTCGACAGATGTTGTGTACCGCCAATTCAAACTAGGTTTCAATGCCAAAAATGGCGCGGCACTAGTCTACATCGATGGAATTGTCAGTCCCGCATTAGTCAATGACACTATTTTAAAGCCACTGATGTTTGAACTTACACAAGAAACTAACAGGCTCAAAGAGCTAAATCACAATAACATAATCGACCTGTTGCAAAATTATGCGTTACCAAACAACAGCGTGGAAAACTCTGCGTACTTAGAAGAAATTATCGCTGGTATTCTTTCAGGCAAAACCGCGTTATTGCTAGATGGCACCCACATGGGATTGTTGATTAATACCAAGGGCTGGGAGTCCAGAGGGGTCGAAAAGGCAGAAACCGAAAATGTTGTACGTGGGCCGCGTGAAGGATTTAATGAAACTATCGGAGTTAACGTGGCACTTTTGCGGCGTAAAATTAAAAGTACCAACCTGAGGATTGAAAGCTTGACCATGGGGCGGCAAAGTAGTACCACAGTGTCGATAGCCTACGTGCACGACATAGCCAACCCTAAGCTCATCACTGAAGTAAAATTACGCCTAGCAAAAATTGATATTGATGCGGTATTAGAAAGCGGCTATATAGAACAATTTATTGAAGATCAACTTTCTATTTTTCCGACGATAGGCAACTCGGAAAAACCGGATGTTGTAGCAGGCAAAGTGCTTGAGGGCAGAGTGGCGGTTTTTGTGGACGGAACACCATTTGTACTGACAGTACCGTTCCTCTTCAGCGAAGCGCTGCAAAGTGCTGAGGATTATTATTCCAGGCCTTATTCCGTAACAATTGTGCGCTGGATTAGAGTCGCAGCCTTATTCATAACTGTTTTATCACCGGCTCTGTATATTAGTTTGGAGAGTTTTCAACCAGACTTGCTGCCAACGCTGCTAGTAGTCACCATGGCCGGGGCACGGGAGGGAATTCCTTATCCCGCCTATGTGGAAGTGTTTATTATGGGTGTGATATTCGAAATCATGCGGGAAGCAGGAGTCAGAATGCCACGGCCTATTGGGCAAGCGGTAAGTATCGTGGGAGCCTTGGTTTTAGGAGAGGCTGCAGTACAGGCAGGATTAATCAGTAATACGATGGTTATTGTAGTCGCTCTAACCGCCATAGCCAGTTTTGTTTTGGTGCCCTTAGGGGATTCAATTATCATATTGCGTATATTTTTTGCCCTTTCTGCAATGTTTATGGGCTTGTTCGGGATACTTGCCGGGATGATCTTAGTACTGGTTCATTTAGCAAAATTGCGTTCCTTTGGCGTACCTTACTTGTATCCTGTGGCTCCGGGAAATGTCCAGGGTTTAAAAGATGTGCTAATTAAAGCCCCAGTATGGTCGATGCAAACCAGACCAGCGTTATTAACCCCCCTGGCCGGGCGCAGGCGAGTTGCAAAAGCGGCTAAACCGAAAAATGAACGGTCTCAGCAGCCATGAAACATCGTAAAAAGTTTGTCTTTCTTTTCTGCCTTGTAATAAGTTTATTTCTGGTAACGGGCTGTTGGAACCGACGCGACTTGAATCAGCTGGTAATTGTCGCAGCAATGGGCATTGATAAGGGGGAAGACCAACAAGTTATCCTTACAGCCCAGGTGATCAAACCTGTTGCCTCTGCTAGCTCGGAAGGGAGTGCAAGTGAGAATACGGCAGTAGAGATTCTCACGGCGCAGGGAAAGACGGTTTTTGATGCTGTACGCAATTTCGTCGAAGAATCCGGGCGTAAACTCTATTACCCTCATACTATGGCTATAGTAGTTGGAGAAGGCTTAGCGCGTGAAGGAATTTTACCGGTACTGGATTTTTTTCTACGGGACCATGAACTACGTCTTACAACATGGTTTCTGGTAAGTAGCGGTAGTGCAGCCGATGTTATCAACCTTAAACCCTTACTGGGACCAATTCCGGCCCAAAACCTTGAAATGTTGTTAAAAGATTCGCATGATGTTGCGAAATCGGTTTCAACTAATATTTTAGACACTTTCAATGAGTGTGCCGATGAGTCTTTGCAGCCGGTGTTAAGCAGAGTCGAAATTAATGTGATAAACGGACAAAAAATCGCTAGGCTGGTTGGATCATATGTTTTTCGTACGGACAAGCTGGTGGGATGGCTCACTGCCACGCAAACCAGAGGCTACCTGTTTATCCGAGGTGAGGTTAAGAGTGGAATTATTGTAGTGCCTTACCCCGGCAAGCCGAATCAGCGAATTTCACTCGAGATCAAAAATGCATCAGGTAAGGTTAAACCATACTTGGAAGACGGCACGGTTAAATATTCGATTGATGTTGAGGTGACAAGCAACATAGGGGAGCAGATGGGTGCGGATCTCTTGGATGATCCAGGTATGCTAAAGCAATTAGAAGCTGAACAAGGTGCAGCGGTCAAACAAGAAATTCAAAATGTGGTCACGCGGGCGCAGACAGAGTATAAATTGGATATTTTAGGCTTAGGCGCGGCTACTGCGCGGAAATTCCCGGCTCAATGGCGTGATCTTAAAGATACCTGGGAAGAAGAGTTTCCTAACCAAGCAGTGCAAGTAGTTGTCAAGGCTAAAGTCGAAAATAGTGGGTTAACCAACTTACTGAAGATCGAGAAGTGAACTTTGTATGGCTGTGCCTTGTCTTGGGGAATCTAAAGGGGGAATTTTCAAATTAGGAGGTCAATAAGTTATGAGTAAAGCTGAAGTTAGCACCGAGTGTATTGGCTGTGGACTGTGTCCGGAAGTGTGTCCGGAAGTTTTTGAACTGCAAGACGACGGTTTTGCCCACGTTAAAGTAGAAGAAGTTAAGGAAGAATGGCTTGATACCGCCAAAGAGGCGGAAGATCAATGCCCTGTTGCAGCGATTAGCGTAACGGACTAATATATGACAACCACCTCATTACGGGGTGGTTGTTTTGGTGAGTGGCGGCATTTTTAAGTCTTAAAGCTGTGGTGTTTATTTACGGCGTATCGCTATTAAAATACACCAATGTGGTTGGGGTTCATAACCTATATTATGCACTTAGGCCTGGCGAGCCGGGACAAAGGCACGGCATCTAAGCATATGAGGAGAGGATTATTATGCAGGTAAAGTGCACTATTTGCGGTGGAACTAGCGATTTGACCAAGGCCCATAAGGATTACCCTAAATTAGCCAAAAACACAAACTATACCTATATCTGCGAAAGATGCAGTATTCAAGTCCAGGCCGAGATGCAGAAACATCAGTTATTTCGCAAAAAGTAAATATGCATGTACGTACGGCAGGTACTTTGGGCACATGTACCTGCCGTTTTAATTCTTCGTTACATAGCGAACAGGAATCTTGAATTATTGATAAACATAATTGTTTATATACAATATAACTATAATATAGTACAATAAAGCGAAATTAATAATTTTTATTTACTAGAAGTTAAAGAGCTGAAAGGAGTACTTTTAATGTCTCAAACCGGTCTAAACTCGCAAGTAACGGGCGAAAAATATCAACGCAACATTTGGTTGGCACTCATCTTTGCTATCATAGCGGTGGCGGGCGTATTTTACGTCAAATGGAATCCATACTATCACAAGGTATTTATTGCTGCCGCAAAGCACTCTATTGGCGCATCTATAATTTCCGGCAAAACTAACGTCCCGCCTGCACCCTCCTGGGCTGCAGCCTGGAGTTTTACAGTTGGGTATTTTAAATCCGTCTGGGAAGCAGTTGTGCTAGGTATCCTTTTAGGATCTTTGGTTCAGGTATTAATCCCGACAGACTGGGTTATACGCATGTTTAACCGTACATCTTTCGGTAGTGCGGCGGCTGCATCAGCACTCGCTGTACCTTCGATGATGTGCACTTGCTGTGCGGCACCAGTTACTGTGGGGCTACGCAAACAACAAGCTTCCGTAGGTTCCTCCTTAGCCTTCTGGTTAGCTAACCCTGTACTAAATCCTGCTACGATAATTTTTATGGGATTTGTGCTATCCTGGAAGTACGCTATATTAAGGATAGTTGTTGGAGTAATTCTCATTTTCGCTATCGCTCCCTTAGGGGACAAGTGGGCCGATGCCACTCAGCTTAGTGATAATGTCATAGCAGAGGCACAACCTGCAAGCTCAAGCGATGAAGGTAATTTGGTCGTACGTTGGCTGCGCGCACTTGGAGTATTAATTATCGATACAATACCAGCTTACTTGATCGTGGTGTTTGTCCTAGGGGCGGCGCGTGCTTGGTTGTTTCCGGTTCTCACACCAGCTTGGGACAATAGTATTATTGTCTTAATCACTCTCGCCATCGCCGGGGCACTCTTTGTTATTCCTACAGCAGGTGAGGTACCCATCATTCAGACGCTGCTATCCTTCGGCTTAGGGGTAGGACCTGCTGCGGCTTTACTAATCACCTTGCCGGCCATCAGTCTGCCTTCGATCATGATTGTCAAAAGAGTGTTTACCTGGCGTATTCTCGCTTTCACAACTGCTACAGTTGTCGTTGCAGGAATTCTCGCCGGATTTGCCGCCAACCTGCTTTTTTGAATGCTAAATGTTAGTTGCTTAAAGTGTGACAGTTAAATAATATACTGGTAAAAACCCCCTGCACAAACTGAACTGAACTGCATGGGGGTTTTTGCTCTAATGGTTGCCCCACAAAATAACAAATTTGGTATAAAAATAACTAAATATACGCTATATTTACATGAATTTCACGTGTGTAATGCTTAATATAATGGTATAATTCAACTGATAAATGAATTTAAAAAAATTCTAAGTTTAGAAAAGGTGATACAAGTGGATCCAATTTCCCACGCTCTCATAGGCGCCGGGGTAGCAGCACTCTCTGGTCAACCTTTTGCCTGGGACAATCCCATCTATATTGGCTCGATTTTGGGTTCGATGGCGCCTGATTTGGATATTATCATGCAGACAAAGGGGCATTTAACCTATTTAAAGCACCACCGTGGAATATCTCACTCACTGCCGGTTTTGACCGGCATTGCATTGGTAATTAGCGGAGTACTCTACTTTGCGTTTCCAGGTGTTCATTTTTGGTCGTTATTTGGGTGGACTTTAGCAGGAACCCTTTCACATGGAATTTTCGATTTGCTCAATTCTTACGGTGCGAGGTTGCTCTGGCCGTTTGTGAAGCGACGGCTTACTATTAATTCGATCATTGTCAGTGATCCGATTATCTTGGGTTCCTTTATATTTACCTTTTGGCATAATATCTATAATCAAAACTTTTCCGGCTGGGCGTTTGCAGTGTCCGCAGTATACGTTTTCCTACGCTGGCGTGGTAAGTGTGATGTCTTAAATATGGTGCAACAACAATTAGGTGGGGAACGCAACGAAATTATGGTTTTTCCGGCCATGTATCGACTTTTTAGTTGGAACTTTGTGCTTGAGCGTGAAAATGACGTTGTAATTGGTTCGGTACCTTTCGGAAAGCCAACTATTGTTGTTAAAGAAATCTTGGACAAACGACAGCATCCGGCAATTGATACAGCAGAAGATAGTGAGCTAGGCGAGGTATTTCGTGATTTCACGCCCCACTATCATGTTTCCCACCAGTGGCTTAATGATTGTCAGATTGTGCAGTTTAAGGATTTGCGCTATCATGCCAAACGTGGTTTTATGCATACCGGTACTGCAATTTTAGACCAAGAAGGTGTATTGCTGGAACAGACTTTCGAACCCTACAACGCTAAAAAGAGTATAAAAATAGCATAATAAATCGTCTGAAGTAAAGCCTCGCAACGGTAGTTGCGAGGCTTTACTTTACTTTGGGCGTAAAATCATCTGTTTAGCAATACTAGCCTATGAGGCATACAGATAGATATCAACTAAAATGTATCGAGGAGGAGAGAGCTTGAAACGAGTATTTGTCGTACTTTTGGCAGGACTGATGTTGACAGGGTGTTCTGCTGTCACAAAATTCGAAGTTCAACCAGTTGTGCAGCCGGCGCCAACACAAACTGTTCCTACACCCACCCCCACCCCTGCACCGCAAAAGCCCTCGACTACCGTTCCGTCTAAGCCACAAATAAAACAGTTGAAAGTGGCCCTGTATTTTCCTAGCTATGAGCAACAAGGAGATTTCTTGGTTAAGGTTTACCGCGACGTTACGGTAGTTAATGGAGGTATCGTGAAAAGCATAATCGCCGCTCTGCAACAAGGTGATCCACGCTATGGCAAAGTTATACCGGAGCAAGCTAAGCTACTGCGCGCCTGGGTCAAGGATGATATTGTGTATTTGGATTTTTCACACGAATTTCGCGAACGGCATTGGGGCGGAACTTCGGGTGAAAATGCTACAATTTTTGGTATCGTCAACTCACTTACAGAATTGCCGCAGATCCATAGGGTTCAGTTCCTTCTGGAAGGCAAAGTTGAAGAAAGCATCCTGGGTCATTTGGATACCCATATTCCGCTGGAACGCAACCCTGCTTTAATTAAATCTTAAGCTTAAACCTATTTATCCACTAGGTAACAACAGGTTCACCTGTTGTTATTTGTTTGACAAGATTCAGAGGTTAATCCATAATTACTACTAGAATATGTTACTAAATGCACTAAATTAGGGGGCAATTATGTCAGACAGATATCCACAGCGGGCACAGAGATCTAGCATTAATAAGAGGATATATTTAGTTGCTATCGGCAGCTTAATGATCCTTTTTTCATTGTTTGCGGTGATTGGTTTTTTTGGTGCAGGGGGCATGCTGGGTGAGAAATTGGCAAAAGTTTTTGAGGCCGGACTGGGACAACTTGCTTGGCTAGGTCCGTTTATCACTGCTGCCATAGGTTTATTTTTAGTCACCGCCAATCCTAAGTCTAAAGCAGCTAAACCGGAACAAAAGCCCAGCCGTGAACGGGATAGCAGCGTGCTAAAACGGTCAAATGCAAGCCCTTTAGGCAATAAAAGTGAGGTCTCAGTCAACAAACGAGGTTTCCAAGTATACTTTGCTGACCCTGATCCGCTTGATGAAGCGAAAACACCGCTCGAGCCATTGGCAGCGCTAGATGACGTGGGGCACAACTTTACTACCTATTTTGGCTCAGGTTCAGGCGGTAAAGCTAATCTTACCAGTATCGGGCGTCCATTTACTGACTACTTTGCCGAAGACAGTGCAGAAGATGTAAAGGCAAAAATGCCTGTGGAAGAGGTTCGGAACGCCAAACAAACCCTAAAACAATTGAAGTGGGAAGTTTCACCCCAGCCACAGCAGTTAAATCGGTCAGTTCCACGATATCAAGAAACCATGGAACTGAATAATACCGTAAATTTGGTTGCTAGCGTAAACTTGGATAATGCCTCAGCCCTGGATAATGCCTCAGCCCTGGATAATGCCTCAGCCCTGGATAATGCCTCAGCCCTGGATAATGCCTCAGCCTTGGATGATACCTTAGATTTGGATGATACTTTAGATTTGGATGATACCTTAGACTTGGACAATACCTTGGATATGGCTTACGTGCTTGACTCGGCAGACACTAAGAATATAAATGACTTGACTGACGATCTGGCTATATCCGCACAGTCACCTCATAATTTGCCTACAGCCAGGGTCGGGAAGCCGATAAGTCTTCCACCGTGGACTTTACTCGACTCTGTTGAACCTGTCAATTTTATCAATGACGGTAGTGCTGAAAAAAACGGTGCTAAGCTCGAAGAGGTACTAGCAAATTTCGGTGTTAAAGTAAAAGTGATTGAAATTTCGCACGGTCCCGCAATTACTCGCTATGAAGTGCAACCGGCACCCGGTATTAAAATCAGCCGGATTGTGAATCTGGCAGACGATATGGCTTTGGCGCTGGCGGCCCCGGACATTCGGATTGAAGCTCCGATCCCCGGAAAGTCAGCTGTTGGGATTGAAGTACCCAATAAGCATGTGACACCGGTTAAATTCCGCGAGGTGCTGGAGTCAGAAAAACCGGACGGCGAGAGTAAATTGCTATTTGCGCTAGGTAAGGACATCGCAGGCAAGAGGATTGTTGCCGATTTAGCCCGGATGCCTCATCTGCTGGTGGCGGGTGCGACTGGCTCGGGTAAAAGTGTTTGCATGAACAGTATCATTACCAGTATATTGTATAGGGCAAAACCGGATGAAGTGAAATTCTTGCTGGTTGATCCTAAAATGGTGGAATTGGCTAAATATAATGGTATTCCGCACCTCATAGCACCGGTGGTTACTGACCCTAAAAAGGCAGCCGCTGCTTTACGCTGGATTGTGAACGAAATGGAAACACGTTATGAACTATTTGCGGGTGCAGGGGTAAGAGAAATTACTCGCTATAACGAAGTTAATAAACCGAAACCGCCCTTGCCCTATATTATGGTTCTAATTGACGAGTTAGCTGATTTGATGATGGTTGCGCCCGGCGATGTGGAAGAGTCCATATGTCGTCTGGCGCAAAAGGCTCGAGCCGCCGGCATCCATTTGGTGGTTGCTACTCAGCGGCCCTCTGTGGACGTCATTACCGGTATTATTAAAGCTAATATTCCATCGCGGATAGCATTTGCAGTCAGTTCGCAAATTGATTCGCGCACCATATTGGACGGAGCCGGGGCCGATAAATTGCTGGGAAAAGGGGATATGCTCTATTATCCACTGGGGATGCCAAAACCGTTGCGGGTTCAAGGGTGTTTTCTATCCGATCAGGAAGTAGACCGGGTGGTGACACATTGGAAAGGCCAGGCGAGGCCTGAATACCTTTCCATCCCTTTTGAGGCAGCAGCTACGGCTGAAGCAGAGATAGAAGATGATGAGCTATTTGCTGAAGCGGCGCGCTTATTCATTACCAGTGGGATGGCTTCAGTATCCTTATTGCAACGTCGGTTAAGAGTAGGGTATACCAGGGCAGCCCGCCTCATGGATTTGCTGGAGCAAAGAGGCGTTGTAGGCGGATTTGAGGGGAGTAAACCGCGCCAGGTTTTGATGGATTTGGGTGAATTTGCTGCTGAATTTGGCTGTGACGAGTAAAAAGCGAAGAGGCTGGCGACGCTTTATCAGTCGGGGTTGTTAAATTTCAGTCCAAGGACAAATGGCACGCTTAACAACAAAGCACCTGCGGTGAGCCAAAGCCCGATGGCAGGGGAATAGCGGTCTGAAATGAAGCCCAGCACCGCTACGCCTAGTGAACCTAGGGTATTACCAATGCCCAAGGTTAGGCCTGAGGCCATGCCCTTGTTCGCGGGGAAGAGGGCTTGGCTGAATACCATTACAACAGAGCCGGTAGAATAGAGTGAGGCTCCCAACAAGGCAATTAACAAAAATGATAGAACCGGATTACTTGTGCTTAGAAAGAGTATCAACCACAGGCTGGATAATATCGCTGAAGCTACCAGTACCGGCTTGGGCCCGAAAATGTCAGACAGATAGCCGCCTGCAACATTTCCCAAACTGCCGGCAATGAACATTAATGAGAGTAATCCGGCCGTTTCAGCCATGGGATGCCCCCATAACTTCCACAAAATCGGCAGTAATGTTAAAGTGGTCAATGTAGCCATGGACCGCAGTCCAACGACGACCAGCAGACTGCTCGCCTTACGTAAACCCTTGATAAATTCCGGGGTAAATATCTTACCGAGGTGAGGCTTCGGTTCGGGGGCAGGAGTTAGGACGCGAAACATCACGATGGACATAATAATTCCGGGTAGAGCAGCTAAAATCAGGCCGTGTCGACCGCCAAGGAGAAAGGCAGTACTAGCCATTATGGGCGCTAATGCGCGGCCAAAGTTGCCGCCAATCATAAATAGACTCATGCCAAAGCCTTTTCGGTTGCCGGTAACATCGCTGACCAGCGCAGAAGCGTGCGGATGAAATGACGCATTACCTAAGCCTGCAACCAGTAAGCCTAGCAGTAATAGGTTATACGTCGGAGCTAAGCCTAAGGAAACACCTGCTAGAATACTGCCAATTGCTAAACCGCCAACTACAAAATACTTGCCGCCAATCCGGTCAGCCCACATTCCCATGACCGGTTGCAAAAGCTGAGCAGTAAGGGCGCTGACGGTACTGATTAAACCAGCCGCGGCAGTGCCAAAGTTTAGCTGTACCATTAGTACAGGTAATAAGACCGGATATAAGTTTGGTGATGTGTCGTTAAACATGTGGGCAATAGTAAAGATGCTGGTGCGCCAGATATTAACTCGGCTCTTGCTGCCCTCAGGATAGACTGTACTCATCGTAATTCCTCCCCAGTCTGTGGTTGCTCAGAGTGCTGGATTGCTTGGAACGAGCTCAAAAAGTAAGAGAAGTTTTCTTGCCGCTTCAAGATATCTTGTTTAAATTCTGTCAATCTCAGCCAGCCCTTGGGTGTTATCTGATAAATTTTTTTCGGAGGGCCACTGCCCTCAGTTTGCCAGGACGTTTTGAGACACTCTTGGTTTTCCAAGTCGCGCAGAGTCCTGTAAATCATAGCACTGTCACCTAGAAAATGCGGCATTTCTTGTTCCATTTGGGCGAGCAGGGCCGCGCCGTAATTCGCACCTCGCGCCAAAAAGAGAAGGATAAAGGCAGGAGCATGACGTGAGGCATGTGCCTTTTTGCGTTCAGACATAAAATCACTCCGTTTTCAATGCTTACTGTGATTTACAGTAAGATGTTAATAACATATATATTAAAATGCAAAAGTCGCTTGGTCAACTACTTTTTTTTTAAACAGGAGGCGAGCGTTGATAAAAAATAACCTCACACCATGTCTGTGTTTGACATGGTGTGAGGTTATTCGAACTCAAAGTATTCTATGAGTGTTATTGTGTGGGGCTTAGGCCTTCATTTTACTGATTGCATCCTTAATTTCTTCGATTGAGGCTTCTTCTTCAATCGTTGAGAGGTCCCCGGGTTGACTTCCGGATAGCAGGGTGCGCATGATGCGACGCATAATTTTACCGCTACGGGTTTTTGGTAATGTTTTAACAAATTCAATATCACGCATAACGACAATCGGTCCCATGGTGTCACGTACGTGTTGAATTAATTCTTTTTGCAGGGCTGCACTTGGCTCGAATCCAGCACGGAGTACTACAAAGGCGCAGGCAACCTCACCTCTAAGTTCATCCGGCACCCCAGAAACACCGGCTTCGACTACAGCCGGGTGTGAAATAAGCGCACTTTCTACTTCCACCGTACCGATACGGTGGGCTGCAATTTTCATAACCTCATCTGAGCGGCCGGCAAACCATACATAGCCGTCTTCATCCATGGCTGCGGCATCACCACAGTAGTAAGAACGCATGGAGGCAGTAGTTTTCTCCCAATATTGGTTTTTGTAGTTCTCATTGTCTTGCCATAAAGTGGATGTCAGTCCTGGGAAGGGACGTTTAATTATCACAACCCCTTTTTCACCAGGCGCAAGCGGTTCGCCTGTTTTTTCGTCGACGACCATGGCCACAACACCTGGTACCGGAATTCCAGCCGAACCTGGTTTAATAGGGATTATACCCAGACCGTAAGGGTTGGCGAAGATCGGAGCGGCGGTTTCAGTTTGCCACATATGGTCAATTACCGGGATTCTATTTTCGAAAATTTCAACCTGCAACCACTGCCACGCGGGTGGATTCAATACCTCTCCGGCGCAGAAAATACGTTGCACAGAGCTTAAATCGTGCTTGCGCGGTTGATCATCCCCTAAACGCATTAAACCACGCACACCAGTTGGTGAAAGCCACATTGCCGTAGCTTTATTGCGCTCCGCTACATCCCACCACATATCTTTGCGCGGGTAGTCCGGCGCTCCATCGTAGAGGACTGACGTGCATCCACTGAGCAAAGGACCATACACATTGAAGCTATGACCGACAATCCACCCAATATCGGAAGTGCAGAACCAAACATCATTTTCGTTTAGCCCGTATATCCATTTACCCATTGAGTAGACATACATTTGATAGCCGCCGTGTTTTTGCACTGTAACCTTGGGTTTAGCGGTGGTGCCGGAAGTGGGCAATAAAAAGAGAGGGTCATTGGATTCCATGGGTTCAGGGGCAGACCCCTGACCCTCTGCACCGGCTAGGAAATCCTCCCAAAGTATATCGCGTCCAGCCTGCAACGAAGGATTTTCACTCTTGTTTAGAACTACTACTTGCTTAACTTGGCCCTGTGGGCAGAGAGCGATACCATCGTCGACTAATTTTTTAAGGTCAATAGGTTTGCCACGGCGTGATCCTTGATCCTGAACTAACATATATTCAGCTCCGGAAATTGTCACTCGGTCGGAAATCGCAACCGGAGAAAAACCGGCAAAGATGACGACATGAATGGCGCCAACCCTAGCGCACGCCAACATAGAGGCCACTGATTCAATACTGGTCGGCATGTAAATACACACTCGGTCGCCTTTTTCCACGCCCAGACCACGTAGGGCAGCAGCATAACGTTTCACCAAGTGTAAAAGTTGAGCATAGGTAATCACTTCTGTCGAGTCAGTCTCGCCTGATTCAAAAACTAATGCCGCTTTGCCGCCGCGTCCCCGTTCGACATTATAGTCGAGACAATTATATGAAATGTTGGTTAGGCCACCTTCATACCATTTGAAATTCGGATAGTCCCAACTAAAAACTTTGTCCCATTTTTTAAACCAGTGGATCTCATCTGCGGCGTCTAAGGCGGCCTTTTCCCAAAAACCATCCACGTCTTCCTCTGCCCATTTGATGAAGTTACTCACTTGGGGAGGAACTAAACCGGTACCAGACTTTAGCTCATTCATGTGCATACTCCTTTCGCGATTAAACTAAAACTTTCTTGTATCAGTTTGATTATGGTTCAGAATGTTCTGAAAAACAATAATACGAGTGTGAACGGTAATAAAATAGGTTATAATGATACGAAAACAGCTTTTAACGGTAAAAAATAATCTAACTTCCCAAGTTAATATTTACACGAGGGTTAAGATAGGTTATAATTTATAGAATTTTGATTTTGAGAGAAGGGGCTGCCTGAGTGGACAACGTTAAATCAGATCCGGCTGAGATGGTCTCAGGTAAGCTTTTTAGGAATAAGGTTTCCGTCGTTATACTGGCAATTGCGGCGTCTATTCTGTGGGGCAGCGCTTTTCCTGTGCTAAAAATAAGTTTTGTTATTATGCATATCGACCCGGGTAATCTTGCAGCACAACTTGTGCTTGCCGGAATGCGGTTTTTGCTCGCTAGCCTACTCTTATTTACTCTAATTTTACTAAGTAATAGGGAAGTGCTTAAATGGCAAAAAGGCCTAGGCTGGAAACTCACAGTCCTAGGCGTTGTGCAAATAAGTATGCAGTATTTCTTTTTCTATTACGGATTGAATCATACCAGCGGAATGAAGGGCGCAATCCTATCTTCAAGCTCTACATTCTTTGTAGTGCTTATGGCTCATTTCATCTATACCAATGATAAATTGAACCGGCGCAAATTATTGGGATTGCTGACCGGATTGGGTGGGATTATTTTAGTAAACTGGGGCAAAAACTTCAGTTTGGATTTTACCCTGGTTGGGGAGGGCTTTATGCTAATTGCCGGTTTGGCCAGTGCGGCCGGTAATCTGCTGGGAAAGCGTATGGCTAAAGATATTGACCCAATACTGTTGACAGCAGGACAACTCTTGATGGGTTCCCTAGTGCTCTTGGCAGCTGGGTTGCCGGGGCTAAAAGGCGGCGATATGGTATTTAGTACTTCCGCTTGGCTGTTGCTTATCTATGCAGCATTTATCTCAGCGATAGCTTTTTTTCTTTGGTATTCCCTACTTAAATATAACAAGGCGGGAGAAATCGTTATTTATTCTTTTATTACTCCGGTTGCGGGGGCAATATTGTCGGCTTTGTTATTGCCTGGTGAGCGGTTAAGTGCTGCCATGTTGGCCGGTCTGGTCTTAGTAGCGCTTGGTCTTGTGTTTGTGAACAGAGCAAATAGTAAAAAACTATCAGGCTAAAAGCTAAAGAAGTTAAAACTTGTCCGAACAAAAACTGTGTACAGCAACGACAGCTTGAAAGTGTAGTAACGCCTTGACATTGAGTCAAGGCGTTTTTTGTTATGCGCTCGTCCTGGCGGCTATTTATGTCGAAAATGCAAGATTAATAGAGAGCAGTTTCCTACTCACACGTGATAAAAATTGGTATAATTAGTTATTATAGCCAATAATGCAGCAGCTCTAAGGAGGTGGAACTATACGGTTGTTGCAGGGTGCCGACAATAGCCAAGTGGAATGGAGATGTGGAATAAATAATGCCTTACGATCCAAAAACTATGGACCCAACCAAGTATAAAGACTGGCAAATCGCCGAAGAGGCGGAAAAACATTTGCCTGCGCCCGAAGCATGGGTGGAAATGTTGGGCCTGCAAAAAGACGAAATTATCCCATACGGCAAGACACCAAAATTAAATTTCCTCAACATTATGCAGCGTCTCCGGGATAAACCGGACGGTAAGTACATAGAAGTTACGGCAATTACGCCAACTCCGCTGGGCGAGGGAAAAACTACGGTTTCCATGGGGCTGATTCAAGGCCTCGGAAAAAGAGGTATGAAAGTAGGGGGAGCTTTACGGCAACCCTCCGGCGGACCAACCATGAACATCAAAGGTACTGCCGCTGGCGGCGGTAATGCCTTGTTAATTCCCATGACCGAGTTTTCTTTAGGGCTTACCGGCGATATTAATGATATTGCCAACGCTCACAACTTGGCAATGGTGGCGTTGACATCGCGCATGCAGCATGAAGCAAATTATACTGATGCAGAGCTTGCCCAGCGCAATCTACGGCGGCTGGATGTTGATCCCAAAAATGTAGAGATGGGTTGGGTAATGGATTTTGCTGCGCAAGCCTTGCGCAATATCATTATTGGAGTTGGCGGGAAGAAAGACGGCTTGATGTTTCAATCAAAATTTGGCATAACAGTCGGCTCCGAGTTGATGGCGATTTTAGCGGTTTCGCGCGACTTGGCTGACTTAAGGGAACGGTTAGGCCATGTAATTGTCGGATATGATCGAACAGGTAAGCCTGTTACGACTTCTGATCTAGATGTTGCCGGAGCCATGGCTGCTTGGATGCGTAATACGATAAATCCGACCTTGTGTTACTCTGTGGAAGGCCAGCCAGTCTTAGTGCATGCCGGTCCCTTCGCCAATATTGCGATAGGTCAAAACTCAATTATCTCGGACCGTTTAGCCTTAAAACTGTTTGATTACACTGTAACAGAAAGCGGCTTTGCGGCCGATATTGGGTTTGAAAAGTTTTGGAATGTTAAGTGTCGTCTGAGCGGCAATGTACCGAACGTATCCGTCATTGTGGCAACAGTCCGTGCGCTTAAGATGCACGGAGGCGGGCCTACTGTGGCGCCAGGGCGTCCTTTGCCTGAAGCATATACCAAAGAAAACCTGGAACTGGTTGCCGCGGGCATGGCGAACCTGATTCATATGGTCAAGGTTGTGCAGAAATCAGGGATTGTTCCGGTCGTATGCATTAACAGCTTTTATACGGATACCCAAGCTGAAGTCAACTTAATTAAACAAACCATGTCCGAATTAGGAGTGCGCTGCGCACTTTCTCAACATTGGATGTATGGCGGGGAAGGTGCACTTGAATTAGCTGATCTAGTTTTGGATGCGTGTAATGAACCATCGAAATATAAACCGCTTTACCCGTTAGAGATGCCCTTGCGGGAGCGAGTGCAGACGATTGCTAAGGAAGTGTATGGAGCGGATGGGGTAGTGTTTTCACCTCTTGCCGAAGCTAAGGCCAAACGTTTTGAAGCTGATGCATACTATGACGACTTCCAAACAATGATGGTAAAAACACACTTAAGTCTCACCCACGACCCTACATTAAAGGGTGTGCCTAAGGGCTGGACGTTACCAATTCGCGATATTCTTGTGTATGGCGGTGCGAAGTTTCTCTGTCCCGTTGCCGGCGATATCAGCTTGATGCCGGGTACTGCGTCAGACCCAGCTTACCGTCGTATCGATGTTGATGTTGAAACAGGTGCCGTAAGCGGGCTCTTCTAGTAGTTTCCGCACACTTAATCAAACCAAAAGGAACCCCACTTTACGTGTTGGAGACACAACAAGCGTAAGGTGAGGTTCCTTTACTTTAGGATCCATTACTTTAGGTTTTACTAGGTGTTTAGGAATAGTTGGTATCCCAGTTTGGCAGCGACAAGTAAAGACATTGTAACAAAGATCGGCTTTACAAGCTTGGCGCCTTGCTTAATTGCGAGTTTTGTCCCACACACAGAGCCTAAAATCATGGCGAGGGCCATTGGTATACCGAAACTAAAAACAATCTTGCCATTCCAAGCAAACAGGATTAAAGCTGCCAAATTACTTGTGAAATTAAGCGCCTTGGCATTGGCGGAGGCAGAAAGAAAGTCAAAACCATAAATAGTAATAAAGCAAAAAATCAAAAAGGAACCTGTACCAGGTCCGAAAAATCCGTCGTAAAAGCCAAGCAGCAGAGCAAAGCAGCACCCAATGGCGATTTTGCGCGAAGTTAAGCCTTGAAAATTATCGTGCATGCCCAAGTTTTTGCGCGCTAAGGTATAAATACCAACAGCAAGAATCATAATCAGAACGGCCTTGTTCAGAAAATCAGAGCTGAGGGCAAGCACGGAGATGACCCCAAGCACTGCTCCGAAAAATGTAAAGATAATTTGCCATTTGACTAGCGGCAGGTAGGTCTTGCCTGAGCGAGCATAGGTTACAGAACTATTGAGAGAAGCACAAGTAGAGGCGAACTTATTAGTACCTAAGGCCATATGGGGTGGAACACCCACAAAGAGTAAGGCCGGCAAACTGATTAAGCCGCCCCCGCCGGCGATAGCATCCACGGCAGCGGCCAAAAAACCCAGTACGGATATCACTGTTATATTAAACCACATAGAAATTGCTCCTTAAACCAACTTTTAGCAATCAACTTCTATAGTATAACTCCGGGCATCGGGCCAGTCATCACCTGATGATAGAAAAAAAGAATACAAAACATTTATAAAGAATATTCTGCATAATATCTTGATTATAGCGATTTTTACTAGTAATATATAATAAAGCACAATAATGTATCAATTTTTACAATTTCAACTGTAAAATTATGCAAAGGGGGACATATCTTGGCAGAAATAAGCTTGAGTTCTGGCAAACGTAAAGCGGCCATTAAACAAATTTCTGCTATTGCCACTCTGTTTGAAGCTGTTTTAACCCAATCAGGTGGGGATTGGCGCGGATGTATTGACGAGTTACGACAACTAATTGAGGATAATATCGGAAACAATGAATACCTGTTGATCTGTTCCTTAGATACACGCGCTTTGCTTCATTCTAATCGTTTACGCGAAGGCATTTTATTTGACGATCCAGTAGGTAAAAAGGGTGCTGAAAGTAAAGAGCCGATTATTCAGATTTACCATCGCAATACCGGCGAAGTATTGATTGACGTGGCATGTCCAATTTACCTACAAGGCGAACACTGCTACTATATTCGCTTAGGAATTCCAGGGCATCAAGCCAAGCTCACTCAACGAGCTTTACTCGGTACACTTCCGACAATTGTGCTAGGCATTATGGTGACTGTACGATCGCCATTTTCGCCCATTAATACCGCAATCGCTGTGCTTATGGTCCTAATTCAAGTCGGACTTATATGTTTATTTATTAACAAGATTATTGCATCTTTACATGAAAGCTTCAGGGTCACTAAAGCTGTTGCTAAGGGCGATTTGCGAGTTTTGGCAAGCCCCAAGGCGCAAGACGAATTGGGTACACTTGGCTATGAAGTTAACAAACTTTCGATGGGGGTTAAATCAATCATCATTAACTTGGCAACCGCTTCAGGTCAGTCGGAACGAATCAGTAAATTTCAAGTCGATCATACCAAAATGTTGGCAAGCAATTATCATCATTTATTGTCTGTTTTAGAAGAATTTAGCAGTGGCTCACTTGAGCAGCTCGAAAGTATGCAAAGGGCAAAAACCAGCATGCAGGATATCGAAACCGCTATAACCAGTATTAAAGCCAGCAGCAATGATGTCCTACAACTTGCAACCTCAGCCAAACAAACCAGTAAGGATGGAAAAACGGCTGTGAGTGACGCAACCGCTGAAATGGAGACAATCTTTCAAGTTACCACTCAAGTTAATAATTCCATCTTGAATTTGGCGGATGAGACGAAAAAGATCGGTGACATTGTGTCAATTATTGAAGGGGTAGCAGCGCAGACTAACTTACTGGCGCTAAATGCGGCTATAGAAGCGGCAAGGGCGGGCGAGCACGGGGCAGGTTTTGCGGTAGTGGCGGAAGAAGTTCGCAAACTTGCTGACAATACTGCTAACTCAACGGGTTTGATTAAAGAACTGGTCGACAAGGTTCATAAAATGGTATATGAAGCTGTCGAAGGCATGGGGGTCGGCCTGTCTGAGGTAGATAAGGGAAAGTTGGTCATTAAAAAGGCGGGAATGGCCATAAATACTTTGGATGAAGTTATTTATTCTACGGCGGCTAAAGCACAAGACAACTTGAGTAATACCGATTATTTGCTGCAGCAAAGTGAAATTCTGTCCGTTACCCAAAATAGCGCCAATGCTATTGCCACTGAGTTTGCGGAAGCGACAAAACAAGCTGTCGCCACAGTTGAAAGCCAATCGAGTTTAACGCAAGAGGTTGCCGGTACTGCGGATGAGCTTGCCAACACCGCTAATGATTTGCAGAGCATTCTGCGCCGTTTTGTTTGGTAGTTCTGTATTGTAAGAGAGGCTTCAGGGAATACTTCTCAAGGAAAGAAGCTTGAGGAGGTAGCCTTATGAAGGCCTCTTTTTTTGTTACCTGCATTGCTGATAATTTCTTTCCTGAAGTCGGAGAATGCGTAATCAAGCTTCTCAACGGACAAGGGATTAAGCTGGACTTTCCACCCGAACAAACTTGCTGCGGACAACCGGCATTTAATTCGGGTTACTGGGATGAAGCACGCGATGTTGCCAAAGGCATGATTGAAGCTTTCGCAGCCAGCGATTATGTAATCTCACCGTCAGGTTCCTGTGTTGCCATGTTTAAAATTGATTATCCGCTGTTATTCCAAGGTGACGCGCAGTGGGAAGTAAAGGTGAAACAGCTGGGGGAAAAGACGTTTGAAGTAACTCAATTCTTAGTCAATGTATTACATTTGGAGAATCTTGGCGCGCGCTATCCCGCCAAAGTAACCTATCATCCGTCTTGTCACGCCACGCGCTTACTGGGAATTAAAGATGAACCTTTAAAGTTACTGCGCCAGGTGCAAGATTTAGAATTAGTTGAGCTGCCTAACGCATCAGACTGTTGTGGCTTTGGCGGTACATTTGCCGTAAAGATGGCAGCTGTCTCGGAAGAAATGGTGGAGGAGAAGGTGCAAAATATTCTTCGGTCCGGTGCGGATGTCGTAACAGGGGTTGATTTGGGCTGCCTAATGAATATTGGGGGTCGACTGCAACATCAAGGACATGCAGTTAGGGCGGTTCACATCACTCAATTGCTGGCTGAGGGGATGAGTCAATGACAGCACCAAATAATGCTCAATTTAAAAGGCGCATCAAAAATGCCCTCCAAGATCAGAACATGCGGCAAGCAGTAAAAAAGGCTACGGCAATTTTGCGGAATAATAGGTTAAAGGCGGCTGAGGAGCGTGGTAATTGGAATGCATGGCGTGCACTTGGGAAGGATATCCGGGAACATGTAATTGCAAATTTGGATTACTATTTGCAAGAATTCGCAGGCAATGTCCGGCGTAATGGCGGACAGGTGCATTTTGCCGACAGTGCTAATGATGTGATTCAAACCGTAAGCCAAGTTGTTACTGCCCATCAAGCCAAAATTATGGTGAAATCGAAGTCCATGGTTTCCGAGGAAGTACATCTCAATAAGGCACTGCAAGACAGCGGTGTGACAGTGGTGGAAACAGATTTGGCGGAGTACATTATCCAGTTGGCAGATGAACCACCCTCACACATCATCGTTCCCGCGATTCACAAAAACCGCTATCAGATCGCAGAGTTGTTTTCGCACGTCGCCGGTGAAGTTATCCCAGCTGATACTCCTTCGCTCAATTCCTTCGCTCGGAGAATGCTGCGCGAGAGGTTTCTCGCTGCCGATGTTGGGCTAAGTGGATGCAATTTTGCCGTGGCTGAGACCGGGTCAATCGCCTTAGTGACAAATGAGGGCAACGGGCGGATGGTCACTAGCCTGCCTAAGGTTCATATTGTCTTGATGGGTATGGAACGCATAGTGCCTTCCCTGAGTGACCTGGAAGTGGTCTTGAACTTGTTGCCGCGTAGTGCTACCGGCCAAAAACTTACGAGCTATGTTTCGTTAATCACTGGGCCACATCAGCAAGGCGAACTAGACGGCCCGGAGGAACTCCACGTCATTATTGTCGATAATGGCCGTACTAATCTTCTCGTTGATCCGGAATTCCGCTCAGCTTTACACTGTATCCGCTGCGGGGCATGTTTTAACGTTTGTCCTGTGTACCGACAAATTGGCGGGTTTGCCTATGGTTCTGTTTACGGTGGTCCCATCGGTTCAGTTATTACACCATTGCTTAATGATGATCTACAGCATTGGGGAGAATTAGCTTATGCCTCAACCTTATGTGCCGCGTGTAGCGAAGCATGCCCGGTGATGATACCGTTGCACGAACATTTGGTTCGCCTACGCTATCGACGTTGCAAAGCCGGGTACACCCCGGAACTGGAACGTATGGCCTTTCGCACCTGGGGCAGTTTGTTTAGCCGACCGGGGAAATACCGTTGGGCGATGCAATCTGGTTATTTTCTGCAACGGCCATTGATGCACGGCAACCACTTGGAAGGCGGTCCGACACCGCTTGCCGGTTGGACTAATTCCCGCTATTTTCCTGCAGTAGCCAAGGAGCCTTTTCGTAAGCGCTGGGACAAACTGGTAAAAGAGGTGCAAGATTAATGGCTAGCCAAGACGGTGGTGCTGAACAAGTCTTCTTGGCAAAATTGACAAAATGTTTGGGGCGTCCATTGCCTGACACCAGACCCACACGTCCAGCTGCGCTAAGGCCTGAATTGTCGCCTGTGAACGCAGCAAACTCGGACCAACTGATCAGTGAATTTACATCGAATTGCACTAAGTTAACTACGCGGTGTACGGTCGTGCCGGACATCACACAATTACAGGCGAGCATAAGTGCTTTGCTGGCAGAACTTAAGGCTAAGTCAGTAATAACCTGGAATTCCGCCAAAATCT
Organism: Bacillota bacterium; assembly: GCA_021783135.1. Classification (GTDB taxonomy): domain Bacteria; phylum Bacillota; class Desulfitobacteriia; order Desulfitobacteriales; family JAJXUE01; genus JAJXUE01. The sequence continues at coordinate 5,914 of JAJXUE010000013.1, read as the reverse complement.
TGCAAGCTGGTATTCCGGATATTTGCCGCGCTTCCGGAGTTAACGTAACCTTGTGGGACAATCTAGCCGCAAGGGCGACGATGTTACGCCGTTGTGCGAGCGTTGATGTTGGTATCACCTGGGCCGACTTTGCGATCGCTAATACCGGTACATTGGCCATCATGAGTAATCCGCAGCAAAGTCGTGTTGTCAGTCTGCTGCCGCCGGTGCACATTGCTGTAGTGGACCAAAACAAACTCCTGCCAACGCTGGGAAATGTTTTTGCGCAACTCGATGCAGCGAAGATGCCGGCTGCCGTAAACTTCATTACCGGTCCCAGTCGGACTTCGGACATTGAAATGGATCTGGCTTTGGGCGTGCATGGACCGGGGCAAGTTTTTGTGTTGATACTTGATTCCAGCGTAACAAATTAATTACGCTGGGGCGAATACTAACTAAGCCCAACTCCAAATAATGAGGAGTTGGGCTTAGTTAGTATTCGCAGTGTTTATTTTGGCGTATTGGCTAATAACATATCCTTCAGATCCGCCAAATCACCTTCTATCCGGTGCAAATGGGATTGGATATCGTCGATTTCCAGCTCAGCCTTGTAATTGATCGCAAAGTCAATTACAGTTTCATGCTTTTCGCGTTGCGCCTGGCGATTCTGGCTCATTAAAATAATGGGCGCCTGAAAGGCAGCAGTAAAGGAAAGGATTAAGTTTAACAAAATGAATGGTTCCGCGTCGAAATGGTATGTAAAGCGCAAACTGTTCCAGACCATCCATAAGGTTAAAAAGACAGCAAAAACAACGATGAAGTACCAACTGCCACCAAATTTAGCGATTTTATCAGATAAGCGATCACCTGGTGAGGTGCGTTTAAGGTATTGTTCATTGAGATGGGCCATGATATGACTTTCGTAGTCATCAACTAAACGACTGACGCGCCTCGTATATTCATCATCATACGGCAGGGGAACCTCACAGTGTTTTTTTTTGCCCATATTAACACCTCTTAATAAATAATGATTAATAAATAGTGATTAATAGTGTTGCGCTAGTTCGCGACACTTTTTCATTTTAACCTTAATTTCAGCTAAAGGATAGTGAGTTAAGCAGGAATATTTGCTGTAACCAAGAACAACTGTAAACAGATTAGGATTAAGTGCCTGCGCAAACCCGTTGAATTTAGATCTGCGCCTATTACAGGTGGAACAAAATCAAACCTTGGAGGTGGACGCAAATGGCTCTGTTTTTCAACCTGGTTATAAGCTCTGTTGGTTTAGCTTATTTTGTCTATGGCAAAAAAACTACGCGGTTGATTTTTCTTATAGTAGGTCTGGTGTTAATGTTTTACTCATATTTTATACCTGGCGTCGCGTTGAATGTCGGAGTCGGAATTATCCTGGCTTTAGTACCATTTGTGCTTAAAAGCAGCTTGTGAATTGAATGGATTTTAGTTTTCGGGCAATTTCTTTGCGAAAACAGTGTAAATCTGTTACTATGAGAGAAATTTAGTAATTACTATACAGTAATAGTTGTTCAAAAGGAGGTAATGTAATGTCGTACAATATTAACTCGACGGAAGATGTGTACAAGTATGCTCAGGTGCTCTACGACTACTTACAAGTTAATGGTCAGCACCAACTGGCGGAATCTTTGGGTAATCTGGTGGATGGGTGTTTTTCTTCGTCGGAAGCTGCCATAAAAGCACACCACAAAGCGTTAAATGACGTTAAAAATAGTGAAGTTAAATTACCCCCTGAGCATCATCATGCCTTGGTCAAATCGCTTGAGCTTCTGGCCTAGGACACAAATGCAACAAATGCAAAAAAGCCTTCCCTAGTCACCTAAGACTGGGGAAGGCTTATTTAATTTCTACCAATTATTTTGGTTGCGAGCTTGAAAACACTCCCGGCAGTATACCGGTTTATCACCGGTTGGTTGAAATGGTACGGTAGTTTCTTTACCGCAGTCGGAACATACGGCTGGGTACATTTGACGCTGCGGACGACCAAATCCTCCACCATTTCTGGTTTGGGCCTTACGGGCTGCTCTACATTCCGGGCAACGACCTGGTTCATTCGTAAACCCTTTCTCGGCGTAGAACTCCTGCTCTGATGCGGTAAAGTCGAATTCGCGTCCGCACTCTCTGCAGGTTAACACTTTGTCTGTAAACATGGGATGACCTCCAACATCATATTGCCCGTTCTGTGAAAATGGTCACAAAAATTGCCGCAGCTACGTCCAAATTAAGGTTTTGGCAGAATGACAATTTAACGAGCTAAAATAATTATAGGCAGATTATTTAACTGTGTCAACCGGATAGATGGCAAACGATGCCAACAATTAAGTGGTTAGTTGAGGCGGTATAATTGATGGCGATGCGGTATAAGCTAGGACTACTACACGTGAGGATATGTATATGGAAAATAATCAACTTATTGCACAACTTAATTGGTTTTACAGTTTGGAACAAAGTCAAGTGAAGTTATATACAGCGCAAAGCAAATGGTTTGCCAAACGCTACTCCGGCATCGTTTTTGAGCGTATAGCACTCATAGAACAACAGCATGTCGATAATATAGCGGCAAAGATAAGGGAAATCGGCGGCACCCCAACCTTTTTGGGCGATTTAATTGCGCCGCTCTTCGGGCGGCTTGCCGGAAATATTTCGGCCCAAACGGGACTAAACGGCGTCCTAAGTTTAAATATTGCGCTAGAACAAAAGGCAATGCAAGACTATAACAAACTAATTAGTAGATTGCGCCAAGAAAATCCTGACAGCGCTGAGACAATCCGTTTGCTGCAGCATAATTTTGTCGATGAGCATCTTCATACGGAATGGTTTAGAAATAAACTAATCGCGAGCAAGCAATACGATTTCACTGTAAAGCAGCGAAATTTGTTCGGCAGAAAATATTCCGTCTCCGTTTCAGACTGCGTAGCGCACGCCAGGGCTCCACGCCGTCCGGTGAAACTGAGTAAGTGGCTGGATAAACAAGCGGCAGTACGCAACAGATAACCGTAGCCTAATGTTGTCAAAATCAACAAATCTGCGTATAATGATGTTAACTGCATAGTAATTGCGCTTAATTTTCCTTTGGAAGAGCGGGGGAACCAACTTTGGGGTGAATCCTGTATTACTACAGGTAGGGTTAATCTTTTCGACCCGAACCCGTCAGCTAACCTCGTAAGCGTTGAAAGGGAGGGCATGCCATGTTCCGGAAAATTAGTTTGCGGCTTAACTCCAAACCAACAGGTCTGGAAGTTAAACTTAAACCTATGCGTAGCGGGATTAAGGATTACTTGGATATTGCACCCCGCTTTCCAGCCAGCATATTGCCCGAGAGCTTAACTAAACCCAAAGACAGCAAAAGCGTTTCGTAAGAAAAATTTTTCCGTAGGCCGGTCTAAATTACTTTTAGGCCGGCCTGATGTTTGCTGGTTAGAGCGAGGCAAAGGTGGGTAAAATCTTAAAAAGTGTATTGAACTCTTACGGTGTAAAAAGTATTATTTTACTATAGCTGCGGTGCTTCGGGAAAGGATGTTTAAAGGTGGATAATAGGTCATCGAATTTTTTGCGTAATATTATTGCAGACGATGTTAATGCGGGGAAAGTTAAAGAAGTTGTTACTCGCTTCCCGCCGGAGCCAAATGGATATTTACATATCGGTCACGCTAAGTCCATTTGCCTCAATTTCGATTTGGCTGACGAATTTAAGGGTAAAACAAATTTGCGTTTTGATGACACTAACCCTTCCAAGGAAGATATTGAGTATGTTGAGTCGATCAAAGAGGATGTGCTGTGGCTAGGGTACCGTTGGGATAACTTATTTTACGCCTCAGATTACTTTGAAGCGATGTACGATCGAGCAGTTTTGCTAATCAACAAGGGCTTGGCCTATGTCTGTGACTTGCCGGCAGAGCAGATCAGACTTACCAGGGGCACTTTAACCAAACCCGGGCAAGAGAGTCCCTACCGTAACCGAGAAGTCTCCACAAACTTGCAATTGTTTGCCAAGATGCGGGCAGGAGAGTTTAAAGACGGCGAAAAGGTATTACGCGCTAAAATAGACATGACATCCCCTAATATTAATTTAAGAGATCCAATTCTATATAGAATTGCCCATGCCTCACATCATAATACTGGTGATGCATGGTGTATATATCCCATGTACGACTATGCTCATCCGATTGAGGATGCGCTGGAAGGAGTAACACATTCCATTTGTACCTTGGAGTTTGAGGACCACCGTCCTCTCTATGATTGGGTGATTCGCGCTTGCGAAATGGAGCACACTCCGAGACAGTATGAATTCGCTCGTTTAAACTTAACCAATACTGTAATGAGCAAGCGTAAACTTAAGCAACTAGTGGAAGAACACGTTGTTGATGGTTGGGATGATCCGCGTATGCCCACAATTTCAGGCTTGCGACGCCGAGGGTATACGCCAGAGGCTATTCGCGCTTTTGCACGCGAAATCGGAGTTGCGAAGTCTGATAGCATTGTAGACGCAAAAATGTTGGAACATTTTATCCGGGAAGACCTGAAATTGAAAGCACCGCGCACAATGGGGGTTTTAAGCCCATTAAAAGTTGTGATAACAAACTATCCGGAAGAACAGGTCGAGATGCTGGAAGCAGAAATTAACCCGGAAAATCCGGCCATGGGTAATCGACAAATTCCGTTTTCGCGTGAAATATATATCGAGCAAGACGATTTTATGGAAGATCCTCCTGCAAAATATTTTAGACTATTTCCCGGTAATGAAGTCAGACTTAAGCATGCATATTTTATCAAATGTAATGATGTCTTTAAGGACGAACAAGGCAATATTAAAGAGATTCACTGTACGTATGATCCAGAAACTAAAAGCGGCTCAGGCTTTACCGGCCGCAAAGTTAAAGGCACGATTCATTGGGTTGATGCCGGCAAGGCTCGGCCCGCAGAATTTAGATTGTATAGTGATTTAATCGTGCAAGATGAAGAAGATGAAAAATCCTTTCTCGAAAATGTTAATCCTGGCTCGCTTGAGATCTTGCAAGGTTTTATAGAGCCCAACTTACACAATGTCGGCCCGCATGACAAGTTTCAGTTTTTCCGTCACGGTTATTTCAATGTCGATCCTAAGTATACAAATCAGGAAAAAGTTGTTTTTAATCAGATAGTTTCCTTAAAAAGTTCATTTGAAATTAAGAAGTAGCAAAGACACTCTATAGTCGGCAAAAGTTCACTGGCTGCGGCGTGAAAGGTCAGCCCTTCTCAGAATTATATCTGTGAGGGGTTTTTCGTTCTACAGAACGGTATTTCTTACCAAAAGTCGAACATTAGTAACATATATATTGAAGATGTTCACCATTTACAGGTATAATAAAACTATGTGATTTGGTACGTAGAGAAGCTTTTCGCTCATTAAAGGAGGATTTTGGGTGTTTACGTTGCGTGATTTAGTTCAACCAGATACCGTTGAAGAAGCATACAAAATACTCACGGATAAAAGGAATAATACTGTACTGGGCGGATGTGCCTATTTGAAAATGGGCGCAAAGCGAATAGGTACGGCAGTGGATTTGTCCAAGCTGCAACTTGATTACATTAAAGAGCAAGAAGGCTATATTGAAATTGGAGCCATGACCAGCCTGCGCGCACTTGAGACGCATAGCTGCCTACTGGACAATTTCAATGGAATTGTTCCGCTGGCGCTGGGTAATATTGTGGGCGTGCAGTTGCGCAATGTGGCAACTTTAGGAGCATCGGTATTTGCTAAATATGGTTTTTCTGACCTTTTGACTGTGCTTTTGGCGTTGGATACGGAAGTAGAACTGCACCAGGCTGGGAGAATGAGCCTGACGGAGTTTTTAGATCGCCCCTATGCCAAAGATATTTTGACCCGAATTTTTATCAAAATGGATGGTCGCCAAGCAAGCTA
>JAJXUE010000012.1 GCA_021783135.1 Bacillota bacterium | reverse complement strand
CCGGTGACGGTTAGCGCGTTTTGCGTTTGCTTAGGCTCCCCGTTATCCTGTTGCCCCCAGTGCGACATATTATTAAAGCCCAAATACAAACAAAACACACCCAGTAATAGCAGCAAAGTAATTGCAAACGGCCGTAACCTTACTCTCAACACCATCTTATTTACCCCCACTCTCCATTGGTTCTACCCGAATCTTACTGGCGGGAACCCCCAACAGGGTTTGCACTGATTTTTGAATTCTTTCTAGGACATACGGATCGCGTGCCCCTTGCGCTACAACTAATACGCCGGAAATCTGCGGACTCAACTCCACTATTTTTACAGGTTGGGTCGAACTGCCGGACTGAATTCCAGCCAAGACCATTTGGCTGTTGTCATTCGTTTGCGTGGACACGCGCTTGCCGCCTTCGCTCGGAGTTTCTTCCTGAATCGTCTTAGAATGAGTCTGATTGGCGCCAAATTCCGAGCGCGGTCCGGAGGAGAGCGTGACCGCCACGCTTACTTGGCCCACCCCCGCAATTTTCTGTAGCGCACCCGCAATTTTGCTTTGCAAGCTTGTCTCCAAAGTCTGCAACTCACGTTCGGCTTGGTTTGGCGCTACCGACTGAGCCTGAGTGGTTGGTTGGGGGCTAACCCAACTGCCGCTTAAATAGACCAGGGCAATAGCGGCCACGATAATCACCAGTAAAATTTGCAGCTTTTTGTTTTCTGTACCTCCATTAAGCCAGTCCTTCCATTTCATACCGCTTCCTCCTTATCCAGCACGTTTTATTACTACCCTTAATTACCCGCAAATTGCACGGTAATCTTGGCCTCCGGCACGCCTAGCAATGCCCCTAACCGCGCTCGCAACTCAGTGGCGATTGTTTTTTCAGTCGCACTCAAACCAGTTGGGGATGGCTGCACAGTCTTGCTACGAGTTCCGTCAACCGGCTCCACCGGCGGTATGGTCGCTTTAGCCTGGCCCACAACCAGATTCAAGCTTTCAATTGCACCGGTCGTTTTCAGCTTGACCTCCGAGTCAATCTGTTTCACGCCGGAAACAGTTAAGGCCAGGGCTTTGATTTGGCGTTGCATTACTTGTTTGTATTGATCTAGCGCTGCCTGTTGGCTTTGCTGTCGAATACTGTCACCCTGCTGAAAAGCCTGAGCGATATCTTGTTCTGCACTGTTACCTATGGCAGGCGACCAAGCCGGTACTTCAAAAGCCAAAGGCTGGTGCAATAAACCGGCTACCGGTCCTACAATTGCTGTTAAGACAAACAGTCCCATAATAAGTTGCACAAAACGACGCATAGAATTATTGGGCAGCAACAATTCCAAGAAACTGGCCAGAAGGATTACTACCGCTATATTGCGGACAAGCTCTTTAATGCTCTGCATAGGCCGCACCTCCTATAAATCTAGCGCAGCATCACGGTCATATTGCCTGTGGCCAAGATGATAAACACAGCTAACAAAAACATTAGAGCTACCGAAGCAACACAGGCGAAGACTAAGGTAAGGCTGGAGCTCATCGCCTGTAGCGCGTCCGCCAGTTCGCTGTTGCCGAGAGGCTGAGTTACCGCAGCAGCTACCCGGTAGATGATCATAATGGCCAGAATTTTAACTACCGGTAAGAGACAAAGCAGCAAAATAACGACAACCCCGACGATACCGATAGCATTTTTCAGCAGTAAAGCTGACCCGACCACCATCTCGACAGCATCGGAAAACCAACGCCCAACAACTGGCACAAAGGCATCAGTGGCAAATTTGGCTGAGCGAAGGGCAACTCCATCACCGATAGAACCTACCGCACCCTCAATGGTCATGATGCCTATAAATACTGTTAAACTTAGACCTAGCACGACTTTACCCGCGCTATTCAGCAAAGTAGCCAGCTTGGACACTTTGAAGCGATCGGAAACCAAATTGACTACCACCAAAACTGCTCCTAAAAAGACAAGGGGAAAAACAATGTCTTTAATAATACTGGAAATAAAGCTGAGCGAAGCCAGAATAAACGGATGAAACATAGCCGCGGTGCTAAGGTTACCGAGCGCGACCATCAAAGTCATCAGTACCGGTAATAAAGCCTGCATGAAACCAACCATACTGTCAATTGCGCCTTTGCCCGTGTTCATGGCCAGCGTCAAAGAGGTAATCGCAATCGATATTAGGACAAGATAACTCATAGTTTGGGCTACTTTACCCACACTGCCGTCAAAGGCTGTCTGTAAATGTTGTAACACACCGACGAGGACAGCCAGAATTACCAGCTTACCCATTAAACCGGCGCTCGCAGCCACTTCTTTAAATAAGAGCTGCACGATGCCGGCCAAGATACTTTGCGGTCGGAAATCCACTTTCCCTTCCTTAATTTTGGTCATAAGATTGGTCAAATCAAGTTGAGGAAAATAGCTCAGTGTTTCCTGATCCATACTACGCATGAAATCCTGTAATTTACTCAAATCCACACTGTCCAACGCTTGGGGCGTACTTGACGGCGAAGTGCTGGGCAAGGTAATGTCCGGCAAGGATGTGTTTGGCGCAGGCATGTTTGGCTCAGATATGTTTGGCAGTGAGAAGCTATCTGAAGCAGGGGCAGATACTGCCGCCTGCGCTGAGGGTACACAAGCTATCAGACAACTTGTCCACACCAGGCAAAACAGAATTACCCTTAACTTGAGATGTGGCATAGTCTCCCCTCCCTCCTCAGCCAATTAGGCGCACCACGGATTCCAAAATAGCCACAATGATCGGTAAAGCCAAGACGAGTACCATTATTTTGCCGGCAAATTCTACTTTAGTGGCAATTGCCCCTTCACCGGCATCGCGACACACTTGAGCCCCAAATTCGGCAATATAGGCCACACCCACAATTTTTAAAATGATTGTCAGATAGTAAGAGTTGACCCCGGCATGATTGGCCAGGTCATTCAGCACATCGATAATAGCCTTGATTTTGCTGACAACCATTAAGAAAATAACTATACCTGCCACAACGCTGATTTGCAGTGCTATCTCCGGCCGCTGATTCTTAACGACTACAATCAGGATGGTGGCAACTAAGGCAAACCCGACTATTTGCAATACGTCCATAGGCACACCGTCAATACAGTTGGAAGACTGTTTTTACCAGACCGAACAGTTCGCCAATAAATTGCACTACCAAGATCAAGACAACCACCACTCCGCCTAGAGTTAGCAGCTGTGCTTGCTCTTCCTTGCCGGCTTGTTTCAGTACAATATTGATCACAGATATTAAAATGCCAATCCCGGCAATTTTAAACACTAGGTCAAAATTCATGCCGCCCACCTCTTTACCAAATTACCAAAGCAATAGCTGCGCCCACTAAAAAGCCCATGTAGCTCCACAAGCGGGCCAGCTTGCCTCCTCGCTCTGCAGCGCGTTCTTCCAGCGCCAGTAGTCGAGTGCAGACCAGTTTTAACTTTTTGACCTCTTCACTACGATCGGCTGTTCCCAGCCCTATGCCAAAGCTTATTATATTGCGCCAATCCTCCTCCGTTAGGCAAAGCTCATGTTTAGCCTTGCTGCAGCTGTTTTCCCAAGCCGGACCGGCAGGAATTTGAACCATAATTTGGGCCGCCGTTTGCTCGAATATAGAACCCAGCGCAGGGTCTATACCTTGTGCCGCCACTTTTAGGGCCTGCGGCAAAGGGGTTGCCCCGTAATTAATTTCAGTTTCCAAGGCTGATAAGCCCTGATGCAGTGCGTGCAATTGCTGCGGTCGTTTAACGTGGCGCCGGGACATGAGCAAACCGTAAGCCCCACTCCCCGCGACAATGGTCAAATCTGCAAACAGCTTAATCACATTGCCGCCTCCCGGATAGAGCCAAGGGATAGTGCAGGACATTTTCACCCCGCTTGAGATCAATAATCTTTTCCACCGTACCCACACCCAATCTCCGACTCAAAATAATAGTGCGTTGAAAAACGCCGGTCGCCAGTAGCTCACGCAACAAGGGCTTACGCTTAACCTCACTAGCGTCGAGGCCGTGAACTGTCGTTAGTACCGCTACCCCGCCATTGACCGCTTCCTCCAACGCGTAAATATCCTCGGCCCGGCCCAATTCATCGGTAACTATAACTTGCGGGGCCATGGAGCGCAGCAACATCATCATACCTTGCGCCTTAGGACAACAGTCTAATACATCGCACTTCGGTCCCAGATCGTTTTGCGGCACTCCCTCCCAGCAGCCCGCCAATTCGCTGCGTTCATCCACTACCCCCACATTTAAACCCGGCAGGCCAATTTCTGCGCACCCTGTACTGATGAGGCGGATTAAGTCGCGCAATAGTGTGGTCTTGCCTGCTTGAGGCGGAGATATAATCAGGGTACTTTGTAAGTGGTAATCAGCGAATAAGAAAGGAATAACTTTGCGTGCGATACCGATAACCTCGCGCGACACGCGAATATTTAAACTGGAAACATAGCGAATAGCCTTGACTGCTCCTTTGTCCAGCACCACTTTGCCGCTTAAGCCAACTCGATGTCCACCCTTAAGGGTTAAAAAACCGTTGCGCAGTTCTTCTTCCCAAGCATAAATCGAACTGCGCGTCATGATTTCCAAGCTGGTAAGTACCTGCTCATGGGTCACCCGATAACCTTGAGCAAGGTCTGTAATTGTCTCCCCGGTGGAAGCCAAAGTTAACTCCCGCAAGCCTGAACGCAAGATAATCGGTTGACCCGAGCGTAATCTTATCTCTTCCAACCCCGACTGGAGCGGGGCAGGTATACCTCTTAGCAGATTTGCCAGCGGCGGTGCCAGTAAAGGCAAAATTTCTTGCGCAAATCTTGCCGCATCGCCCTCACACTTTAACGCAGGCAAAGCGTTGGAGCTAAACACTTGACCCACCCCTTTTTTTAGATAAATATGACAGGTTGGCCTGCTTTAGAACGAAATTGCCCCTGCCTGCCCCAACGCAAAAACACCTTAAAACAGCTGCAAACGCAGTGCTTTAAGGTGTTCGAAATGGCTTAAATATTATTCCCAGCTAAACTTGCCGGGTACTTCAGTGTAAGAATAAATCGTGATTTGCACCGGTGTGTCCGGAATCAAAGGAGGTTCAAACGTAACCCCTACACTTTCTCGCACACGAAACTGTCTGGTAATTGGGTTACCGCTGCTGTCATACATCAAATTACCGTTAGTGGCTCGTTCCTCCAGCGTCCCGACACTTTCAACCGTCAGGTTGTTCGTAAGCTGTTCCGGCAACACCACTACCGGCGTGGCCGGCGTTGTCGAATTATACGTAATAACCCACTTGTAGGTTCCCAAAATCGTATTTCCCGGACCTTTTAAGGTACCTTGACCGAGCGAACCCGTAGTGCCGGACACTATATTGGGCAACAAGTAGTTGCCATCGCTGCCAAACGAATGCGCAGTTAAGTCATTGGTATAAGCTTGATTGTTATTTTGGGCACTGACCTTGAGCTGAAATAAAGCATCTTCGACCCCTGCTTCCGCCAAATACTTAGCCTGCCATTGGTTAACTAAGTCGTTACTAACCTTTTGCTCATTGCTGATAATACCCAAGTAAGTGGTACCGATGACAGCAAATACCACGATGCTGATTAAGACGAGGGGGAGAGCGTAGCCGCTCTCCCTTGTTTTTACTAATTTAATTAACCTAGTCAGCATATGTCTCCCCCCCGGCAGCTTATGGCGTGATGGTAAAGGTAGCATCCGTGTTGCCGTCCGTTACAGTGCAACCCAGATAACTTGGGGTAATACCTGTTGTGCCCGACGGGACTTGATAGGTTTGATATACTTGACTACCGTTGACAAACAACCGGAGACGGTATTGTTGCGCCACACTGTCATAGTCCGCAATCGCTTCCAACGTAGTTGGCCCGGAAACGTAAACATTGGGGATTTGGCTGAGCGCATCTTTCGGCCCATAATACACGCCGTTATTGCTAATACCAAAGCCTTGATACCAGCCACCGTTTTTATTGTTTTCACCATTATAGAACAAGGTAAGCAACGCATAGCTGCCGCTTTGGCCGCCTGAAGTCACATCTACAGTTGCCTTGTAATCGAAGGTTGTTACCTTTTGATTGTAATAAGCAACCTTGTCATTACAGTTTTGTTTCTTAACGACTTGATTGGTTGCAGTGTCAATGCTGCCAAATCCATTAATATTGCCGCGGTCAATCTGCCAGGAATTATCCTGCCACCCACTGTTATCAGGCTGATCTTCGTTACTGTTTTTCACTTGACCGGGCGGAACATTTTGCCACGCAGGTTGCAGAGCATCATATTTGTATACTATTTCTGTGTCACCGGTCGGCGAGCCTCCCGGAGTAAATACATAGGCATCATAAACTGTATTGTTGGTCACATCGGCCTGGTTCAGGGTAAACTGCAGCTTTTCCCCAGTATTACCGGTACCATTATCCACGGCTACGACTGAATTGTTTTGACCGGAGTTATGGTAGTACGCGATCGTGCTGTTAAGCGCTTGCCCAGCATACATGCCCGTTGTAGGGTCAAACTTTTTAGGATCAAAAGTAACGCCATGGGGAACTAATAATATCTGTGAATTGTTAGTAAAATGCGTGTATTGCCCGAAAATAGTGGCGGGCAAGGTGGTTGCAGTAACTTGGCTGGAATCACTGCCTTCATTGCCATCGTCTCCACTGCCGTCACCGCTGCCGTTGTCTTCAGAGTCACCGTCATCATGGTAGCTTTGCTGTTGCTGCGCAGTGGTCTGAAAGACGGCCGGATTAGGGCTGACATAGAGCAAAACTGGCACGAACTGATTGGTATTGGCATTGACCGAGCGGCAAGTGGCAGTAGCTGTAAAATCCATCACCGTGTTGTCTGCACTATTCCCCGTACTAATCTTAATGTCCATATTTACGTGATCGGAGGTACCATTGACCACTCCGGCAGGAGTATAAGCAATATAGCTGATAGCCGGAATAAGATATTGGGTGACATTGTCTTGTTTGAGATAAATCTCACCATTCGCATAGCCATATTCCTTAACCATATTACCGGAACTGTCCAAAAGTTGAATTACGGTACCCCGCGGTGTACCTGGTGTAGATACTGTCGAGTCTATCGGCACCTGAATTGCACTGGCTTGTTGAATGTCGCGCACCATCTGATTCAAGACAGAACGCGCACTACTACGGGCATCCATCTGCGTTGACTGTTGAGCCAACAGAAAATTCGCTTTACCTGTAACGCTAAACAAGCTAAGTCCGATTACTGACAAGATGGCCATGCTCGCCAGCATTTCAACTAGGGTAAACCCGTTTTCCCGCGCTAAAAGTCGTTTCCAGGCTTGCATTCAGATCACCTCCCCACCATCAACGTACTGAGGCTGATACTTTTTTGCGAGTTACTCCAGTTATCATGCCACGTCACCGTTACGGTTACCGGCATTTCATAAAAACGATAGACGCCATTCGCAGTTGCAGCTGAAATATATGTAGGGTCATTGGCCGGTGTCGCCATATAATTCGGATCATCCGTAGTCAAATAATACGAAAACTGTTTCGTTATAGTTCCGTTCACAGTTTCGGTGGTTGTAGCGGGATTGTTTTGCATATGGCTGATATCACCTAAAACCACCGGAGGGATACTTTGCGGGGTTGTTGGGGTAAAGTCATCCGGGGTAACCGGCAAATAGGATTTAATTTGTTCCAGGTAACCGGTAGCAAGCGACATGGCTACTGTTCTGTCCTGTAATTGCTCACTGTCGATTGTACCTTGATTTATTAACCCGGCCAGAGGGATCATTACTAGCACCATGAGGGTCATTGCAACTAAAACTTCAACTAAGGTGAAGCCCTGTTCCCCTTTATTACCACTCATGTAGATGCCCCCCTACGCAAAAAAGCCTGTCCAATACCGGACAGGTTCACTTTAAGTAACCTCAGGCCCGGCAGTCCGGCTGGCATAGTAGCTTAGTTACAGCCTATCTGCCAAGTTAAGCAACTTGCACACCAGCCTGCAACTAAAAACCTTAGCCCCGCAACTTTGCGTCACCAAATTTCTCTGGTTTTGCCATTATCGGGTTTTCTTTTATTATACAACGTTATTTTCCAATTTGCGATGTTTTTTTTTTAAGGACCAGATAATTATTTTAGACCCCCACATGTAAATGCGGGGGTCTAAGGCGCAATTAAATATCCGTGGTTGGACTGATGGAATTTTCGAGTACATCATCATTCACAAACACTACCGTATCACAATTCGGGCAGGTTATCTCGATGACATCGTCATCTTCCAAAATATCTGCATCGAAAGCAACCGTTTCATGGCAACTCGGGCATTCAACATCAACATATTGGTCAGTAAAGCCCACGTTATCTTTTGCAGTCAAAGTGGATGATTCTTCGTAGATTTCGTCTTCCAAGTCATTCAAGTCTTCGTCCAAAGACTCAACATAATCCTCGAGTTCGTTCTGGGCGGAATCGAGATTCGTTACAGAATGGGCCAACTCATGCATCAAGTCGAGCATGCCGTTTAAGACCCTACCTTCTTTTGAATCTTTAGTTAGATCAAGTCCTTCCGCCATTCCCTTAAGGTAAGCTGCCTGTTCAGTCAGGTTACGCATGGTGGTACCTCCTCCAAGATTGAAAAGTTCTCTTGTTAGTATGCCACCGCCATAACTTTTTAAACCAAAACTACGCTCTTTGGACGTAAGAACCAGTACGCGTATCAATAATCAAGACATCACCGATATTGACAAAGAAGGGCACCTGAACAACCGCACCTGTCTCAACGGTGGCAGGTTTGGAACCACCTGTGGCAGTATCCCCTTTGACGCCCGGTTCAGTCTCCACTACCGCCAATTCAACACTGTTAGGGATTTCTACACCAATAACATTGTCTTGGAAGAAGGCCGCATTGATGGACATATTTTCTTTGAGCCATTTTACCCCGTCGCCTATTTGGTCCGCAGTAAGATTAAACTGCTCATAATTTTGGGTATCCATGACCACGAAGCTGTCCCCTTCTTTATACAGGAATTGCATTTCGCGCCGGTCTACCCTAGCTTTAGGTACTTTTTCACCTGCATTAAATTTACGTTCTACCACCGCCCCGGTACGCACATTTTTGAGCTTAGTGCGTACAAATGCGGCACCTTTACCGGGTTTTACGTGTTGGAATTCCACGACCTGAAATACGGCATTGTCAAGTTCAATTGTTGTGCCGGTGCGAAACTCGTTGGATGATATCATGCAGTAGCTTCCTCCTAATGTATGTATTGCTTTAGTAATGCCCGCTGGGAAAAATTCCATGCCGAGCAATAACTGCTAGAGAATAATGAGCTCTTTGGGCGATTTAGTAAGTGCACGGCAACCGGTTGAGGTCACCACCACAGTGTCTTCAATGCGTACACCGCCCCAACTCGGTAGATAGATGCCCGGTTCATCGGTAACTACCATGCCTGCTTGCAATAAGGTATCCCCAGAAGGGTTCAAGCGTGGCGCCTCGTGAATGGCAAGACCAACCCCGTGGCCCAGGCCGTGCCCAAAATTATCGGCATAACCGCCTGCGGTAATTATATCGCGCGCAATACTGTCGACTGCCATGCCAGTTACCCCGGGCTTGATACCGGCTAAAGCCGCCAGCTGGGCTTTAAGTACCAGGTTGTAAATTTCCCTTTGTTGTTCGGAAGGTTCTCCCAGTATCACAGTGCGGGTAATATCTGAGCAGTACCCGTCTACAATGCAGCCAAAGTCCATAGTGATGAACTCGCCGTTGCTTACTAAACGCTCGCTGGCAACACCATGGGGCAGGGAGGACCTTGGTCCGGATGCAACGATAAAATCAAATGAAGCACCTGAGGCACCCTCGCGGCGCATAAAAAATTCCAACTCCAAAGCTATTTGTCGTTCCGTCATGCCAGGCATGATATAGGTCAAAATATGGTGAAAAGCTTCGTCTGCCAAATCTGCCGCCTGCTGCAGCTTGGTAAGTTCCGCCTCGTCTTTAACGCGGCGCAAATCCTCTATGGCGTTGCCCATAGGCACAAGTGAAGTAGACTTGAACTTGTTATATAACAATTGGTACTGCTCGTACGTCACAAAATCAGGTTCAAAACCCAGCCGAGGTATCTTTGCGACATATTCCGTAACCGTATCCCACATCTGCGGAGCATGTTTAATGACCGTAAAATCCGAGGCCTGGGATGTCGCTTGTTCCACATAACGAAAATCAGTAAACAAGTATGCTTCGGCCAAAGTGAGCAGCAAGGCCGCAGATGACCCGCTAAAACCGCTCAGATAACGTCGGTTTTCGGGTTGCAATACCAACATGCCGTCAATTTTTCGCTCTGACATATGTTCTCTAAGTTTTGCCAACCTACCCATACAATCACCTTTCATCGGCAACCAGAGCCTTGCTTATTTATCCGGCAGCAAACCAGCTGCCGCTTCGAGTCCCAACATATAGCCTGTGGCACCTAAGCCGGAAATTTGTCCGATGCAAACAGGCGCTAACACCGAGGTCGCACGAAATTTTTCGCGGGCCGCGATATTTGACAGGTGTATTTCTAAAGTAGGTATGCCGACTGCTTTAATCGCATCGCGCAAGGCGATACTGTAATGCGTCAGTGCTCCCGGATTAAAGAGAATAAACTGTACCTTACCGTACGCGTCCTGAAGCTTGTCCACCAAGGCACCTTCATGGTTGGACTGAAAGCATTCCACATCCAAACCGAGTTTGTGCCCTCTGTCCAGGATGGCTTGTTCAATTTGCGCCAGACTGGTAGTACCATAAACCTCCGGTTCACGAATGCCGAGAAAATTTAAGTTTGGACCGTTAAGTACCAGTACCTTAGCCACACTACTCCCCCTAACTTAAAAATTTTACCATATTTCATGTTGTTTGGGTAGTTTTAGTCTGTAAAATACCTCCCGCTGCGGGAGGTAAGGATTCATAGCCGGGGGGAATGCACAATATCCATATTATCGATTACCACCTGCGTTTCCGTAAGCGTACAATCAGGATTACGTACGACGGTGTGAACCTCGGTCTTAGGTAAAATTATGTGGATTTCGTGCGGCACAGAATTGTCGATGACCCGCTTAACTTCAAAGGCCACACCCCCGATATTGACCCCGACATGATCCATATTGCGTCCGTCAAAGGACTCCCCCGTTGCGGAGGACTCTGCATATGAATTATG
The DNA here is from genome assembly GCA_021783135.1 of Bacillota bacterium. GTDB lineage: Bacteria > Bacillota > Desulfitobacteriia > Desulfitobacteriales > JAJXUE01 > JAJXUE01. The sequence continues at coordinate 52,038 of JAJXUE010000012.1, read as the reverse complement.
ACCCGGACTGGAACTCGTCGACTTAGCTTGTGTGCTTCGGGCGGGCAGCTTAATGATTTGCCCGATTACCAGCCGTGTAGAGTCCACACCCGGGTTTGCCTTACTTACTTCGTCTAAACCGACACCCAGCTTTTGGGCTAAAAGGTAGAAATTATCGCCTGCCCGAACCGTATAATTGGTTAAAGCCGTATTGGCCATCCGGCATCCCTCCTCTAGTATGGTATGCCTATTTTTTCCAAACAGCTACTTTGCAAACGGATTTTGCTTCCCTTGGTTGACGAGCAGAGGTTTATACGGATAACCCGGCAATGAAATTTTGCTAAAATAAATCTGAATTGTCATACTGCCGGACAATTTACCGCTGGTGGTGTTAAGAGCTAGCTGGGAAACGACGTAGGTTTTGCCTTGATCTTTTTCAACACTGCTAAGAGCTTTATAGACATTGGCATAAGTTCCGGTGAAAGCAATATTAACGCTGCGCGCATTTAAAGCGGGATCGTTGCCATTAGAATTTGCGGTGACATCAAGCGTAACGTTTTGCACTGTGAGTGCGTTAGCCTTAAGTTCATTTTGCAAAGCCTCAATCACACTTGGTGCCGCTTGAACCATCGGCAGCCTGGTGGCCATTTGGCGTGCAGTCTGGTCTTGCGGGCTTGGGGCGCTATTTGAACCTGGCTGGTTTAATAAGTTTTGGTCAGACTTGATTTGACTTTGCAGATTGACAAGTTGGGTCTGCGCCGCATCTATCTTGGCATTGTAAGCTGTGAACCAAAAAGCGTAGAATAAATAGCCTATGATGGCCATAACAGCTATAGCGACGATTATTTTTTCACGGGCTTGGAGCTTAATTTTTTTCATTTACTCCAGCCCCCTTTGCTAAATTTTACACTTAGAGATGCTTGCACCGGTTTGCCGGCTGCTTGCGACAGTGTTTCGAGTTGAACCGTGGTAAAACCCTTTGTTGCCGTTAAAGAGTCCAGCATGGTCTCGACTTGCACCATGTCTGTTGCCTGGAGGGTTATAGCTATTACGCCTGTGTTGACAGACAGGGAATCAAGCGTAACACCACTAGGCGTCGCCGCTTGCACAGCAAGTATAAGTTGATACATGGCGGGGGAAGAGGTTTTAAGATTTTTGCGCACTACTTGTAAGCGGCTTATCCCGGCCTCCCGCGCCTTTTCTCGCCGCAACGGCAAAACCTTGCGCTGCAATGCGTCCAAATTGGTCTGATAGCCGGCCTGACTCGCAGTGAGGTTAGCCAGGGTCACGTACTGCCATGCCCCTATGCCCAAAAAACATAATAATACCAAGCCGACGAGCACTTTTACCCCACTTTCGGCTAGGGCGGAGCCACTGCGAAAATCCTTAGTCAAGAGGTTAATGCGAATTTGAGCCATTTATTTTAACCCCCTAATCGCCAGCCCCAACGCCGGGGCCAGGCCAGCTTGCCAAGCTCCAGCATTATCCGGCAATGCAACGCGCTTACCAATTTTCAGTTGTTCACTTGGATTGCCAAAATCTACAGGCATGTCCAATTTTTGCGCCAAGAAATCCTTGAGTCCCGGCAGCAAAGACCCACCGCCGGCAAGCAGAACTTGTTTAATAACCTGATCCTTGTTTTGGTTTTGGAAGAAGTCGATAGAACGGCGCAGTTCTCCGCCCAAATCTTCCAAGAGGGCCCGGGTTTCTGTCGGCAGCTCCCCCGCCAATTTACTCTCCTCGGCAGCTTCCGGGCTAATCGCACGCTCCGTGGCCAAGGCCCGGGTGAAGCGCTGACCGCCAAAGGGAATACTCCGGGTGAAGCGCAATACGTCCCCTGCGAAACCGGAAATATGTGTATTGTTAGCCCCAATAGAGGCAATTATATCAATCTCACCCTGCTTAACCGGGCGATTTTTCCGAAACAATACGCGTTCCAGCGCTAACGCTTCCAAATCGAAAACCTTAGCCAGCAATCCGGCCTGGTTAAATAAGTGCAGATATTGCTGAATGATTGACTTGCGTGTCGCCGCAACCAACACTTCCATTTGTTTAGTGGCTTTGTGTTCTGACACCAAAGCGTGGTCCAACACCAATTCAGCCGCGGGAATGGGAATTTGACCTTCCGCCTGAAAACGCACCGCCTGCTCCATCTCGCTTTTTTTCATGGCGGGCATGAGCAGCAAGCGCACGAAGGCATGCTGTCCGGGCACCACGGAAATAACTTGCGTATTTTTGACCGCCAATTCGGTCCACACCGACTTAATCACAGCACTGATTTGCTCGGGGTCACGGATATTGCCCCCTTCAATCGCACCGGGTGGTGTAGGTTGGCTGACAATTTTTTGCAATTCCTTCCCAGCCCGAACTACCACGCCTTTAATCGCATAGCTACCGATATCAATGGCCACGGTTTGTTCTGCCATACTACACACTCCTTTTTGCAATTACCCCGTATTACCGCTGCTTCACTGCCATCCGCTTAAGCGCAGGTAAGTTGCCAAAAGCTGCGGGCCATAAAACAACGCAAAAATACTGCCCACCGCTAAATACAGGCCAAAAGGTATCGGTGTCTTGCGGTCGCCCCACCCTAACTTGATAGCCACAAGGCTGCCCACGGTGCCGAGCAAGGAGGCCAAGAAGATAGCGACCCCGACCTGTGGCCAAGCCAACCACATGCCCAGCATCAAAGCCAGCTTAATATCTCCCTCTCCCATTCCCTTAGGGTAAATTAACCAAATCAGGAGAAAGAACAAGCCTGCTCCGAGACCAGCCACCAAAGCTGACAATAAGCCGGCGGCGCCCGGAACCAGGCTAAACCCCAGACCCAGAACTGCCCCGGGCAAAACGATAATATTGGGGATTATAAAATGCTCCATGTCAATCAGCGCAATCACCAGCAACATGGCAATAAATACTAAGCGAGTAGCTAGATACCAGGTCAACCCAAAGTGAAGATACGCTGCTAGCCATAATAAGCCGGTCAAGCCCTCCACCAGTGGATACCGCCAGGTTATATGCAAACGGCAGTGCCGACATTTGCCACGTAATATCAGGTAACTAAGTACTGGGATGTTATCATACCATTTTAAAACATACCCGCACTGCGGGCAGTGCGAACCAGGCCAGGCCAGCGATTCCCGGCGCGGCAGGCGGTAAATACAGACGTTAAGAAAACTGCCGATAATGAGACCGAAAAGGAGGAACAATATAGCCATGTTATACTCCGTAAAGAATTAATAAGAGGCAGAGGCAACAGGGCCTCTGCCTCAAAGCGGATTTGACTAAAGTTAGCTGTTGCTGTCCCAAACCACAGGTTTGGACGACTGAGAAAAATCATGTACTTGTATTTCACCAGTTCCGGGTGTGTAAGTTATGACAGAGTCAAGTGTAGCACCATTAGAATTTTGTGCCACTGTTGGGGTTGACGCTAGATAACCAGCTGTTTTAAGGTCTGCAGCGAGAGTAGTAGTCGAGGTAGTGCTCGGATAACTGCCCTTGTCCGTGTAGTACTGGTCGACTGCATCTTTAATGGTCTTGCCTGTCGCAATATCGGCCTTAAGGCGTGAATTGTTGATTATGTTAGCAAACTGTGGGATGGCGATTGCAGCCAAGATACCGATGATAACTACAACAACCATCAACTCAATCAGAGTAAAGCCGGATTCCTTGTCGCGCATTTTGCGCAGGGCCAATGCCATTTTCATCATAATTTCCAACCTCCATAACTTTTTTCCAATTTGTTTCCCGGAGAAATACTAACCACAGTTCCTGCCAGCTATCCTGTCCCGGGCGCACCGGCTAACTCCCCAACCTTTTTTAAGGATGTTAGTTTCAGGCCAAGCCCCTACTTCATGGTCCTCCCCTAACCGGGGTTTGTCAGGACTGTTCCTTTGCCTCCTTTCAACTTTAAATTCCTATTTTGGGTCATAAGCGACACCAAAAAGCTTAGTGAATTTGACCGTAAAGGGAAAACATCGGCAGCATGATACTTGCCACAATACCGCCTACAACTACGGCCAAAAAGATAATCAAAAAAGGCTCGATTAGGGAAGTGAGACTGTCCACCATGATCTTGACTTCCCGGTCATAAAAATCGGCAATGCGACTTAACATGGTCTCAATCGCGCCGCTCTCTTCCCCTACCGCAATCATCTGCGTTACCATGGGTGGGAAAACGCCGGAAGCAGTCAGCGGACCGGAAATACTCTCCCCGTCTTTAATACTTTGGCGAGCGGCGGCAATACCTTTGGCTATCACAGCATTACCGGCGGTATTCTCCGTCACCTCTAAGGCCAGCAAGATAGGCACGCCGCTTTTGACCAACGTACCCAAGGTACGCGTGAAGCGGGCTACGCCCAGTTTCAAAACCATCGGCCCGAAAACTGGCAGTTTAAGTACTAGATAGTCAATGCGGCTTTTGCCCGTGGGTGACTTGCGGTAACGGTTAAACCCATACAGCAGCAAAATGGTGGCGATAAGTAAAAACAAAGCGTCATGCTTGAGGAAATTGCTTAACCCCAGCATCATGCGGGTCAATAATGGGAGTTGAGCGGAAGTAAAGCTAGAAAACATGGCGGCAAATTGCGGCACCACGAAGATTAACAGCACATTGACGATGATAATCGCAAAGACAAATACTGTGACCGGATAGGTACTGGCGCCTTTGATTTTCTCGCGCAGCTCGTGTTCTTTGTCAAAGTGCTCCGCTAAGCGGTCCAGAGCTTCGTCCATTACCCCACCGACTTCCCCGGCGTGAATCATATTAATAAACAAGGGCGGGAAAACCTTAGGGTGTTGGGCAAAGGCTTGGGATAAGGAGGAACCTTCTTCAACCGCCTTCTTAATTTGACCTAGAATCCTTTTGAGATTTTTATTTTCCTGCTGGGCATAGAGGATATCCAGACAACGTAGCAGGGCAATCCCCGATTGAATCATTATCGCAAACTGACGGCTAAAAATTGCCACGTCCTTGAGCGTTACGCCCGTGCCAAACGTGATATTAATGTCCATGGTCAGCAAGTCTTTTTCTTTGAGGGAAGTTATGAAATACCCGGACTCCCGCAAGCGGTCAACCACCTGCTTTTGATTATCGGCTTCAAGGCTGCCGGATAATGCTTTGCCGCCTTGATCTCTGACCTTATACGCGTAAGTTGGCATCGGGAATCCCCCCTAAAAACCAAAGCCGGACTTTTTGAGTGCCTCCGGATCAAGTATTTTTTGTTCAGCCTCATCATAGGTGATAAGTCCCTCATTGTACAGTTCAATTAGAGCCTTATCCATAGTCTGCATCCCAAAACGCGCTCCGGTCTGTAAGGAAGTGTAAATTTGATGAGTTTTGCCCTCCCGAATCAAGTTACGAATGGCGGCATTAGCAACCAAAACTTCTATCGCCGCTACCCGCCCCGTTCCATCCGCCTTAGGAAGCAGCTGCTGAGCCACCACTCCTTGCAGTACTGCTGCCAGCAAAACGCGGATTTGCTGTTGTTGCGAGGGCGGAAAGACGTCGACAACCCGGTCGATGGTCTGGGTGGCATCATTGGTGTGCAGGGTGGAAAAGACCAAGTGCCCTGTTTCGGCTGCCGTCAGCGCGGTACTAATTGTCTCTAGGTCGCGCAACTCGCCGACGAGAATGACATCCGGGTCTTGCCGCAATACTGCTCTTAAAGCGCTGGCAAAGGATTGAGTGTCAGTCCCCAGTTCCCGTTGGTTAACAATACTTTTGCGATGACGGTGCAGGTACTCAATCGGATCTTCCATCGTGATAATATGCACGCTGCGGTTATTGTTAATATGGTCAATCATCGAAGCTAAAGTCGTGGACTTGCCGCTGCCGGTTGGCCCAGTAACCAGAACCAGACCCTTAGGTCGCGTTGTAAACTCGCGCACTATTTCCGGCAGGCGCAGACTTTCAAATGAAGGTACCCCAAACGGAATCAGGCGAATTACCAGTCCGAGTGTGCCCCTTTGGCGGAAGACGTTGACCCGAAAGCGTCCGGTGCCGGAAAGACTGTAGGCAAAGTCAACTTCACCATGCTCCTGCAGGTGATGGCACTGCTCAGGGGTCATCATTGAGTAAGCCAGCTGGTGAGTATCTTCCCGCGACAAATTGGCTGTTCCTACAGGGGCGAGTTCGCCATGAATTCGGAAGGCAGGCGGGCTCTCAACTGATAAGTGAATATCCGAAGATTTGTTTGCTGCAGCTTGGCGCAAAATCTCTTCAATTTCAAACATAATCTTCACCCACTTCAATCATAGTCTAGGATTAGCCCTACGATAAAGAAATTACCGTCATCGCTTCTTCCAAAGTTGTCTCGCCAGCCTTGGCTTTGGCGAGACCATCCATTTTCAACGTCTGCATACCGTTTATTACGGCAGCTTGTTCTATCGCTTCTGTGTTGGCCTGCGCTAAAATCATACTTTTTACTTCTTGGCTAAAAGTTAAAAGTTCTTGAATCGGAATCCGACCTAAATAACCGGTCTGGTTGCAACTGCGGCAACCCTTACCACGATAGAAGGTTAGGTTATCGTCGCCCAGCCCCAGTTGTTGCGCCACAAACGGTGAAATTTCGTAGGCTTCTTTGCAATGGATACAAATTTTGCGCACCAGACGCTGGGCCATCACGCCAATAATTGAAGATGAAATTAAAAACGGTTCAATGCCCATTTCCATCAGTCGGGTTATGGTCGCTGCGGCGCTGTTAGTGTGCAATGTGGAGAGTACCAGGTGCCCGGTAAGGGCAGCACCAATGGCAATCCCAACAGTTTCGGAGTCCCTGATTTCACCTACCATTACCACATCAGGATCCTGGCGCAAAATAGCCCTAAGCCCATTAGCGAAGGTCATGCCTGCTTTTGTATTAACATTAACTTGATTGACGCCCGGCAAAGTGTATTCAACCGGGTCTTCAATTGAAATGATATTAGTTTTTTCGCAGTTAAGCGACTGAAGTACCGAATACAAGACCGTAGTCTTCCCACTGCCGGTCGGCCCGGTCATTAGGAGCATGCCGTGTGGCTGTCGAATTAAAGCCCGAAAGGCTTCCACCATGCTCTCCTGCATGCCTAAGCCATCAATGGGTCGCAAACTACCTGACTTATCCAAAATCCGCATTACTATCTTTTCGCCAAAAACTGTCGGTAAGGAGTTTACCCGCAGGTCAATCTCCCGCCCTTCGATTTTAATCGGTATACGCCCGTCTTGTGGCACCCGTTTCTCCGCAATATCCATGTTAGCCATAATCTTTAACCGTGAAATAATCGCATTTTGTGTTTTACGTGGCGAGGACATGGCCTTATGCAACTGTCCGTCAATCCGGTAGCGTACCACTACTTCCTTTTCTTGCGGTTCAACATGGATGTCGCTGGCCCTGCTGGCCACTGCTTGCGCAATTACGGAGTTAACAAACTTAACAATCGGACCCTCTTCGACGATATCATCGATTTCGTCCGGTTCTTCCCGGGTTGATACTTCAAGGCCAAAGTCCTCGATCATCTTGCTCATGGATTCCTTGACACCCAAGTATTGCTTTATAGCCATGGTTATTTCACTCTCGCCGGACAATACGGGAATGATATCTAACCCGGTTGCAATCCTAGTGTCATCAATGGCAAACACGTTAAGAGGATCGGCCATTGCCAGAACTAGTTTTTCGCCTCGTTTGCCAATCGGTATTACCTTATGACGCAGGGCTAAATTTTCATTGATGATTTGAGCAATTTCTCCATCTACGGGGGACTTGGCAAGGTTAACATATGGAATACCGAGTTGGAACTCAAGTACAGCCATCAAGTTGGTTTCTGACAAGTAGCCTAAGTCAACCAACACCGCACCCAACTTATCCGGAGTATTAACTTGAGTGTCTAACGCCACCTGAAGTTGCTCAGGGGTTAAGAGACCATGCTCAATCAAAATTTCCCCTAACCGTCTTCTGCCGCCTACGCTCATGCTATCCTCCCTGATAAAGTGCCAAAAGGGTATTTTAAAGGACTAATTCGCCTGAATATAAGAAATTCCTTCTTATTCATACTCCTTTTGCATCATATGGTTATGTTTTCTTCAATATTTACAAATTCTTTATAAATCGCACCAGAAACTGGATGAAAAATACTTTTCTAAGGATTATAGACTTCTTGGTAACTGATTACTTGCCACCCACCGCCCGCCTTAGGGACGATGTTCACTGCCAAGGTCCTTGTGGCCTCAGCAGATACCCCACCGGCAACCACATCGTAGCCCGTGCCGACCGCCGTTACTCCCACCCTGAAACTTCCGGTCGGGAGCACATAATTGCTTTCCGGCTGCCAAGTTGGGTCATGACTTAGCTCAGCGCGGGCCAAATCTATACCTGCTTCAGCCAAAAAGAGCGCTTGACGTGCTTGGATATCGCGCGTACACATCCGCAACTCAGCCTGAGCTAAGTTCAAATAGGTTGACGCTAACAAAAAACAGGTCAACACCGTAAGCAAGCTGATAATTGTAGCTCCGCCCTGTTCCGCAGTTAGGGATCGACCCTTGTTTGGACTATCAACTTCCATGCATCGCTCACCTCGCCATCAGTAGCTTTGAGGTTAATTTGCCATACATTTTGCCGCAAAGCGATAAATTGTGCCGTATCTATGTAGCTGGCAACTGGGCTGGGAATGCCATTAGTCTCGGCGTACAAATCTTTAATGCCATTATAATCTTTATCCGCTACATAGTATTTTACCTGCTTGTTATTCGGCGTGGTAACCGTAAGTACCCCAGAAGTATCGATAGCCACAGCTTTGGCCAGACGCACCTCGCGCTCCAGCAGCATTGCCGCTACGCGCAGGGCTTGCTGCGTTTCCAGTTGCTGATACTCTCGCACTGCTGTACGTTCGTGCCAAAGCATGGTTTGTGCTGCCAAATTAAGCACCAAGCCGAAAATGGCTATAGCAGCCAGCACCTCGACCAAGCTAAACCCACCTTCACGCCGCACCATGCTAGTTAGCCGAGAGTAAGGTGCAAAGACTGACATTACCGTGCTCGGAGGCAACCCACCATTCAGCATCAACCTCAACCTGCAATAAGTTGCCGCTTAATTGAGTGCCGGATACGGTCAACTGCAGATCTTGCCGGCTCACACGGCACACAGTCTGTCCCGGCTCCACCCGACCGGTCTGCAGAGCTGTCGCCATACCTAAGGCCTTGAGGTCCTCAAGTTCTGATTTAGCGAGATTGGCCGCTTGCGACTTATACCGGCTTAGCAGCGTGGCCCGCTGAGCAGCAAGACTCATTTCACCCAACACCGCCACCCCCAAACACAAAATCAACACTCCAATAATCACATCCAACAACACGAACCCTCCTTCCGACTTCATTGGCAAATCACCTTGCCTGTAGTTTGATCAAGCGCATAATTCGTACCGTCCGGGCTTACCGGCAGACGCACAAGATAAGGCCCATCCCAACCCTGAATCCCGCCAATCGGTTCGCGCAACAGGTAAGTAAGATCACACGGCACACCCCCCGTATCCAAACGGTATTGTTGAACCGCGCCTTCAATCAGTTCAATATTGGCTTGATCTGCTTGCATGTTGAAGTGTGTCATCTGAGCTCGGTAATTTGGCACCGCTATCGCCATTGCTATCGCAATGATGACTAAAACGGCAAGTACTTCAAGCAAACTATACCCACGCGAAACATGGAATTTGCTGAGCACTTTTATCACCTCCGCAAAAAATCAGCAAAGCATTAGTTAAACTATTACGGCTTAAATTCCTCCCAGCATGGGTAAGTCATTTTCTACTTTTTCCCAGAATAATAACGCTAAGGCTACTAATTATTGCACTTTAGCCTCCACGGTTTGATATTTGTCCTCTCAACACGACAAAAGAGGGTAATTCTCCCGTTTAAGGTGAATTACCCTCAGTTAACTAATATAAGACAGTTGTAGTAAGACAGTTGTAATAAAAATACTTGTACATTGGAAAGCTACATATTCGGTAGCTATTAAAGCATTGCTGCTGTTACCGCCTATGCAGGTAGTGCTTGATTTAACAAATAGTGCGGATTGCCTGCAGGACATCTTCTTGTTTAATGCCACTGAATACCTCAGCCTTACCGATGCTCAAAGGTAGAACAAAATTAATCTCACCAGCAATAACCTTCTTGTCATAGGCTAAGGCACTGTAGAGTTCGGTCGGATTAAGCCCGGTACCGCCCACAGGTAAGCCTGCTCTTGCCACCAACGCGATAATTTCAGCCTCGTCACCTGCCGACAAAATACCTAGCTGGCAAGCCATGCGGCTGGCCGCAGCCATTCCCAAGGCCACAGCTTCACCGTGACGATAGCGTTTATAGCCGGTGAGGTTTTCCACGGCATGCCCAAAGGTATGCCCGAAATTTAAAATGGCCCGCATACCTTGTTCAGTTTCATCTTGCTCGACCACATTCGTCTTAACCTGACAAGAGCGGGTAACAAGCTCTTGCAGCGGCGCCTCTTCCGCCGCCAAAATGCTGGGTAATTTCGCTGCGATAAAACCAAATAGATCCCTATCGGCAATTACAGCATGTTTAATATTTTCCGCCATGCCCGTTAACAGTTCCCGGTAGGGCAGTGTTTTTAAAGTAAGTAAATCGCTCCACACCAATGTGGGTTGATAAAAAGCGCCGATGAGATTTTTCCCCTTAGCGTGATTTACAGCAACCTTACCTCCTATGCTACTATCCACCTGGGCTAACAGCGTTGTAGGTACTTGGATGAAAGGCAGTCCGCGCATATAAGTAGCCGCCACAAACCCGGCCAAATCTCCGGTTACACCACCACCCAGCGCTACCACCGGTGAACGACGGTCCAATCTTGCCTCCGCAGCGGCATCAAATAAGCGCGCCGCACTGGGTAAGGTTTTGTATTCTTCTCCGTCAGGGATCACTTCGCATGCTACATTAAAACCTGCTCGGGCCAAACTACGGCAAACTTTCTCACCGTAAAATTTATCTACTGTAGTATTAACAATGACTAAGGCCTTATCCGTAAGGTTCAATTCGATTAATGCTTTGCCCAGACCCTCTAAAGTACCTGTCCCGACATGGATATCATATCCTTTACCCAGTTTAACCCTGACCTTTGTCATAGCCTATCTCCTCCAACAGCTGCACTAGTTCATCGACTACTTCCTCTACTGTTAATGCAGTGGTATCAATACTGTAATCCCCTTGACGATAGGCATACTCCCTCATTGCCATCATCTCATTGATAGAAGCCAATGAGTTTTTCAGCAATGGCCTGCTCCCTTTGCGTGCAGTACGCTGGTCAATGACTTCAGCGGACGCCGACAACGTAATCACAATACCGCATGCCTGTAGAGCACCTAGGTTGGCGGGATTAAGTACCGCCCCACCCCCGGTAGCAATTACAGTTCGCTTGAGGCGTGACAACTTCTGAATGATTAGATTTTCTTCCGAGCGAAACCTAACTTCACCATACTTAGCAAAAATATCACTCACACTCATATCCATGACCGCTTCGATTTCCGCATCGGAATCGACAAAGTTTAAGGCCAAAATTTGGGCCACTCGGCGTCCTATACTGGTTTTACCCGTACCCATGAAACCGATAAGCACAATATTGCTTAGCCCGCTAAGCTCTCTCATCGTCCCTTCACATACTCCTTATAATTATTCACCGCAGCCACAAGCTCGTCCACATGGTCGGCGGGAAATTTGTCAAGATAAGCGCACGCTACTTCCCATGCCACCGCCGCCTCAGCTACCACCATTGCCGCCGGCACTGCACACGTATCAGAGCGTTCCACCGAGGCTTTAACCTCTGTTTTATCCTGCATGTCAACACTGACAAGTGGTGCATAAAGAGTCGGAATAGGTTTCATTGCCGCCCGAAGCACAATCGGCTCGCCATTACTCATGCCGCCCTCGATACCACCCGCACGGTTACTCAGATGGTAATACCCTTTGGATTGTGTATACGCGATTTCATCATGAACTTGCGATCCCGGCAAAGCGCCCGCTCGAAACCCCAAACCGAATTCAACACCCTTTATGGCTTGGATACTTACCAAGGCCTGCGCCAGTCTCCCGTCCAGCTTGCGGTCCCACTGTACATGACTACCCAGTCCCTGCGGCAATCCGTCCACGACTATTGTAAAAATTCCACCCAGCGATTCCCCTTTGCTCTTAGCTGCATCAATGGCTGCCATCATCCTTAAAGCCGCGTCGGGGTCGCCACAGGCGACAGGCGAAGCCGCGACCCGCTCCCGAAAGGCGACATCCATAGGCAATCCGGAATCACTGACAGCACTCCCGATCTCCAGCACATGTCCCCATACCTCAACACCCAGCAGGGTCAGCAGGGCACGCGCTAAAGCCCCCACTGCCACACGCATAGTTGTTTCGCGCGCACTGGCTCGCTCTAAAATATTGCGCATATCTGTCTGGTGATATTTCAAGGCCCCGGGCAAATCCGCATGTCCTGGTCGAGGAACAGTAACCGTACGTTGCGTTAGATCAGCCTCCGTGCCCGGCGCCATATAGCGTTCCCAGTTCGGCCAATCCCTGTTTTCAACCAGAAACGTAACAGGGCTGCCCAAAGTAAGCCCACCTCGTACACCAGAGATAATTTTTACCTGATCCTGTTCAATTTGCATGCGGCCGCCTCGACCATACCCTTGCTGCCGCCTCTGCAGTTGCTCGTTAATCGCCGTTGCTGTAAGTTCTAAACCTGCAGGCACTCCTTCAATAATTGCCGCGAGCGCCGAGCCGTGAGATTCACCTGAAGTTAAAAAACGCATGTATATTCCGTCCTTTTCTATGGTGATATACGTAACCGGCCCGTTACCGGAGCCAAAATAATCCTAAGGCTTCGTCCCCGCTGGTTGGCCAAAATAATAGTTTCACCCTGACTGGGGATACCTCTGGGATCAAAATAAAAGTCCATTGGTCCACTGACAAAGCGAATGCCCGTTGCTAAGGTCAGATCTCGGACTCTTTGTCCTGCCGACAACAACCTATACATATTGACGCTGGGGTATACCTTAATTTCCTGCCAGACGTTTTCCGCGATTGCTTTTTCGCGGCTTTCACGTAAATCCGAGAGCAAAAGCCGGGCATTGCGGTCTAAACGATAGTCATCCAATGTTGCTGTCCCGAGAGAAAAGGCAATGCCACCCAGCACAGAAACCAACACAAGTACCAGCAAAACTTCAAGCAGACTAGTGCCGCTTTCTCCTTTGCTCCTTAGCGCCATCCTTTTCATAACGTTATTAAGCGATCTTGCAGCGCTCCTCGCATAACATCGAGTGGGGCGGGTAAGCCTGTCCAAAGTTCCAGAGCCATCGCACCTTGGTGCAACAACATTCCCAAGCCATTAGCGGTACGACAACCCTGTTGGCGAGCCCCAGCCAAAAATTGAGTTTCGGACGGATTAAAGATAAGATCATACACCAGGTTATGAGACAAAAGGCGGTGTGTATCAATACAGGGTTTTGCTGTAAGTTCGGGGAACATGCCGGCCGGAGTAGTCTGCACCACCAGCGAACTTTGCGCTAACGCTTGATCTAGTTCCGGATCAAGCAAGTGCACCGCCCGGGCACGGCAGGTAAAGTTTTTCTGCAACTGTTCACATAGCCTTGCGGCCCGCGCTACATCACGGTTCGCTATGGTCATACCTACAACACCCTCAGCGGCTAAAGCTGTGGCTACCGCTTTAGCCGCGCCGCCTGCCCCCAACAGCACTACCTGTTGCCCGTTAGGTTCATACTGCCATAATTCCCGAATTGATCGTAAAAAGCCTCCCCCATCAGTATTAAACCCGATAAATTTGCCTGCTTGCCTGACGACAGTATTGACCGCACCAACCCTAGCCGCGCTGACATCAAGCTCATCCAGTAGGGCGATGATGGCTTCCTTATGAGGAATAGTTATATTGAAGCCCTTAAACCCAAGCACCTTTAAACCGGCAATACCTTTGGCCAAATCTTCCGGCCTTAAAGGCAAAGGCAGATAACAATAATCCAAGCCGAGAAATTCCAGCGCAGCATTATGCATAAGCGGTGACAAAGAATGCTCAATAGGATAACCTGTAACCCCCAGCAGTTTACTTTTGGCGCTAATTCGCACCGTTATTTCACCCCCCGTATATGGTTAAAATTAAACAAAAGACAGTCATCACAGACTGTCATTATGTTCCAAAGTCTTTATTAGCGCACCTTGGTTCCTTCCAAGCGGTTAAGCGACCAAATAACAGCACGCTCAGCCAAGCGCATCAATTTGGTACCGATCCATTCTCGTTCGCTGATGGGGAGGACCAAAAAAGTCCGCAAACCCAACCGGTTGCCACCCAACACATCAGTAAACAATTGATCGCCAATTACCGCGGTATTATGTAACTCCGTACCCATTATCGCCATTGCTTGCCGAAAGGCCCGCCGGTGAGGCTTGGATGCCTTATAAATAAAAGGTATGTTTAGCGCATTAGCCACAGCGGCCACTCTTTGCTCACCATTATTTGAAACCACACATGCACTGATACCATGCTGTGTCAAAAGCTCGAACCAATCAGCTACATTAGCACCAACCTCAAGTACATTCCACGGGGCCATAGTATTATCCAGGTCAATAATCAATCCCTTAATGTTTTCTCTCAATAAGTCTTGCGGTAAGATGCTGTCCAAAGAAGAGACGCATACACTTGGCCGTAAAAACGTAAACATCGTACCCTCCGCTGTATGATACTAGATTAAATTTAATTATACACTAAACAAGGGCTGATGCACCAGAAAACTATGCAAACTTCACCTACCCTGATAAAAATAGTCCCAAGTTCCAGGCACAGGATTTTAAGTTACTTACACAAATAACGACAGGAAATTGCCGTATCCTTCACGCACCAGGTCCTCTTTAGGGATGAAGCGCAAAGAAGCAGAGTTGATGCAATAACGCAATTTTTTAGGCCCCGGACCATCCGGGAATACATGGCCTAAATGTGAGTCAGCGCTTTTGCTACGCACCTCTATCCGGTTCATATTGTGGCTGAGATCGGTCGCTTCTTTGACATTATCGGCAACAATCGGTTGGGTGAAACTAGGCCAACCGCAGCCACTGTCAAACTTGTCGCGTGAGCTAAACAACGGTTCCCCTGACACAATATCCACATAAATACCGTCACGTTTGTTATTCCAGTACTCATTCTCAAATGCCGGTTCGGTGCCCTTTTCTTGTGTCACATGATACTGCATTCCTGTGAGTTTTTCCGTCATACTCGCACTAACGTTAGGCCAATGCTGTTTAATAAATATATCCCGACCAGAACCCTGACGATAGAGCGAATAGCGAAAATTGTTTTTTTTATGATAATCTTGATGATATTCTTCAGCCGGATAAAAAGTCTTAGCCGGCAATATTTGTGTTGTAAGGGGTTTGCTAAACTTACCAGTTGCAGCCAAGGCTGCCTTTGATGCTTCTGCCGCTTGGCGTTGTTTCGCATCATGATAAAAAATGGCTGTTTTGTAAGAGCTGCCGCGATCATGGAACTGACCGTCGGGATCCGTCGGGTCGATCTGCCGCCAAAAAATATCCAATAATGTGGCATACGCTATACGCGTAGGATCAAAGGTAATTTGCACCGCTTCAAAGTGTCCAGTGGTATCAGAACATACTTCCTTATAACAAGGATTTTCTTTTTTCCCGCCGGTATACCCTGATACTACTTGCAGAACCCCGTCCAGGCTCTCGAATGGGGCAACCATACACCAAAAACATCCTCCAGCAAAGGTTGCTAATTCGCCCTGCGAATTGTTGTCATAATTCATGCCCAATTCACCTCTTACTTCACATTATCCAAAATTTATTATATCATTTTCTCATTGTGATAACTAATTTAAAATTTCCTCGCAACCGTCTGTACAGATGAAAATGGCCCGATTTCTCGGGCCATTTTTTCTGCCTATACGGGTTACCAATTAAGAGTTTGTGTTTACTCCCAATCTGGTACCGTTTTTAATGTTGTAAGGTAATCTAAGTTCTAAGCTGCCGCTAATTTGCTGGCCATCACTTGCAGTCAAGGAAGGTGCCAGTTTTAATACGTTAGGTGAGTTAAACTCTGCGCCAGTGATGGTTTTCAACAAAGCGTTAGCTCCTTGTGGGATACGAATAGTAATGGAATCCACTACATCGTCGTTGTTGTCATAGCGTTGAATATCGGCGAATATTTCCGAGCCGTCTGGCAGAGCAACACCGTTTAAGGTGTAGTTAGCAGTATTCAGCACGTTAGCCTCGCCGCCTGTGATCGCAATCGGTCTGGTAAATTTGACGTAGATATAGTCATTTTGAAGATCCCCATCCCACAAATCAAGACTTTGCACTTTGAGGCCTCTGTCGATGCTGGCAAAGGCGAAGGCAACCTTGAACTCTTTAGGTATGCTTACTGTGAAATCCTTAGTAACAGTCGCAGAGGTGTTGCCTACATCGTCCGAAACTGCCTTGACCACAAGCTTCCAGGTACCATCGCCGAGAGGCTCTGCCGGCTTAACGATAATCGCGTTATCATAGGTCCCGGAATTAGCCATAGACATTGTAGCAGCGATTGTCGTTGTACCGTTAACAAACTGCGCCATACTCACGGGCAAGCCATCATCTTGCTGCCTACCAGGGGTAAGCCCTTCATCATTGAAGCCTTGCTCGTTGTCAGCTGTACGTAGCTTAACAGGCTCAGACATTACTACCGTGTACAGATACCCAGGGGTAACTTCTTCAATTGAGGCAATGGTGGGAGATGTTACGTCAATGGACTGCATGACAGCATCTTCCAAGCCGAGGGCTTGCGCATCGCTCACCAGGCCGTTGGCCGGATTGCGGAAGGCATGGTCATTCACTATCACGCGGTACTTATTGCTGTAATAATCCTTGGTGTTTTGGCCTAAGGCATCATAATAAGTGGTCCAGTCCTGAGTTAATTCCAGCAGGAACTTGTTGTTATCCATTTCTGTGACCAGCACTTTAAACCCAGCGAGATTGGTCTTATCAGCCGTAAATTCAGCGTTTACATCCTGCCAGTGATTAGTTGCAGCATCCAGCACTTGCAGTTTAAATGCATTGGCTGCCATAGCCGCATCTTGCAATACCGGAACATTAAATTGAACCAGCCACTGTTCCGGCGATTGTTCACTAATCGTTGCTACAGGTATGGTGGGATCAGCTTTGACCGTGAAGTCAAAAATTTGTGTAGCAGCAATATTGTGAGGATCGGTCTGATAAGCCCAATCACCTACTTGACTGCCCTGAACCGAGTGCTTGCCGGCGTTGAACCAGGCACCCTTCCAGAAAGGATCTTCATAGACTTCACCGGTGATCTTCTTCTGTAGCGTAACTACATTACGCTGGTCAACTCCACCGGTGGCACTGGGAGTAAAACCGCCAACTGAAATGCTGTACTTACTGGGGTCAAGTTTTACACCATCAATGCTCCAATTTTTGAAGGTTCTTGCGCTTAGGGGGTCAACGGCTTCAGAAAAATAGATGTTGACCGTTCGCATGTCAGTACCGGCTTGGGCATCAATCATGGCCGGCGGACGAGCATCCGTCAAGGTAAATAGCGGTGCTTTACTGGCTAGCACTCCATCACCGGTGCTATCAGTGAGTTTAACCGACACATTATCGTTATCGATTAAGGGAGTGCGCAATATTAGGGTTAGCGCACGACTTTCTCCGGTTACAGGCATAGCACCAACCACATCAACCGGATAACACTTGCCTAAGGCTTGGGTAAATACCTCAAATTTAATCCCGGAATTAAAGCCGCCATTAGCATCCAGGAAGTACTTGATATCTACCGGTTGATTGAAATAGGCTGTCAGTCGATCAGCCTGATTGCTTTCTGCCGCAGACAAGACAGGTTTGGTTACAGGCGTAAAATCCATACCCATAGCTACGCTTGTGGTAGCAGTCAGACCTATATTGGCTTGGATATCAGAGTCGACAATCTTACCTGTAACATTGGCAACCGCAGGTGTAGGCAGATACTCGGAAGTTAGCATGACTGACGCAACACCATTTTGGAGGGCTACGCGTTGTTTAGCCACATTGCCAAAGGTTGTGCTAAACTCAACCTCACCTTTAACGTTATTGAGGAGGTTTCCTTTATAGTCTTTAACCAGGAACTTAACAATTGTGCTATCTTTCCCGTCTGCCTTTAAGGACGCTTTTTCAGCGGCAAGGCTGACTCCCCAGGTCGGAAGAGCTGCGACCAGCGCGTTGACTTGGTTCATTATGCCATCAGTTACAACTGTTGGTCCGCCCAGAGCTGCAGCAGTAGTTTCTTGGTTAACTTTAGTTGCCAAGTAGGCTGAGGTATCTGTCGGCAAGGTGTCCGCCACCAGGACGATTGGGGAATTGGTTTTAGCCGCTAAGGAGGAAACCACCAGAGCATCAACTAAATGATTATCTGTGCCGTTGGCCACGTAGACACGATCATATTTCAAGTCAGAATCAAAAGCTTTCAAAACTTGCACGTTTGTGGCGTACCGGTCCGGTCCCCAAGCACGAGTGGCATTCGGAAGCGCTGCTTGCACAGCATTGCTTAACACGCCAACTCCGCCGACTACATAGGATTCTTTAATTTTAGCTTTAATGCTGTTCAGGTAATCAGTCACACTTTGTGGTAAACCATCAACGGGCGAAAGTAAAATCGGCATACCTTTAGCGGCAGCGATAGCAGATACGGAAAGCGCATCAGCATTTGTATAGGCAGTAGCAACAACGATTTTATCGGCTGTATCCATCTTCGTAGCAATATTGACCGAAGTCTCAAATCTGTTGGCGCCGCCTAATACTTCATACTGAATCCCCAATGCAGCCAATCTGCTTAATACATTCGCAGTGATAGTTCCAATACCGCTTGTTACATATACAGTTTTCACGCCTAATCTTGTTAACTCTGCCTCCGCGAAACTGTTTAAAGTATCGCCTTGGGTTAATAAAATCGGCGCAGCGAGCTTTTTAGCTAGCGGAGCTGCAGTTAAAGCGTCTACCAGATTTGGGTTCATACCCGCAGAAAGAATCGCATAATCAGATTTGGTCCAACCATTTTGGGCTACTAAGGCGGCAGTTTCATAGCGGTCAATACCACCAAGCCGAGACCCTGCCGTGGTGTCTTGGGTACTTTGGGCAAATAGCTGTGCCGGAAGCATTGTCAAGAAAATACACACGATTGCTAACACAGCAATTCTGCTCTTGCGTTTTCGGTTCATCAGTTTCTCTTCTCCTCACTTTCTAATTCTATTTTGCCCTTCACCAACTTCATTCGCTCCACCTCACCCCCCTTTACCGCTTTAGATATTGCGCAATATCTAAAGGAACTGCACTAAGAGGACAAGCGCGAAAACCGCGCTTCACCTGTTAGGCAGTTTCCCTTTAGACAACCCCAGGGCAACTAAGATGGTACAGATATGACAATTTACTTTGCAAAAATAAGCTGAATGACCCTTGTTATAATCTATTGAAGGACAGACTGCGATATGCCTGTTTGTTTTATCCACGCTTTACTAATGAAATGTGTTAGGATTAAAATGTATTAGGATTGAATTGTAGATTAAAAACTTTTTTACATGGAGGTTACACTAATGTCAAATTTTGATTTAAAAAGGCTGGCAGAATTGACAGCTCCAGAGCAAACTTTTTTAAGTATATTTTTGTCCGGACCACATTCCGCAGTTGAGCTAGAAAAAAAGTTTGATAAGCTGCGTCATGTATTAAAAAGCACTGAAGCTAATAAAGGTGAGTTAGAACACTTCGATGCAAACGTCAAAACAGTTGCAGAATATCTCAAAAAAAACCCATTGCAAACTGGCTCGCTCTGTATTTTGGCGTGCCAGGCAATTAACTTCTTTCAGGCTATTGCATTACCTGAACCAATTAACGATGTCATTAGGATAGATTCCTCCCCCTATATCCGTCCCCTTGCAGAACTTTATGACGACTATGAAAATGTAGCAGTGGTTGTAGCTGATAATGAAAAAGTACGAATTTTCCTTGTTTCTGCAAATGTGACTGGTACTGCAGAGGTTATCAAAGGCAACATAAAAAATCACGTCAAGGTTGGCGGTTGGTCACAGAAACGCTACGAGCGCCGCCGCGACAAACAATTGTTACACTATGCGCGTGAAATTACCGACGCGCTATTAAAGCTTGACAGGGATGATAAATACAGGCATATACTGCTTGTCGGCAGCAAGGAAATACTCAATATCGTACATCAAAATATGCCTAAAGATTTGCAAAATAAGCTTATTGAAAAAAATTTGGATTTAAGTAAAGGGGAAGGCTCGGTCAACCATGACATTATGACCTTATTAAGCGATGAAGAGCTCCATTTCCAACAGGATTACTGGGAGCACATACGAGCAGAATACCTTAGGGGCGGACTGGCTGTTGTAGGGCTTGATGACGTGCTTCAGGCTGCGCAGGAGGAGCGTGTAGAAAAAATGGTTGTCAGTCGTGCCTTCCATCCCCAGATCAAACGTTGTCAAAGCTGCCACACCTTGAACAAGGGGGAAGTTGGGGCCTGCACCGCTTGTGGCTCGACATTGCTTTTTAAGGTTAGTGTAATTAACGAGATACTGGATATGCTGCTTAAATCCGGTGCAGAATTCCACTTTGCTGATTCCATACCTGAACTAGAAGAAGTTGGGGGCATCGCCGCCCTAGTGCGGTATGCCGGTTTTGCGGCACCATAAAGTTTTACGGCACAATAAAAAGGAAGCCATCTTTCGATAGCTTCCCTTGTCCCGAAGAGTCTATTTATTTAACAGGAGCTGCAACTGCCACAACTGTCACTGCCCGCAGTACGAATCTCAAATCCCCCGGCGGAAAAATCAATGACGGATCCTTCTATATACCTCGCATATTGATTGTCAACCACCATTTTAACGCCATTTTGTTCACTCAACAAATCATTATCATTTTTTGACTCGTCCAGAGTCAACCCAAAACTGGGCCCACCTCAGCCAAAACCTGTAACATACAAGCGTAAATAGCCCGTTGTTTGCTGCTGGACAAAAATTTCCTGAACCCGCGCGGCAGCGCTTTCTGTAATGTTAATCATGTTAAGCATCTCCTTCCAGATAGCGAATTTACAATAACCAATTTACCATTAAGTTATCATATCGCTTAGTATTTGTACAGACAAGGTTATTATCAGTTAGTTCCGTCCGATAATGCTTGGGGCTCACTCGCTGGTATTACATTTGTAGCATTATCGTTTTTAACGGCACTTCCTTGCGTTGCTGTTTGCGTTTCTCCTGGCGTGCCGGGATCATTAGATGATGCTGCAGTTTCTGTTATGGTTGTGGCTTGGTCATTGTTTAGAATAGGATCACAAGCCTTGCTTTCTGAGCTATTTAGGTCGGAAGATGCTGGACTGGCAGGGTTAGTCAGTGATTGAGGCGGGGTACTGTCCCCCTGGGTAGGATTAGCTGCATCACTAGGTTGACCTGATACCGTTCCTGAGCCTTGCTCTGCTTCTGGCGTTGCTATGACTTGGCTTTGCGCTACAGGCTGAATTTCTTGTGCCGCGGGCTTACTGACAGGAGCACTGGCGGGAGTACCCTCAGAAGTGTTGACTGAAGTGTTGGCTGGAGTATTGAAATGATCACTCGCATGGAAAGTAATTGAGCTTGCGGTAATTTGATCCTGATACAGGGCATGCGTGTTTGGAATAAACCCCCAAACACTAACGGCTAAGCCAATGCCGAGAATCAACTTAAGATTTCGGTATGAGCGGCAATGAGGTGCAGCTTTTGAAATTGCTTGCCATGTTCCGATCTTGCTATCTGGACTGGACGCAAGTTGGTCTCCACTATAACTCATTTGATTAACCTCCCCTTGTTTAGTCTCCCTTTACCTAAGTGGAATACTCGTGAAAATCTATATTGAACATATTTAAAGTCTTATGCTGTCCCTTGGTTTGCTGCTCTAAGCCAGTCCCTTCATATTGGCGTACAACGCCACCTGTGTCCTCCCATCCAGCTCGAGTTTAGCTAAAATTTGGCTAACATGTTTTTTGACTGTGCTTTCCGCCACAAAAAGTTTCTTGGCAATCTGCTTATTATTTAACCCTTGGCCCAAGGCGATTAATACCTCACGCTCTCTTGAAGTCAATTGATTGAATCCATGTGGCTCTCGGTCATTGACACTTTGTTCCAGGAGCTTTGGATCAAAATATTTTCGTCCAAGGATAATTAAATTCAGTGCCATCAGAATTTCCTCCGGCAGGGCATCCTTCAGCAAATACCCATGTACACCCTCTATAATGGCACTACGGAAGGTGTCACGATCAGCAGATTCGGAAAGCATAATAAATTTGCACTCATTCCTGTTTTCTCTGCATTTTCTCACTACATGTATCCCGTTTTCATTTTGTAGTTCAAGGTCAATCAGAGCAATATTAGCGTTTGAGGCCATAATGACTTTTTCAGCTTCGGTGACATTACTCGCTTCACCAACTACTTTGAAGTTTGCCTCGCGCAATAAAATAGATTTCAACCCATATCTAATTAGGGGGTGATCATCGACAATAACTATATTTACTTGCAATTGACATCCCTCCATTTATAAAAAAGCACACCTATTATTACATATGTGTGTCGGATTCACTACTCGCTCCCTTTAGGCAAATGACCACTGTACGCCTAAAAATTCATTGCGCCACACGCTTTGCAACTTAAATAACAACTAATTCCAAGTATAGTAAATTATTGCATAACTTTCAAACCAGAAATTACGTCAATTTGTCTGTTAATTTGCCCATGCCTGTAAACCCAATTAATCAAAACTTGTTCCGCCCTAGGTTATTAATTTGTTGGTTTAGATTATCTGCTAACACGCTGTTGGAAAAGGAAGAAATTTGTTTAAAATGAGCTTATGCTTTTTCCCTTGGATAAGAAAAGAACAACCACAGTGTCAATTGCCATATAATCTGCCGGTTGACACAGTGTTGTGTAGTTGTCCTTGAGTAAATAATAGAACTAGCCCTACTGGCTTATCCTTTGGCTTAACCAGTAGGGCTATCTGTATAAATTTAATCTTTAATTATTTTTTGCTTGCTGGAATTCATTTTGGAAAGTAAAGTTAACAGTTTTGTTTTGCAGATCATTACCAGCTGTTAATGGCAATGATACTGTATAGCCCATCAGTAAAGTTTCTTGACTAGGGACAGTTATTCCTAAAGTTTTGACATCTGTGGGGCTCATAAGATTAGAGAGTTTGTCATTATATACTTCGATTACGCTGGCAGACACGTCTTCGCCTAAAACATTTTTAACATCGAAAACTTGGTGTAAGTAAGATTGATTAATGTAGTCATCTACATTCGCAATTCCATTGGTCCATGCGTTTTTACGAGCATTTGCATACCAGTTGTCAACTACCTGCATAAGCTGCCTGTAAGCGGTTTGGTCAAAATTGCCGTGAGGCGCAAATACTGCAATTGTCACGTCGGCTTGTGATTCAAAAGAGCTATATTGCGTCCCCGACCCTTCTGCGATTGCAGAAACTGTAGCCAGTTTTCCGTCTAAACTACCGGTGTTTCTTACAAATAAACCTCTGGTATGACTATCACCTGGCGCCCATAATCCTGTTCCGGACCAACCATTCGTATTATCATTCGTATAGAACATGGGTCCTGCCATAGGGATATCGTCCCGACTCGTAGACATGGTGAGTGTTCCAGCGGTAAATGTATTACCCGTATTGGTCGCTGAATCTGTAAACAAGGCGTATGTGGCTCCGCCAATCAGTAAGCTAGCTGCCATCACCCCAGCAGGAATGATCGCAAGTAATTTTTTCTTCATCAAATTTTTCCCTCCAAAAAAATATGTCATGTTGATAATTAAAAGTTCTTTTTAGAAGAGGGTAGAATTACTCCACCCTCACTTAAAGTTTATCAATTATTGCCAAGCATTAGGGCCGTCACCAGCAGAATTTCTGTTATTACGAGATTGAACTGCGTCTACTTTAACATTAAAGCTTCCAGTTGCGGATTGATAAGAATTGTCTGCAGCAAGGGGAAGGCTATAGTCGACATTGAACGTTGTTTCGGCGCCTGGCGCCAGCTCAACCACCTTATTGTCTAAAGTTAAGGTCATAGGAGTGCTTCCACCGAATAAGCCACCTGTTTTAGTGCCATTAGTTTCATCCTGGTCAATTTTAACCCACTCACTTAAGTTACCATCGTTTTTTACAGTCATGGTCAGTGTTTTGCCATCGCCAGGAGCGATTTTGCCGGCATTAACTTCTTGAGATGAAAGAGTTCCGTTTGTGATGTCACTAACTATTACAGTTCCTGCGGTAAAGGTGTTTCCCGTGTTTGTTGCCGTGCCAGTGAACAATGCGAAGGATCCTGCTGCCATGATTGCAGCGCCTGCTGTGGTAGTTACGAGGGCCATTGCGAGTTTTTTCTTGATACTCATTTTAATACCTCTCCCTTTTTCTTCCCCTTTTTGGGGTAATTTTTATTTGAACCTCTCATGCGCTTAACGAATGGATTTACTCCTCCTCTTCGTCTGCTGAGAAGCGTTCAAACCATTGAACAACAAAATACCTTCTAGACCTTTGTGACACTCTTCATGGTGGCTTCTGATGTCGAATTAGCTAAATCGGTCTTTGCATCTGCTGTGTCTAGCTTCATAATCTCGCGGAACAGACTAAACATAGTGCTGAGAATCAACAACGCTCCGGGCACAATAATAAGCAGAATAATTCCCACCTTTGATTTCATAAAATTCAGGTAATAACCAAGATAGGGAATCGTGATATTGTCGTATTGAGCCACTACATTACCGGCAGGAACTACACTTGGGTCGGCAGAATCGTTGGCGTCGCCTTTTGTCTGAAAAGCAGGAGCCCCGTCTTGAGTCTTAACCTTTACTATCCTGTGGGTAATCAGCATCTTCGGGTCATCTGCTGCTTTAAATGTGATTACATCGCCTACTTTGAGGCTATTGACTTTAACGCCCGGTTTGTCAAAGATCACTGACCCAGTACGGATGCCTGGCTCCATCGAGCCGGAAAGCACTTCATACATCTGTAGTCCGAATGCTTTCGGTATACCGTACATTCTAGAAGTGACTGCAATGTAAACAGTCAGAATCAGGAGTACTGCTAGACCCACCGTAACCAAGTTACCACTCCACTTAAGTACATTTTTCATGGTTAACTAAGCCTCACTTCCTTAAAATAAGCGAACTTGCATTTTCAATAGCAGGAAATGTAGAACAATAATGATTGTTATCCGAAGTCCACCGATATTTCATATTATCCGTTTTTTCGGTCATCTTTTCTTCAGTCAATCGGGTACCTTTTTCTGGTTCAATAGACCACTTAATCATTCTACTTTGGTGGAATATGTACTCAACTAAAGTAGAATAGCGGGTATACTTGGTCGGGTACTCGCAGAAACATGAATCTGGAAAGTGGGCAAACTAAAAAAGGAGGCCTTGCGTCCAAGACGTATTTGAACTTTATCTCTTCCATATCCATCAGCCCGCATATTACATTTATTAATGCTAAACAGAGTAGGGAGGGGTAACCCCTCCCTACTCGCATGTCATAAAACTTATACTTACCAATTCCTGGCCTCTTGTTTCAAATAAATACAACAATCCGCCGGAGCACAATTCGACATTTACCTTTTCTGCAGCCTCCCTGGCATGATAAGGTGTATCGGCAGCTACGATAACAATCGCATCGCCAAACTGAAAAACTTTGGTATCGTTTAAGACCGGTCTGTCCCAACCATCGCCTTTATTGGTCGGGAACGTAATAAGGCACAACTCTTATACGCAAGGGTGACCAGGTCTTAAAAATGAATCTACCAGTTATGCAATTTATCATAGGACTTCGGGGCACTTCAAAAATCAATAGAAAAGAACTAAAAGACCGAGGTTACCCCCCGGTCCTTTAGCGGCTTACCTTGTCAAAAAAAAAGGTTGCCCTCCCTACTGTTCATCTTTCATATCCTCAAACAGCTTCTGAATCGCCCGTTTCTCAATCCTAGATACATAAGAACGCGAAATCCCCAGCTTCCTGGCAATCTCCCGCTGGGTGCTACGGTTTTCCCGTGATATCCCGTAGCGCAGTTCTAAAACCAACCGTTCCCGTTTGGGCAGGCGGTTTACTTTTTCCCTCAGGTGTTTTTGCTCAAAGAAGCTTTCTACGGTGTCAGATACCGCGTCAGCCTCGGTGCCAAGGACGTCAATTAAGGTTATTTCGTTACCTTCCTTGTCCACCCCTATTGGGTCATAAATGTAAACCTCTCCCCGGCTTTTCTTTAAGGTCCGCAAATGCATCAGGATCTCGTTTTCGATGTCAAAGGTGTGCGTTAAAAAGTGGATATTTCTATATTATCACTGTCATACCTAATTTCACGGATCAATAACCGAATCAAGTGTTTTTTATCTTCAAACCCGAAGTCATCTGTTGGTCTTCCAATATACCTAGCCATAGCCTCTCGTATCCTGTCTCGTCGTGTTCCTTGTAATTCACGTTGGGCTTGGTTATTGAGTGTCTCGGCTAATTGTCCTTTCAGTGTCTCTATTTCTCTATTGCTCTCCATAAGTGCCCCATTAATCTCGTCTTGACTTATTCCTACCATATGCCCCGAGACTACAGACTTAATGAATTGTTTTCTAGCTATTTCTTTTTTTTCAATAGCTTTTTCTATCCGTTCCCTTTCCTGAAAAATCCGTTTTTCTATATCCGTGGAATTATAATTATCGTCGATTGGATTATTTGCATTTCTGATCTCGTCGAGAACCCGGTTCCACACGATCTCATCGAGAACAGAGCATTTAACCCGCGCCCCGCACCCGTGGTTTTTAGCCCCGGCCGTATTTTTCACGTCTGTGTATTCAAAAATATATGTACCCCAGTTTTTGGCGTTACGACCCGCCATTGTGTTACCGCAGCGCATACACCTAACTAAACCAGACAACAGGTATTGATTTTTCGATGTTCCGGCCCACCGCTGCCTGGAGACCCCAAGTAACTTTTGAGCATACTCGAATTGGCTCTTTTCGATTATTACCGGGCACTCCACGCGAATCCATTCCTCCGGTGGTCTTATAGATACATGAAATTCCTGGCCGAATCGGCGGCCTAACGACCCACGGGAATCCCACCGATTTTGATAGAATTCCCCGATGTAGGTTTTGCTCATCAGTATTTGCCTGACTACCTGCCTATGCCAAGTCACATTTCCCTTTTTTGTTGGGATACCTTGCTCAGTAAGATGTTTTGCGATACCGTTTATTCCTTTAAACCCGTTCTGCTTGCCCGTGAAAGCGTCAAATATAAATCGAACAATCTCAGCCTCTGATTCGTTTATAACCATCTGATTCAAGACCTTATCAAATTCATAACCAAAGACGTGATAATTTTTGACCACTTGACCTTTCAATGCTTTAGTTTTCCGTCCGTTCGACATTCGTTCGTTAATTTTGGCCTTTTCAAACTCGGCGATTGCGCCTCTCATTTGAAAAAACATCTTTCCTTCCGGCGTGTTTTGGTAATCCCCAACGACAAATGAGAGACCTTTTTTAGAAAACTCCGCGTCTAATATAAGTTGATGGACCAGATTTCTTGCAAGACGATCTAAATCGTAACAAAAAACATGATCCACCATTCCATTTTTAAAGTCCTGTCTTAACTTTGTCAAATTCGGGCGTTCTAGGTACTCACCACTATAACCATCATCAGTGTATTCAAGAAACTCGATATCTTGCCCACTAAAATCCTTGCTAGCCACCCTTTTACATTCTCTTAATTGGTGTTCTAGGCTGAAACCGTGTTTAGCTTGCTCCTCGGTGCTCACTCTTGTATATATTCCTATTATTGGCATCCTTTTTCACCTTTTTTTGTTCTTCTTTCAGGGCTTGTTCCCTAATGTAATTATAACAAAGAGCTATGCTTTTGTCATAACATTCACCTTTGATAAATTTTACGTTCATACTGACCACCCCCATACAATCTATGAAAGGACGGCTTGCCATTGGGATATGTCCCCTCATATATAGGTGGTTTTTGTGTGACGAACGGATGTTCTTATTTGTGATTCTGGGAGTGGTAAACAAAAACGTTTTCAACGACCAACGACCCCGACAAGAATCGATAAGATTGAAATTGATGACCACCAAATAATTATCCACTTATCAGACGGCCGGCAAATGCATACACCGTTAACTTGGTTCCCTATATTGCAATCGGCCACAGAGGAACAGCAGAAAAATTTCCGACTATCACCCAGGAACATCCATTGGGAAGTTTTAGATGAGGATATCCCTATCGAGACATTTTTGGGTGATTACCGGTAAAAACACAAAAAGGCGGTAGCTTATGGCGGCTCTGAGGTCTTCAGCAGAGTATGTCTAATTACATCAATCTCCGACACCGTTCACGAATTCGTGATATAATGGTAACAAGAGATTAGCAAAAAGGAGGCCGCACATAATGAAAATCAGTGATATGGATAACTTTATCAGTACCAACCATTTTGTTGCCGGTGACATTATTTTTTTCGTTGAGGGCGTGGTCGGTGGGACTTGCAGCCGTCCAAAATGTTTAGGAAAACGCAAAATACTTGCTCGCGTGATCCAAGAAAAGCCCCGGAATAGTTATATGCTCGAAGTCTTTGACGCAATCGGCGTCTATTCCGGTCGTGTGATTGACAAAAAACTGATCGTGCGATCTCAAAGGGATATATTTAAACATGATGGTGTTTTTCGGCTTGCAGAGGTTCACAAGACTGCGGTAGGTTTATGACAATCAATGACGTTTTAACGTTCACAGAGGCCGCGCAACGGTGGGGTCTCGACACCAGCACACTTCGCAAACTGGTCCACTCAAACCGGCTGACGAACGGCGTAGACTACCGGAAAAGCGGCGGTACGTGGTTGATAACGAGGGCGGCAATGGAAAAGGTGTATAAGGAGAGACCACTCAGTTGCGGTGACGTGTTTTAGGGCACCAACTAGCACCTTTTATTTGTTTTATGTGTTTTTTTAGGAAAACTGTTAAAGTTGATATATTTTTAACAAAAATGAAGAAAAACGTGCCATAATGTAAGAAAATTGCACGGATTAAAGTTAGGATAATTTTGGCAGTCATGCTATTATTTTATTGCAAGGCATATTTGTCAAAACTATGAGTAAAATATCAGCAAAAGGCGGTGATTCTGATGGAACGCGATCTTGAGTTACGTTGTGTAATTGAAAAAGACGGCTCTATGTTTTCCGCTTTATGTTTAGATTTAGATGTTGCCACATGTGGAGGAACCCTTGAGGAAACGATTGAAAGCATGAAAGACGCTATTAGTGCTTACCTAGATTACGCATCGGCTTCCGGTAGGTATGATGAATTAGTTCCTCGCCTCGTCCCCCGAGATATAATGAAGCATTACATGAAAAAGATCAGTAAGTCATCATCAGATCATCATGAGCGTCTTAGGCCGGATCGTATTATGGGTGATTCTATCTGCGGGGATCGAGTGGTCTTAAAACCACAGTATGCCTTCTAGCAAAAAAGGCACCCCTCATGCCTTGCCTTCCGACATTCAAACCAAGAAACTTATCCGAGATTTAAAAAGGCTAGGCGCAGAACCATCTATTAGAGACGCTGTACGTAGCCATCAAGTATGGACTAGAAAAATCGGTAATAAAACCCACACTGCCGTTATTAAGTTGGCGTGTAAAAGTATACCACGGGGCACTTTACAGAACATATTGAGGCAATTGAAAATATCTCCAGTTGAATTTTGTGCTAAATTAAGTTTAATGTACGCCCTTGTTCATGTTTTAAAGTTTCGTTTTCTTTCACTGATTCTTATTTTATAAAATCATTGGACACAAGCTGTAGCAAGGACTCACCCCAACTACGAAGGTGAGTCCTTGCTAGTTATGTTGCAATACAGCCCAAAATTTTTTCATGGTATTTTGGACGGTCATTGGTGCAATTTTGATATGGTGTGCTATCACGCTCGATATAGATAGCCTGCTCGAAGTTACAGTTCCCTGACAAATTTTGATATGGTATGCTAGGAAGTGAATACCACATGTCTAAAACCTAGTTACAGTTCCCTGACAAATCTTGATATGGTATGCTTCTCACAGCAACTATGACACACATAACTCCGTTACAGTTCCCTGACAAATCTTGATATGGTATGCTTCGGAGGAACAAATGCGTGAGCGAAATTCGGTTACAGTTCCCTGACAAATCTTGATATGGTATGCTCTACTGGTGAAGATGGTTTAAAATATCCTGGTTACAGTTCCCTGACAAATCTTGATATGGTATGCTGCACTCAAGCCGTTTAAGCTCGCTCTCTTTGTTACAGTTCCCTGACAAATCTTGATATGGTATGCTTGGAGGCGAAAAATGAGAGCGAAACTTAGAGTTACAGTTCCCTGACAAATCTTGATATGGTATGCTCACGTAAGCTGCAAGTAGCTTCCACCGGTGGTTACAGTTCCCTGACAAATCTTGATATGGTATGCTAAAAAGTTAGTCGAGGTAATACAAGCTGCGGTTACAGTTCCCTGACAAATCTTGATATGGTATGCTCCCGAGCGCTATGACGCACTGGTCGAATATGTTACAGTTCCCTGACAAATCTTGATATGGTATGCTGATAGCAACGGAAACGTCCCCGCCTCGCAAGTTACAGTTCCCTGACAAATCTTGATATGGTATGCTAAGGGCAACGAAAGGCAGCTCTTGCCGCTGGTTACAGTTCCCTGACAAATCTTGATATGGTATGCTTGAGTCTAACAGCAGGAGAGCAGCAGGACTGTTACAGTTCCCTGACAAATCTTGATATGGTATGCTCTTGCCAGCAAAATCTGCCCGAGGATAATGGTTACAGTTCCCTGACAAATCTTGATATGGTATGCTCTTTAGCCAGTCAAGGGCAGACACAACAACGTTACAGTTCCCTGACAAATCTTGATATGGTATGCTAAGGTTATTGCCGACAAGATGAAGGATATGGTTACAGTTCCCTGACAAATCTTGATATGGTATGCTTAACCACAGTATGCACGTACCGCCGTTTGCGTTACAGTTCCCTGACAAATCTTGATATGGTATGCTCGTAGAAAAGGTCGCGTATGCAGACTTTATGTTACAGTTCCCTGACAAATCTTGATATGGTATGCTTAAGGTTGGAAAAAGTAGCTCACTTAGTAGGTTACAGTTCCCTGACAAATCTTGATATGGTATGCTTGAACATTGTTTTATACTTATATAGTAATGAGTTACAGTTCCCTGACAAATCTTGATATGGTATGCTACGCCATCACATACCGATACCGCTCTTTTTGTTACAGTTCCCTGACAAATCTTGATATGGTATGCTACGGTTGTTAAGCCACCGCAAACCAAGGGTTACAGTTCCCTGACAAATCTTGATATGGTATGCTATAAGCGGGGTTGAGGGACGATTAGTCGCTGTTACAGTTCCCTGACAAATCTTGATATGGTATGCTGACGGCTCAGACACCTACGAGTACACGGTAGTTACAGTTCCCTGACAAATCTTGATATGGTATGCTAGGCGCAACTATCTCCAATAATATTGTTGAGTTACAGTTCCCTGACAAATCTTGATATGGTATGCTGGGATGTATTGCATTAACTTCAGCCGTATAGTTACAGTTCCCTGACAAATCTTGATATGGTATGCTACAAGAGGATAGATGCGCTTTGCAACGAGGGTTACAGTTCCCTGACAAATCTTGATATGGTATGCTGTTAAAAACTCAGGGCGTTCAATTCTCATAGTTACAGTTCCCTGACAAATCTTGAT
This sequence comes from Bacillota bacterium, assembly GCA_021783135.1. Lineage (GTDB taxonomy): Bacteria > Bacillota > Desulfitobacteriia > Desulfitobacteriales > JAJXUE01 > JAJXUE01. The sequence goes on along the minus strand of JAJXUE010000012.1, from coordinate 20,224 downwards.
ATGGTATGCTTTCGCTGGTACTTGGCACCGCTCAAAGAGTGTTACAGTTCCCTGACAAATCTTGATATGGTATGCTTTTGTCTGCTTTATTACATTCGGATAGAGGGTTACAGTTCCCTGACAAATCTTGATATGGTATGCTTTTTTCAAGCAAATTCTGCTGTCCTTGATAGTTACAGTTCCCTGACAAATCTTGATATGGTATGCTGCGGTGGCTTCGAACAATGTCTAACGTCGAGTTACAGTTCCCTGACAAATCTTGATATGGTATGCTAAGGGGGGTGTATTTGACGGTGAACGGACAGTTACAGTTCCCTGACAAATCTTGATATGGTATGCTCTTTATCGGGTTGAATTGCTCAAATCCTACGTTACAGTTCCCTGACAAATCTTGATATGGTATGCTACCTGACGGATGATAGTGACGATTACTACCGTTACAGTTCCCTGACAAATCTTGATATGGTATGCTCTAGAATTAATAATGGTGGCTCTGCGCTTAGTTACAGTTCCCTGACAAATCTTGATATGGTATGCTTCAAAATCAGATTCTACATCTTTAGATATAGTTACAGTTCCCTGACAAATCTTGATATGGTATGCTACGCTAGCTGAAAAGCCTTATAGATACTGTTCTATAAGGCTTTTTACAATCCAAAAATAATGAAAAATATTCAGTTTTCTACCGATAGTTATTCGTTTTTTAAAAAAGCGATAGTTGACCCTCAACAAACTTCCTGTCATTGGGTTTTTCTTTACCTACTAGCAACCTCATGTTTTCATATTGATTTTCGGTTACAATAAGGGTCCTCACGGAACCGCTTTTAGGGAGATTTGCAGATACAATCTTCTCATGGTTTACTACAGAGTCATGACCATTACATATTCTGCAATAAACCGAATATTGAACCATATAAAAACCGTCCTTAATAAGAAATTTACGAAAGTTAGTGGCGGTTTTCCGGTCAGTTTTTGTTTTGACCGGCAAATCAAAGAATATGAGCAATCTCATAAACCTAATCACCGCTTTCCACACTCCTAACAGGAAAACAATTGAGGAAGCTTTAGTGCCTCGCGATCATTTATTGATAATGCGGTGACAAGACTCGCTGAAGTGATTTCAATTGCTGTTGTTAGAGTTGATACTCCGTTGTTGATAGTTAACTGAGTGTTAAACAAATTATATAACCCTCTTTTATGTTCTGTAGTTAAAATGGTCTCATCTTTTCCCACATTGTCGTACACCCATTTGTCTACTAACGGTCTGTAGGGTTCAATTAGATCATCCGCAAGGTTAAAGTTATTTAATTCATTATGGTGAAATAACCCAATACTTGGATAAAACCCATAAGTCGTTAAACTACGTGCTATTGCAGCTCTTATTAAAGAGTACCCATAATTAAGACTGGCGTTTAATGTTGTTTCAGTTCGCCTGATAAAATTTGGTCCAAAAAGTAATCGAAAATACACCCTTGCAACTTGACTTTCAATATTATTTTTGTCTCCCGATTCCACTTTGTTGCTCAATTGAAACAGTCTTTCCCAGCCTTGAATATCGCAATTTTGGATACACTTAGCTTGATTTAATATTTTTTGTTTAACAATCTTTTGCCATATTCGTTTAACCAGTGGTTTACTGGCTTCGAGCTGTATTTTAAGTGCTTTAAGCTGCCGGGAATGGTTGTTAAAAGGAATCAAAACACCATTTGGAGTATGTTGTTCACTGCATGTAAACAACGCTATATTATTTTCGGCCATAGCTGCGATCGCCGCGGAAGTGATTGTTGAGGCATTGTTTTCTAGCATTACTGTAGAAATATCAGAAAGCGGGATAGTATATTCCTCGTCTTGTTTAATAACAAGTTGTTTATTGCGTAATGAAATAAACGCCCTATTTGCTATACATACATGCCGATATGCCATAGCAGTCACCCACTTTTTCTATCAGTGTAATCCATTCGTTTTTCTTTTTTGACACTTGTTAGATTACCTAAATAGTCTACCAGCCATTTTTCTAAACTTAGGAGTGTGGCAATACCTAAACTAGGTATTTCAAAAGAATTATCATGACTTATCACCGTAATGGAACCTGACGAAATACTTGCTTTACGAAAATAAACAAATTCATTTGTTATAATTTTTTTAGAGCCATTACTCAAAGCTACAGGGATACCAGTTTTATGCTCAAATTTTATTAAATCATTTGGATATAAGCTAAATTTAAAAATACAGGTATTGTCAATCTGAATCCATTGATCGTAAGGTTTATTTGCAACTACGGCCTTATTTGGCAAATAAGACTTTACCGTATCGGAAGAATAGATAGGCACAAAACAAAACTTACCATTTCTCGTAAAGACATCAATGCGAACCATATTGCCATTAGCTGCATATCCATCTTTATTATGGATAAAAACCCCTAGGTTGCTTTTTTCCAATACTTTTATTTTTTTTACCAAATGTCCATTACTACCATCTGATTTGGGCTTAAAGAACGGCTCAGTAAAAGCTTTTTTCGCATCTCCATGATATTGTACAAGGCGGGCACACAAAGCTTTATATAACAGTAGGTCACTTTCCCTCATAAAATAGTTCTCAATTTCACCATCTTTAAACTTGATATCTGTAAGGGGTATTTTCTTTATTATCAATCCTTGATCAGCTAATTTAGGACTATAAACCGTTTCTAAATGTCCCTGACCTTTGCTTTTTCTCCGCGGTGCTCTGGACACAAAAACAGGTAGAACCTGCTCATAATCAGGGTATGTGAGCAACCTTAAACTTGCTATAGCCTCCATTGGGGCATTTGAAAGTCGGGCTTCCAATTCCTTTCTGAATTTAGACCATGGCTCGGGGAAACGGTCAGTATTACTTAATAAAAACCTACGGTCATATTCTTTACGGTCGATCATTTCCCCAGTTTCACGATCAACAATAAAAGCCTTACCCATAAACTGTTGTTCTTTATGTTTATGGTACTGGCTAATCTTTTGAATCATATTATCATCCACGCAGGCTATAACAACTGCGTCAAGAGCATGGTGTAGGTCGCCGTTTTCTCTAACTTTTGATAAACCCCAACGTTTACGCATATATGAGGTTACCGGACCGTTAAGGCATGTAACTTTTTTTATCCCTAAATTGCAACTATCATCAAAAATCAAGCTATTTCGGATATGTTCCGCAAGGTGGCGAGTAATGTACCGGGTGTCATTTAGATTTCTTTCTTTAAACTCATCCACTTCTTCTCTGCTAAAAGACTTCTTTAATAAGTTTTGGCTCTTGTTGTAATTCAATTTTAAAGATTGAACAAGACTAACAAAAACATCGAGCCTTGAAGGTGTATCTGTTAAGTATTCCCAAGGCAACCTATTACCCTTTTGTCGGTTTTCTTTGGATAAAACAAGCACCTTGTTATTGTAACTGTCATTGAATGACATACTATACGGAATTACGTGGTCTACGTCAGCGTAACCATCCTCAAACAAGCGGCGAATATTCATTTTTTGTCCGGAATAAAGACAATAACCATCCTGTTCCTCATAGAGTTTAAGCTTAACAATGTCATTGCCTTTGGGAGAAATTAAACCGAACTCCCTAGTAAGGCGTGTTTTGATGCGTTCGTTATGTTCATTATTTTCCATGTTTCCCTTTTCAAGTTCTTTTCGTTCCTTAAACGTTTTTGACATTTCTCGGGCCAATTCTACATTGATTCCTTCCGGACTTCCGTTGACTTCGATAATAGCATTTACTACCTTTATCGCTTGTGAAAGTGCTCTTTTAACCACAGGATTCGTAATATTTTCAAAATTCATCGGGGGGAGTTTAAAAGTTTTTTTACTAATTTGCCCTTTAAAGTCATATCCGGCTGCCGCACATGCCTTATCATAATCCATCCCACTCTCAAGAAAGTTAATTAATTTACGGATAGCTTTAATTGACAGGTGCCCGGTGCCAGAAAATGAAATAAGAAGTAAACGTTCGATAGATTCTTCGTCCAATCCGTTGTTCTTTAGGTATTCCATTATTTTCCTGTCATTTTTAAACACGGTTAGTGCGTACCCGATCTCATCAAGTTGATTTGTGCTTAGCTTTGCAATATATCCTTCTTCGATTTTATTCAGAGCTTTGCGTATCTGATGAAAGGCTTTTAACTTAACGAATACAGTTTTTTCAACATCTTCAACTGTTTTTCTCCCGTAGGTAAGCCCACCAAAAGTTTCAGTAGATGATAGGTTCATAAGTTTTCGCAGTGAGCTGTATTTAAAATCGTCTTTTCTATAAGCCTCGTCAATGATTAGGGTGCGCTCCTGTAAAGTTAAGCGTCGTGATACTCCACCCGTTTTTCTTATTCGCAGATTGTTAACTTTGGTTAAAAGCATAAAGCGTTCAAAACTATAAGAGGCTTTAACCGCTCGCTTTTCATTTGGTTCAAAGGTGCATGTACCAAGCATTTTCTCAATCTGATTACCTGCGTATGGACTATTTCCCCCTGGACCACTATCAAAACTGCGTTGAGATGTAACGATATTGAGATATTTTGTTTCAATATCTTCATTCACATATTGATTCCCATGCTTCTTTTGCGCTTCAAATATGAGAGTAATTTCCTGCTCAACAAGATTACGTGGTAGTGTGTGGCTGTAATCTTCGGCTTTGTTTCGTTTGGTTTTTTTAAAGCGATCATCTAAATAAAGCATTTCACCTACGGTTCGGTAGCCTTTCTCTTTCATCAGGATCTCATTCTGGTTGACCGCTACTAAAATTTTTCCCTCATCGGATTTTGTGTTTGTTTCTTCAGATTTACGGTTTGACTTATAGCCCCGTCTTTGAGCAATATGAATTAATACCCTAACAAATTCTTCGTTAGTAAGACGGCGAGACAAGGCTTCTGTTCGTAAAGCATATACATCAGGCTGCATTTCAGTTTGTAAATACATTTTTCCGATTTCTTCTAATGTAAGTAAGCCGGCTCTTTCAATTAAATGTTTAATTCGTTCTATACGAAATCTATGCCGTCTAAGTCGCCTGCGCATCGACCTTTTTTCTCTCCGTGGAAGTGCTAATGAGGCACCATCTTTAGGGTTTTCGGGTTTATCAAAAATTCTTACACCTAAATTTCTGATTCGACTAGCCTGACCATCAAGAGTTTCGACTGTTGACCAACCGACCGACGCTATCCCAACATCAAGTCCTATTCGATACCCCATACGCCACTCCCCCAAAATGCACTATTTTACATTATTGTATATTTATTGCCAACTTAATTCAATATATTATAGAGAATTCTTTAGATAAAGAGATAAGCCGGTCAAAATGACCGGCTTAGAGCTCCACGGCATGTTGCCTTATTACAGCAACCTGCTCAAACCTTGATATAGTATGCAAATATAATTCTAAACTAAATAGCAATGTTGTCAAGATATTTTTTAAACTTTATGAAAATCCTTTAAAAGTCCAATAAACACCTGTTTAGCGGACTTTTGCGAAGTGCTGTCAAAAATCTAATAAGCGTGCACAAAACAGTCCAATAATTAGTACGAAAATCAAAGTACGAATAACTTGACACATGGATATTTATTGAACCGGAATTAGCTTTATAATTACAAGAGTTAGTGTCTCAAGACCGATCGGCAAAATATTTTTTTAAAAGTTCCGCTTCGCGTGGGTTTGCGGACGGTATTTCAAACAACTCAAAAACCTGTTCTTCTGAAATTTTACCTGACAGAAATTTACGCAACACTTCAATTTCTGTTTCAGTTAGAACAAATTCTTCCATCTCCATCGTTGATTTTACCTCGGCTAAGATACCTTCAACTTCGCTTATGGTCAATTTTTCGCAAACGAATTTAGACATTTCTAACCCACCAATCCTTTTTAATATTTTTGCAATATTATACAAACTATTTCAACAAAAAGACGGATTTTCCTTTACTCCCATATCAAACAGCAGCACTCATTACTTGATACGGATGCTGTCGTTTTTAAGTAGCGAATCACTTGAATTATACATGCTAATTAGAATGGCATTTTTATTTGACACGCGCCTAAAAACCCCCCGGTGAGGGTAGGTCAACTTTTTAAAAAAATAACATTCTCATTCGCATGAGAATGTTATCAAAATTACATTCCATTTTGAACCAATTTTTCAGCTATTCTCTCGGCCAAACGGTATGTTTGTTCGTACTTATCGCGTATATGTTCGCTCAATGCTGCCCTGACGAATTCGTTTCTGTCCAGACCGGATAGGTCGGCGGCGCGATTAATTCGATCCACCAGGTCAGGAGCTACCCAAATTTGTAGGTTAACTTTTTTATTCATTTCTATTCCTCCCTTAAAAAAACCGCAAACCCTTGTGGCATCTGCGATTGTCGTTATATCTCAACAGTTTAACTGTTGAGATAATTCAGCAGTTAAACTGTTGTTACAACTCGTCAGTTAAACGGACTTTACAATTCAGCAGTTTAACTGCTGTTACATCTCGGCTTTTAAACTGCTGAATTGTGATGGTAATCAACACGACATTTGAAACATTATTACATCTCATAAATTATCAATTAGTGATAGACTCCAAAACCTACTGCCCCTAGGGTTTTGGAGTCTCCCCGAGTAAAAAGTTCATCGGTCAGAAAGTGCCATTTAAAATTGTTGATTGTCGTGACAATTCAGCAGTTAAAAGAAGTGTTTTTGGCCTTCAAAAACGAGAGTGGCCAACAATTTAACCGTGCCCAAATCACGGATATACTCTTGGACGTCATTATTCTCGTTTTTGTTTGTGTCAAGACCAAAGGCGATAAATTGAAACGATTCTCCGGTGGTGGTGGAAATCGCCAGTATTTTTAATTTGGGGTCAAAGTTCACGGTGGCAACAGTATAAACCTGTTCGTTGTCAAGAATAACAACTTTCGTAACCTGACCATGTTCTTTAATTTTTTGTTTAAGCACGGCAATTCGTTTAGCAATCCGCTGATCCAATTCAAACGAGTTTGTTGCGAAGGGCAGTATTATTTCGGCCAATACTTCAACTGTGTTAAAGTTAAGTATTTTGTATATGATTTTATCATTTTGTGTTTCGGATGAAATTGAGAACCTGTGAAAATCGAACAATTTTACAGTCCCAATTTTGGTTGTGCAAATAACATAAAGACTGAATAGTTCAGTGTCGAAATTGAGATCGAGTATGATGGCCTCAACGTCACCAACAATAATTTTTATTTGGTTGCAGGTTGAGGCTAGTTTAGCTTTGATTTTGTCGAGCAGTTCAATCTGTGCGCTCGTTTCGGTTTTGTAGCAGTCAAGTCGTGGGTCGTGCGGGTCAATAACGAAATCTGTCATTTTTGTTTATACCTCCAGCACTTGAGTTGAAGTTAATCGTCCTCCGGCCTATCTGCCATCGCTTGATCCAATTCTTCCTGACTTGCTGGCTGCCAGTAGTCGGGGTCCGTAATTTCTGGATGCCCAAAATCAATCAGTAAAAATGCCGGATTACCGGATTCGGTCACATCAGTCGCCGGCAAATCAGGCCGAGCAAAGCCCATACAACTGATACCGTCAGAATCACTCCAAACTTCGAACTGGCTACATTTCTCGTTCCCTGCATTAAAAACGCATTCCAAGCAATGTTGGTGAATAGGCGGCAAGCCCGGCGGCTCCGGCCGTACACGGTACGACCCATCGCGTTCATACAGGGCTATCACACCGTTCAGAGCCAACCCTTTGAGAAACTCTCGGTCGGTCGAAAAGCCGATCTCAACTTTGAACACTCGACCGAACGAGAGGGGTGCTGTGTCGCGCAGGTCTTGTCCCATTTTTTGGCGAATGTAAGCGGCTACGCCACCGTCTTGGATATCTGTGTAATCTGGATTTCGCAGATATCCGGCTACAGCTTCTCTCGGGTTGTCAGCTGTGATGTGATCACCGGTTTGCAAATCAATTAGCAAAATGTTTTGCTCGTATGGCTGACCTTCGGCAATAAATTTATACATTGAGAAACCTCCCTTAAAATCACGTTTTTCCGGCAATTGTTGCGGTCACGCTACCAAAAAACGGGTAGTCGATCGTCGCAGAAATCTGGCCATTTGTAAATTTCCAATTTGTTATTTTACCTTTTCGCGGATTGTAATCGTGCAGAAATTCATTTTCGGTGAGATTAGAATAAAATGGTACATACCCGCTAGGATCGTTCATTTTGGTCGTGGCCTCGGCCCGTGTCAAGTCATTTTGAATATTTTTATGGATAACTGACCGACCGACGCTAATCACAACTGCGATTAATACAATAAATACAACCGATATAATAATTATCTTCTTCATACTTTTTCTTCCTTCCATTTCACTTTACCCACACTTTCGTTTCGGAATTATAAGGCGGTAAATCAATCTCCTCACCCACGGGAATGTTATACCCGGCCATTGGTAAATTCATTTGTACATAAATTCCCGGTTGGGCCATAGGGTACCCCATCGGATCAGGGGCACCCTTGTCTAAAATTTGAAACTTTGTGATCGTGTAGTGATTTAGATTTATCCGACTTTCAAATGTCTGCTCTAAAGTTGCTGTGTTTGCTGAAACGACAAATTTGTTGTTAGTTAAGTCATATTCCGCGTCTGCGTACAATGTGTACTCACCAGCTTGCTCAATTTGAGATAACGCATACTCGCGAATGTCATAAGCTTCGCCGGCAACCGCGTAATAGACCGCCATTGTCGCAATTACCAGAATCAGGATCATACCCATGATGTATATTCCGACGAAGCCATTTTCGTTTTTGATTAATTTTCTCATCGCATCCACATTCCTTTTTTTTTACCGCATCCACGGTTCCCTTGCGCTTCCTGGTATCATATAAAATATTTCAGTGTAGACAATTTGACACTCCTGCGAATACGTTGTACCGCCATAGGTGAACGGTAAGTAGTTCCAATGCGGGTGCTTACCTCCCACAAACTGCTTGTAGTTCCCCGTGACCGTCCAATCAGACTCCAGCTCACCGTCCCATGTCCAGTTAGCCTTTTCGACGGGCGGTCTCCACGTAGGCCATTCAACGGGGAAATGTGCCACCTGGTCAAGTATGGAAACGTTGTTATTGTTACTGCCAGCACGGGTATTGGGTTGAAGTGTAACGGTACGCATGTAATGGTTCAGGTTGTTTCCCGCCGTACCCGTGCCGGTTGGCTTAGGCACGTCTTGAGGGTAAATTACTTTTGCTGTCATGGCCGCAGTATTGTACTGATAACCGCTTGGCGGTGGCGGTACGCTAACCACCAAATCAGCCAGCATGGTATCTCCGAATCTCGCTTGTAAAGGTTCTCCGGTCATCATATTTTCATTCCCGGCTTTATCGAGACCTAAATTGTTAATATTACCGTCGCGGAAGGATGTTAAGGTGAGATTACCGGTTGATGAAAATTTCGGTATTGTCGGGACAACAAAAATTTGAATAATTGGTGATGCCAAACCTGTGTCCACTCCGTTATTATAAAGTTTCTCTGTTATGTTCAGAGTGTAAGTTGAGGTTGAATTGGGTAAGGTCAGTATGGCCGCCTGGCTGTTGGTAGCCGCCGATTGGGTGCTGTCCAGCGGGTCTGGCACAGAGTTATCGAGATCAATCGGTATAGTCTTTGAGCTGCCGTCCGGAAAGCCGGTGATTATAAACGCCCCTGTATACGTACCGGGATTTAGTGGTTGTAAACCCGGCGCATAAAACGTAAGTGATTTTTGTTCGCCGGTCATCCCATACGTCTGCTGAGGTGGGGATGACGACGGTACAACCGGGGTGCTTCCATATGGGCCTTCCACTTTTAATTCGAGCGATGGAGAGGACATTAAAAAAATAACTATACCTGGTTTTTGATCTCCCGCACTATTGGACCAAGTGTAACAGGCGTTAGACGTAGTTGAAGTGTTACCTAAATTAATGTCGAATATTGTATTTAAATAATTGTCACTTGATCCCAAAATGCCAAAATTGGCAAAGTCAATTCGTCCCCATTCCGGTGGAGTTGTCGAACTCGCCGGTACAGCATTTAGTGAATACTCAATGAATCCCCCAAATGGATCAACGAACCCCTCGCCTATGTAATCCCCGCTCTTAGCAAGGACAAATTGAGGGTCTTGAGCTGTGAACGATCCACCCAATGACTTACTGTATGATTCTGTCCACGGTGTCCCCGATGGGGCAATTGCGTTCTCTAAATAATTATTCATATCGATCCACGAAATGTGATCTCTCCCGCTTGAATCTCTCACCAATGCCATATTATCGATCGGGTTAAAATCGCCTTGAGAAGTAATCCATTTCGCTACAGGAGTCCCGCTCGAATTCCACTCGTAGGCGTTTCCGCCCATGTCGGTCGCAAAAACATTACCGTTCACCGGGTCTACCGGCGTAGGCGACCACACTGGATCATATATTTTTTGACCACCGGCAATTTTATCGGTGACAAAAGTTTGATCTGTCGCCGGATTAAATGAAATCAACCGTGGGTCAGCATACGAAGCGACACCAAACCAAGCTGTCCCCGATACAGGGTTCCACGCCGGAGAAGAGGTGATAGACGAACCGGCATCGTTAGGGTTGGGTTGACCGTTGACGTTGAAATCTGCATGGGTAACGTCGGAGCGGAACGGGATACTTGTTGTAAGATTGATGGACGTAAAACCACCATTGAAATCGCCAACCATATCAAAATTATTTGGCGTGATTAACGGTGATGATGAGCAAACATCATTGTCGGTCGGACCAAGAATTGGTTGCGATAGCATTGCTGACGGGTTCCCCGTCGGCCACCAGTACAAATTTGATCCAGCTGAGACAGACATCCATGGATGGGCAGAGTCACTTGAGATAGAAACTCCGCTTGGTGCGTCCGCGAAGTTGGTATTAGAGTTTGTGCCACACATAAAACTTTGTACCAAATCCGCTCCAGTCAGCGAAAATGTATGGTTCGGCGTTAGATCACTCGCTTTTACCGTATAAGCCCATAAGTGACCCCACCCCCCGTCATCCCAGGTGTATTGCCACATCTTGCCATCAGCAAAAATTGGCGTAGTCGAGCTCCACTGTCCAAAAGTAAAAACACCGGGTTTTAGTACCGCTCCCGTTACGGGGTCAGGGGCATATGTCTCGTCGAGGCTCGGAATATTAATTGTGATAGGGTCAGAGGCATAACTAACAGGGGAAGATGAACCGACTGGGATCGTCCACGGGTCAAGCGACGATTGAGCTTGCACTGAAGCTCCGCGTTGGTAGTCGTTACCCCAAGTTACGATACTGGTGTTTTGAGTGGCAGCCATAGCCATGGATGGGTAAATCAACGTGGCTATGGCGACCAAAAAAGCTATTAATCGTTTTGCCAAAGCTAACCCCTCCCGATTCTAAAGATTTTTTTGAGCCAATCAAGACGATACAGAATCAGGTAAGTCAGTACAAATAAAACAAATAAAAATATGCAGATTGCGGCAGAGATGGCTATTTTTTCATCCCGCCAATTGTTATAGGCTTGCGCTTGTTGGTCGGAGATATTGCTTTGTTGATCTTGCAGTCGACCAAGGGCTTGGCTGGCAGGTGACTTCGGGTCTTTTAGTACATCGGAGTGTGACTTAGCTTCGGCTAAACTCACCGTAGCATTTGTTACTACCACGACCTTTGCAGGAGTTACATTCACTTTTTTTACGGGGGCAGGTGTGGTCGCCACAACAGTTTTAGTTGGCTCAGATTTAGGGGTTGCAACCACAACCGTTTTTACTGATGCCGGTGTTGGTTTAGGGGTCGTCGCGGATTTACTTGGCAACGGATTTGCACCTGCGTTCAAGAAATCCTGCGGGGTGTATCCAGATTTTTCGATGATACTCAAAATTTGGGGAGTGTAGGTCGCAACAGCGGTATCGTTTGCGGGATAAAAAACCCCCGGAGTGGTACTGGCACGGCCAAATATCGAATCCATCGGCAGTTGATAGCCGTGATTTTGCGCGTACAAAATTATGTCCATGTTATTGGGTTGGTTCCAGTCGGGGTATTGGGAGGACTGGTCGGCGATGGGGCCGATTGCGTCTCCATTTACATGGGGATCAGTGAATTTAACATCAAGCGTGGAACTTCCATCGCTAGAAACAACCTGCCACCCACTCACCACGGGCGGCCAAGTGCTCCCCATCCACGTATCGTACCTCGGTGCCGCCAGCGCGGGGGCGATTGATGTGACAAGCAAGACCGTAGCAATTAGAAACGTTAAAAATAGTTTTCTCACTTTTTTCACTCCTCTTTTTTTGATAATTTATCGAAAAATGTTAATCCTTTTTTTGCCACACGATTTCAAAGTTTAAAATCTCCGCAATCTCCAACGCTTCCGAATATTTTAGCGTCTCGCGGACCAACTTACCATTCAAATTTTGTAAAGAGTCGTTACGGTTGAATTTTTTATTTATCTGTCGGACCACCTCGGCCATCGTCAACCCTCCTTCGATAGCTTTAATTTTGAAAAAATCCTTCATCTTCATCTTTTGTCTTCACCCTTCAAATATATTTATTACTGATTATCATTATACTATCAGATATATTAATAATCAACACAGTACATATATAAACTTTTTAGTTGACTAATTAAACTGCATAGTTTATTATTGAATTATAGGCATCATAAATGGAGGCGAAGGAAATGACAAATGAAGAAAGAGCAGAGTTGATTGAATTGAGCCATGTAATACCTGAGTTATTGAATAAAGAGCGAAAAATTCAATTTCTACGTTACGATTTTTTGTGGTTTAAACTTTTTGATGAGTCATTTGAAAAGGGAATAAGGGTCGGGGTAAACCGCGCGATTCAAATTATGAATGCAGATCAAATTTTTTAAACAACCTTTTTTCGTGAGACCGCCAAATTGTTTGGTGGTCTTTTTTTATACGATCAGCAATGTGTTTATCAATTTTGAAAAAGTTGACGCGATTTGCTCAGTACTTAAAGTTACTCACCATCTTTATTATCCGACTCCTGCCCTTTTTCGATAATTTTTTGTAACGTAAGTCGCGTTACTTTTCGACGTTTTCCAATTTTTGTCGTCGGTATTTCCCCTTGTGCGACTAATCGCAACATTAGGCTCATCCCAATCCCTAAAATTTTTGCCGCAGCAGGCAGCGGATACAATTCTTGATAGTCGGTCATTTTCTGCATTTTTCTCTCTCCTTTGCGTTAATAAAATCCCCAAAATTTTCATTACCATTATTTTCATCTGATTTTATAATAATTAGTTATTTAAAGTCTGTCAACACGTTATTCAATATTTTTTTGAACTTATTCAAAAATCATGCCGTTTAACGTGATATTTTATTTGATAAATTATCAATATGCTATCCTTAATTATAATTTTATTTGATAATTTATCAAATATTATCATAACTTATATATTAACGTTACTTTGGTCTGACCAATTGTATTAATTTGCCCTCAAATCACGTTTAACCCGTACAGGGTATGATTGTTCGTCTAAACGTTTCTAATCGATTACAGGGCAAATTACAAAAATTCCCAGCCTTGAAGCCCTTGGTATGAGCGGGTTTGAGGTTGGGAATTTTTGGATTTTTATGAGTCGTAATTTGTTTAGACCGTTTTGGGGAATGATTTTCGATAGGTCATTAAAAAATGGCCAATGCCTGACGGAGGGACTCAGCTTGGGTAGTCTGTGAGACGTTTGAGGGACGGTAGGAGCGTTTGCAGAGCGTTTGGGGTTGGCCGAGTGTTCCTAAAACGTGTTAAAATACTACTAAAAAGAGGAGTTTGAGGAATGGTCTATTACCGTGCAACCGTGGCCGAGGCTTTTGAACATTTAGAAAAGGGCGAATATCCGTTCAATGTAATTGGTAATTTCTTGGACGATTTTTATTGCGCAAGCGAAGCAGACAGAAATAGAATGGTTGCCTCACCGTTGCCGACTTCAGCCAAAGACCCTGACAATTTCAAATGGTTGGTCTACTTTACCGCTGCGGTTGACCTTTTATGCTGGCGAAATCAAATACCCAAACCCGATTGGGTTCTTAACCCAATTTATCATTTGAAAGACCCATGGTTTATGTTTCCGGGGTGGAAACTCCGAGCGTGGCTATTGACATCAACGCCCGTTCCATTCAAAATGCGAAACATTTTTACCGGCGATAACGTTTTGAGTCGAGTTTAAACACGCCTTGATTCAGTTGCTCAAAAAAGGTCTAAACAAAATTAATTTAAAAAAAGTAAAATCCTTCCAACCCAGGATCGGCCTGTAGTTAGGCTTCTTGATATCGGAAGGATTTGCCATTTAACCGTGATTTCGTTTAGACCCTTTAGACGAGGGATGCTCTGATAAAAAAAGGCTAAAAGTAATTAATATTGTGGCAAAATTCAATATAAGGAAGAGACTTTTGCGAGGTGTTTGCGTGTTTTGCGAGGTGTTGCGAGGTGTTTTGCGAGGTGTTTTGACCTATTTTTAAAAACACCTCGCGAGGTGCTAAAAATGCTCAACCATGCGTTTTTTAGCGCGAGGTGATCGCAAAAACACCTCGCAACACCTCGCAAACACCTCGCAAACACCTCGCAAACACCTCGCAAACATGAAAAAAATAACCAACTACTCGTTGGTTATAGTGCCCATGGCAAATTCACCTGATTCAAAGGTACCTCGTCGCCGAGGGGATGTTTTTCACCCTGGCAGTTTTGGATGTGATAAATCAGTCGATGATTGTGTGGGTCGCTGTTTTCAATCACATGTATGCCGAACGCGGCTAATGTCGTTCGAATGTACTTTAGTTTCCGTGCTAAGGAGGAGGCACTTTGCGGCCAACTTTTAGACCGCATATCTACCCGCTCCACAACCGCGATCGGTTCCAAATTTTTTAATAAATCGGCGGCCGATCCTGGTCCCCACTCTACTTTGCCTGCCATAAAAGTGGTTATGACTTGAGCTACGGGACTACTGTGGATCGCTTCGACGTTACCGCTGTCGCGGTTAATATTCAGCGCATTTATATATATTTCACCGCCACCTTCTACAATTGATTCAGCGATTGCAAAACCCCATAAAGCTAAGTCGGCCATTCTTGGAAGTACCGGTAGATTAATTGTAGGTTTGATGAGCAAAGCATCGGCAATAATGGAAAAAATTGCACCTAAAATCCTTGGGCGTACCTTAGCGAATTCGCGCCAAAAAAACTCTTCTGTTCTTCTCTTTGACTCAGGAATACGAGCTAGTTTAAAAAAAATTGAACGATCAATTAAGTCCGCGCGGGAAGCAGGGTCGACGATGCCATTGAGACACACGCATCGTTTAAAGTTAAAAATAACTTCATCAGAATTAGTATAAAGTTCCCTTTTACTAAATCCCCCACCCGTTGCCGCCATACATAGTACATCACTAACACCTGATGACATTCCATCTAAGTTATCAAAAGCTGGCGCCCAATTATTGCTTAGAACTAACCCCAACTCATCTTCATCTCGCGGTAGGATGTGTAGTTCCATGCGAGCGGGGTCGATGATTTTTCGACGAACCCGCATTGCTGTTGATTTGGCGGATCCATGATCCCCATGAAGGATGGTGACGGCATGAGGGATGTCAGGGATGAAGCAAGTTATTATATCAACCAAAAAAAGAAGTTTTAGTTCTTCATCATTAATATTAATATAGTCCATTATTTGCCAAATCTCTGCTTTATCTACTTTTTTTGGTAAAACTTGAGGTGACGTGTTGGCGCGCCTGAAAAAGAGTGCATCTGGTTTATCCTCAATACTCCACCCCGTTTTATCGATTTTTACAGCTTGCCAATCCTGATTAGCAAGGTCATACCAGATTGCCGATTCGTCCCCACTGACTCGTAAACCCAATTTTTTTTGGCCACCTTCAAAGGTTGCCCGCGCGCTCAACACGCCAATAACCTGACTCAAATTATCTGCTGACGGCGGGGTGCCGGTTGAGGAGAAGTATATTTGGGTTAACCACATTTTCATATCATTATCTTTAATTGGATAGACTTCTAGATGGTTGCGAACGGGGATACGGGCAAAGGGTACTTTGTATTCGTCACAAAAAAGTTCTATTCCGTATTCCGAACAAAGATTAATTATAACCCCGGCGATGTTTTCCTTTTTCTCTTTTTTGGAATCATCAGCGGCGGGTTGTTTTTTAAGTGAAAGCGTCAGAGCTAAAAGAGGATTTTTTGCCCGAAACTTACAGTCATCGCAGTGCAGCGGGAAATCCGTTCTGATCCTCTGGCATGTGGCGGGTCCAGCACATTTTAGTGCGTTTTTGATTTTCTTTTGCGTTTCTAATGGTCTGTATTTTGGGTGTGGACTTGAAATTTTATGTGCTTCTTCGACGCCACCTTCTGCAAATGCAAGCACGCACAAAGCACGATGCCACTCTGGGTTTGGTAAATTTTCAGCATTATCACGGCAAAATTTTAAAAAACCACAAACGTCATACAAGCGTTGGTCAAATTCGCCTGTATTTTCTTGCTTTTCTTGTTTTTTTCCTTCGATAATTTGTTTTAAAAGGCTTAGGCTGTACTTTAAATCAGGGTTAAACCTTTCAATTTTACCAATATCAGGCTCCGTAGCTTCTCCCTTAATTACTTTTTTAAAATTTAGACTTGCAGGTATTCTGAGAATACGAGGGAGATCTCCAACCGGGTCAAGTTTCCATTTTAACCCTGCAAAATCATTTGCAATACCAGATACCCATCCGGTACAGATGCTTTTTATTTCCTCGCGCTGTAGTTCCGTATTTATTTTAAAAACTTGGTCAAACAACCAATAGGCATGATAACCGCCTCCTGTCCATACAATAATGGACGGTTCAAAGCCGAAATTATCCAAATATTCAATTGCTTGTTGCTTTGTCGGGAGGTTGCTGGCTGAGTGCGTGCCACCAGCGCAATCAATATCAACCCACACGCATGCGACGCTGCTAACATCACCAGAGGCACCCCGTTTTCCTGCTGGTGGTTTTTTACCTATTGGATTGACGCTAAAATAAACATTGGTCCTTTTATTGATGGTTATAGCATCCTCAATTAATTTTTTCGTATCGAGCGGACTATATATTCTAATTTCATGCGTCGGTAACGCAATAAGGGAAATAAAGCCATCAGAGACATTACCGTGCACGGCACTTACAACTTTCTCAATCGTCACTGCGTCTTGCCTTGTTGTGTTGTTGATGATATTATTTGGCTTAGAAGGGGTGCCGTTGCTCAACTCGAAAACCTCCTTTGCCCTGCGTCAACAGGGAGAAAAATTCTAACAGTAGCTGCCGCTTAGCGGCTAATCCCGATATGAAAGAAAAATCGGGATTTTTTTTTGCTCATTTACTTTCCCAAATTTTCGATATACTTCCTAACAGCAGTTTTTGAAATGCGAATTCGGGTCCCCTGCCGAAAGTTCGGTAACTCACCATCTTTACACATTTTGCGAACATAACACGGGTCGAATCGAAAAATTTTTGCTGCCTCAATTGGCGTTAACATTATTGGCAATTCATCCCAATTAGTTATTGCTGTTGATTTCATATAACATAACATCCCTTCATATCATTTTTTCTTATAATAACTGGCCTATCAAAAAAAGTCAAACAAAATGTTTGACTTAATTAATATTATATGATAAAATATTAAGTTTAACATAATTATATAGAAGTCACTCCGGAGAACGTCCCCTCACTATAAAGTGGTTTTTGTACTACAAACAAATGTTCAACTAATGGCTAAGATTAAAACCATTTCCAAAAGAGTACCTTAGCATAGCACCCCTTTTGTCATAAACACCTCGTTTTCGATGCATCTGGCCGCATATGTGGCAAGTTTGGTACCTTTAGCCGGGTCATAAGTATTTATCGCCTTAATTAAGCCGATCGTGCCAATGGAAATTAAATCGTCTGTGTCCTCCCCTGTACCATCAAACTTCTTGAGGTTGTGAACGAGAATCGATGTTGTTTTTCCTCCCTGCTTTAGCTCTTTTAAGTTCATCCAGAAAACCAATATAGGTCAGGGTGACATCATTACCGTCAAATTCAATGATTATTTCATCAACAAGTAATTCAACGATATGGCGTTTTTGCTCGGGTGACAAGACTGTTTTACCTTCTTGTTCATCTTGAATAGACTTCTTGAAGCCTTCTACGATTTCTTTTAGTTTTTCTGTACCCTTTTCGCGTCGATTTTGATATTCAACATTAGACTGGAATTGTTGTAACTCGTTTTCGAGCGATGTTTTGTCTCGATTTATTTGACTGTATTCATCATCCAGCTGGACATCATTTATTATTCCTTTCACATAAAGGTTCTTTAGTCTCTCTAACTCTTTTTCTTTGGATTTAATCTGATTAGTCAGTATGTCCATCTTTGATTTTAATGTTTTATCAATAGCTGAATTTTCTACAGAAAAATCGGCGATCAGTGCATCCGGGTCTAACACAACATCTGCGATTGATTTCCAAACATATTCATCCAACAGTTCACCTTTAATGGACCGCGTAGTGCATTTTTCGATACCTGCGCCATAACGTCTCGGGTTAATCCCGTGACAACGGTACACCGGGTACTGTTTTTTCAATCCCGTTTTTTTATCGGTTCGTCCAGTATAAGTCGTGGCCTGCCATGCTAAACCGCAATTACCGCACTTCAGCAATGATTTTACAAGGTAATCGTGTTTTACATTACCCTTACTACTTTTTAGGTTTCTAACCTTTTGTTTTTGTACCAAATCAAATAACCCCTTATCTATGATTGCCGGCACTTCTAATTTTACCCATTCCGAGGGATCACGAAATTCATAAGTCTTTTTTGGTTTACCACTTAGGGTTTTTTCCCCTTTGACCTTGCTGCTTTTCCTCCTATTGAAGTAAAATGTTCCAATGTAAACTTCCGATGTTAGAATTCTCCGGATTGAACTAGAACCCCAATTGGGACTTTCACCTCGTTTTGGCATAGCGCCCAACGTGTATAACTTTTCGCCTATCTCGCGCATGGTTAAATTGTCGCGAACGTACCATTCGTAGATTAGTTTAACAAATTCAGCTTCATACTTATTAACAGTAAGACGACCATCTGCAAAATCGTATCCGAAGGGAGATGCCCGCATTGGCATCACTTTTTTATCTCTTTTAACGGTATTTAATTTTCCCCTTACCGTTCTTTTCCTAATTTGTGCTAATTCATATTGAGCGATTGCAGATTGCATATTAAAAAACAACTGACCTTCCGGAGTGTTCTGGTATTCGGTGTCCACAAAAACCAGCTCAATTCCATTACGTTCAAGTTCTTTGCAAACAACCAGTTTATCCGTGAGATCCCTGCTCAATCGGTCTGGGTGGGTACAGACTATATAGGAATAAATGCCTTTAATAATATCGTCCCTTAGCTGATTCATTGCAGGACGGTCAATATCCTCGCCGGATGCACCTTCCTCTTTGTAAATGACTATTTCCGATTCGTGATAACCCATCTGCAATGCTTTTTCCTTACACAGATTCACTTGGCTGTCCAAACTGGTTCCCTCAGCGACCTGAATGCCGGTGGATACTCTGGCGTATACCGCAATCACATTTTTTGTCCTCGCTTCCGTTCACAATACCATATACCTAAATGGTAAACATAAAACTCCAAACCGTCAATAAAAAAGTAACCAGCTTTGCCGCTAGTTACTTTTTATCGGTAATCAACCATTTTTCCAATAGCCGAATTGCTCTTCGCCTTGCTTCGATAGCCTCTTTGCTTGGCTCTTGGGGTTCCATGTCTTTGTATTTATCCACAAAGTTGATTTTATTTGGTTTTGGCACTTCCCCCCGCCCCCTTTGTAGATGATATTCAGCATAGGGATTGTCTAATCGCTATGGATAATTAATTAATCATTAATCAAATATTATCATAAATAAATCAAAAAGTCTATCATTTAGAATTAAAAATCCTCACTGCAGCTGCCGTGAGGATTTCCGGAAGGAGTGTGCTTAATGGAACAATAATATTGTATCACCTTATCATTATTAATGTCAAATTATATCAAAATAATTATTACTAATTTCCTCCCAAATCCCTTTAGCCCATTCAGGGTACAAAACAACAAAAACCTTCTATTAACCTTTCTTTAACCTGTCAAATTCCTTTCGAAACTCGGCAGGGATATCCCTTACCAAAACCGACTCGTTTTTGTTTGTCCTTTTCCATAGGCTGTAGCTGTGAATGGGGTCGTTCTCATCTATCCAA
>JAJXUE010000067.1 GCA_021783135.1 Bacillota bacterium | reverse complement strand
CCGATCTGTCCGGCGGAAGTTTTAGTTATGCCTGTCAGCCGGCAAGACGTTCTTAACGCTATAGCGGTTGCCAACAGTTATCACAAGGAGATTACGGTAATTGGCAACGGTTCCAATCTGCTGGTGGCTGATGCAGGTATTCCTGGGATGGTTCTCAAACTCGCAGGGTGCTTAAACAGCTATGAAATTAGGGGGCTGCGACTTACCGCGGAAAGTGGTTGTCGGTTACCCGGGTTGGTGCAGCACAGTGTTGAGGCGGGTTTAGCAGGCCTGGAATTTGCCGCCGGAATACCTGCGGCTTTGGGTGGAGCGCTATGGATGAATGCAGGTGCGCACGGATGTGAGCTGGGCGACTTAGTCGAAGAGGTAATAGTGTGCAATCCGAATGGAAAAATCCGACATTATGCGCAAGCAGAGTGTGGTTTTGCCTACCGCACCACGCGATTTCAAAGCGAGCCCGGTGTAATCTTGGCAGCGAGCTTCAAGCTGACACGCGGGGAACGGGCGAAAAGCGAGGCGATAGTCCGTGCCAACATGACCCGACGCAGGCAAAACCAACCCCTAGAGTATCCTAACGCGGGCAGTGTTTTTCGTAATCCGCCGGGAAGTGCGGCGGGGAAATTAATCGAGCTGTCGGGCGGCAAAGGGTTACGCGTAGGAGGGGCTATGATAGCCGAAAAACATGCTAACTTTATTATTAATCTGGGTGACGCCTCAGCGCAGGATGTGCTGGACCTTATCGCACAAGTGCAGGACCTGGTTTGGGCTAAGTTCCAAGTAGAGTTACACCCAGAAATTAAACTCGTAGGATTTTCCCGGGAATAACTGGAGGTGATACGGTGGATAAGTATGTGATTGCCGGGAGGAAAAGGTTGGAGGGAGTGATACGGGTAAGTGGGGCAAAAAATTCCACTTTGCCCATCCTCACCGCCTGTATTTTAGGCCGGGGTTGCTGTGTATTGGAAGATGTGCCACGCATTCAGGATGTACTGGTCATGGCTGAGGTCTTAGAACATTTAGGCTGCAGTGTTACCTGGGAAGGCAATAGGGTACGCGTGGATAACACCGGGCTAAAGCTTACTGAGATTTCGGAAAGTCTGATGCGTAAAATGCGCGCTTCCAATTTGGTCTTAGGTCCATTGCTGGGTATTTTCGGCCAAGCGAAAATTGCTTCGCCCGGTGGCTGTGCCATAGGGTCACGCCCGATGGATCAGCATATTAAAGGTCTGCAGTTAATGGGGGTCGAAATTAAAGAAAAGAGCGGCTTTATTATGGCTAAAGCAAGTAAGCTGCGCGGCGCCGACATTCATTTGGATGTACCAAGCGTCGGAGCAACCGAAAACCTGATGATGGCCGCAGTTTTAGCCGAGGGGACGACCTTGATTCGTAATGCCGCCCGTGAGCCGGAATTGGTCGATTTGCAAAATTTCCTGAATGGGCTAGGCGCGAAAGTTAGGGGCGCCGGCTTGGACATAATTCGGATTGACGGAGTGCGGCAACTGAGTGAGACGACCCATACAATTATTCCTGATCGGATTGAGGCAGGAACTCATATGGTTGCTGCAGCGATTACTCAGGGTGATGTAGAGATCCAAAATATAATTCCGGAACACATGGAATCAATTAGTGCCAAGTTACGCGAGGCTGGGGTAGAAGTAACTTTAGGTGAGGATAGCGTGCGGGTCAGGGCCACAGGCCGACCAAGTGCCGTAGATATTAGGACATTACCCTATCCTGGCTTTCCTACTGATATGCAACCCCAGATGATGGCTCTGATGGCGTTGACTGAAGGCACCAGCGTAATTTCTGAGAGTATTTTTGAAAACCGCTATAAACACGTGGATGAATTGCGCCGCATGGGTGTGCGTGTGCGAGTCGAAGGACGGGTTGCAGTAGTGAAAGGTGTCGAAGCACTGGATGGTGCATTTGTGGAGGCTACAGACCTTAGGGCCGGCGCCTCACTGGTACTGGCAGGCTTAGCCGCTGAGGATGCCACAATTATCGAAAATATTGTACATATTGACCGTGGCTATGAAAACCTGGATGTAAAATACCGCGAGTTAGGTGCAAAAATAACGCGAATTTCTCACGGCGGGGTGCGTTAGCCTCGCTTTTTACGGCAGATTAAGAGGACAAGCCAGTAGTTTATACCTGAGGTGTTAGCATATGGGTCGTAGCAGCAATCGTAAAGTATGGGTTATCAGTCTGACTATATTAACCCTTTTGGCGCTATTCGGGTTTATTCGTTCACCGGTATTTAGCTTACGGCAAATTCAGGTGGTGGGTAACCGAGAAGTTTCAACAGCAGAAATTGTGCAGTTGGCCAATGTCGGAATAGGCACAAATATTTTTCAGATCTCTTTAGGTACTGTGCGTAATAGTGTGGCGCTGCAGCCTCTGCTTCAATCAGTTGCAGTCAGTCGTAAGCTGCCGGGCACTTTGCTGATAAAAGTCGCTGAACGCCAGGCGGTAGCCATGATTCCGGCTAAAGACGGTTTTGTCAAGGTTGATGCGCAAGGGGTATTTATTAAACGCGATGACGTATGGCCGCGGCAGGCATTACCAATCATCTCCGGGATTCAAATTCCGGCTGCACTCAATCTAGGTCAGGTTATTAATAGCCCTTCACTGTTGCAAGCACTGCAGATATTGCACAGTCTGCCAAGCAGTTTATATCCACAGGTAGGGGAAATATCGGCGGTAGACAGGGACAGCGTCAATATGTATACTAGAGACGGCTTGGAAATAAGGCTGGGCGAAGCTGATCAGGCCACGGAAAAGTTTACAATATTACGGCAGTTTTTGACGGACAAAAATTATAAACAGTATCGTATGGGGTACTATGTAGATTTGAGTACGGGGCAACCTGTTTTGGGGCGCAGATAGTTGTAGGCAACCCCAAAAGTTCATGGTAAAATAATAGCAAATATTAGCTGTAAGGGCTACATAGCACTTTAATTAAGTAGAGGGATCAAATAGTGTTTAAATTCTTACGTAGTGGTGTCTGGTTACCGCTACTTGGTTTGCTGGCGGGTTTGGCAATTGGCTTTTTAAGTCCCTTGCAGGTGCCGATGGAATACTCCAAATACCTGTCGGTTGCTATTTTAGCCGCGCTGGACTCGGTATTTGGCGGGGTTCGGGCTGGTATGGAGGACCACTTTGACAGTGCCGTGTTTGTTAGCGGCTTTTTTAGTAACGCTTTGATGGCGGCGGTTTTGGCCTATATTGGCGACCGTTTAGGTGTAGACTTATATCTGGCAGCGGTATTTGCCTTTGGCGTCAGGGTATTTCAAAATCTCGGTGCAATACGGCGACATTTGTTTCATAAATAAAGGGGTAAGTAAGAGCTTGCCTCTTTTGCCTTTCAGGGAGCAGGTAGGGTAACTATTTTTTTGCCCAACCGTCAAAAAAAATAGTAGTAAAAAGAGGGAAAATCCTGTTCTTATAGAACTATCTAGGTTAGAGTTATTTGGGTTAGGCACAAGGGTTTCTTGTTTTTGATATGCATAAAATTCCCATACAAGGCATATTTTGCCGTCGCGGGAGTCGATATCGTACGACAATATAGGGAGGAACAATTAATGCTGGATTTTGACGTGGACATTAACCAATTTGCTAACATTAAGGTTATTGGTGTTGGCGGAGGAGGTAGTAATGCTGTTAATCGTATGATTTTGGCCGGTCTGCGTGGCGTTGAATTTATAACCGTCAACACGGATGCCCAGGCTTTAAACCATTCTAAAGCTGATCAAGTTATGCAGATTGGCACTAAACTTACGCGGGGATTGGGAGCGGGTGCTAACCCGGAAATAGGTAACCGAGCCGCCGAAGAAAGCAGGGAAGAAATCCTGCAAGCCTTAAAAGGTGCCGATATGGTCTTTGTCACCGCAGGAAT
>JAJXUE010000047.1 GCA_021783135.1 Bacillota bacterium | reverse complement strand
TATCTTCCCTATTAGTAACAAACGTGATTGCTTTACCTAGCTTGTTGAAGCGACCTGTTCTGCCAATCCGATGCACATAGCTTTCCGCATCATAGGGGATATCGTAATTGATGATCAAGGTGATGTCCTCAATATCCAGCCCTCGCGCCGCAACATCAGTCGCAACAAGATATCTGAACAGCCCTTGTTTAAAGCGCTGCATCACGCTCAAGCGGTCGCGTTGTTCCATTCCGCCATGCAGCTTTGCACAAGAAAAGTTCAGCTGCACGAGTTCGGCATAAACCTCATCCACTGTTTGTTTGGTATTGCAAAATATCAGGCAGCTATCTGGGTTTTCGACACTCATGAGATCTCGCAGCAGCTGCAGTTTATCGTTTTGCTCCACCTGATATCTTGCCTGAACGATTCGGTCTGCTACGGAATTTTCTTCTTCTATTTCGATGCGGATCGGGTTTTTCATGATTTTACTGCATAAAGCAACAATATCCTGCGGCATTGTCGCAGATAATAAAATGCTTACTCGTTCTTGGGGCAAGCTAGCAATGATGGTTTCAATTTGCGCTATGAAGCCCATATTCAACATTTCATCTGCTTCATCGATGACTAGATATTTGATTAGGGATGTATCCAGGGTCCCGCGTGTGATGTGATCGATCAACCGACCCGGGGTGCCAACCACGATGTGGGTTTTCTGTTTAAGTTCCTTTTCCTGAACCTGGATTGGGTATTTGCCATAAATCGCCGCTACCTTAAGCCTTTTAAATCTACCCAGCTGGAACATATCTTCTTTGACCTGGACTGCAAGCTCTCTGGTTGGTGTAAGTACCAAGGCTTGCGGTCTATTTTGTTCCCAGTCGATTAATTCACAAATGGGAATGGCAAAGGCTGCCGTCTTTCCGCTACCAGTTTGGGACTTGACAATGATGTCCTTTAAGCCTAATACGGCCGGTATTACCTGCGTCTGGACTTTGGTAGGCCTGCTGAAATTCAACAAGTTAATTGCTTTAATTACATCATCACCTAAGGGAAACTCGTTAAAATAGTTCTCGCTCATTTAGTCATCTCTTTCATTGCTTCAATTCCTGTTTAGCTAACTAAGTCAATTGTGCCCGTAGAATGCCCTTTTTAATGATAAGCCAAGTTGGATGATTAGCTGTTATTTTCCCATTATTCGTGCCGCCATCAAGATGCCCAAAATCGTTTTGGCGTCGGTAAATTCACTTTTTTCAGCCTGCTGCAGCGCTTCCGCAAAGGGCAGGGAAACTACACTTAAAAATTCATCTTCATCAGCACTAAGCGGGTTCCAGACCAAATCTTTGGCCATAAACAAATGCATAATCTCATCCGAATACCCCGGTGTAGAGTAGAATTTGCCCACAAATGTCAATTTGCCGCCGTACCCGGTCTCCTCGCGCAATTCCCGTTCGGCACAAACAAGCGGGGTTTCCCCTTCATCAAGTTTGCCCGCCGGGATCTCCAATGTTATTTGATCGATGGGATACCTATATTGACGCACTAACAGAATTTGGTCATCCTTTAAAGCCACGATTGCCACGGCACCCGGGTGCCGCACCACCTCGCGGGTAGTCTCCACACCATTTGGCAGGCGGACGGTATCAAGATTTAGACTGATCATCCTACCAGCAAACATGGTCTCTGCTTGAAGCAATGCTTCTCTTAATTCTATTTCTTCATCCGGCATTTATAGACCCTCCTTGTCCTTCAAATACAAATACCGCTCCAGGCTTGGCAGAAACGGCGACCAATCCTGCCCCGGGAACTTTTCCTTGGCATCTTTAAACTTCCACAGATCAGCTTCTAACATGTCCGCGTGATGAATGATAAGCGCCTCCGCAAATTTAGGCCGTTTCGGCGACTGGAATTCATATTGGCCATGGTGGCTAAGAATTATGTGCAACAATCGCAGCCGCAGCTCCGCCGGGAACCCCACAATCTGGCTCATTTGCTCATCAAGCATTTGATAGCCCATCACAATATGACCGAGCAACCGCCCGTCATTGGTGTAATCGATTTTACCCACATACGAATACTCCTGCGCTTTACCGATATCGTGCAGTAATGCCCCGGTTAACAGCAAATCCTGATCTAAATCCCTAACACAGGAACCGATTTGCCCGGCAATTTCAGCCACCCCGATGCTGTCTGCTTGCCGAGGTTATACTCTTTGATAGACCACCTCCGAAACATTTGGTCGCGGCCTATGAAACGTAGCTTCAGAAAAAGGTATTGCGCGAACAATTTAGAATATATGTATCGACCAAACAACTTATCGATAATTTAGGGAGGTACAGAGGTACATATGAATGAAGCAGTATACAATCCTGAATTATTAGCGAGAAGTTTAGCAATCTTTGACAACCTGCCAATTGGGATTCATGTATACATGCTGGACGATTTTGCCGATGATACCACTTTGCGGCTGATATACCGTAATGAATCAGCCGCTCAAATTACCGGGGTCGCAACTGAAAAGGTGCTTGGCAAATATATTGACGCATGTTTCCCCGGCCTTAGATCACGCGGTATACCAGCTCTGTATGCCAATGTTATTAAAAAATTAGAAACTGTAGCATTTGAGAATTTTTATTATCGCGATAACAATGTAATCGAGGGAGTATTTGAGGTCAAAGCTTTTCCCATCGGGATAAAATGTGTTGGGGTTGCCTTCCAAAATACGATCGAAAAATACAAGATTGCTGAGGAACTCGAGCAAAATAGGCTTTTGCTTAACGAAACGCAAAAGCTTGCTAAAGTTGGCGGGTGGGAGTTAGATTTAAACAGTCAAACTTTATTGTGGACCGATGAAGTATATCGAATATCAGAGGTACCACCTGATTTTAAACCGGATTTAGCAAAGGCAATGGCTTTTTATCACCCGGATTATACCCAAACTATTAACACGGCAGTACAGAATGCAATTGAACATGGTAAGGCATTTGACCTGGAACTAAAATATGTTACGTTTGCTGGTAAGGAAAAATGGGTGCGCGCCATTGGGCAAGCCGCCTTCCAAGAGGGCAAAGTTGTCAAGATCTTCGGCGGTTTTCAAGATATTGCCCTAAACAAAGAGAACGAATTGGAACTCATTGAAACTAGGAAAAAATTACTCGAGGCGCAGGAGTTTGCCCATTTAGGCTACTGGCAATTTAACAGCTTAAGCGGCGAACTTGCTTGGTCGGATGAACTGTTTCGCATTTACGGCTTCGAGCCGCAGCAATTTACCCCTAACATAAATGATTTTGTCGATTTAATTCATCCGGATGATCGAGCCGTTGTTGTTAATCTGATCACTAAGCCCTTAGAAGACTGGGAATGCAACATCGATTTTCGGATAATTAGGCCGGACCAAGTAGCACACTGGATACACGTAAAAATGAAAAATCTTCCCGAAGAACCAGGAATAAAATACGGTATAGTCCAAGATATTACGCAGCGTAAATTGGCTGAAATACAGCTTAAAGAAAGTGAAAAACAATTTAAAGAAGTTGCCGAAAACATTGAAGAAGTGATCTGGGTTCGTCAAGGCGACCAGGTAGTTTATATTAGTCCGGGCTATGAAAAAATATGGCAAAGAACCTGCCAAAGCCTGTATGACAACCCTGATACTTTTATCGACTCCATCCACCCCGAAGACCAAGTTCGAGTTGTCCAAGCGTATGCGCAAGAAGGTGACCCCAACAAATGGCAGGAAGTGCAATACCGTATTGTGCGGCCGGATGACTCCGTACGTTGGATTTGGTCCAGAAAATATCCGGTACTTGACGCGAACGGGGAAATCCTGCGAATTATCGGAGTTTGTGAGGATATCACCAAAATAAAAGAATATGAGGCCTCACTTAAATTGGCTATAGAAGTCGCAGATAGGGCCAATAATGCCAAAAGTCAGTTCTTGGCCAATATGTCCCATGAAATCAGAACCCCTATGAATGGGATCATAGGCATGACAGATTTATTGAGCTTAACGGGGTTAACTGATGAACAACAGGAAATGGCCGGTATTATCAAGTCATCATCCGCTAACCTGCTAAAGATTATCAATGACATTCTCGATTTATCCAAAATCGAGGTTGGTAAAGTCGAACTTAATCCGGAATATGTCAGTGATCTTCCCGGCATAATCCGAGAAAGCGCCAGTATATTTGAGGTTATTGCCACCAATAAAGGACTAGCGTTCGATATTGGCATCGCCAATGATTTATCCCAGGCAGTACTTGTGGACAAGACTAGGTTACTGCAAGTTATCAACAATCTGTTGAGTAATGCTATTAAATTTACCCAAAACGGCACGATCAGTTTTACCCTCAAAAAGATCAAGTCCATAGGGCCAAAAGAACAACTTATGATTACAGTTTCCGACACAGGTATTGGTATCCACGACGAAGACCTGCCGAGACTTTTTCATGAATTTGCCCAGTTAGATAATTCTTATGCCAAACGCTTCCAGGGCACAGGTCTTGGTCTTGCCATCTCCAAACGACTTGTCGAACTTATGGGCGGCGAAATTTTTGTGGAGAGTGAGTATGGCCAGGGCAGCACTTTCTGTTTTACCTTCCTAGTTGATCTAGCTGTAGTGCAGTTCAAGGAGCGCGAGCGCGAGGAACTGCCGCTGGCAAAAAACACAGCGCACCGAATTAACATCCTGCTCGTCGAAGATGACCCTGTCAGCCAGCTAATTATCCGTCAGCTTGCGAAGCGGCAACACTGGCAAATTACCATAGCAGCGGATGGAATGGCGGGCTTAGATATCCTGCAGCAGCAAAGCTTCGATTTAATTCTTATGGATATCCAACTGCCGGGCCTAAGCGGTTTTGAAATTGCATCGATAATTAGGGAAAAAGAAAAAACAACGGGGCAACATGTGCCCATAATTGCTACAACAGCATACGCCATGGATGGAGATAGGGAAAAATGTCTAGCCATCGGAATGGATCACTACCTTAGTAAGCCTGTCGACATTCGTAAACTAACCGAAGCAGTGGAAATATTAGCGGGTGTTGGCCTTCAACCACTCCAAGGCCGTATCGGCGTATAGCGCAGCACCGATATATAAAGTATCCTCATTAAATGCAGCTTTAGGATGATGCTGCGGATATTGGTATCCTTCCTGGGGTGATCCGGCCGACAAGACCACCATAACACTTGGCACCTTTTCGCTGATAAAAGCAAAATCCTCGGAAACCGGGAATCTGGCAAATGCCCCTCCCATTAGATCAGTTAAATCAACAACCCGGTCACCGCCTAAAAGCTCACCGGCGGACCGAAATACTTGCTTGACTAAGTTCACGTCATTTAATACACTGGGGCAGCCTCGCGCATAGTCCACACGTGCGGTGGCCCGAAAAGTTGCGGCGACACCCTGGGCAATCTCAACCACGCGCTGTTTAATAAATTCCCGGTTTTCGTTACTGTAAGTACGAATGGTACCGCTTAAAAAGGCAGTGTCCGGAATGACATTGCCGGCATTGCCGCCATGGATTTGACCGACAGTTAGCGCCACAATGTCGTTAGGGGCTATCTCCCTGGCATTGATCGCCTGCAGGGCAATATGCCCCCTTAAAGTTGAAGAGAATCGTTGCAATGACTCTTTTATCTCAGATGACAAGGGCTGCGCTACATAGGTCCGGACAGTTATAGGCCAAAGGCCCCCATAAAACGGCGTACGTTTTGCTGGACAACAGGTGAAATTTCGACCGTCGGAGCAAAACCATGTAGTGGTTTAGTGGCATCAATACCCATTTTGGCGCTACGGCTCAACTCATCCGTAGATGGGTCTAATGTACAACCCATACCCATATGCTGCGGCACAATTGTCACACCCTTGTCAGCCTGTAGTCTGGTGGCAATGGCCCAGAGAACCTGTTGCTCGTCAAAGACATCTACATCCTCATCAACCACCACAACCATTTTTAGATTATGGTCAACGGAAAAAGCGGTAAAGATAGCCTGTTGAGCCTGACCTTCGGCGATTTTTTTCATAGAAATATAACAGTGGAACAAGCCGCAAGCAGAAAGCGGCGCATGCACATTTTTAATGTTCGGCAGAGTCCGGCGTAGCGCATTGAGCACATCACCTTCCCGTTGTACGGCAACGATTGTGATATGTTCGGAACTCATGGCCGGCGTAATATCCTGATACAACGGGTTATTGCGATATTGGATGGCTTTGACATGAAAGACATTTTCAGTACTGCGATAGCAGGCATAGTTTGTAAACTCTGCAAACGGCCCCTCTGCCTCACGTTGCCCGGCTACAATTTCCCCTTCAATAACTATTTCCGCGTAGGCAGGTACGTTGACGTCAATCGTTCGGCAATGCGCCACCTCCAGAGGTTCGCCAAAAAGGCCGCCCATGGCCCCAAACTTGCCCAAATGATACGGCACCAAAGCCATTGAGCCCATAGAAATATTGGGATGAATCCCCAAGACAACTGCCGCCTCCAAAGACTTGCCATTTTCCTCTGCGCGTCGGAAGTACTCCCATAAACGCTGCCGTGAATGCAGGCTAATACCCAGTTTATCTTTGCCCTTTAGCTGCATCCGGTGATAACCTGCTGTTTCCACTCCGGTTTCCGGATCTTTGGCGATAACCAACCCTGCAGTGATATATGGCCCGGCATCAATCGGAAAATGAGTTAATATAGGTAATTTAAACAGATCAACCGCATCACCAACGACACTGTTTGCTTGGAAAAGTGCCTTATTTACTACCACCGGTTCGATACGCCTGTTAATTCGCTGCGAAAACTCAGCCGCTAAATCAGGGGTATTAACCCCCAAGGCCAAAGCCAACCGTTCCCGCGGCGCAAGCACATTGACCACAACCGGTATTTGCTGATTACCGACACGTTCAAAAATAATTAGCGGATAACGGCGGGCTTTTTCCAATTCCATAATCAAAGTGCTAATCTCATACTTGGGATCGATTTCATCCCGGACATGTACGACATTCTGGGGGTTTTGTTGTTCGACCTTCGCCATAAACCCTCTTAAATCCTGTGCCAAGTTTTTCACCTCAGTATGTATTACAAAAATATATTCGCAATAGTCGGTTTGGTAATCTTGTGCCTTAAACCGGTATTAACCTTTGTTCTTTTACTGCTTAAAGCAATGCCGATTTTTGCAGGGCACCGTAAACAGCTTTATCAAGGATACTTGCGACGACAATTCCTACTACAGCTGTTAAGGCTGATGTAATTAAGGCAATCTTCCAGTCAAGATGAACGATATAAATCAAGCCGAGGGTAACGCATAAGTTACCGGTAACATTACAGCCAATCTGCGCTATGATATGGTGGCTTAACTTCTGCATGGAGAAGTTCCTGGCGATTAAAGAGTAGGTTAAAGAGCCGATGGTATTAGCAAATAAGAAGAAAAAGGCTAGCGGTGAATAAGCTGTGGCCATTGCCACAATGGCTTCCACCAATCCGGCAATGATACCTGCCGGCTGTTTGTACATTAAGGCAATAAGTCCTGTGAAAAAAGCCCAACAAGTACCATTTAGCAGCAAGAGCGTCGGATCTAGAAGGTCATCAATTCGTCCGGTCACCTGAGACATAATCAGGAATACAATTCCGATAATGACCGATCCCACCAGGGCCTTGGTATCAGTTCTGAACAACTTTTCTTTCATGAAAATTCTCCTCCTAAAATTTTTATTTATTTATAATAATGGCAATAGCCTATAGACAAGGCTAAAGCATATTACCAGCAACATCATAGTGATTAAAGCCACATCATAACCTTTGATCTCCAGATCCGAAGAAAAAGTCCGGCTGGCACTTCGCCCATAACCTTTGAGCTCCATGGCTAATGCAATTTCCGTGGAGCGTCTTACCGCGCGGTACAAAAAAGGCAAAAAAGTCGGCAAAATGGCCTTGATTTCATCCCAGACATTTTCCATTTTTAGGCCACGGGTACGTTGGCTGTCGATTATAGACACATATTCAGTTTTTAGCAGCGGCAGAAAGCGCACGGCTAGACCCACCAGCATGGCAAAACGGTAGGGGATTTTAAATTTAATCAACATCAAGGTAAACTCTTGAGCTGAAGCCGAGGTAAAAAACTGCATACTGGCATAGAAGATAATGGTGGATTTGAGGATGCCGGTGATCGTCAGCGGTAGCGCTTCGCTGTAGATTTTAAGGATGCCCCACTGCCAGAGCAATACACCCTGCCGACAAAATATTAGCTGGACTACTAAAATCTGCAGACCCAAAAGCAACACGATTACAACCATAACTTTGTGCAGCTTCAATGAACCGGTTAAAATCAGCGAGGCCAGCAGGCAAACCACTAAAACAAATCCCAACCGAGCCGCAGATTGCAGACTTAGCGCAAAGTACAACATCAAAATATACCAAGCGAGTTTTGTGCGTGGATCAAGCTTAGCAAGTGCCATCTTTAACCTCACTGAGTAGACTAAGTTCTTGAAAATCCAAGCCGATTGATTTAAGTTTTTCGAGATATTGCGTTAAATCTTGAGCGGCAATATCCAGTTGAATGTGATGATTATGCATGGCAACGATCCGGTTGGAATAGTCTTTGACCATCGCCAAATCATGGCTGATAAGCATAATTGTTTTGCCGCTGTGAACAAGTTCCGCAAGCTTGCCCATAACCATATAACCCTGGTTTTCATCAAGACCTGAGGTTGGCTCATCGGCAATGATAAAGTCCGGATCACTGACAAGTATCGAAGCAAGTGCCAAAAGCTGGCGTTGCCCACGGCTTAAACGTTGCGGGTGCATTTTTTTGTACTCAAGCAGCCCCACAAATGTTAAACACTCATCGACTTTCTGATCGATTATTTCAGCCTGCTCACCTCTCAGTTTTAGGGAAAATCCAACCTCCTCCTCGAGGGTGCCGGCAAAAATTTGGTAATCAGGGTTTTGAAACAAAAAGCCCATCCTGATACGTACTTCGGTTAGGTTATCCTTGTGCAAAGGGCGGTTAAATACCTCGATTTCACCCTTTGAAGGCTTAAGCAGACCGATTATTAATTTAGCCAAAGTGGATTTTCCAGAGCCATTTAACCCGATGATTGAGATAAAATCACCACGATAAATTTCTAAATTAATATCGTCACAGCCACGGAAACCACTTGAGTATTGATAAGAGACGCCGGCAACTTTAGCTACACACTGGGCCGGCTTACTATTAGCCAGATTGTAAACAGCGGGGAAATTTAATCTACCTTTTTTTAGAAGTAACTCCTCATAATATTGCTTAGGCGAATACTTTCGGACGATTTCCCCGCCTTGCAGATACAAAACTCTATTGGCGTAAGAAATGACTTCTTGAATGCGATCCATGACCAAAACGATGGTCAAATTCTGCACTTTATTTAAGTGGCCGAGCCGACGGTAAAGCTCATGGCGTCCCAGTGGGTCTAATTCTGCTGTCGGCTGATCAAGCACTAAGATTGGAGCATTAAGAGCCAAAACACCTGCCAAAACGACCCGTTGCGCCTCTCCGCCGGAGAGTGAAGCAGTCTGCCTGGTTTCATAACCGGTTAACCCGACAAATTCCAAAGCCTTTTTAACTGACTCATCTATTTGGCCGAGGGAAATTCCCAGATTGCCAAGTCCAAAGGCCACATCCTCATATACATCCAGACTGATAATTTGATTTTGCGGTTCCTGCATCATGTAACCAACGTAATCTGACATTTTATTTAGACGCACTTGCCCGATGTCTTGTCCCATAATTGTGACCTTACCGGTCAAATTGGCTTCATGGAAGTGGGGTATCGCACCCGTAATGGTATGCAACAAGACCGATTTGCCCGAGGCAACTCCCCCAGTAATGAGGATAAAATCACCTTGCTCAATCGTAAAATTAATGTTTTTTAAGGCCGGTTTTTCGGCATTAGGAAATATCAATTTTTCAATATTAATTTCTACAACTGTTTGCATGCGTAGCTCTCACATCTCCAAGAAAAGTGCACATCAGTCCGCACCACGCGCGCTTTTCCTCGTACTATTTTCAGGATGGTCCAAGAAAAATAAAAAAGTTCTAGCTTGTTTAAGAGCTAGAACTTTACCATTGTTCTTTGGCAATTTTTATAGGCAGGTCTCCTGACTTATAGACTCCAATGTACGCCTTCCCGGTTTAACCCAGTGGCACCTGCACATCTTCAACATCTAATTACAGTGGTGGGTCCGTCCAGGATTTAAACCCGGTTCCCTATTATCCCTTGCGGGCGCCTGTAAAAATAGTATTAAGTTACTTTTATCATAAAAGCATTCGCTCAGTTTGTCAACAGTTTCATATCTGTAATCACCCTCTTAATGAAACAGTACAATTAAAATCCACCGTAACCATTCGCTGTTTTGGCTAAAAACCGTCTTTAGGTTGTTAATAAAACATGCT
This sequence comes from Bacillota bacterium, assembly GCA_021783135.1. Taxonomy (GTDB): domain Bacteria; phylum Bacillota; class Desulfitobacteriia; order Desulfitobacteriales; family JAJXUE01; genus JAJXUE01. Next base: position 6,856 of record JAJXUE010000047.1, on the reverse strand, counting down.
TCCACCAACTTCAGCTATTTTTTAAACTATAGGGCATATCAGTCTTACCTGTACCCATGACACAATAATTATCTAAGGCTAAACCATGAACTCTTGCGAAAGCTTATTAATACTTTTTCCAGGCATAGTATAGTTTGCCCCCAGACCGCCAATCAACCCGAGAGGTTCACCTGGCGCCCGCTTTCATTGCCTGAATAAAACCTCTCCAAAATATTTTTCATTAGCAAATTATTTAATTAACGCTTTTGCTACATTTTGAATAGTTTTTCATAGTTTTCCTTGATAATATTCTGTACCAAATTCATACAGAGCATCATAAAAAGCTACTATATTCTCTACAGGTACATCCCGTTGAATATTATGAATCGACGAAAGCACTAACCCTCCACCTGGTGCCAAATCTAAGATTCGCCTTCTTACTTCTTCCCGAATTTCTTCAGGTCCCATTTTAGCCAAAACGTTTTGGCTGTCGCATGCCGCCCCCCAGAAGGTTAGCCTATCCCCATATTCCTTTTTCAGCCATGCTGTGTCATCCATTCCCCGGGCAGAGACTTGAACAGGATTCCAAGCATCAAACCCTACTTCAAGAAAATCTGGCAGGAACTCTCTGATTGCTCCGTCGCAGTGGTACATTACTTTAACGTCAGCCTTTGACTTTATAAAGTTTACTAATTTGGCTTGATAAGGCTTTATAATATCCCGATAAACTTTAGGGTTCATAATCGGAAACTGCTGAGCACCTAGATCGTCAGAAAGGAGAACTACCTGTGCATACTTTCCAACAGCATCTAAAATCAGATCCCATTGACCAAGATGGTATTCTAATATTTTATCTAGTACCGCTCGCACCAGTTTAGGATTCGACATCATTTTGATGAAAAAATCTTCATAACCCAATAGCCATTGGCCTGGAACATAAATACCACCATAAAAGGGTCCGCTTACTACCATAGCATAATCGGTATTTTCAAAAATATCCTTGGCCTTTTCTTTGAGACCCACTATGTGCCTTGTTTCGCTGGGATCCGGCCACGGGAATTTGTCCACATCTTCGATAGTACTATCCTGAAGTGGATGCCCAACCGGATCATAATATAGGCCGTCGGACGGACACCGCCACTTTACTTTCCACTCATCGAAGTAATAAGATGCCCCATTTTCTTCCCTATACAGTTTTAAATCGGGTTTAGGACCTGTTGTATATAAAGGATAAACATCCGCTTTAAACCGCTTCCGGATGACTTCGTCTACCAACACCGATTGCGACATCATTGATGTCAGCGTCATTTTCTCTATTTTATAACCTAAATAGTTCTTTAGCTTCTTATAAGCATCTCGGTGCAGGGTTGTAAGCGTGGAAATTCCCCCGATGTCAATGGGGATACGGTCGGTTTCCTGGTGATTAAGCGCTCGGATAACCCTCTCTCTTGACGTTAACTCAGCCATGTTGTCACTCCCTTTAAATTCAGGTGTCTTTGCTTCGTCTGATACTGTTACATTTAGGACAAACTGATATTTTCTTCTGTATCAGGGTCAAACAGGTGCGCTTTACTCATGTCAACTGCAAGCCGCAAGCTCTTACCGACAGAGGCACAGGTGTTAGACGGCGCTTTGGCAATAATGGACCTGCCGCAAATTTGTACCCATACAAAAGTTTCTGAACCCATGGGTTCCATTACTTCAACCTCGGCTCTTACAATATTGCTCCCGTTATTTAAAACCCCGTTGGTGTCGGCGTCGACAATGTCCTCCGGCCTAATTCCCAGGACTACGTCTTTCTGGATAAATCCCTGCATTTTGACGGTAACCTTTTCCTTGTCAATATTTAACTTTAAGTCCCCATTAATCAGACTAAACCCTCCCTGTTCTTTTATTAATTTACACCGTAGAAAATTCATTGCAGGCGAACCGATAAAACCGGCTACGAACATATTGTTGGGATGGTTGTATAAAAGAAGCGGCGTGTCAACTTGTTGAATTCTACCTTTATTTAATACTACAAGCCGATCGCCCATGGTCATAGCTTCCGTTTGATCATGTGTAACATAGATGGTTGTAGTCTGAAGGCTATTATGAAGCTTCTTTAATTCCGCGCGCATCTGCACTCTAAGCTTGGCGTCTAAATTGGATAGTGGCTCATCCATCAAAAAAACTTGTGGTTCCCGTACAATGGCCCGCCCTAAAGCAACCCGCTGACGTTGCCCGCCGGAAAGCTGACTGGGTTTGCGTTTTAACAGATCCTCCAACCCGAGCAGTTCCACGGCCTTTTTTACTTTCTCATAAATTTCAGCTTTAGGCATCTTCTTAAGTTTTAAAGCAAAGGACATGTTATCATAAACATTCCAATGTGGATACAAAGCATAATTCTGAAAAACCATAGCAATATCCCGATCCTTGGGTGGAACATCATTAACCAGTTGATCCCCGATATACAGCTTCCCGCCGCTTATTTCTTCCAGGCCTGCAATCATCCTCAGGGTGGTGGATTTGCCGCAGCCGGAAGGGCCGACCAATACCAAAAATTCCTTGTTTTTAATATCCAGGTCGGTAGCATGGACGACCTCTGCCCCGTTAAATTCTTTTCTAACTTTTTCAAGTACTACCCGCGCCATTCGTACAACCTCCTGTTAATTTTCCTAGTCTAATGCTCCAAGTGTAAGTCCCTGCACAAAATGTTTACGTACAAGTAGCACCAGGATTACTGAGGGAATTACCAGCACAATGCCGGCAGCAGCCATCTGTTCCCAGATTACGCCTTTTTCTGCATTTAACAGCATCAAGGCTACGGGCAAGGTAGTTGCATTTTGTCTACTTAGAATTAAAGGAAACATAAACTCGTTCCAGCTTAGGACAAAACAGAATACGGTCGCAGTCAAAATTCCCGGTTTAGCTAAAGCTACAATGATGCGTGTTAATACCCCAAACCGACTACAGCCATCAATTAAAGCCGCTTCTTCGATATCTGTTGGTATTCCGTCGAGAAACCCTTTAATCAGCCAAATAGCAAACGGTATTATAATGCACAAATTAACAATTATCAGGGAAATACGTGTATCCAGCAGGCCGAGATTGCGAAATAAGATGAAAAACGGAAGGGCAATGATTACTGGCGGTATAAACTGGGTGGAAAGTATCCAAAACAGCAATCCCTGCTTACCAGCTATTTTAAAACGGGAAAGGCTGTAAGCTGCAAACAGGCTGATCGGGATACCAATGACCAAAGTGGCTGTGGTAACGATAAAACTGTTAAGCAAATACGGGCCAAAATCCAGCGGGTAAGAAAAAATCGCTCTAAAATTAGCCAGGGTAGGTGTAAAGAAAAGTTTAAGCGTATATACATCTTGGGAGGGCTTAAAGGCGGTAAGCACTATCCATGCAATGGGAACAAAAAAGATCAGGACTATAATTGCTACCGCCAAGTATTCAAGGCAGGAATAAACAGTCTTAAACGCTCTATTGGTGCCTGCAGGGGTACTCATCTCCATCCCTCCCCTTTAACTAACAGTCTCATATAAAAAGCCGCCAAGATTACCAATATTACCGCCAGGAGATAGCCTAGTGCTGATGCATACCCCATATTAAAAAACTGGAAAGCAGTTTGATAAACCGAATAGTTCAATATGCTTGTGGAAACACCCGGACCACCCTGGGTCAAAGTAACAACTGGGTCAAAGGCCTTAAGTGCAAACATAGTTTGCAAAATCACAGCAATTAAAATAATCGGGCGCAGTAAAGGTAGAGTGATGTGAATAAAGGTCTGAAACGGAGATGCCCCATCTACCCTGGCTGCCTCAAATACATCGCCGGGCAAGGACATTCTGCCGCTGACCAAGGTAAGGCTAATAAAAGGTATCCACATCCAGAGAATGACGGACACTAAAGCCACCATGGCATAAGTAGGTTGACCTAACCATTGTACGTTTGCTAAGGGAGGAAACACAGCACCTAATAGCTTGCTGAATAAACCATACTCCGGATTGAGCATAAACCGCCAGGAAAAGCCGATCAAAGCTGGACTCATGGCGAAAGGAATAATTAAGAGACCCCGGATAACCGACAAATACGGTTTGTTTTTACTGAGCAACAGCGCTATTGCCATGCTTATAGTCAAGGATAATACCACCGTAAGGCCGGTAAAAATCAGGGTTACCTTTACACTGTTCCAAAAACCGGAATCATGAAAGGCCTGAACGTAATTGCTTAGGCCTATGAACGGACCCATCGTTAGCGAGTTCATTAGGTTCCAATTATGCAGACTTATCCAAAAGGACTGAATAAAAGGATAAAAGGACGTTGCAGCTATTACGATTAATGCAGGCAGAAGCAGAATATATTTTAAATATTTGTCACGCATCATTACTCACCTCGCCAAGTTACAGTAAATAAATACATCGTTTACTGCCTACTCTATTTGCAAAACTATAAGAGGCGGGTAAAAAAGCGGCTGTGACCTGACTCAAATGGAATTATACCCGCCTCTTAATTTAAAAAGTCTTGACTCTATTTATAGTACCCTGCATTCTGCATAATGGTCTGAACACTGTTGGCGGCCTGATCCAATGTAGCTTGTACTGGCGCTCCGGAAGCTATACTGGATATTGCGGCACTCAACACGTCTGAAACTTGAGGCCATTGAGGGGTTTGGGGCATGATACGGGATGACGCAAGGCTTTTTGCGCCAATGGCATAGAACCCATTGGATAGCTTGTTGAGTTCAGTATCCTGCAAGTTAGGAGTTTGAACAATGACTATGTCATGCTGATCACTTGGACTAGTGTTTGTCAGGGAATCCATGACAATATTCTTTTCCAGATCGGGATTGCTGACCCACTTAAGGTATTCCCAAGCGGCTGCCTGATGTTTGGAATCTTTCATGATTCCCAGGGGAAGGTCAATCGCATATGTTGCGGTACCTTGGCCCTGCCATTGTGGGATAGACACAAAACCGATATTGGAGGCAACCCCGGGAGCGGTGGCTTTGGGATTTGTCAAGTCGGAATAATGCCACCACCAACCCATAACCATAGCCGATTTACCTTGTGCTACAGAGTTGAAAGCATCATATTCGTTAAAGGAGACCGATCCTGGTGCTGCAGCTTTGTCTTTTAATAAAAGGTCAACGTAGCGTTGGGTAGCTTGGACCCCCTGCTGATTGTTAAAAATAGGTTTCCACTGGCTGTCAAATATGTTACCGCCGTTACTCCATAAATAGTCAGTCCAAAGGGCCAGGTTTTGTCCGTCATTACCTTTACCATAGTACATAGCGATGCCGTTCGTATTGGTTTTTTGCGAGATGGTTGTGGCATCGTTTTCTAATTCGGTCCAGGTTGTTGGCGGAGTTAAATTGAGTTTTTGGAAGATATCCTTTCTGTAAAACAGCATTTGGGTATGCCCTCGTAAGGGAATCCCGTAGGTCTGTCCGTCAATGGTGATACCTTGGCGATATGCGCTGGGATATTTTGATAAATTGACCTTGTCCCGTGCAACTAAAGAATCTAAAGGTTGTAAATAATTTTTAAGTGAAGGTCCCCAGGAATCTTGGTAGTTGACAACGTCATAATACCCGGTATTGGCCACTCCTTCTGTGGTAATCTTTTGCAACAGGTTGCCGTAAGGCACATAGATGTAATCTACTTTAATTCCAGTGAGGTTCGTAAATTCTGATGTCCTGGCCTGGATAGCATTATATTGGTTGGCATTAGGCAAAAGAATTCTTATTGTTTGCCCAGTAAAAGGCTTATTGGCCAAGAGACCATATGTTGTGAGCGTAGTCGGAGTAGAACTAGCCCCAGCCTTTGTCCCCTGTTGATTTTGAGTACCGCACCCGGCCAATGCCCCAACCATAACTAAAGATAAAGCTATGCTCACCAATACTCTAAGCCTTTTGATTTTTACCATCTCATTCCATCCTTTCAACTGTCGAAGTTTTAAGAAACTAAATAATGCATTACGTCATAAAATATCCCCTTTCAATAATGTCTGATAAAGTAAAAGAATATCAAGAAAACACTAATATTAAGTAAAGCAAAAAGCATGCCATATCTATCTGAATATTCGCATTAATAATTATGTGCATTTTTCCGCCTTATCACCTTATCTTTAACATTGGTTACACCCATTTATCTCGATTTAATGATGTAATATGGCATCGTTTTATGAAAGAATGCATCACGGGGTCTACCATGAGTTCCCGGTAGATGTCAAGGTAATTGTCGCATTTGACTAATATTATTCTATCGACAAATGGTCCATCAAAATAAGCCCAGGACGCTCGGCGCTGACAGAAGGAACATTTGGATATGCTTCTTAAAGGTCTCTTCAGGAATTCCTGTCTAATGCTGGATTTGGTTAAATGTTTGATTGTTTAGCGGTAGCATCTTTGCAATGGTGGAGTCTTTCAGGTATTTTGAATATGCCATGTCGTATTCTCCTCCAAAGTTCACACTAATAATACTTCTCTTTTTCCCCTACCACAACTACTCTAACACATTGCATCCGCAGGTTAGATATTTTGGTCCTACAAACTAATCAGGACGCAATCGTGTAGGAGGGGGTGACTAACCCCCGTCCTCTCACACCACAGTGCTACCGTTCGGTACACGGCGGTTCGGTTGAAAATAAGATGTGCCTATGGCTATGCATAGCATATCGCCCACTATCAGGGCACGCTACGGTCTTACACCGATTAGATTACGCCCCTGGGCGAACTAAAAAAACGAGCCGAGCATATAGCTCAGCTCTTTATAATAGGCTCTCGGAATTTCAGTGAAGGAAATGTGGATAATTCCAAAAATTAACTGGAAATTAAAGATGTCCAAAGTGAGATGCGTAAATGTACTATTGTTTATTAAAAATG
>JAJXUE010000046.1 GCA_021783135.1 Bacillota bacterium | reverse complement strand
CAGTGATTGAGCGGACGCGTGAAATTGGGATTCGTAAAGCTTTAGGTGCCCAACGGCGGGATATTTTAATGCAGTTTTTAATTGAGGCAGTGGTTCTAAGCTTAGCGGGCGGGGTTATCGGCATGCTGGTGGGAATTGGCGGAGCCTTCTTGGCATCTTACCTATTGAATTGGCCACCGTTAATTTCCTGGACTACAATTTTGATTGCGGTGCTGTTTTCTGCGGCCGTGGGTATCTTTTTTGGCATCTATCCGGCCAATAAGGCGGCAAGGCTTGACCCGATTGAAGCTTTGCGCTATGAATAATACTTGCCCCCAAGCTTTAGACGCAAAAAAACAGGCGCAAACCGAAGCGGTTTGCGCCTGTTAGGTAATGCAGCGGTAAGATGCATGCCTCACTAGGCTGGAGTTATGTGCACCGCACAACTCATCTATAACTCCTGTGCTTGCTCTAAGTTCTGAGCGTGCTCTAAGTCCTGAATGCCGCGATAAATCAGCTCAAACAGCTCATCGAGCTCGTGTTCTTCGACACAGGAAAACGCCACCCGGATGTCTGTATTGCCTAGGGCAATTACGCCTACCCCGTATTGGACCAAGAGATGCAGACGTAATTGTTCAGCATTAACCCGTTTTAGTTTTAAACACATGAAATAGCCGGAGTTAAACGGGTAGTAGTCCCAAACTGTATGATATTTCGTTTTTGCCAGCAATTGTTTGACCTTGTTGGCGCGTCGCTTAATAGTTGCACACTTTGCTTGCCTTTGGGTTTTAAATTCGGGCGATTGCAAGGCGTGTAACACAAAAGTCTGCGAGGGATGTGGACCGCTGGAAATTGTGCCTCGCATGATGCCTAGAGCCTTGCTCTCCAGTGCAGCAAGGACGATTTGGCTCTCGGCGGCAAAGGTTATGAAGCCAACTCTAAAACCCCAGACAAAATCTTCTTTGGTAGCGCCATCAAGTTTAACCGCCAACACCCTGGGATGAATATTGGCCAGCCGCGCAAATAGTGACTCCTGGATAGAGTCTTCATAGAATAGACCAAAGTAGGCATCGTCTGAAAGGACAACAAGGTTGAGGCCTGATTCAGCAACTTCCTGTATCGCGGTAACGATGGCGTTTGCTTCCGCTTCATCCGGCGTGTAACCCGTGGGATTGTTCGGGAAGTTCAGCAGCAGTACCGCTTTACCATGATCTTTTTGCGCCAGCAGGGTCTCACGCATACCGGCTACGTTCAGGGTGCCGTTGGCGTTATAAAAAGGAAAGGTAACTAATTTGGCCTTGCGCCGCAGGCCAAAGATCAGATTATAATTGCCCCAAAGTTTGTCCGGGCAAATCAGTGGGTCGCCCGGATTCATAAACATATCGGCCGCTACACTAAGACCGTGGGTCAGGGCGTTGGTTACAATAGGATTGCCAAAAGTTTTCCCAGCCAGCGAAGGATTTTCCGCAAGCATCTTTTCCCGCCATATTTTGCGCAATTCGGACTTACCGGCAGGGGGCGCATAAGGATAAATATCTTTAGGATCATAAGATGCTAATGTCTCATGAATCACCGGTAAATACATTGGCGAGCCTTGCTCTGTAGCGATGCCGATAGTAGCGTTAAAACGAAATGCTTTTTTGGCTGCCTCTGCCGATTGGGTGAGGATGCCTTTGGGAAAATAAAGTTCTTTGCCAAGTTCAGACAGCAGCTCCAAGACATGAGGATTTTCCGCTTGGATGCTTTCGTTTAATTGCCGGGCAATGTCGTTCATCGTATTTATTTGTCCTTTCGCCTACACACATTTGTGCTAAATATCAGTTTGGGAAAACCTTGACTTTCTATTATCTTATTATAAGTATTTTTTTGCATATTTGTAGCTTATTTAAGATTTTTTAGACGAAAAAGGGACAAATCCATTCCTCCGAATGGGTTTGTCCCTTGGCAATGCGGTGAGTGAGTAGTTTTTACGTAATCGGCATCAAGGTAAACAAAATAACTGCCCAACCGATAGCACCGAGGAATATGCTAATTTTGCGAGCATAAGGACCTAATTTGCCGCCAATATCTACCCAAAAGAGATATATTGCTGCGACAATCATGACAACACTTGTAATCAATAAAGCCCCAGAAAGTAAACTTATTAAACTGCCTGTCATAGCTCATTCCCCCTTATTTGCTTGTGAGCTAAGTATAACAGATAAATCACTAAATTATCTGATAATTCCATATTCTTCTCCGTATCTTCATACAATTTTAGCAAATAGTGGGACGTGAACTCATATGTGTAGGATGCGTGAACTTTTGCCCCTGCAGGTAGCTTAGTAGACACACCTGACACCTGTTACTTCTGCAGTCAAAGCGTCTAAGGCCACCAGATCATTTGGGTTGAGTTCTTGCACGGACTGCTTGCCAAGGCCGCGTATGCCTTCTTCCATTTCTAAGACCATCGACCTAAGTGTATTTACGACACTGGTAGTCGCTTGATTGAGGTCGAGTTTATGGTTGGAGGGGGAGTCGTAGAATACCAAGGTCGTGGGCGGCTCGTAGGGTATTACTTTGCCGACCTGCCCATGCGTCAAAGCTACCAAGGGAACAGTAGCGAGATAAATGGCGTCGGCACCTAAAGCGAGACCTTTAAGGCATTCACCCGGGGTAAAAAAGCCTCCTGCAATAATTAAAGACATGCGGTCGCGTACACCTTGGCTTGTAAGGTAGCACTGAGCCCGAACCAGTGCGTTAAGGGTGGGAATGCCGAAATCATCTTGTTTGATGGGTGTGGTCGCATGCGAACCGCCTTGAGCACCGTCGATAATCACTGCGTCAAAGCCCAAGTTGATAGCTTGCGCCAAGTCTTCCTCCAGATGCCCAGTTGCCATCAATTTAAGTGCGATTGGAATACCGTTGGCTTGCTTGCGCAGATTCTGCATAAATAGGGGCCAATCGCTGGTCTGCTTTATGCCGGGCGGGGCAGGAAAGGATACAGCTGCTTCACCTGGGGCTAGACCTGCCAGCACTTGCGCTCTGCCTTGAAATTCTGCGGCCTCTACTTGTGAGGTACCCATATCGGCACCTTGCCCCATTTGAACCTCGAGCATGTCGGCAGAAGCAATCTGGGCCTGATTTCTAGCTCCCCAAGTCCAACGCGAGATTTGCAAGATATATTTACCGGCTGCTTGACGTTCTTCCGGTAGAAAGGGCCCTTCACCGGAACAGGTAACGGTTTGCAGAGTCTTGGCGGCTCGGGCCAATGCAATTTTGGCCTTCTCACTGAGAGCAATCCCGTATGCCATGCCGCTGATCATCAGCGGAATATTGATGATTAGTGGTCGTTGGGCATTAGGACCTAAAGTTACCCGCATGTCAACTTGTGTGCTTATAGGCAACGCAAGTTTAGTCATCAGATGGGGCGCAAACATTAGGCCGTCAAAACCGAGAAAATGCTTTGGCGAGCCGAGCGGGCGGGTAATAATTTTGCCGTTTTGGGCGCGTAACTCAGTTTCAAGAATATTTAACACTGAAAGGCGTTTCCCGGCCGGCCATACTTCCATCAGATTTTGCGTATATTTGTCAGAAAGCAGTCTCCCCATAAAATCACTGATTTGTTTGCCGATGAGGTGACGCAGTACGGGTTTAAATAAAAATAGGAGCACCAACAGTAATTGCGTGCTTAGAACTAACACTAGGAGTAATAACCATAGGGAGCTGGTTATGTTGATTTGCATTGCTTGACCTCATATATCTTTGAAATTATGGTTTGCCAACCGGGTGTGCTTTTGTTTGGCGCCACGCGCCAAACAGCACCCCAAATAGCAGCAGGTCGCCAAGGGCAAATAGCGACCCTCCGAGGACGCGGAGGATTAAATAGGGATTTATCACGGCACTTACTTGCATAAATGAGTTCCCCAGGAATCGCCATAGATAACTTTGTAACGTACCTGCGACTATTAAGGCTGATCCCATAATTACTAAACCGACATTTAGTAATACTACTGCTACTACTGCGGCCTTATAGCCGCGAGACGAGGGCTCGCTCCCGCGGCTAAGGATGTAATAGCATCCGGCAAGTACGACAAAACCTAAACTGCCAAATAACGCCAGGTGAGCGTGGCCGGAAGTTACATAAGTGCCATGCATGTAGAGATTGACCCAGGGGACAGTGATGAGTAAGCCTAAAAGTGACGCTCCTGTTACGTGATAAAACAAGCTGCTCAGGACTAACCATAAGGTAAGTTTTTCGCGCTTGCTGGTAAGTTTTGCAGCCTTTAAACCTTTATAGGTCATATGCACTAACATACCGACCGGAATTACTTGAAGCAAGCTGACCAGGGAGCCTATCGCTAACCAAATCGCCGGAAACCCTATCCAGTAATAATGATGTCCGGTGCTATACAGGCCTGCCGCTACTGCGAAGCTTGCTTCGAGATAGAGCCATTTTTCTACCTGACTACGGACTGCGATGCCGGAGGTGATGAAAAATGCCGCTATGAAACCGGCTGAGGTTAATTCAAAGGCCATTTCTTCCCACAAATGTACTACCCAGAACTTAGTGGCTTCGTCGGCAATCGGGTTACTGTAGTGGATAGTATTAGGCAGCAATAAAAGCAAGAGGAAAACCATACCAACGGTCATGGTTACTGCAGCCGGGGTGACTTGTTTGCCGCTTGCCAATAAAGTTCGGAGTAAATTGTAGACAGCGACAGCAAGAGTACTACACAGTCCTAAATACAAAACCGGTAAGCCGTCAAGAAATTCGCGACCGTTACCAATGCGCAGGGCTAAGGTGCCATAGATTGATAGGGTAAAGGCCAAGGCCAACCAAAATTGCCAGCGTGCCAAGCGAGGAGAATATATCTCTCGTTTGAGTTCGGCTGTGACAAAGAAGTAAACCATACCCATCGTAGCAATTAAGGGCCACATTTCGGCCAAGCCGAGATGAATGGCACGACCATACTCGAAAGGAATGGGTGAGGGTAAATCCGGGATTACCAAGTCAAGTGCCCCTAACATAGCTACGATAGCTTGTAATGCAAAGAGACCTGCAGCTGTAAGGCAGTAAATGCGGCTAAATTGTTGCGCCCGGAAGTGTGGCTCTGGTTGGACTGGGCGAGCAGCAAGGGCTAGGGAACGAAGTAGTTTCACCGGTAATCGCCTGCTTTCTCCGGTTGCGGCGGCCAGCCGAGCGTAGGAAGGGTGCGGACATATTCCAGGTATGTTACGAGTTGTTCAGCATCTGGTTCGCTCAGCGCCGGGTGAAGAGTATGCTTATTCGGGCGCATTACCGGCGGGTTGACTAGGTAGGTAACTAACTCCGAACTACTATACTTGGCTACGATATGAGTTAAGTCTTCGCCTACATAACCACCGTTACCAAATAAGGTGTGGCAACTTATACAGTTATGATGCTGCCACACTAATTTACCTGCGGCAGCGGATTGCGGTATGGCAAGGGGAAGTTGCCATGAGATGAGATTAACCGCGACAAACAGAACAAAGGACAGCCCACTTAACACCAGGAAAGTTCGCAGTTTCAAGTTTGTTCCTTCCGTTTCTAACCAAGGATGTGCTTAGTGTTTACCTAAGTACAAACTTCTATGAGAGGCTTAGCGGTATAATTTACGTAGCGGCGAGGACTGCGGAAGATAGTACGAGAAAAAGCGCGCAGAGGAAATTGAGGCGCACTTTTTTGTACTAGCCTGAAACTAGCTTCGGGTCGCTGGGGTCGAGTTTGCTTTCTGCTCTGCTCAGCAGACTACAGCGCCTAGCATACTATTCGGCTCGCTGCCTCACTTCCGCAAACGTAGCCGTAAATTGGGCGCGAGCAGGCGTGCTCTCGTTCGGGCGCTCGCCGAGTATGCTAACGGCGCCTCCGTAATGCTTCTCTGCGCAGAAAGTAAACTCACCCTTTAGCTAAGCGGACCTTGTTGCATTTTTCGGGTCGCTGGGGTCGAGTTTGCTTTCTGCTCTGCTCAGCAGACTACAGCGCCGAGCATACTATTCGGCTCGCTGCCTCACTTCCGCAAACGTAGCCGTAAATTGGGCGCGAGCAGGCGTGCTCTCGTTCGGGCGCTCGCCGAGTATGCTAACGGCGCCTCCGTAATGCTTCTCTGCGCAGAAAGTAAACTCACCCTTTAGCTAAGCGGACCTTGTTGCATTTTCCGGTGGTGGTGGAGTAATTAGGCAATTTAAACAAAATAATGAAATAGGAAGGAGTATGGCTAAGGTGAGCGTCAGCAGTACCCTGATTGACCCCTATGGTGTAGTTACCGATGAGGTCACCGGTCAGCCCGTTAACGGTGTGAGCATGAAATTGTACTATGCCAATACTGCAAAAAGTAAGTAAAAAAAATAATTTCCCTCTTGTGCTATACAAGAGGGAAATTATTTTTCTCGTTGCAGCAACGCTCATTACTTAAAACTATGCATTTTGGAAACTCCTATGGTATAATCCGAAAAGAATGCAATAAAAGGGGTGAACGGCCCCAGGGCCGAATAATATGCTGACAGGTAAACAAAAAAGATATTTGCGCAGTTTGGGGAACGAACTGGTTCCGATAATTCAATTGGGCAAGGGTGGCCTAAGCGACAATCTGATTAAGCAAACTACGGATGCATTGGCAGCACGGGAATTAATTAAAGGGCGGGTGTTAAATAACTGCCTTGAGGTGCCGCGAGAAATTGCGGGTGAGCTGGCGGTTGCTGTTGATGCAGAGTTGGTGCAAGTGATCGGCCGTAATTTCTTGCTTTATCGCAAGTCCAAGGACAAGCCGGTAATCGAGCTGCCTTAACCGGCCTTCAGCTATTGAACGGGAGAGGAGAAGGACTGTGCGGCGCATTGGTATTATGGGTGGAACCTTCGATCCTATTCACAATGGTCACCTTGCGGCTGCAGAAGCGGCAAGCGAGGCATTTGATTTAGAACAGGTTGTCTTTGTCCCGGCGGGAATACCGCCGCATAAAGCGGGAGTGGTGACACCGGGGTGGCAAAGGCTGGCGATGGTGGATCAAGCGATTAAGAACAAGCTGCAGTTTCGGGTTTCAGACTTTGAAATTGTTAAATCAGGTATTTCATATACGATTGATACTGTGGCCGAGTTTCACTCCCGGTATGGGCCTGAGACTGAGATATATTTTATCACCGGCGCTGATGCTTTTTTAGAGATCATAACCTGGAAAGATATTCGTCGGCTAATGGAGATGTGCCGGTTTATCGCGGTAACCCGGCCCGGATATGCCGGAGCGGGTCTAGCCGCGGAAATAGATAAACTGCCGATCTATGTACAAAACAGGGTCAACGTTTTGGAGGTACCGGGTATGCAAGTCTCCTCGACAGATGTGCGGGCTAAAATTAGCGCCAACCAGTCTGTTCAGGGGTTGGTACCGACTGTGGTTGCCGAATATATTTATGAGCATAATTTATATCCGGGATAAATTATGTTGACGGTGTTTTACGGGAGTAACAGCGGTATATTCACATATTAACTGTACATACTAGAAGCGTAATCACTGAAATCAAGTTCTAAAGAGGTGAAAACTTGTATGGTACGGACTTTGTATGTAGGCAATCTTCCGTGGACAGCTAAACCGGATGATTTAACCAGCTTCTTTGGTAATTACGGTGATGTGGTCAGCAGTAGGATTATTACCGATCGGGAAACCGGACGCTCACGGGGTTTTGGATTTGTGGAAGTAGCTGATGCTGATGCTGAACGGATGGTTGAAGCCCTGAATGGAGCAGATATGAACGGTAGACCGTTAACTGTTAACGAGGCTAAGCCTAAACAAATGTAAACAAAACCTCCTTTACAAAGTGAAGGTTTTACCATAAGGTAATAGTAGTACCTTAAGTTATGAGTTGACAGTGCTTTGTCAAATGGCACTGTCAACTTTCCTGTTTGGAGGCATTATGCACATTCTGGCAAAAACTATAGCTCAGCATTTAAGCCCGCCGCGGTTTAAGCACTCGATGGGGGTTGCGCAAACTGCAGCGCTATTGGCACAACGGTATGGAGTAGAGCCGGAACAGGCTTGGCTTGCCGGTTTGGTGCATGATTATGCGCGAGAAATGCAGGCCGTGGATTTGCTGGCTTGGGCGCAGAAGCTTGGTGAGTTGGATCACATCACGCAGCTTCACAAGGAACTGCTGCACGCTCCGGTTGGCGCTCATTTAATTAAGCTGGAGTTGGGTATTCAGGATCTGGAAATTGTGCAAGCAGTGGCTACGCACACTTTAGGTGACGTAAATATGAGTACGTTGGCTAAAATTATTTTTCTGGCGGACATGATTGAACCAGGAAGAAAGTACCCTGGTGTCGAAAGATTGCGCGAAAAAGGACAACAAAGTTTAAATGAAGCAGTTTTGGGCTCAATAGACCACACCATCAAGTATCTGGTGGCGGAGGGAAAGCCAATTCACCCACGCACTATTGCAGCCAGGAATTTTCTGATTATGGGAGGAGAATAGACGTTGAACATTTCAGAACAGTTGCAAGCTGCGATAGCTGCCGTGGAGGACAAAAAAGCCCGGGATATACTTCTTTTGGATTTAAGAGGAATTTCCACAGTTACAGACTATTTCTTGCTCGTTACCGGCAACTCGTCACCCCAAGTTAAAGCGATCACGGACAACTTGAAGGAGAAATTAGGCGAGCTAGGACATAAACCGATGCGAGTTGAAGGGCTGCCCGAGGCACGCTGGATCTTGGTCGATTATGGCGATTTAGTCGTGCATATTATGCAGGAAGAAGAACGCCGTTTTTATAATCTGGAACGCCTCTGGGGAGATGCCCAAGTGGTGCATCTATAACCATGTATCAGGACTTAGCGGTTGTATATGATCAGTTGGCTACGATTGACTACGGACAATGGGCTGGTTTTATTGACCATATCTTTCAGGCTGTCGGAGGCAAGGTGCACAAGGTGCTCGATTTAGCCTGCGGTACCGGCAATATTACGTGTGAATTGGCCCGGCTGGGTTATCAAATGACCGGCGTAGACTTGTCGGAAGCAATGCTTAGTGTGGCGGAGAGTAAATTGCGGCCTTGGGGGGTTCCTCTCTTGCAAGGGGATATGCGTGAGCTTCCGCTCCTTGGTGAGTTTGACGCCGTGGTGTGTACAAGTGACAGCTTGAATTACTTGTTAAATGCGTCTGAACTGGCACAAGTATTTAGTGCGGTGCATCGATTGGAACCGGATATTTTTGTCTTTGATTTAAACACGCCGCATTACTTGGCGGAAATATTGGGCAACAACAGCTTCCAACATCTTGAGGATGATCTAGCGTACATATGGGATAATAGCTTTGCTAAAGGTACTGCAATTTGTACCATGGAGCTGACCTTTTTTCTGCAGCAAGGCGGAAGCAGTTATCGCCGATTCGATGAAACACATCGGGAAAAGGCCTATGCCTTAAGCACTGTGCGAGAATTGTTGCAGCAAAGCGGCTGGTACCTGTGGGAGGTTTTGGACGGTTATGCAGCGCGTTCGGCCATTCCGGAGTCCGAACGTTGGGTATGTGTGGCGGGACGGAAACCTGTGCTTGACAGTTTCCGGCAGTATCTGGTAAAGTAGATGGCGAAACTTAGCTCCGGACGTGCGGCAGCGTTAATGACCATTAAGTGGGTAGAAGTTTCTGCCAATTTGGGTGGTACCGCGGGATTGCCTCTCGCCCCGATGTGGGCGAGGGGTTTTTACATTTTGTACATGGAGGAATGGCTATGGATGAGCGCTATGATTTTCAGAGGATAGAGGAGAGATGGCAGCAGCATTGGCTGGCCACCAACCCCTACCACACTGTAACGGAAGTGGCTAAGCCCAAATACTATGCTTTAGCCATGTTTCCTTACCCGTCCGGTAAGCTGCATATGGGTCATGTGCGCAACTACTCAATTGTTGACGTAATTGCTCGTTTTAAGCGGATGCAGGGGTTTAACGTCTTGCACCCGATGGGCTGGGATTCATTTGGCCTGCCCGCAGAAAATGCTGCGATAAAAAATCAAATTCACCCGTCCACTTGGACCTGGGACAATATCGCCAGTATGCGTGAGCAACTGCGGCAAATGGGTATATCCTACGACTGGGAGCGGGAGGTGGCAACTTGCCATCCGAACTATTATAAATGGACCCAGTGGTTATTTTTAGAGTTTTATAAGCACGGTTTGGTTTATCGCAAAAAGGCTGCGGTAAACTGGTGTCCTTCCTGCGCTACCGTTTTGGCTAATGAACAAGTCGTGGACGGCGCCTGTGAAAGGTGTGATACCAGCGTCATCAAAAAGGATCTGGAACAGTGGTTTTTCCGGATTACGGATTATGCGCAAGTGCTTTTGGATGATTTGGATAAGCTGGATGGTTGGCCGGAAAAGGTCAAGACTATGCAGCGAAACTGGATAGGCCGCAGCGAAGGCGTTGAGGCTAAGTTTGGTATGGCAGAATCTGAGGAAAAGATTACGGTTTATACCACGCGGCATGATACAATTTTTGGCGTTACCTATCTGGTGTTGGCCCCGGAACATCCTCTCGTCGCCAAACTTACGCAAGGTACTGCCTATGAGGCTGCTGTCAATGCTTTTGTGCATAAGATGAAAGGCCTCAATGAAATAACCCGGACTTCGAGCGAGACGGAAAAGGAAGGTCTGTTTACAGGGGCGTATTGTCTTAACCCGCTAACCGGCAATAAAGTGCCGATCTGGATTGCCAACTATGTATTAATGGATTATGGCACGGGTGCGGTGATGGGCGTGCCTGCGCACGATGAACGTGACTTTGCATTTGCGCGCAAATACGATTTGCCGATTACAGTGGTCATTGCGCCTAAGGATCGCGACTTAGACCCGGTTGAGATGACGGATGCTTATACCGACGACGGCGTAATGGTCAATTCCGGTGAGTTTAACGGCCTGGACAATGAGCTGGCGATGGTCAAAATAGCGGATTATATGGAAGAACGCGGTTTAGGCACGCGTAAGGTTAATTTTCGCCTCAGAGATTGGTTGATTTCCCGCCAACGCTATTGGGGGGCGCCGATTCCGATGCTTTATTGTGATAAATGCGGTGAAGTGCCCGTGCCGGAGGAAGATTTGCCGGTTACCCTGCCCACGGATGTGGAGTTTCGCCCTGGGGGTGAATCCCCGCTGAAAACGTCACCTACGTTTATGGAAGCAACCTGCCCGGTGTGCGGGGGGAAGGCTCGGCGCGAGACAGATACCATGGATACATTCGTTTGCTCTTCTTGGTATTATCTGCGCTATTGCAGCCCGGATTGTAATGCTAAACCATTTGCCCGCGAAGATGTTGATTATTGGATGCCTGTCGATCAGTATGTCGGCGGGGTAGAACACGCGATTTTGCACCTGCTTTATTCACGCTTTTTCACGAAGGCACTGTATGATTTTGGTCATATTGGCGTGAATGAGCCGTTTCAGAATTTATTGACTCAGGGCATGGTGTGTATGAATGGGGCTAAAATGTCCAAGTCTAAGGGGAATGTGGTAAGTCCGGAGGACATTATTGCTAAATATGGCGCCGATACGGCTCGGTTGTTTATCTTGTTCGCTGCACCACCGGAAAGAGACCTAGAGTGGAATGAGCAGGGTGTGGAAGGGTCATACCGTTTCTTAAACCGGGTGTGGCGTCTGATTTATCACTATGCGGGTAAGCTGGAGAGCAATGCCGGTGCAGTGGAGTTAGATGACGCGGCACGTGTGTTGCGGCGCATGACCCATACTACGCTGAAGCGGGTGACTGATGATATTGCCACTCGGTTCAACTTTAACACGGCTATCAGCGCTATCATGGAGTTGGTTAATGCCTGTTATGTCTATAAGGAGCAGCCTGAGCAAAATCAGGCAGTAGTGGATGAAGCCTTGAGTGCGCTTGTGATTCTACTTTCGCCTTTTGCCCCGCACATTGCGGAAGAATTGTGGCGGGCGATGGGGCGCGCTGACAGCGTTCACTTGCAGCAATGGCCGACTTATGACCCTGCTGCCTTGGTGCAAGACGAAATCACAATTATCGTGCAGGTTAACGGTAAGGTGCGTGACAGACTAACCGTGCCTAACGGGTTGGAGGCCAAACAGTTAGAGCAGATGGCGCTGCAAGAGCCGAAAATTCTCCAACATTTAGAGGGTAAACAGGTCGTGAAAGTAATTAGTGTGCCGGGTAAATTGGTCAATATAGTGGTGAAATAGCTGAAGCAAAGGCTCCTCGCGTGAGGGGCTTTCGTTTACACTATCAGAAAGTATAACCTCGCCAACTAGGCGAGGGCAGCGGAAGATAGTACGAGGAAAAGCGCGCGTAGCGGAAACCGATGCGCGCTTCTCTTGGGCTAAGGGGGTAAAATTTATGCAGGTGTATGGTATCTTTCCCTCGGTTAAAGGTTGGGTAGGCACTGCCTTTACGGAAAACGGTATTTTTAGACTGGTTTTGCCCCAACCGGATTATCTGGAGGTGCGTGAGGAGTTGCTGGCCTCAATTGGCACCGGGTGGCAGGAACTGGAAGAGCAGCCCTATCATACAGATATCCAGAAATTTTTGGCGGGACAATGTGCTGAACTTTGCTTGCCGGTTGATTGGGCTTGGGCCTCGCCGTTTCAGAAGGAAGTGTTACAGGCG
Source organism: Bacillota bacterium (assembly GCA_021783135.1). Lineage (GTDB taxonomy): Bacteria > Bacillota > Desulfitobacteriia > Desulfitobacteriales > JAJXUE01 > JAJXUE01. Next base: position 4,660 of record JAJXUE010000046.1, on the reverse strand, counting down.
GTGCAGCAGATTCCTTATGGTCAGGCTGAAACCTATGGCTCGCTTGCCGCCAAATTAGGTAAACCTGAGGCGGTGCGGGCTGTGGGAGGCGCTTTGGGCCGCAATCGAGTGCCGCTGGTAATTCCGTGTCACAGGGTGTTGGCTGCCGGCAATAAGTTGGGCGGGTTTTCTTCGCGCCATGGGCTACAAGACAAGGTTAGTTTGTTAGACTTGGAAGGTATTGCCTACATTTTATAGCTTAGTGGGAGTGTGAGGACGTGCGACGTCAAGATCTGACATATGGTTTGGGCAAGGCAGTCCCGATTGTCTTGGGGTATATACCGATTGGCTTTGCGTTTGGGGTATTGGCCCATGAAGCCGGGCTAAGTATTGGGGAGATTTTGGCGATGTCAGTGCTGGTATTTGCCGGATCATCTCAGTTTATTGCCGTAGCCATGCTGCAAGCAGGTGCGGGTATTGGGAGTATTGTTGCTACTGCTTTTATCGTTAATTTGCGCCAATTATTATTCAGTGCGTCGATTACGCCTTATCTTAAAGGTTATTCAGCCCCAAAGCTCGCGCTGTTATCGTACGAGCTGACCGATGAAAGCTTTGCCGTGGCCATGGGGGAATTCGCGAACGACAAACAAAATAACCAATTTCTTTGGGGTTTGTTCCCGCCCTGTCACGCTGCCTGGGCCTTGAGTACGGTTTTAGGGGCCTTGGTGGGCAATTTGATCCCCGATCCGGGGGCCTTTGGCTTAGACTATGCTCTTACCGCTATGTTTATTTGTCTGCTGATTTTTCAGGTTAAAGATAGGGTAGCACTGTTAACGGCGCTGGTAGCGGCGGCAGCAGGTATTGGGATTTACCTGCTATTGCCGGGACGCTGGAATATTATTATCGCTACCATCCTGGCAGCGACAGTGGGAGTTGGAGCAGAAAAATGGCTAAAATCTACATGATTATCGCCGGTATGGCGATTGTTACTTATCTGCCACGCATGCTGCCGATGGTAGTGCTTAACCGATTTGAACTTCCCCCCCTGTTGGTGCGATGGCTGAGGCTCATCCCGCCGGCAGTTTTGGCGGCACTTACGGCGCAAAGTATCTTTGTGCGGAATACGGGTGTTGTTTTTAGTTGGCGTAATATTTATCTTTTGGCAGCGTTGCCCTGTTTCCTTGTTGCTCTAAAAAGCCGCAGCCTGATGTGGACAGTCGCCACGGGACTAATCAGTGTCATTATTCTAAACCAATTTAAACCGTTACTGTTTTAGTGGTGAAACCTGAGCGATATTGGAGTTGCATTTTTCGACAATTGTTTGATATTGTTAGATTGGGATGGAAAATTGACAATTAAGTGTGGCAGAAGGGAAAATGAAATTAATGAATGAGTCTCAACCGGTGATGACACGCCGCTCACAATGGCTGGCTATAAAAGTGCCTGAGATTACTGTATATTTTTGGATTGTCAAATTGCTGACAACAGCCATGGGTGAAGCATTTTCCGATTATCTGGTTTATCACATTAACCCGTATCTAGCGGTGATACTCGGAGGAATCGGGTTTGTCGCAGCTTTGATCCTTCAGTTTACGGTGCGAAAATATTTAGCTTGGGTCTACTGGCTTTTGGTTGTTATGGTTGCCGTTTTTGGGACCATGGTCGCCGATGTGACACATATTGTTTTGGGGATTCCCTATTACATCTCAACAATCGCCTTTGCCATTATTCTGACAGTAGTTTTCCTAATCTGGTTCCGGATGGAGAGGACTTTGTCAATACACAGCATCTACACCAAACGACGGGAAACATTTTACTGGGCTGCGGTACTGGCAACCTTCGCTCTGGGAACTGCTACCGGGGATATGACAGCAATGACCTTGCATTTAGGGTACTTCGTCTCAGGCCTAATTTTCACGATGTTGTTTTTACTCCCCTTGCTGTTCTACCGATTGTTCGGAATGAGTGAGGTTTTCGCCTTTTGGTTTGCTTACGTAATGACCCGCCCGCTTGGCGCATCTTTTGCTGATTGGTTTGGCATGCCGCATAGTGTCGGTGGCCTGGGATATGGAAGGGGCTGGGTGAGCCTTGTATTAACTCTTTGCATCATTGGTATTGTTGGTTACCTGAGCGTGACACGCAAGGATGTTCAGCGAAAACCGGAGGCGCAAAAGCTGTCAGCAAGATAAACCGGCTCAAATTTACATCGTTATTGTTTTAGTGGTGAAACCTTCTTAATATTGGCGACAAAGGTTGTCAAATTCAGCCTAGGTTATGCCCCTTCAGCCGCGAATTAAAAACGGCACGGAAGGGAGGGGAAACAAGTGCTGGAAGACAAGAAGGTGAAGATATTTATTCTCACCTTGGCCTTGGCGCTCACAGCGGGTGTAGCTATCAAAGCTGTGGTGGGTTTTAAAGCGGCGCCTGATAATGTACCGGTAGCAAGTGTGGCGGGTGCGCAGCAACCGGTGCCTAGCCCGAAATTGCCCGAGCAGGAAATGGTCGTTTATGTTACCGGGGCAGTGGCCAAATCCGGTTTAGTTAAGCTTACCGCCGGGGCGCGTCTGGCAGACGCCTTAAGCGCGGCGGGGCAAATTCCCGAGTCTGACCTGACAAATCTCAATTTGGCGGAGAAAATTTCAGACGGGGAAAAAATCGTGGTGCCAAAAGTCGGCGAGAAACCTCCGTCAATGCAGGCAGCGCAGGTGGTCGGCGCAAATGTACCTGCAGCCTCAAATGTACCTGCAGGCAAAATAAATATCAATACGGCAGATGCGCAGGAACTGGATAACTTGCCGGGGATTGGCCCGGCGATGGCGGAGCGAATCATCAATTATCGGAATGCCAACGGCCCGTTTAAAGCCACGGAAGAATTGAAACAGGTTTCCGGTATCGGGGACAAGAAATACGCCGATATGGCGAATATGGTGACGGTAAACTAATGCGGCGGCCGTTGTTGTTGTTGGCAGCCGCCGTAACATTGGGAATGTGTTTGGCAGCCGGCATGGGACAGGCCCTGGTGTGGCCGGCTGTATGCGGTATTATTGGGTGCGGCGTACTCGCTGCAAAATTAGGCCTGAGCCACGCCCGTTTTGGCTATGTGCTTGTGGCTTGGTTCGGATTATTAGGGATTGTTTGGTTTCAACTGGCTCAGCCGATTAATTCTATCTTGCAGGCGCAGGTAGGGCAACGAGTTGAGCTAACCGGCCAAATCAGTCAAGTTAGACAGTACTCGGAACGACAAGTACTAACAGTTCGTTTACTGCAAGATGGGGCGGTTAAGCCTGATATACGCGAGTATTTTCAGGTTTCCTTATACGGAGTGGCTCCGGGGCGCTATGCGTACGGGCAGATAATTACGTTGGCGGGTAAGCCGGAGTTGATTCCGGAAGGGGGTAACCCAGGTACTTTTAGTTATCGTGACTATTTGAGTCGACGTCACATCTACACCCAAATTCGGCCCTGGAGTAACCCGAAGATAATCGCTGCCGGTGGGAGCCTGACCGGGAAGCTGGCGGAATATTTGCGCCGAAACACCCACACTTTGGCAAGTAGTGTAATGGGGCAGCGGGAAGAGGGCATCTTGCGCGGCATTTTGTTTGGCGATACGGATGACCTTGCCGCGGCAGATAAGGATGTGTTTAGTACAACCGGGGTTTTGCATGCCTTTGCCGTCTCGGGCTCGAATGTGGCTTTTGTGTTATTTCTCGGTTTGGTGTCGTTTAAGTTTTTGCCAACGCCGCTGCAGCTGGGCCTTACCGCACTGTGCTTAATTTTTTACGCCGTTTTAACGGGCTTGCAAGGACCTGTGCTTCGGGCGCTATGCATGGCCTTAGTAACTTTAGGAGGCTATGCGTTAGGACGTAAAGGGGACGGCTTAAACTCCCTAGCCTTGGCGGCATTAGTGATTTTAAGCTATGATCCGCACTATCTAACTGACCCGGGTTTCCAACTGTCGTTTGCGGCTGCCTGGGGTCTAATCGAATTAGTGCCTCAGCTGAGCCTTGGACGCCGGTTAACCGGTATGGCCAGGGAATTAGTGCTTTTCCCAATTGCGGCTCAGGTAGCGACCCTCCCTCTCTTGGCCTATTACTTCAATCAGGTGTCGCTGATTGGGATCGTTGCGAATATCCTGGTGACTTGGTTTTTGGCTTTAATTCTGGAAATCGGGTTGGCGGGGGCTAGCTTGGGGCTTTTAGTGCCGGCTTTAGGGCGTTTGTTATTGGCACCTTTAGGTTATCTGATTGACGCTACCATGTGGGTATTGGAAATTATGGCGAAGCTGCCCGGCGCGGCGCTGTGGGTAATTAGACCGCCAGTGGGCGGGGTAATTGCCTACTATGTTTGTTTGCTGCTGTGGCTGAAGCGAAAGCAATGGCCGGACCTGGTCCAAAAGTGGCAGGGCTTCCGGTTGGGCAACATGTTAAGACGTCATAGTGCGGCGGTTAGCGGAGCTCTGGGTTTGCTGGTAGGCCTGGCGGTACTAACCTCAATCGGGTTTGGTGTGCCAGATAGGCACATGCTTGAAGTTCGTTTTCTGGATGTCGGGCAGGGAGACAGCATCCTGATTTCCACACCGCAGGGACGAGTTTATCTGATTGACGGGGGTCCGCGTTCGACGCGGTTCGATGCCGGTAAGTAGAATGTGATCATCTTTTTGAAATTCCTGTGTCTAACTCCA
>JAJXUE010000011.1 GCA_021783135.1 Bacillota bacterium | reverse complement strand
TTGGTAAATTAGCCGTAGATCATCTAAACAAGTCAAAAAGGATTGCTGCTTAGGTTTTCAAAAAGAATTTATTAACTAGATTCTGGAGGTCTCGCCTTCGGAAATCAAACATTATGAAATTGACTCGAGTAATAAATAATAAATAATGTTGGCCGATGTGAAGTAATCATGCCTGTAGTTGGCATAAAAATTGCAATGAAATATGGTGTGTTAAATTGCGTCGCTAATTTTAACCAGGAGCAAGGGAGGAAGAAGACATGCCTTTTTCTGTAGTCGGTAAGAGCTTGACTCGGGTTGATGCTATTGCCAAAGTAACCGGAAAGGCCCAGTACACGGGGGACTTCTATGAGCGCGATATGTTAGTTGCTAAGATTTTGCGCAGTCCGTATGCCCATGCTGTTGTCAAACGCATTGATGTCAGTAAAGCTAAAGCTTTACCTGGCGTGGAAGCGGTGCTGACCCATGAAGATCTGCCTAAAATCAAATTTGCGACCGCGGGTCATCCTTATTCGCTCGATCCCGGCCATCGTGATAAGGCAGATCGCTTAATTTTGACGGACAAGGCCCGCTTTGTTGGAGATGGGGTTGCCGCAGTAGTAGCAACCGATGAACTTATTGCAACCCAGGCGTTACAATTAATTGAAGTGGAGTATGAGGTTCTGGCCCCCTTGCTAACCACCGAGGCTGCAATGCAGGTTGGTGCACCTCTTATTCACGCTGATTGCGCCGATAATATCTTGGCCTCGCGCGGCTACAGTATTGGTGATTTTGACACCGAACTGCTTGCCTCTGATCATGTATGCGAAGGAGAATACGAGACGAGTGTGGTGCAGCATTGCCAGATGGAAAACCACATTTCGTATGCGTATGTTGATCCAAATGGACGGATCGTCATCGTGACTTCAACCCAAATTCCCCACATCGTGCGCCGCATCGTGGGCCAAGCCTTAGGCCTGCCTTGGGGCAAAATACGGGTGATTAAACCATATATCGGGGGAGGCTTTGGCAGTAAGCAAGACGTGTGTCTGGAGCCGCTTAATGCGGCGTTGACTCTCGCTGTAGGAGGGCGCCCGGTTAAAATAGAGTTAACAAGGGAAGAGTGTATGATTGACACCCGAACTCGTCATGCCTTCAAATTTAGGATTAAGACCGGGGTATCCAGCGATGGCACTATCAACGCCATCGCGATAAAGGCCGTATCAAACACCGGAGCATATGCATCACACGGACATTCCATTGCCAGTGCTGGCGGTGGTAAGTTTAAATATCTCTACCCCGCCAAGGCGATTAAGTTTGAGCCGTTGACCGTATATACTAATTTGCCTGTTGCCGGCGCCATGCGCGGTTATGGTATGCCTCAAATCTGTTTTGCCTTTGAGGCACACCTCGAGGATATTGCGCGGCAAATAAATATGGATTCCATTGAATTGAGGCGCAAGAACTTTGTTAATGTCGGTCATGTGGATGCTCTAAATCACACTAAGATTCTGACTTGCAGCATTGACGCCTGCGTAGACAAGGGTAAGGAGCTTATCGACTGGGATGCCAAACAGGAACTTTACAAAAATCAAGTCGGCGACACACGTCGCGGCGTAGGGATGGCCTGCTTCAGTTATTCCTCCGGAACCCATCCGGTGAGTTTGGAAATAGGCGGAGCTAGAATTGTGATGAACCAAGACGGTTCGGTCCAATTACAGATTGGTGCAACCGACATGGGACAAGGCAGTGATACAGTGTTTGCCCAGATGGTGAGCGAGGTACTGGCTTTGCCGCTGGATATGGTGCATGTGATTTCGACGCAAGATACCGATATTGCACCGTTTGACACCGGGTCATATGCTTCGCGTCAGACCTATGTCACAGGGATGGCGGTCAAGAAAGCGGCAGAAGAAGTGAGGGCAAAGCTCCTGAATTTCGTTTGGGGGATGACTGATATCCCGGCGGAGGCGCTGGATTTGCACAACCAAGCCATCGTGTACAAACATAACGGCGAAGTTGTGATGTCGCTGGAACAAGCGGCAATGCAGACCTTTTATGACCCTGTCTTTGCCCAGCCGATTACCAGTGACGTAACCCATAATGCCCGGGTAAACGCGATACCGTTTGGGGCGACCTTTGCTGAGGTAGAGGTCGATCTCAAAACCGGCAAAATAACTGTAATTGAAATTTATAATGTGCATGATTCTGGGCGCATTGTTAACCCGCAAATGGCCGCCGCCCAAGTGCATGGCGGCGTAAGTATGGGGATCGGGTATGCTTTAACGGAACAATTGGTATTTGACCCCACGACAGGTAAAACGCTGAATAATAACTTACTTGACTATAAGTTACCTACCATGCTGGACTCGCCCGAGATTGGGGTTGCGTTCGTGGAGGTTGATGAACCTACCGGACCTTTTGGAGTTAAGGCTTTGGGTGAACCACCCGTTTTGTCGCCTGCTCCAGCCATCCGCAATGCAGTACTCAATGCGACCGGTATAGCTTTCAATTCCTTACCAATGAGTCCGCAACGAGTGTTTGAAAAGTTTAAAGCAGCAGGTTTAATTTAGGGAGGGGGTGACGGCAATGTACGATATCAAAAATTATGTGGAAGCGACTAGTGTTGCGGAGGCCACTGCGTTACTGGCGCAAAATCCTGAGTTACGCATTATTGCCGGCGGCACGGACGTATTGATTAAAATGCAGCATGGCAGTTTGGTGGCAGCGGAACTTCTGAGTATCCGCTCAATCAGCGCCTTGACGAACATTACCATGGCGGAGGACGGCATAATTCGGATTGGAGCTTTGGCGAGTTTTACGCTGGTCCACCAAAATAAGCTTGTTGAAGCTAATCTGATGGCCTTGCGTGAAGCGGCTCTATCCATGGGAGGACCCCAGATTCGTAATGTTGCAACTATCGGTGGTAACATCTGCAATGGCGTAACATCGGCTGACAGCGCCCCAATTTTGTTTGCCCTTGACGCTGTGCTTAAATTGGAGAATGCTTCCGGTTCCAGGCTGGTACCAATTACTGAGTTTTACCGTGGTCCAGGCCAAGTCGCCTTGGCTCCGGATGAAATGTTAACAGAAATTCAAATTGAACCTGCTAGTTATGTCGGTTGCGGTAGCCACTATATTAAGTTTGCGATGCGCAACGCGATGGATATAGCCACCTTGGGTGTGGCGGTAGTATGCCGAGTTAAGGACGGCTGTTTTGACCAAGTTAGAATAGGCTTGGGTGTGGCTGGTCCTACCCCCCTACGGTGCTTGGAGGCAGAAGCTTATGCTGTTGGACAACCAGTAAATCAGGCTACAATTGGCCAAATCGGTCAACTTGCCCTGAATTCGACGCGAGCTAGAACTTCCTGGCGCGCTTCGAAGGAATATCGCGAACATTTGGTTACAGAATTGACCCAAAGGGCACTAAAGGTAGCAATAGTAAGGGCGGGGGGTGCTGAACTTGCATAAGAAAATTACCTTTCAACTAAATGGTAAGTCTGTGAACTGTGAGGTCGATGTTCGCCAGTCTCTGTTGGATCTTTTGCGTTCACAACTTGGTTTCACGGGTGCCAAAAAAGGTTGTGGTGTGGGGGAATGCGGCGCTTGTACAGTACTGATTGACGGCCAACCGATAGATTCTTGTATATACTTGGCTGTTTGGGCTGACGGTAAGGCAGTTAGGACGATTGAGGGTATTGCCCAAAACGGCGCATTGTCTAAAGTTCAGCAAGCGTTTGTGGATGAGGGTGCGGTTCAGTGCGGCTTTTGTACGCCCGGGTTGGTATTGACTACTACGGCCTTAGTTGAAAGCGGTCAGGAGTTCACCCGGGATGAGCTTAAGCGTGAACTATCCGGTCATCTCTGCCGCTGTACAGGCTATCAGAATATTTTGCATGCTGCGGAACAATCCCTCGGGCATAAATGCGCCTGTAAAGAGGGACACCAGGCTGAGGCACCTGCGGTAGGCGAGTGCCAGAGTAAATAGTGGTTATAGGAGCTTAAAACTTATAAATTTGCAGCAACAAGCCACGCTAAACGGCTTGTTGTTTGTAATTAACCGATATTGTTGCGACCTTATTTACGGTATTGACAAGGATATTTGATTTTTTTAACGAATATCCGTGCAAACAGGTTTGCCGTGCTTTCTAACTCAGAGCGGTACTCTAGGGGTGATCGTAATAACGTACCTGAAACGGAGGTGGAAAAAGTGGAAATGACTTCAGTAATGGAATACGCTCAACAAATCGCAGAAGCAATTTCGGCCATTGTCAAAATTGATGTGGAAATAGCCGACAACAAACTAACCCGGCTGGCTGGCACAGGCATGTTTCGTAACGGCATCGGAAGCTCCATGCAGCAGCAAGGCTCTATTTATCGCGAAGTCCTCAGTAAAGGCAGGCAGCTCGTGATTGATAATCCGGGTGAACATTATCTTTGCCAACAGTGTAAGGCCAAGGTAACGTGTTGTGAAAAGTATGAAATTATTTCGCCGATTGATGTTCATGGCCAAATTGTAGGTGTTATTGGTTTAATTTGTTGTAACGAGACCCAGGTTGCAATAATTGAAACAAACCTCGAGTCCTATTTAGCTTTTCTGAGCAAAATGGCCGAAACTATAGCCTTAAAGGTTATGGAACAAGAGCTTGTCGATGGCTTGGTTGACGCGAACCATTACTTGACGTCTGTTATGAATTGCTTGAATGAGGCGATTTTTACCGCAGATATGGAGGGCTATCTGCTCCACGCCAACCTTTCCGCCCAAAACTTGTTTGCGGGAATACCGGTAATGCCCAAAACGCACCTAAGTGCCATCCTAGGTGGAGAGATAGCGACGGAAATTTTAAACTCAGCCCGCACCGGGGAGGAACTCACCGAACGGGAAATTAAAGTTGGCGTCAAACATAACCGACTGCGCGTAGTTGTACATGCGATGCCTATCTATGCGCAAGATGTGATGTCTGGCATTGTGATTACAGTTCGTCCGCTAGCGGAAATCAGCCGGATGGTTAATCGTCTTGCCATGCAGGAAGACAGTTTTTACCTGGTTAGCGATATTTTGGGCGACAGCCGCAGCATGCGCGAATTGCGGGAACAAGCCAAAACCGTGGCCGCCAGCAAATCTACGATCCTAATACGAGGGGAGAGTGGCACTGGCAAAGGGGTGTTGGCCAGGGCTATTCACAATCTCAGTCCGCGCCGCATGGGACCTTTTGTGGCGATTAACTGCACCGCGATACCGGAAGGCTTGTTGGAAAGTGAGCTCTTTGGCTATGAAGACGGGGCCTTTACGGGAGCGCGTAAGGGAGGCAAAATCGGCAAGTTCGAGTTAGCCAATCAGGGCACACTTTTTCTCGATGAAATTGGTGATATGCCCTTATTTCTGCAAGCTAAGATGTTGCGCGTATTGCAAGAGCGTCAGGTGGAGCGGATCGGGGCGCTAAATCCAATCCCGGTAGACGTGCGGGTCATCGCAGCCACACATCGCGATCTCGAAAAGATGATGGCCCAGCACGAGTTTCGTGAGGATTTTTACTATAGAATTAACGTAATTCCAGTATTCATAGCTTCCTTGCGCGAACGCAAGGAAGATGTAGATATTTTGTGCCACCACTTTATTAAGGGCTATAATCAACAGCTCAATAAGCACGTGGTCGATATGTCGGAGAGTTTTCGGCAGAAAGTTTACAGTTATGACTGGCCCGGTAATGTACGTGAGTTGCAAAATGCGATTGAATACGTCATGAATCTAACCGAAGGGCCGGTTCTCGATGCAGAATATTTGCCACAAAAAATTAGAGAAGCCAATCTGACTGCTGCTGTATCACTCTATAGCCTCGCAGCCATCGAACGCGACACCATCATGCGTTGCTTGGCGGAATTCGGTGAAACGGTTCAGGGCAAATCAAAGGCGGCCGCAGCTTTGGGTATTGGTTTAGCTACGTTATACAGAAAACTAAGTCGCTATGGATTGTCTCAAAATGGAGACAACCATTTATCAAAGTGATAAACTGTCCTTAGCCCCCTGTTTGCTACCCGCCTTACTTGCTGCACACAAAGCCTGCTGAGGGTGACGTGTGTACCTTGGGACGAGTAATTTATCAAAATGATAAATCAGTTTGGATATCTATTGTCGAAAAACAGCTTTATATGGCTTCTGAAGGCAATGCGCAACTATTGGCATGGATATTGCTATATTAATTGCCAAGGCGCAGATTCTTTGTGAAGTTGCGGGACTTCAGCAAGGAATTATCAAGTATCAAGGAGGCAAAGCAGTTAAAAGTACCCGTAGCAATATTAAGGAGGTAAGTATATGTCAGAAGCCAAGCATCCGGTCGACGAAATGCTACCAGCCGGTAAACTCCTGCTGTATGGCTTGCAACACGTACTGGCAATGTATGCCGGAGCGGTTGCAGTACCACTCATCATCGCTGGGGTCGCCCATCTCTCAAAACAAAATACAGCCTTTCTAATTAATGCCGATCTATTCACCTGCGGGATTGCCACCTTGATTCAGACGATTGGTTTTTGGAAGTTGGGTATTCGCATCCCGGTCATCCAAGGGGTAACCTTTGCTGCTGTTACGCCGATGATCATGATTGCTTCAGCCAAAGGACTGGGAATGACGACGATTTACGGATCGATTATAATTGCGGGTATATTTACTTTCTTTGCGGCCCCGTTCTTTAGCAAGTTATTGCGCTTCTTTCCGCCAGTCGTTACCGGCAGTGTTATTACTGTTATTGGCATTTCACTCTTGCCGGTTGGAGTAGACTGGGCTGCCGGTGGCACCGGAGTTAAAAATTATGGTCAGTTAAACTTTTTGTTTGTAGCTTTAGTTGTTTTAATTGCAATTTTATTGTTCAACAAGTACTTCAAAGGTTTTGTTGCTAATATCGCGGTCTTGCTTGGCCTTGCCATCGGTCTCATTATTGCAATACCCATGGGACTGGTCGACTTCTCAGGAGTCGCTGCCGCACCGTGGCTGGGAATTGACAAACCATTCTTTTTTGGTATGCCCCATTTTGATCTGGGCTCAATCATTTCGTTTATCTTGGTGATGTTGGTTGTAATGGTTGAATCGACCGGCGACTTCCTGGCCATCGGCGAAATAGTGGGTAAGAAGATCACTGAGGAAGATTTGGCTCGCGGCTTAAGGGCTGATGGTTTATCAACCACCCTTGGCGGCATCTTAAATGCGTTTCCGTATACTGCTTTTGCGCAAAATGTCGGACTAGTTGGTTTGACGGGCGTTAAGAGCCGGTGGGTTGTAGCGACTTCCGGCGGTATCTTGGTAATTATGGGTTTGCTACCCAAATTAGCGACAATTATCGCCTCCTTGCCTAATGCGGTATTGGGCGGCGCCGGTATTGCTATGTTTGGTATCGTTGCAGCCAGTGGTATCAAGACGCTGTCAAAGGTTGATTATGAAAAGAACCCCCATAACACCTTTGTGGTAGCAATTAGTGTGGCAGTTGGTCTAATTCCTCTGGTATCGCCTAATTTCTTCAATATGCTCCCGGGTTGGAGTCAAACCATCGTGCACAGCGGTATTACCTTGGGTTCGGTAACGGCAATTATTTTGAACGCCTTCTTTAATGGGTCTGAACCTGCTGACAAGGTTAGAGAGGACTTGGCCGCAATGGCCGGAATTGATGTTTAAGTAAGAGTTGTGGTGGGAATGCCAAACCTTCCCACCACATTACTTTCTTAGTGGTGGTATGCTTGACTTTTTGGGCGAGGATATACGGTGATATATTTGGAGGTGATTCATTTGAAGCATGTTTTGGGGTTGCGTTGTATATTCTGTGGTCAAGAGTTGGCAGCCAAACCGGGTCTTTATACCTGTCCCGCATGTGGCCGTAAAGACGGCATTCTTGATGTAGTTTACGATTACAGCGTAATTAACCGCCTGATCAGCCGTGAACAATTAGCGCACAACAAGGACAATTCGATTTTCCGTTATCTTCCGTTGCTGCCGATTAAGCCGGATACCCCCCGACCCCATTTGCGCGTCGGCTGGAGTCCGCTCTATCGACCGTCAGGTTTGGGACGCCTTATGGGTATGGATAAGCTTTACGTCAAAGATGACGGGCAAAATCCCACTGCCTCATTGAAAGATCGCGCTTCGATCATTGCCGTAATCAAGGCTAAGGAAGAAAATGCGACAACTATAGCGTGTTCCTCAACCGGGAATGCCGCCTCATCTCTGGCCGGAAGTGCTGCAGCCATGGGCATGCAGACCTTTATCTTTGTACCGAGCCGTGCGCCTCAGGGTAAAGTGGCCCAACTGCTTATTTTTGGCGCTAACGTAATCAGTGTGCAAGGTTCGTATGAGGATGCCTTTGCCCTATCAGCCGAGGCAATAGACAAATGGGGCTGGTATAATCGCAATGCCGCTATTAATCCCTATTTGGTTGAGGGCAAAAAGACAGTGGCCTTAGAGATTGCTGAGCAGCTTGATTGGCAGGTACCGGATTGGGTGGTTGTGTCTGTGGGTGACGGCTGTACCATTGCCGGTGTCTGGAAAGGGTTCCAGGACCTTTACAGACTGGGCTGGATCGACCGCGTACCCAAGATAGCCGGCGTACAATCTACGGGATGTTCCCCCTTAGTTGACGCTTGGCGTGAAAACCGTCCGTGGCAACCTGCAGCGGAGAATACCATCGCCGATAGCATTGCGGTTGGTGTACCGCGTAATCCGGAGAAGGCGCTGATGGCGGTGCGGGATTCCCACGGCACTATGCTGGCCGTGAGTGATGAGGCAATCTTGGCTGCAATGCGTGAGTTGGGTGCAAGTAGCGGGATTTTTGGTGAACCGGCCGGTGTAACCGGTCTGGCAGGACTCAAGTTGTTGATTGAGCAAGGTGTGATCAGTCAAAATGAGACAGTTGTTGCAATTGTGACAGGCAATGGGCTTAAGGACGTAAAAAATGCGATTGAGGCAGTTGGCGAACCACTTAAAGTGGTACCGTCCATGGCCGAACTAATCACCAAACTGCAGGCGGGAAACTTGGTTTAAGCAAGATACTTTAAACGTAGTCTGCTTGATATCTAGAAGAAGGAGAAAAGAATTATGGGAAAAATTCCTTACGGACCGACCTATACCGAAATGCTGCATCCCGAAACAATACCTCAAGCGGTGCGGGAGCAGGCGCTTAAAGCCAAAGAAAGCAATGAACTCGATCCTATCAACCTCTTTAACATCACGTGGAAGGACGACAATGGCGCAGTACGTAAAATTGTATTACCGAAAGAACTGACAGGAACCGAAGCTAATATCGTCGTATTACTTGGCAAATACTTCCCTTCGGGATCGCATAAAGTTGGACCGGCTTACGCTACTTTGATTGAAGGTTGCGTTGATGGTGAAATAATGCCCGGACAACACACTATTTTAGGACCATCCACAGGTAATTTTGGCATTGGTGTGTCGTATATCTGTAACCTGATGGGTTATGAGGCCATAGTAATTATGCCGGATAACATGAGCAAGGAGCGTTATGAACGAATTAAACGCTATGGCGCGAAGCTTGATCTTACGCCGGGTACTGAATCGGATGTAATTTTAACCTTACAGCGCACATATGAGCTCAAGAAAAACCCCAAAAATCGTCCCTTGGCTCAGTTTGAATTGATGCCTAATTATCGCTTCCATCGGTTTGTCACCGGTAATTCCGCTATCGAGGCAGTAGAGGGCATTGGTAATGGTCGGATCGCCTGCTTTACTTCCGCACCCGGTTCGGCAGGCACCATTGCTGCCGGTGATCAAATTAAACACGTCTTCCCGGAAGCAAAAATAGTAGCTCTCGAGCCATATGAATGCTCTACGCTAGCCAACGGCGGACGCGGTCAACACCGGATTGAAGGCATTGGCGATAAGATGTGTACCCTGATTCATAACATCAACACCACTGATTTTGTCGCTCAGATACCGGATGATGATTGTGTCAAGGGCTTAAAGATCATCCAAGACGGCACGAAAATTCTGCAGGAGATGGGAATTGCGGAACAAGATGCGCTGGCCTTGCGCGGCTTGTTTGGCGTATCTGGAATTTGCAACATCTTGGGTGCGATCAAAATGGCTCATTATCTCAAATTGGGACCGGATGACAATGTGGTAACAATCGCGACGGACGGTTTTGACCGTTATCCATCAGTTTTAGAAGACTTAGAACAACGGTATCTGGAGACGGAAGAATTTGTTTTGAGGCGCTGGGCACGTGATATTTTTGCCAACAAGCACACCCATAATATTACGGATTTTCGCTCAGTTGCGGCTAAGGAACAGCTCTATAAACAAAAAGAGAAAGACTGGCTGCCGTTTGGCTACAGTCAGGAATATCTTGATGCGATGCGTACAGCAGAGTTCTGGGACAAAGAGTATGCCAAGGTGGAACAGTATGATCAAGCGATTCAATCCCAGCGCTAACGCACCCTCCCGGTTATAGCTTAATATCTAAATTACATTAAACAACCTTGGTTCGTGTTTTTGGCGGATCAAGGTTGTTTAATTTTTTGCAAGTTGGCACGATACTTGCATCTACATAGAATGTAATTAAAATTACTCACACCATAATAACAGGAGGTATAACATGACCAAACATATCGTTAGCACCGAACACGCTCCGAAAGCTATTGGGCCATATTCTCAAGCAGTTCAGCAAGCCGAAATGCTTTTCGTTTCCGGACAGTTGCCGCTTAATCCGGCGACAGGCAAATTGGCGGATGGAATAGAAGCTCAAACACAGCAGTGCCTGGAAAACATCAAGGCTATTTTAACTGCCGCAGGTTCTGATCTCAGTAAGGTCGTCAAGACCACCATTTTCCTGAAGGATCTGGACAATTTCCAGGTGGTCAATCAGATTTATGGCAGTTACTTCACGGAAAGCTATCCTGCACGCAGCACGGTGCAAATCGCCCGCTTACCGCTGGAAGCGGCTGTGGAAATCGAAGCAATTGCAACTATACAGTAAACTATAAGGCAGGGAGATCTAATGGGCGCATCAATCCAATGGACAACAAATAACATGCGGCGAAGTGTAGAGACTGGATATTCTACAGAGTTGTTTGGCCTAAGTGAAATTGCCAAGGCCAGAAATTTTCACGCCAGCTTTCCGCAATATCAGCCGACACCGCTTAGAAGCTTAAAACACCTAGCTAAAATTCTTGGGGTAGGTGGGATTTATGTTAAAGATGAATCCTACCGTTTCGGGCTCAATGCCTTTAAGGCCTTAGGCGGCTCTTACGCCATTGCACGCTTGCTGGCGCAACGTCTGCATCAGGATGTTGCCGAGATGCCTTATCAGGTACTTACCTCGGACAGCGTCAAACAGCAGCTGGGGGAAATCACCTTTGCTACAACCACAGACGGTAACCATGGCAGGGGTGTAGCTTGGACTGCCCGCCAACTCGGACAGAGGGCTATAATTTATATGCCGAAGGGTTCTTCCTTACAAAGATTGGAGAACATCCGCGCAGAAGGTGCGGAGGCTTATATTACAGACTTGAATTACGATGATGCTGTGCGGATGACTGCGGCTAAGGCTAAGGCAAACGGTTGGCTTGTGGTACAGGATACAGCGTGGGAAGGTTATGAGGAAATACCCACCTGGATCATGCAGGGCTATGGCACTATGTCGGCGGAGGCACTTGAACAACTTAACAAAATTGGCATTGCCAAGCCTACGCATATATTCACTCAGGCCGGAGTTGGTGCCTTGGCCGGTTCTGTGGAGGGTTATTTTACGGCCATCTTTGGTCAGGATAGACCGAAGATGGCGGTAGTGGAGGCTGATCAGGCCAATTGTTTGCTTAAGTCCATTCAGGCTGGTGACGGTAAACCTCGCGCCGTGGGCGGCGAGTTGACTACTATCATGGCCGGCTTGGCCTGTGGAGAACCAAATATCATTAGCTGGGATATTTTGCGGGATTACTGTGAAATGTTTATCTCCTGCCCGGATTGGGTGGCAGCTAAAGGGATGCGTATTTTAGGTAGCCCCTTGCAAGGTGATCCCAAAGTCGTATCTGGCGAATCAGGTGCAGTTACGGTTGGGCTGTTGTGGAACTTGCTACGTGACGATGGTTTGCAGAAGGCCAGGGAGGCTTTGGGGTTAAATGAACAATCCCAGATTCTTCTGTTTAATACCGAAGGGGATACTGATCCGGAAGCCTATCTTAACATTGTGTGGGACGGTTGTTTTGCCTCTGCTGCACGCTAAAAATTGCGCCTGGGTATAATGTCCCGAATCCGAATTTTAATATTCTGAAGTTTATAGTAGGAATATATCAAAATGAGACGAATACATTAACAAACCCTGATCAATAAATTTATCACAGTGGACTAGGGTTAATACACAATGTAGCAGAGGTGTAAAACATGTACCACCTGCGTGACATCAAAAGTACCGTGCAACAAACCGCGGAAGCAATTGCTGCAGCCTTAAAAATAGAAGTAGAAATTGCGGACGCGGAGCTGGTAAGGGTAGCGGGCACCGGGGAATGCAAGAGCCGCTGCGGGTGTGCGATGGAAGAAGGATTTGTGTATCGCCACGTTCTACAAACAGGCAGTGCCGTAATTATTGATAACCCGGGATATAACGATCTATGTCAGCCTTGCGTTGCCCGGGGGCAATGTTTGGAATATGCCGAAGCAGCACTTCCCATACGGGTTGAGAATGAAATAATTGGCGTAATCGGTTTAATTAGCTTTGATGAAGCGCAATCGCAACGCTTAATGGACAATAAAGAGTCACTCTTGCAGTTTTTAGAGAAAATGGCTGAGTTGCTGGAAAGCAAAGTTGTGGAAACAGAACACAACCGCCAACGCGAGCTAGTAACCAACCAACTAATTACCGTGCTTAATTTATTGCACGACGGAATTTTGCTCGTCGATAAAAATAAGCAGGTTACTCACTTTAATGACTTAAGCGCCAAATTACTGGATATTGATGTAAATTCCGTAATTACACTTCCTCAGTTGCTGGACGAAAAAAGGCTGTGGAAAGCTATTGAAGCGGGAGAATCATTTGCCGGTCAGATCAAGGGGCGGCGGGTTGCCGGGCAACATTATTGTGACGCGGTACCAATTGTCAAAGACGGTAAAGTTGAAGGCGCAGTGATAACTCTTAAGGATATTCAACAGATCAAAAAGTTAGTTAAAGATACCACTTTAAACGAGGTAGAAACGCACTTTTCGGAAATAATCGGGAACTGCGCCAAAATGCAGAACTTAAAAGAGATGGCCCTCAAGGTAGCGCCAAGCAAATCGACGATTTTAATCCAAGGGGAAAGTGGTACAGGCAAGGAATTGCTGGCACGTGCTATCCATCAAAGCAGCAAACGCGAAGCCAGCACGTTTATTGCGCTAAATTGTGGTGCAATTCCGGAAAATTTGTTGGAAAGTGAACTGTTTGGCTACGAGGATGGTGCCTTCACCGGAGCCAAGCGCGGCGGTAAACTTGGTAAATTTGAGCTGGCGCATCATGGCACCATCTTTCTGGACGAAATCGGCGATATGTCCTTGCATTTGCAGGTTAAGCTCTTGCGAGTCTTACAGGAGAGGCGGGTGGAGCGTATCGGGAGTTCTCGCTCTATTCCGGTTGATGTCCGAGTAATTGCCGCCACGCATCGCGACTTGGAAAGAATGGTGCAAACGGGTGAGTTTCGCGAGGATCTATATTATCGCTTAAATGTAATACCTTTAGTAATTCCACCCTTACGTGAACGACGGGAGGATATTCCGATTCTAATTCAGTTTTACCTTAATTATTATCGTGAAGTTACCGGGCGACAAGTGGCCGGTATATCGGGTGAAGCTGCTGCGATATTAAACGGTTATGCTTGGCCGGGTAACGTGCGTGAACTAAGCAACGTCATAGAATATTGCGTCACGATGGAAACCGGGGAGTATATCACTGAGAGTACCTTGCCCAAACGGATTAAAAATTTACCGCAGCCCCGCGGTGGCGAAGAGGTGATTAATCTTAAAAGTCTAGAGCGCGATGCGATTACCAAGGCTTTGGCTATTTCTACCACTGCGGGTCATAAGGATGATGCAGCCAAGTTGTTAGGTATCAGTCGTGCGACCTTGTACCGTAAGATCAAGGAATATCAGATATTTGAAACTAAAACATTCGGGTAAGTGGGACTGTCTAGAAATAAAATAATTGTATCAAAATGATACAACGCTGACTGCAGCAAATTAAGTTTGGGGAGTGATAAATTTATGAGTGATCTGATGCGACAAATCCCCTTTGACAAACTGCTGGATTGGACAATGCAGGAATCGCAACGACAGAACTCTGTTTTTGGCGTGCCGGCAAACAAATTTTATCATAAGGGTGGGACCGGTAATATCAAATTGTTCGGGGAAGTCCTCGATACCCCGGTTGGACCCGCAGCCGGACCACATACTCAGCTCGCACAAAACATTGTCGCAGCCTATCTGGGCGGTGCCAGGTTCTTTGAACTTAAGACGGTGCAGATTCTTGACAAGTTGGAGTTTCCTAAGCCCTGTATCAAGGCGGAAGATGAATGTTATAACACAGAATGGTCAACAGAATTAGCCATTGAAGGCGCTTTTGACGAGTATATTAAAGCATGGCTGTTACTGCACGTTGTGCAGAAGGAACTATTGCAGCAAGATGAACGCACCTTTGTCTTCAACATGAGTGTGGGCTATGACTTAAAGGGAATTAGCTCGCCTAAGGTGGACAGTTTTATTGAGGGACTCAAAGATGCAGCTAAGACAGAAGTGTTCCAAACGTACTTAGAGGTGCTGCAGAGTAAATGTGGTCAGTTCAAACATGTGGACGCGAACTATATTGCCGGTATTTCCAGCCGGGTGTGCAACTCCATTACGCTTTCGACGCTGCACGGGTGCCCGCCGCAAGAAATCGAAGCTATAGCCAAATATTTAATGCGAGAAAAGCAGTTGCATACTTTTGTCAAAATGAATCCTACATTGTTGGGCTATGAGTATGTAAGTAGTGTCTTTCATAAAATGGGTTATACCTACATTCAATTGAAGCCTGAATCTTTTACACACGATTTGCAATATGCCGACGGAGTAGCTATGCTGCACCGTCTCAGGACTTTTGCCGCTGAGCATGGCAGACAATTTGGTGTTAAACTATCCAACACTTTACCTGTCAGGATAACTAAGTCCGAACTGCCAGGTGATGAGATGTATATGTCGGGCCGCGCTCTGTATCCACTCACAATCAACTTAGCCTATAAATTGGCAGGTGAGTTTGACGGCGATTTGCGCATTTCCTACTCCGGTGGCGCTGATGCCGGCAATATCCGTGCTATTTTTGCAACCGGAATTCGCCCGATCACCTTGGCGACCACTTTATTAAAACCGGGCGGCTATGGGCGCATGCACCAAGTTGCGGCCGAGTTAGAGAATTTGCTCGACAACGCCGAGTCGGGCTCGATTAATTTGGCCGAGTTGGCAAAATTGGCCGAGGCTGCTTTAACGGACCCGAAGCATCTCAAGGCCAAACGTCCGGTTGCCAGCCGCAAAATAAAACAAACCCTGCCCATGACTGATTGCTTTATCGCCCCGTGCAAGACAGGCTGCCCGATTGAGCAGGATGTGCCGGAATATGTGCGTTTAGTGGGCGAAGGAAAGTACGCTGAGGCGTATGCAGTAATCACTGCGAAAAACCCACTACCCTTTATTACCGGAACTATTTGCAATCATAAGTGCATGACTAAATGCACCCGTCTCGACTATGATGAGTCGGTCTGTATCAGAGATGTGAAGCTGGCTGCCGCGCAAAAAGGTTATCAGGCGTTGCCACAATCTACCCAGCATCAACCCGACGCATCCGGCAATGCTAAAGTTGCCGTGATTGGCGCCGGTCCGTCCGGCCTGGCCGCAGGGTATTTTCTGGCCCAAGGCGGCATGGATGTTACTATTTTTGAGCGGCGTGAACGTGCGGGGGGTACAGTCGAACATGTTATTCCTCATTTCCGGATTGACGCTAAAGCAATTGGCAATGATCTCGAATTAATTGCACGCTCCGGTGTGAAATTTGTGTTTGGCGCCAAGCCTGACTTCGCACTACAGAATTTACAGGCGCAAGGTTTTAAGTATATTTATGTCGCTATCGGAGCAGGCAAAACGAGTGCTTTACCGATAACTGGCGATACACAGCATGTGCTAGGAGCGATAGCCTTCCTAGAACAGTTTAAAACTGACCCCGCGCAGCTGAATTTGGGCAAGCACGTTGCCGTGGTTGGCGGTGGTAATTCTGCCATGGATGCGGCTAGGGCAGCGCTGCGCGTGCCGGGTGTGGAGAAGGTAAGTATTGTTTACCGGAGAACACGCGAGTACATGCCGGCAGATTTGGAAGAACTGATGTTGGCCACTGCCGAGGGTATTGTCTTGTGTGAATTACTGTCCCCGGTTAATTTGGATAACGGCATGTTAAAATGTCAAACAATGGAGTTGGGCGAGGCGGATGCCCAGGGCAGGCGAAGTCCGGTAGCCAAAAAGGATACCTATGAGTTTATCAGGGCGGATAAAGTCTTGACTGCAATTGGCGAGCAAGTTGATGCGGCAATCTTGGTTCAAAACGGTATTAGTATAGATGACAAGGGTAAAATTATAGCCAACCCTGAGACTCTCGAGACTAATTTGGCTAATGTGTTTATTGGCGGAGATGCACTCTATGGACCGTCCACAGTGGTAGAGTCAATCGCCCATGCTACGCGTGCGGCCAAGGCCATTCTGGCGAAGGAACAGCAGTCTCCTGGTGGGATCGAGCACGTTGCGCCAGAAGAAGATGTGCATAAACCCGGCGAACGACAATTGGCGGAAATAGCCGCGAAAAAAGGAGTGCTGCATTCCGGCTGTCAAGGCGAACAGGAGTCTGAGCGCTGCTTGGAGTGTAATTATATTTGCAACATCTGTACGGAAGTATGCCCGAACCGGGCTAACGTTGGGATTAAAGTCACCCAACCTGGCTTTCGCGATTACAATCAAATTCTCCACCTTGACGGCATGTGCAATGAATGCGGCAATTGCGCCCAATTCTGCCCCTACAGCGGAGCGCCATATCTGGAAAAATTTACGCTGTTTTGGAGTGAAGCTGATTTTGCCAACAGCACTAATCAGGGCTTTGTACGTTTATCCGGTGGTGCGAATGTAAGCTTCAAAATCCGTCTGGCGGGTGAAACGCTGCAAGTTGAGTTTGACGCGACAGGTAAACCCAAGCAACCGCTTGATTCCCGCATTGCGGCCATTATCTGGACTGCCCACCAAGAATACACCTACTTGTTTTAATGCAAGCTTAAATTAGCAAAGGGGAGTGGATCTATGTTATTGGTTGGTAACGGACAAATGATCACCCGTGACAGCGCTGTGCCATATTATCCCGACGGATGCTTGGTTATCCGCGACAATGTGATTATGGAAGTTGGCACCACTACTGCACTGCGCCAAAAATATCCGGATGCCCAATTTATTGATGCCAAAGGAAAATTTATTATGCCGGGTATGATCAACACCCATATGCATTTGTACAGCACCTTTGCCCGCGGCATGGCTCTAAAGGATGCCCCGCCGCAAAACTTTACGCAAATATTGGAACGTTTGTGGTGGCGCCTTGATAAAGTTTTAACCGAAGAGGATATCTATTACAGTGCGATGGTTCCGCTGCTTGAGTGCATCAAGAATGGTACAACGACAATATTTGACCATCATGCTAGCCCGGGCGCGGTTAAGGGTAGCCTGTTTGGCTTGGCCCAAGCGACCAAGGCCACTGGTATGCGCGCTTGTCTTTGCTATGAGGTTTCAGATCGCGACGGGTCTGCTGTGAGAGCAGAGGGAATCCAAGAAAATGTGGACTTTATTCGATATGCCAATAACGGCAGTGATGAGCTGATTCGTGGGATGTTTGGTTTGCATGCCTCACTTACTTTGAGTGATGAAACCTTGGAGCAGTGCAGTGTAGCAAACTCGGGCTTGGGCAGTGGGTTTCATGTGCATGTAGCGGAAGGGATTGCTGATTTGGAGGATGCTTTGGCTAAATCCGGTCAGCGGGTCGTGGAACGCCTGGCAAGTTTTGGAGTCTTGGGTCCTAAATCCATCGCAGCCCACTGTGTTCATGTGAATGAACAGGAAATTGCGATTTTGCGCGATGCTTCCGCCAACGTTGTCCACAATCCGGAGTCAAATATGGGCAATGCTGTAGGTTGCGCGCCAGTGCTGACCATGCTCAACGAGGGGGTCAATGTAGGTCTGGGGACTGACGGTTATACCTGTGATATGTTTGAGTCTTTCAAAGTAGCGAATATTCTCCATAAACATCAACAAGCCAATCCCAGCGTTGCTTGGGGTGAAATACCTACAATGTTATTTCAGAACAATCCTACTGTAGCAGCCGCCTATTTCCCTAAACCCTTGGGCAGGTTGGCAGCTGGCTGCTTTGCTGACGTCATTATCGTGGACTACAATCCACCTACCCCTTGCACAGAACAAAATATTGACGGCCATATTTTGTTTGGCATGTCGGGCGGTTCCGTGACTACGACAATCATCAATGGCAAGGTTGTCATGCATGAACGGCAACTGACGAACCTTGACGAAGCGGCAATCTGTGCTCGCTCACGCGAATTGAGCAGCAAACTTTGGGAACGTTTCTAAGTTCAGGTTGCGCCGTGCATAAGTGAGACGTATGTCGCAAAATGATACAGAATAGTGCTACTCAAGCTACGGCGCACGCGGTAGTGTCACTTAAAATACTTGGCACGCATTTTGCATTGGATTAATGCAGGCAGCCGAAGATCCTTTAGCTATCATGGCTAGTGACTGAAAGGAGAATTTATTTTGGAAAAAGATTTTGCTAAGGTGCTGGAATTAGCTAAACAGTACCAACCAGAAATGAGTAAGTTTTTACGTGATTTAATTGCTTTACCGAGTGAAAGCAGCAATGAGGCCAAAGTCGTACTGCGCATCAAGGAAGAAATGGACAAGGTCGGCTTTGACAAGGTGGAAATTGATCCTATGGGTAATGTTATGGGGTATATCGGTCATGGCAAACACTTGATTGCCATGGATGCCCATATTGACAATGTTGGCGTGGGAAGTCCGGAAAATTGGGACTATGACCCCTTTATCGGGTATGAGGATGATGAAATAATTATAGGGCGCGGAGCCAGCGATCAACTGGGCGGTATGGCTTCAATGGTGTACGCCGGCAAAATTATTAAAGAGTTAGGCTTGGAAAGTGACTATACTCTGGTAGTTGTCGGTTCTGTGCAGGAGGAAGACTGCGACGGGCTATGCTGGCAGTACATTATCAATGAAGATAAATTGGCGCCTGAATTCGTGGTAATCACCGAACCGACAGACGGTAAGATTTATCGCGGACACCGCGGCCGGATGGAAATTAAAGTGACTACTAAAGGTGTGAGCTGCCATGGTTCGGCACCGGAAAGAGGAGATAACGCCATCTACAAAATGGCTCCGATTATCACCGAACTGCGGGCCTTACATGAAAACCTGATCGACCACCCGTTTCTGGGTAAAGGAAGTTTGACCGTTTCGGAAATTTTCCACACTTCACCGTCGCGTTGTGCGGTGGCTGACAGCTGCTGGATTTCTGTTGACAGGCGCTTGACCGCCGGTGAAACGGCGGATTATGCTCTGCAACAAATCAGAAACCTACCTGCCGTTAAAGCTGCGGACGCCGAAGTGAGCATGTACACTTATGCCAGACCGTCCTACACCGAACTGGTTTATCCAACGGATGCTTATTTCCCCACTTGGTTAATTGAGGAAGACCACCCGGTTTGTCAAACTTTAACCGACGTGTACACAGGTTTATTCCAAACTGCTCCGGTTGTAGACAAATGGACCTTCTCAACCAATGGTGTATCGATCATGGGTCGTTACGGCATTCCGTGTATTGGGTTTGGACCCGGCCACGAGAATCAGGCCCACGCGCCCAATGAACGTACCTGGAAAAAGGAATTAGTCGATTCTGCCGCGATGTATGCGATGATTCCGGTCATGTATATGGAAAAATACGCCGCTAAGATGCCCAGCGCGACCCAAAACTTAGTCAAATAGGACTGAAGCAAATAGGTTAACAAATAGGTCAACCAAGTAACCTGGAGAATTTGACACAATATGTTAAGGAGGATTTTTGTTCATGCAATCAACATTTCGGGGTAGGCACTTTATCACCTTGGAGGATTACACTAAAGAAGAAGTAGACACCATGCTTGAGGTTTCACTTGACCTGAAGAAAAAATTTGCTATGGGAGAGCAGACACCTTATCTGTTGCACCAATCGATGTTTTTGATGTTTTTTGAACAATCCACCAGAACGCGTAACTCGATGGAAGCGGGCTTTGCGCAACTGGGCGGACATGCAGGCTTTCTTGATTCAAGCAGCATGCAGATCGCCCATGGCGAGAGCGCCAAAGATACCGCGATTAT
Organism: Bacillota bacterium; assembly: GCA_021783135.1. Classification (GTDB taxonomy): domain Bacteria; phylum Bacillota; class Desulfitobacteriia; order Desulfitobacteriales; family JAJXUE01; genus JAJXUE01. Next base: position 45,349 of record JAJXUE010000011.1, on the reverse strand, counting down.
CTTGTCCCGCTTTGGACATGCTATCGCTTGTCGTTACTGCAATTGGGGCTATGGTAATAAATATCTCAAAGAAATGGCCGAGTGGTCGACTAAGCCTGTCATGAATCTGCAGTGTGACGTATATCATCCGTTCCAGGCTTTGGCGGATTTAATGACCATGAAAGAGAAAATCGGTGATTTAAAACGTACTAAAGTGTCAATTATTTGGGCTTACGCGGAAAGCCATAAAAAACCAATTTCCGTGCCGGTATCTCAAATACTGTTATTCCCGCGCTACGGCATGGATGTAGTTTTAGCGCATCCCAAGGGCTGGGAGCTGCCGGATTGGGTGATTGAGAAGGCCAAAGCTAATGCAGCACGCTATGGTGGCACGGTTACGGTTACCGATAATGAAGAGGAAGCTTATCGTGATGCGCATATCGTTATCCCGAAAAACTGGGGCAACTGGGTAACCGATCAGACCGGAGCAAGTCTGTCAGGGGCGGCTAAAGTTGTAGACGATAAGCTGATGGCGCAAAAATCTTGGAAATGTACCGAAGCCAAGATAGCCATAGCAGATAAAAATGTCATGTATATGCACGCCTTGCCGGCTGACCGCAATAATGAAGTTGAGGACTCAGTAATTGACGGACCGCACTCAATTGTTTATGACGAGGCAGAAAACCGTTTGCACACTGCAAAAGCAGTGATGACACTATTAATGGGTGGCAGATAAACGTGAAAAAGCTCGCTGTTGTTGCGATAGGTGGGAATTCCCTGATTAGGGATGCTTTGCACCAAAGTGTCGAAGACCAATATGCGGCAGTGTGCGAAACAGCAAAGCACATTGCTGGGATGATTGAACTCGGCTATGAGGTTATCGTTACGCACGGCAATGGTCCCCAAGTCGGATTTATTCTGCGGCGGGCGGAAATTGCTTCGGATGTGGCGGCGATGCACCGTGTACCTCTGGTGAGTTGCGGTGCCGATACGCAAGGAGCTATCGGCTATCAAATTCAACAGGCTTTGGATAATGAGTTTAAAAGGCGCGGTTTAAAGAAATCCGCCATTACGCTGGTAACGCAAGTAGTAGTAGATCCGACTGACCCGGCTTTTCAAAAACCGGCTAAACCGATTGGATCCTTTTATACGCAAGAACAAGCAGCAGCAATCCAGAAATCTAACCCAGACTGGGTGCTGATGGAGGATGCCGGGAGAGGGTACCGCAGGGTCGTACCTTCCCCGATGCCCCAAAAAATTGTGGAAAAGGACGTTATCAGCAAGTTGGTGCGGGATGGTTACTGCGTTGTAGGGGTTGGTGGCGGTGGCATCCCGGTGATTCAGGGCGAAAATGGAATATTTACCGGTGTGGACGCGGTCATTGACAAAGATTTTGCGTCCAGCCTGCTGGCCTCAGAGATTAGGGCAGATGTCCTGATTATATCCACGGGCGTACCAAAAGTGTATCTTAATTATGGTCAACCGAATGAACAAGCACTCGATAAGGTAACCCTGGCTGAATTGCAAGGCTATGTGGCGGAAAACCACTTTGCACCCGGCAGTATGCTGCCAAAGGTGCAGGCTGTAATCAATTTTTTGACCAAGGGTGGCAAAAAAGCCATTATCACGAATCCGGAATCATTGGAGGAAGCAGTAGCAGGCTTAACCGGTACACACGTATATCCTTAAACGGCAAGCAGTGGCGATGCCGTCCTCGCGGGAGGTATCGCCACGCACCTGCCGTGCGGTAAGTGCGGGAGAGCACGTAATCCTTCGCTGGAGGGGGAAATAGCAATGGCGACACTACTATGCGGCGGCACCGTCGTAACGGAGCAGGATTACTGTCCCGCCGATGTGCGGATTGAAGGCGAGAGGATTGTTGCGGTCGGCGCAGGGATTGGACAACCGCAAGACGAGGTAATGGATGTAACTGGGCACTTCTTACTGCCTGGGGGAATTGACCCACATACCCATTTTGATTTATCTGTAGGAGTAACTGTCACAGCTGATGATTTCGCCAGCGGTACGCGCGCGGCGCTCTTGGGCGGAACGACAACAATTATTGATTTTGCGACGCAATTTGCCGGTGAAACCTTGGAGGATGCTTTGCTTAACTGGCATGCTAAGGCGGATAGCAAATGTTATACCGATTACGGCTTTCATATGGCTATTACCGATTGGCGTCCCTCAACTGGGCACGAAATGAGTGCGTTAGCAGCTCAACACGGTGTAGTCTCGTTTAAATTGTATATGGCCTATAAGCACAGTTTGCAAGTGGAAGATGAAGTTATCTTGCAAGCTATGTCCGCGGCTAAAGATTGCGGCGCGCTGATATGTCTTCACTGTGAAAATGGGGATATAGTCGATTTTTTGGTGCGCGATTCGCTTAAACATGCCAACACGGCACCGAAGTTTCATCCGGTTACCCGGCCTGTTGCTGCCGAACGCGAGGCAGTGGAGCGGGCGATAACTTTGGCTGAGATTAGCGAGGGGCCTGTATATATTGTGCATCTTACCAGTGCACCTGCTTTGGCAGCGATTCAAGCTGCCAGGCAACGCGGTGTAGAAGTTTATGCCGAGACCTGTCCTCAATATTTATTGTTAGACGTAACCGCTTACCACACCGCAGACTTTACCGGAGCTAAGTTCGTTATGTCACCTCCGTTGCGCCCGAGAGAACACCAACAAGCCTTGTGGGCGGGACTGCGTGAGGGCACAATTGATACGGTGGCAACCGATCATTGCTCGTTTAATTACAAGGGACAGAAGGAGCTCGGTCTTAAGGACTTTAGTAAAATTCCTAATGGGATTCCGGGGGTTGAAACCCGGCTGAACTTGTTATACACCTTTGGAGTAGGGAACGGTAAAATTACCCTGCCGCAATTTGTGGCATTAAGTTCTACACAGCCGGCCAAACTTTTTGGCTTGTATCCGCAAAAAGGTACACTTGCTGTAGGCAGTGACGCAGATATAGTGGTATGGGATCCACACATTGTTACTACAATTAACGCAGACAACTTACACCATAATTGTGACTATACCCCATTTGAAGGATTTGGTGTAACTGGTTTTGCGCGCCACGTATTTTTACGCGGTCGGCAAGTTGTAGCTGATGGAAAATTAGCGGATGCAAGCCCGCGGGGAAGGTACCTTGCCCGTAAGCCATTTTTGCAGCGAAAGGTTGGGGGTTATGTTTACGATCGACCTTAATGCTAAAGTTTACCATGTTGAGCAAGACATGAACCTGCTAGATTTTATACGTAATGAGGCTCGGATTACCTCCCTTAAGAATGGGTGTAGTGAAGGTGCGTGCGGTGCCTGTACTCTGCTGGTTAACGGCAAGGCTATGCGGGCCTGCTCGCTCACAGTGGGGAAAGTTGCCGGCAAGAAGCTTTTGACGGTAGAAGGTTTGACCCCGCGCGAACAAGACATTTATGCCGGAGCTTTTGCCGAGGCCGGTGCCGTGCAGTGCGGGTACTGCATTCCCGGTATGGTTATGAGCGCTAAGGCTCTGTTGGATCAAAACCCTGATCCTTCCCCGCAGGAGATCAAGCATGCGATCCGGGGCAATATCTGCCGGTGTACCGGATACGTGAAAATTGAAAAGGGTATTCTTCTCGCCGCTAGTGCGCTGCGTGGTGAACCTGTGCCCAAGGCGATAATTGAAGGCGGCATTGGCACCAGTCTCAATCGCGTTGATGCGCGAGCCAAAACACTGGGCTTGGCGAAATATGTGGATGACATGCAGGTTGATGATATGCTGCATGCGGCAGTACTACGCAGCAAATATCCGCGGGCGTTAGTGCGGACTATCGATGTGTCGCAGGCGTGGCAATCACCCGGAGTGGTCGCGGTGATGACGGCCGATGCCATCCCGGGACAACGGTATTGGGGGCATATCTTCCGTGATTGGCCGACGTTGGTTGCCGTAGGAGAGATAACTAGGTACGTGGGCGATGCGCTGGTTTTGGTTGCCGCTCAAACGGAGCAACAAGCGCGTCAGGCGTTAGACTTAATTGTTGTTGAATATGAAGAACTTGAGCCGATTACTTCGCCGACAGTGGCTTTGGCTGAAGGTACACCATCGATTCATCCGCAGGGTAATGTGTTGAGCACGACGAAGTTCAGCCGGGGCGAGGTAGCTGGGGCCTTGGCGAATTCGGCCTATGTTATTACCAACCATTATTCTACGCCACCAACAGAGCATGCTTTCATGGAAACTGAAAGTGCGTTGGCTGTGCCCGGAGCAGACGGTGCCATAACTGTTTATGTCAGCAGTCAGAGTGTTTACGATGATTTGCACGGCATCACAGCCATTTTGGGTTTGCCGGCGGACAAGGTGCGCGTCATCAGTCAATTTATCGGTGGTGGCTTTGGCGGCAAGGAAGATTTAAGTGTACAACACCATGCTGCACTGCTTGCCCAAAAAACGGGCCAGCCGGTGAAGCTGACCCTAAGCCGCCAAGAGAGCATCTTGGTGCACCCGAAACGTCACGCCATGGAGTTAGAGGTTACGACAGGCTGTGACGCCACGGGCAAGGTAACTGGGATGGTCGCCAAAATTATCGCGGATACCGGCGCCTATGCTTCATTGGGCTCGGCTGTATTGGAACGTGCTTGCACGCATATTGCGGGACCTTATCAGGTACCTAATGTTGATATTGAGGGTCTGTGTGTGTACACCAATAACCCCCCGGCCGGGGCTTTCCGCGGCTTTGGGGTGCCGCAAGCAGCATTTGCCTGTGAAAGCAATTTGGACCAGTTAGCGCAACTGGTGGGCATTACACCTTGGGAAATCAGGTATCTCAATGCTTTGGAGCCGGGTATGGTTAACGCTACCGGACAGATAGCGGACGAAGGTACGGCGATTAAAGAAACCTTGTTGGCAGTGCGTGAAGTGTATGATTCATACCCGTACACAGGCATTGCTAGCGTCATGAAAAATACCGGAATCGGCGTTGGATTGCCGGATATCTCCCGCGTCAACCTGAAAGTTTTGCACGGTAAGATTGTCGTTTTAACCAGTGCCCAATGCATCGGGCAAGGACTTGCTACTATTTTGACGCAGATAATTAATGAAGCTACCGGCTTAAGTGGAGAACTGATAGAAGTAGCTAATCCTGACACGTGGCAGACTCCGGATGCCGGCACAACTACGGCATCGCGGCAGACCTTTTTCACGGGTGAGGCGGCCCGTCAAGCGGCACTTAAGCTGCAGCAGGATTTGCAGCAACGTTCTTTGCCGGAGCTTGAAGGATGCGAATATTATGGTGAATACTCAGGCAAGACTGATCCGCTTAATTCCGACAAACTCAATCCGGCTAACCATGTCACTTACAGCTATGCGACGCACGTCGTGGTTTTAAACGAGCAGGGCAAGGTAGAAAAACTAGTCGCTGCGCATGATATTGGACGCGCTATCAATCCGAAAGCGATTGAAGGGCAAATTGAGGGAGCTATTGCCATGGGTCTTGGTTATGCCCTGCGGGAGGATTTCCCGCTGCAACAGGGGGTACCCTTGGCAAAATATCGTACTTTAGGTCTATTCCGCGCCCCGGAGATGCCGGAGATTGAGATTAGTTTAATTGAGAAAAATCCCTCTCCTTTGGCGTATGGGGCCAAGGGAATCGGGGAAATTGCGGCAATCCCCATTGCCCCGGCAGTCGCCTCGGCCTATTTTCGGTATGATGGTAAGGTGAGGCTGAAATTACCCTTGGCGGATACTGCCTACGCGAAATAAGCTGCAAGTATACGTGTATACATGCAGTTTTGACCTTGACCTGGGTTAGTTTAAACAGTAAACTAAAAGCAAGTTAACAAATCTAATTAAGTAAATAATCAAATAAACTGGACAAATTGAACAAATACTAAAGAGTAATGAAGCTCGCCGTACTAGCGGCGAGCTTTTTGACTTTAGTTTCGCTAGTTGCAATGACGCTCTACGGTTAAACCGTGGAGCGTTTTTTAGCACTTAGTCCCAGAGCATCTAAGAAAAGAGTTGTTAGGAGTGTAACTTGTGGCATGTCTTAGTAGTAACCGTTATGGTGAGAGTGGTTATATGTGGTGGGCAAAGAGGCCCTGCAGCTTAAGGCTGCAGGGCCTCTTTTACCTATATAGCAAGGAAGTTTCTACTGCGCGGAAACTTCCTTGCAACTAAAAAGTAACTTGAAAGTTTCAGGTAATGAGGCCTGCTTGAGCGATTTTGACAAGCAGGCCTCATGTGTTAAAAGCAAAGGAGGAATTTACTATGGCAAAACTTAGACAGATCGCAATCTATGGCAAAGGTGGTATCGGTAAATCGACCACTACCCAAAATACGGTGGCAGCGCTGGCCGAAAATGGTAAAAAGGTGATGGTGGTCGGGTGCGACCCGAAAGCTGACTCTACCAGGTTACTACTCAACGGCGTAGTGCAGAAAACAGTGTTGGATACCTTAAGAGATGAGGGGGAAGATGTTGAACTGGATGATATCTTAAAGCCTGGTTTTCGCGGGACGCGGTGCGTGGAATCCGGTGGACCTGAACCAGGCGTTGGCTGCGCCGGACGCGGAATTATCACTTCCATTAACATGTTGGAGACCTTAGGGGCGTACACTGACGACTTGAATTATGTTTTTTACGATGTATTGGGTGATGTAGTGTGCGGCGGTTTTGCGATGCCGATTAGGGAAGGGAAAGCGCAGGAAATTTACATTGTGGCCTCGGGTGAGATGATGGCTTTGTATGCAGCCAACAATATTGCTAAAGGTATTAAGAAATTTGCCGATTCCGGTACTGTTCGCTTAGGCGGAATCATCTGTAACAGCCGTAAAGTAGATAATGAATTGGAACTACTGAAGGCCTTTGCCAGTGAGTTGGGATCACAATTAATCCATTTTGTGCCGCGGGACAACATGGTGCAAAAGGCAGAAATCAATAAAAAGACGGTCATTGATTTTAATCCAACCGAGCCACAAGCGGAGGAGTATCGTACCTTGGCCCGTAACATCGACGCTAATCAGATGTTTGTCATCCCGAAACCGATGACGCAGGACCGCCTGGAAGAATTGATGATGGCCTACGGTATTTTAGACTAAATTACAACTTAGTGTTTAGCAAAGTGTAGGTCACTGTAGGTCACTGTAGCTTACTGTAGCTTACTGTAGCTGTAGCTTAGTGAAAGAAAGAACGGGATTATTAGGAGGAGCGCTTATGTTTATGATCAAGGCTATAGTCAGACCGGAAAGAGTCAATCATCTCTTGGCCGAACTAAATGATGCTAACTTTCCGGCGGTAACCAAAGTCGACGTTGTCGGTCGGGGTAAGCAACGCGGGGTAATGGTTGGAGATGTGGTTTATGACGAGATCCCAAAACAATTGTTGCTAATTGTAGTCCAAGACGAAGATAAGGAAGACGTAATCAGTATTATCCTAAAAAATGCCAAGTCAGAAGGGAAAGGCGCCTTTGGGGATGGCAAGATCTTTGTTATTCCGGTGGAAGAAGCTTATACCATTAGTTCCGGCAGTAAAGGTTTGTAAGGGGGAGCGTTATGAAAGAGATCATTGCCATAATTCGCATGAACAAGCTGGCGCAAACCAAACGGGCTCTAGTTGAGGCAGGGTTTAATGGATTAACTGCGCTAAAGGTAATGGGTAGGGGCAAGTTCCTCCGTGAATTAGAGCTAATCTCCGATGCCCAAGCAGAAAATCGCGATATGCTCCTGGAAAGTTTGTTGAAGGGTGGTCGCTTGATACCGAAACGGCTCTTGACGATCGTTGTTGTTGATGCGGACGTGACCAAAGTGGTGGACACAATCATTGTTGCCAATAAAGATGGCAAAATGGGTGACGGTAAAATTTTCGTAGTGCCGGTGACCGAGGTTGTGCGGGTCAGAACCGCCGAACGGGGCGATGCGGCTATTTAATTGCCGCAAATTGACACAGGTGAAAGGAAGTGGAACAATCATGGCCCTAGATGAAAAAGATTTGGACGCAATGCTTAACGCGTATCCGGCGAAGGTAAAAAAGAACCGCAAAAAACATATCTTGGTGCACGATTCCTCCCAGGCAAGACAGGAAATTGAGGCTAACACCAGGACAATACCGGGCATAATCACCAATCGGGGCTGTGCCTATGCCGGTTGCAAAGGGGTAGTCTTAGGACCGCTCAAAGACATGGTGCACATTGTCCATGGGCCGATCGGCTGTGCGTATTATGCTTGGGGCACCCGCAGAAATAAAGCTAAGGCAGAAGACTCCAAGCAAAACTACTTGAACTACTGTTTTTCCACTGATATGCAGGAAAGCGATATTGTCTTTGGCGGGGAAAAGAAACTGGCCAAGATGATTGATGATGTGGTGGCAACCTTTCATCCTAATGCTATCACTATTTCCGCTACCTGCCCGGTGGGTTTAATTGGGGATGATATTGGAGCGGTTGCGAAAGCTGCTGAACAAAGACATGGCATCCAGGTGCTGGGATTTAACTGTGAGGGGTATAAAGGAGTAAGTCAGTCAGCAGGTCACCATATTGCCAATAATGGCCTCATGGACAAGGTGATTGGAAGTGGTGAACTGACCGAGGCTCCGGAAAAATTCGCCATAAATTTGTTAGGTGAGTATAACATCGGCGGTGATGGCTGGGAAATCGAGAGAATCTTACAAGAGATTGGCTACCACGTCATCGCCGTGATGACCGGAGATGGTTCTTACGCAGCTTTAAAGAATGCGCATGTAGCTGAGTTAAATCTGGTACAGTGCCACCGTTCCATTAACTATATTGCCGAAATGTTAGAAACTAAATATGGCACGCCTTGGTTAAAGGTTAATTTTATTGGTATTCAGGGCACCATTGATTCCCTGCGTAATATGGCAATTTATTTTGATGACCCAGCCTTAACTCAGAAAACTGAAGCCGTGATTGCGCGGGAAGTGGCTAGAATTGAGCCAATCATGGAGCAGTATAAAAGACTGTGTGAGGGCAAAACTGCTTTTTGTTTTGTAGGAGGTTCGCGTGGTCATCATTATCAGGGATTGTTTGCTGAATTGGGCGTCAAAACAGTTTTGGCGGGATATGAGTTTGCGCATCGTGATGATTACGAAGGCAGGGATGTAATTCCTGAGATTAAGCCTGATGCGGACAGCAAAAACATTCCCAATTTGACAGTCACACCGGACGAGAAGTTGTTTAAACTAAAAATTTCGCCTGAGAGAGCAGCAAAACTGAAACAGACAATTCCGTTGAGCAACTACCAAGGTTTGATGGCTGAGATGACGGACGGGTCAATTGTTGTCGATGACTTAAATCACTTTGAGACGGAAGCCTTGATTAAGGCTCTTAAGCCGGATATCTTTGCCTCAGGTATCAAAGACAAGTATGTGGTGCAAAAGATGGGAATACCGGCGAAACAATTGCATTCTTACGATTACAGCGGTCCATATGCCGGCTTCAACGGTGCCGTCAACTTTGCCGCAGATGTAAGCATGGCTTTTACCACTCCGACCTGGAACTATACTACCCCGCCCTGGAAAAACCAACCGTTGTTAGCCGGGACAATCGAAAGTAATTAACAGGCACTTACGCCTTAAGGGAGGGTTCAAGATGTTGGAATGTACACCCCAAACAATCACCGAGCGCAGCGCTGGAAAAATCAACCCTGCCAAAACCTGCCAGCCGATTGGCGCTATGTATGCCGCCTTAGGCATCCACAAATGCCTGCCGCACAGCCACGGCTCCCAGGGGTGTTGTTCTTACCACAGAATGCACTTGACTAGGCATTTCCGTGATCCTATTATGGCCACCACCAGTTCTTTTACCGAAGGAGCGTGTGTTTTTGGCGGCGGCGCTAATTTAAAAACTGCCATCAAAAATGTCTTTGCAATCTATGACCCGGATGTGATGGCAATTCATACCACTTGCTTAACCGAGACCATTGGCGACGATATTCCTTCAATCATCAGTTCTGCCGAGATTCCGGCAGGCAAGCTGGTCATTCACACCAATACGCCGAGTTATGTTGGTTCGCATATCACCGGATTTGCCAACATGACCAAAGGCATGGTGAATTATCTGGCAGAAAGTGACGGCAAGCCTAAAAAGGAGCAGGTCAATCTACTCCCCGGCTTTGTTAATCCGGGCGATATGCTGGAGATTAAGCGTCTCGTTAAGGCGATGGGGATTAAGTTTATTATGTTTCCGGATACATCGGGAGTTGTCGATTCACCCATGACTGGAGAATATGTGATGTATCCTAGTGGCGGCGCCAAGGTGGAAGATATTAGAGATTCCGGTAATTCCAAGCTAACATTGGCGTTGGGCTCTTTTGCTTCCACTGATCCAGCTCACCAGTTAGAGCGCAAGTGCAAGGTGCCCGCACTCACGCTAAAAACGCCTATCGGCATTAAGGCTACCGATGAATTGCTCATGGCCTTGCGGCAAAGTTTTGTGCAGGAGATTCCGGCGGAACTGGCCACAGAAAGGGGTCAACTGGTAGACGTTATGACCGATACCCATTTCCATTTCCATGGCAAAAAGGTAGCGATTTTTGGTGACCCCGATGTTGTCATTGCTTTGACTGAGTTTGTCTTAAGCTTAGGTATGGTGCCAATTCATGTCCTAACCGGTACACCTGGGAATGCGTTTGAAAAGAAAGTAAATGCGATGCTGCTGGAAGCGGGTGTTAGCGCCCGGGTTAAGGCGGAAGGTGACTTGTTCGAACTTCACCAGTGGCTGAAGCATGAACCGGTAGATTTGCTAATTGGCAACACGTACGGCAAGTATATTGCCAGAGCAGAGGATATCCCTTTGGTGCGCATTGGATTTCCGGTATTAGATCGCAGTGTACATTCCTATTTGCCGGTGGTTGGATATAAGGGTGCGATGCGGATTATTGAAATGATTAGCAATGCTCTGTTAGATCGCGCAGATCGCGATGCTAAAGATGAGGACTTTGAGCTGGTAATGTAGTTGGGAAAGGGCGTGATGGGATGGTAAACGAGCAAGCAATTGCTGCACGAACAGCGTCGATCAAAACAAAAGGACAGCAAAAACAGCAGGTAGCCTGCGATACGGACAGTGTAGCAGGCGCCGTAAGTCAACGTGCTTGCGTATACTCGGGGGCCAGAGTAGTGCTTAACCCCATCACCGACGCAGTTCACTTGGTGCACGGCCCTATAGGGTGCGCCAGCTACACTTGGGACATTCGGGGTAGTTTAAGCAGCGGCTCAGAATTGTACCGCAACAGCTTTTCCACTGATCTCCAAGAGGAAGATGTAATTTTCGGTGGCGAAAAGAAGCTGGTCAGCAGCATTGATGAATTGGTCAGCAAATATCAGCCCGAGCTCGTGTTTGTTTATTCAACTTGTATAGTCGGCGTAATCGGGGATGACTTGCAAGCGGTGTGTAAGGCCGCCGAGAAAAAACACAACATTAGGATTATTCCGGTGCAGTCCAGTGGCTTTGCCGGCAACAAATCAGCCGGCTATCGGGCTGCCTGTGATGCCTTATTAAAAATTATGCCCAATGAGGGTCCAGTAGAGCAGAAGGGTAACACCGTAAATTATTTGGGCGATTTTAATCTAGCCGGAGAAATTTGGATCATTAAAGACTATCTGAAGCGCATAGGGATTGAAGTCAATGCCACCTTTACCGGGGACTCCAGTTATCGCACTCTCCAACGGGCTCCGCAGGCGGCTTTGAATATCATGCAATGCGCCGGCTCGATGGCCTATCTGGCCCAACGCATGGAGGACATCTATGCGATCCCCTATTTACGGGTTTCCTTTCTGGGCCTTACCGACACCGCTGCTTCGCTACGCAGCATTGCGGCTAGTTTTAGCGATCCGATGCTCGCGCATCGTACCGAGGCGTTGATTGCGACAGAGACCGCCACCATCAATAGGCAACTTGAAGCTTATCGCACCAAGTTTAAGGGTAAGAAAGCGGCCATATTTGTGGGTGGCGGGTTTAAAGCAATATCCTTAATTAAACAGTTTCGTGAGCTGAACATTGAAGTGGTAATGATTGGTACTCAGACCGGCAAACAAGAAGACTATGCCGTAATGCAGGAATTAGTAAATGACGGTACGGTGATTTTGGACGATGCTAACCCTGCCGAATTAGAAAAATTCATGGTGGAAAAAGGGGCTAACATCTTAGTAGGCGGGGTTAAAGAAAGGCCGCTGGCTTACAAACTGGGGGTAGCATTTATTGATCATAATCATGATCGCAAACACCCTTTAAGCGGTTTTGTCGGTGCAGTGAACTTTGCGCAAGAGGTATATTCAACGCTCTGCTCCCCGGTTTGGCACTATGTCTAAAGGAGGTCAACATGGACACAAATGTACACTTTCGGTCGGCAACAGAAAATCCCTGCAAAATGTGCATGCCCATGGGGGCCATCCTACCCTTTAAGGGTCTGGAAAATTCGATGGTTTTAATCCATGGTTCCCAGGGTTGCAGCACTTATATGCGCAGGCATATGGCCGAACACTTTAATGAGCCCATCGACGTAGCTTCTTCATCCCTGAATGAAAACGGCACTATTTACGGAGGAGAAAAAAACCTGAAACAGGGTCTGGACAATCTGATGCAGGTTTACGCGCCGGAGGTTATCGGCGTGCTCACCACTTGCCTAGCTGAGACGATTGGGGAAGATATAGACCGCATCACGTCACAATATCTGCAGGAAAGAGGTTTGCTCAAGTCTCTGATCGTGCCGGTGTCTACCCCGGGTTATGGGGGCAGTCACGCGGAAGGGTATTGGCAGGCAGTAAAAACGATCGTAAGCCATTTAGCCACGGCGACACCAAAACATTCTAAGCTCAATGTGATAATTCCGGATATTAGCCCGGCAGATATCCGGGAAATCAAACGGATTTTGGCAATGATGCAGTTGGATTACACCTTGCTACCAGACTATTCGACAACGCTGGACCGTCCATTGGTCAAACCTTATCGCAAGGTACCGGACGGTGGTACAAAGATCGAGGACATTATGGCTATGCCGGGGGCTAGGGCCACGGTGCAATTTGGCCTGACGCTTGAGCAAAATTTATCCCCGGGCCATTACCTGGCCAAAGAATTCGGCGTACCTCTATACAACTTGCCTATACCAATCGGAGTGCAAAACACCGACTTGTTCTTGCAGGCTTTGCAGGAGATAAGCGGAGTTGCAGTGCCTGCGGCTCTCCAGGATGAACGCGGCCGTTTGCTGGATGCTATGGTAGACTCCCACAAGTACAATTTTCAAGGGCGTAGCGTTATTTTCGGTGAGGCGGAGTTGGTGTACGCGGTGTGTCAGCTTTGTTTGGAAAATGGTGTATATCCGGTTACCGTAGCAACCGGCAGCAAAAATTCTCCCCTGGCGCAACTATTACAGCCTAAGCTTACAGATGTAGACCACCCGGTGGAATTCATCCATAATGCTGATTTCGTGGCTATTTTGGCTCATAGTATGGACGCAAATATTGCTATCGGTCCTTCAGATGGGCGCTACCTGACGGAAAAGCAAGGAATTCCCTTGGTAAGGCTGGGCTTTCCGATTCATGACCGCGTCGGTGGACAACGCATCCTGTCCGTGGGGTATGCCGGTAGTATGATGCTGCTCGATCAGATTACAAATACTCTGCTGGCGGAAAAACAACGCGGCTATCGCCAAACTATGTATGATACCTTCTACCGCGGCGCAGACAGGCTGCCTGATGCAACGCTACCCAATTCAGGACTGAGAGGTGAGCGACATGAGTTGTAAAGGATGTAGCAGCCAAGCCGCAACCGGCGAAATTACGACAGAAACGCAGCGACATCCGTGCTACTCTGCTGAAGCGCATCACAGGTACGCCAGGATGCACTTGCCGATAGCGCCCAAGTGCAATATCAGCTGTAATTACTGCAATCGGAAGTATGACTGTGTTAATGAAAGCAGACCGGGCGTGACTAGTGAGGTGCTCACTCCGGAAGGCGCGCAGGCAAAGTATGAGTTGGTGAAAACAAAAGTACCTAATTTAAGTGTTGTAGGCGTAGCCGGGCCGGGAGATGCTTTAGCCAATTGGGAGCAAACTAAACGCGCGCTAAGCCTAATTCGGGGCACCGACGCTGAGGTAACCTTTTGTTTATCAACCAACGGTTTGATGTTGCCCATGTATGCCCAGGAAATAGTTGATTTGGGCGTTAAACATGTGACCGTAACCGTAAATAGTATTGACCCGGAAATAGGGGCCCAAATTTATAACTTTGTTACGTACGAAGGTAAAACCTATACCGGTGTCAAAGGTGCGGAACTATTGTTGTGCAATCAGCTGGCCGGAATCGAATACCTGGTGCGGCGCGGTGTGTTGGTTAAGGTTAATATTGTGATGATTCCCGGCATTAATGCTACGCATATCCCGGCGGTGGTGCAGAAAATGCGCGATTTGAGTGTGTTTATTACCAATATTATGCCCCTGATTCCTGCGCCAGGCAGTGCGTTTGCCGATTTCCCTCAGACAAGTCAGAAGGATCTGGCGAAGTTGCGAGAAAGGTGCCAAGTAGATATGCGGCAAATGTTCCATTGCCAACAATGCCGCGCAGATGCCATTGGTCTGCTGGGTGAAGATAGATCGCCCGAGTTTCGTGCTCCCCAGTCGCCGACATTGCCCGACCAGTGCGATGAGGTTGCGGAACAAAAATACACAATTGCCGTAACTTCAAAGCAGGGCATCATGGTGGATCAGCATTTCGGCCACGCCAAGCAATTTCGTATTTACAGCGGTAATGGGCATATGTTTACCCTTGTCGAAGTGCGGGACGTAACGCAATATTGCGTTGGAGTAGAGGGATGCGAGGAGAGTGACCACAATAAGGACAAAGTACTTGTAGCCTTGCGAGATTGCGCTGCCGTTTTAACACTGCGTATTGGGTACGAAGCCAAAAGAAGATTGTTTAATAATGACATTTTGGTTATAGAGTCATGTGACTCCATCCCGAACGGTTTGTTGCAAGCGAGTAAATTAATTAGCTAGCGCCGCTAGGAAATTGCTTGACTCGGGCAATTTCAGACCAATTTAGACGTGAATTTGCCATTTGTGTTGCCAGCGGTTGCTGCGAAATGGAGGTTAAGATGTTAAAGCCGAAATATCATATTTTAGTCTGTACTAGTTCAAGAGCAACGGGACAACAAAAAGGGTTTTGCCACACTAAAGGTGGAGTAGACTTAATGCAGAACTTCTTGCTTGAAGTGGAGGAGCGTGAACTTGGGAGCGAAGTAATGGTATCAAATACTGGGTGTTTGGGGCTGTGCGAACAAGGGCCAATAGTTGTGGTCTACCCGGATAATGTCTGGTACGGCAAAGTGAGTGTGGCTGACATTAGTGTTATCATGGACGAACATATCGAAAATGGTCAACCGGTGGAACGACTTTTGCTGAGATGAGAGCCGGGGCGCGGAAGGAGGCATAGAAGTGTTGAAAGACGTAGCTGTTTATGTCAACGAGCTGGGTGAGACTGCTTCGCTGTATGATCAGGGCAAAATTGTGATATATCACAAAGTACGTGATGGGTGGCACATCGCCCGGGAACAAGAATTTTCCCTAGACAAAAGTTCCGGTCTCAAGGGTATGCGACAAAGTATGACTGCGGCCTTGGCTTTTTTAGGTGACTGCAAAGTCTTAGCCGGCTCTGCGGTAGCCGGGATTCCCTACTTTGAATTGGAAAAGGCGGGAATAAGTGTGTGGGAATTTGCCGGTCAACCGGAGGAGTTTTTGGATTACATTGTTGCGCAAGAAGATATTGCCGCACCGACAGTGGAGACAGCCATATTTCCTACCTGGCCCAGTGAGCTTGAACAGGGGCACTTCCGCATGTCGTTGCAAGATATTCAACGCAGTAATGTCGGTTTTACAACTAAGCAAGCCTTGCTGCCATTCTTGCGACAGGGTAAGTTTTATTCGCTCGAGGTTATTTGTAACCATATACCACCTTGGTTGGAAACGGAATTACTCACGGGTAATTTGCAAGCCAAGGTTGAACAAGTCGCACAAAATGAAGTCAAGGTGCTCATAACTAAGCGGTGTTCTTAGCCTGTGTACAAGTCTGGTATTTAACGAATGCTAAATTGCCTTCGCATAGGCACTAAATCCTACTATTCGGATCTTAAATTATAAGTCCGGATAGTAGGATTTTATGTTTCCCCATATTTAATTGACAGCTATTAGTTGTCGGTGTAGAATCATATTGCTTACAAGTGTAAGCAATACAAAAGAATCTCCAACACCACCGAAAATTAAGGAATTATAACGAATTTTAGTTGAAAAGAACGTCGAGATTGAGCAAGAGCAGGGAACAGAGGTAATATATGCGCAACAAGAAGTATCTGATTGCTATAATAATTTTTGTAGTGGTTGCTATTTTATTGATTGGATTGTCATTACCTGCTAATATTTTCAGTTTTCAAGCATTTAAGGCGTCTTCGGCTGTAGGTAAAAGTCCTAAAAAAGCGCAGAAATTAGGTTTGCCTGGTGCGGCAAATGCAGCAGAGAGTACGTCATCCACTGTGGCAACGGCTTCAACAGTATCAACAGTATCAACAGGGCCAACAGCGTTAGCAGGCGAAACTGAAGGAAATGCAAATAATGGTCAAAATGATAAGTCCACTGCCTCTTCGCTTAACGTCTCGCCATTGGGACAAGCCCCGGCCGCAAATGTAATCTGGGCTTTGCCGCCAACCGAAAGGGCTGTTTTTATCACTATTGATGATGGCTGGTATCCTAATTCTGCTGTTTTGCAAATCATGCAGCATTACCATTTGCCGATAACAGCCTTTCTCATCGAACAGGCGGCAGCAGAGCACCCGGCTTATTGGCGCGAGTTTGTCCGCGCGGGTGGGGATGTGGAAAACCACACCTTTTCCCACCCTAATCTGACGCAAAGTTCCTTAACGGGGATGGAGCAGCAAATCAAGCAACCTATGGCGTATTTTACCGCTTTGGCGAGTCGGCCAGTCTTGTTTCGACCTCCGTATGGCGATTACAACCATACGGTTTGCCAGGTAGTATATCAAGCGGGCATCAAACATGTCATAATGTGGAGTGCCGTGATGAGTAATGGTGTGCTCAAAACCTATAACGATAAGCAGCTGCAACCGGGGGCAATTATTCTCTTACACTGGGTACCAGGTGTTGATGCTGAGGTACAAAAGTTAATGACCATCCTGGCAACAGATCATCTCGGTGTGGCGTCTTTGCCCGTGGCCATCGCGCATCCGGGACATTTTCCGGTGACCATGCTGCCGCAAAATAGCGGGCAAAAGCCAGGTGCAACTACAAGCCAACCGTCAATTAAAGGCGGGGCGTGACGCATATCTATGGTAATAAAAATGGATTTAGATTAAATTTTAGGTAATTTCAAGGGTTAAACTGTGCAGACATGAATCCCACTTAAAAATTAAATGTAACATCAAATGATAGGCTACGAACCACCTTTTGGTGACCCCGTAGCCTATTTTTCTAGTTGATACTAACTCGGTTTTTAACAATGTCCTGCCTTTAAGGCATCAACCTGTAGGCTATTATCGAACTGCCTTTAAAAAATAGTGGCCGGGCGGTAAACAAATAAGAAATTGTCCCTCGTGGTTAGTGAAAACATGGGCGAATGGACGGTGTTTGTGATCGAAAACCTTAACTAGCGCATAGGCAACTGGGTGTCCACATGGATCTTTAACACAACCACTGACGGTCCCAAAATCTTTCAACAGGTTGGGATGAAGGATAATGTCCTGTGTCACCTCCTGCCCTTTGTTAACCTTAACACTTACATCATCGGATAGCTTAAAGTCCTGCTTGGTGCAAGGTGGGCACAGATGCGGTTGGTCCGGATCATGTGAAATGCAGGCCTGAACCTCAATTTCTGACATCGTACATACTCCTTTCATAGGCTAACGTCATGTCGTCTTATTCGTGTTAGCCATGTTATCACTTTTGGACTTGGTGTACACTTAGCAAGTTCCCTTTGGTTATAATATATTCTTACGTACTAAGGTTTGTACCCGTAGCGGATCCTTAATTGCGCAATAAGAAAAGCGCGCATCGATTTCCTCTACGCGCGCTTTCCCCCGTACTATCTTCCGCTGCCCTAGCTTGGTTGGCGAGGTTATATTGTCTGATAGTACGAGACAGAACTTGTTTGCCAAGTCCTGTCAATACAGACCGCTAGCTAGCTATTCAATTTGCAAGTCATGAATTGTTAATTCAGGATCTGAATCGGAGTTTTCGACCTCAATCTTAAATTCATGTGAAGTCGGGTCCGAGTTCGCCAATGACATATAGCCTGAAGGCAGAAGAATATCTGGGTTGTTCAATTCTTTGTCAAGGGTAAAAGTAATGTCTACAAGCACAATCATAAATATTTTAATTGTCTGAGCATCTAGATCCTCAACGAAGACGTCTTGAACCGTTGTCTTGATGTCTATAGTGGGTTGCTCTGGTGGGGAGAATTCTGAGTAAATGGCAAAACCCCTAAAGTTAATAGACTCTTCAACTAAATTTAGATTTAAATCGTTATCACTAATGCAGTAAGCTTTAAGATTTACCTTGCCGAAGTAAGCGGTTCCCTTTTTTCCGATTACTGTTTTTACCGGAAGGATAGAGTGTCTTACCTCAAATACTTCTTTGATGGGAAATGGAGCGGCGAAACAGCTGGTTAGCTGTAAAGTTTGCACGGTTTTGCCAATAAGTTCTTTAACAATTAACGACCCCTGTGTACTCACTGGCTACACATCCTTTCAATAACAGGTATGCAGACTTGAATGTGCTTAGTACGTTCTTAAACAAGTTGTACCAAGGCAACTGGATATTTATCCCTGCGTTAAGTCATAAATCTATAATATTCCTGCCCATCGATTTTGACTGAACTATCGATGCTATCAAGGAAGCTAGAAAGCCCATGAAGCATGAATTAAATGTGGTTCAGATTAGATATACCTACAAAGTATACTAAGACCTCTTAAGTACCTCTAAGTCAGAAAGTCGGTAAAAATGACATGCGGGGTAATGTGTGTCGACAAAAAGTTCGAAGCCAAGTGCTACAGCCCGGATGCAAAAATGCCTGTCTTCGCCGACAAAGCTTATATTGTAAATTTTATTGTAATTAGCACCTGCCAGTAGCGCTTTTTTGCTAATGAGCGTACAAGCGCCTAATCCTCCAACCCGGTAAACCCCAGGAACTCTTAATTGTTTGATAAAGGCTTGAACTTTTTGGATAACCTCTGCCGGGGTTAAAGCAGAGCCTCCTGAATTCTCATATAAGTTATATTGGTCAAACATCCAGACCTGCGGCAATTCCGGGAAGTCTGGTTCCCACTTGGTCCAAAATATCTCGGAGACGATGTCTTTATTAAGACTTACTAAATGTGCCAGGGTTTTGGGATGCAATATTAAATCAGAATCAACCAAGAACAAATAATCGTAACCGTCGTTGGTCGCCTTCTGGATCATATGATTTTTAAAATCAGCTACCTTCCATATGAGTTCCTCTTCCCAGACGTGGGTGTTTTCATTACACAAATAATGGTTTGTTGCTTGAGTATGAACTCGTGTAAGGGTTGTATTGGCATTTTTCTCGGTAAAATGGCGTAGTAGCTGGCTTGATACCTCTTCGATATTATCATCAATAAAAAAATAGTCAACGTTAAGCAGACTATCTTTGTTTAATTCTTCAAGTCCCGATAGAAATTTGCTTAGTATCTCGTTTTTTTGACGAATGGGGCTACCTAAGAGTACTTTAGGTTTGAGTTCCTGCATTCGAAATCCTCCTCACTATTTACTGCTGTGTTAAATAAATTTATAAAAATTCCTTTAAATTAGGGTTTGGGTCCAAGATACTTTCATATTGTGCTAAGTGGAGACCATTAGGGTCTGCCTGCTTGTAGCGTTTGTATTTTATCTCCCTGTCTTCGGCTCTACTCCATCCCCAGTGCTGAAGCTTTAGGCCGGTTCTACCAATTTGGGTACAGGAATTTACCGGAAATCTACCACAGTGTAAACCGGCTAGCCATTTGTAGTCACGGTCTTGGTCGTATCGAACACACATGACCCAGTCACGGTTATGTGCTGTCCAGTATTCATCATCGCGGTAGTGAGTCGGACTCCACATATCGTAAAGGCTAAAGGCTAAACCGTCTATCCCCAAGTGTTCCGCCAGCTGAATTAATCCCGGCAGCAGGTTGATCTGCGGAACTGTTTCGTCTGCATCAAGGCAAAGTATCCAATCACCGTGGTCAGGCTTTGCTAAGGACCAAAGGGCTTTGCGCCGTTTCGCTTCATCCACTCCCCATAAACTCCGCCTGCATCGGAAGACACTAGCCCTATATTTTTCGCAAATTTCAGGTGTGGCGTCCGTACTGGCATCGTCTAAGACAATAAGCCTGTCGCAGACTCCGTTAATTTGCTCTAGCACCTGTGTTAGCCATCTGTCCGCTTCGTTACGAACTAGCATCGTCCCAATTATCATATATTCTCCTTTACATTCGCTAGTGCCTAGGTCACACCTAAATCATATGCAAGCTAAAGGTTGTATCGTGTGTGTCCCCTCATGCCGCTGTCTGCATAGTTGACTACAAGAAACGGCTTATTGGCTCTTCTATGAAAACTAAAACGTTTGTAAGACCTTAACTTTTCAGCCACGAACACGAATTTTATTTGTAACACATATCATGCATAGGAACGAGCAAGTTGATTTTTGGCAGCATGAAGGATACATAGTTTGATCGGGAGGTGCCTTTGGTGGGTATCGGGAATCAAAGACTTTCCTTAGCCATGATTGTTAAGAATGAAGAAAAGTGTATTAAACGATGCCTAGATAGCGTGCAGGATCTCGTGGAAGAAATTGTAATTGTGGACACGGGCTCAACGGATCGAACCATAGAGATATGCCGTTCTTTTAATGCCCAGGTGCTGGCCTATCCCTGGAGGAATGACTTTGCTGATGCCCGTAACTTTGGGCTAGACAAAGTCAAAGGTGATTGGATACTATGGCTAGATGCGGACGAGGAAGTTGCCGTAGAGGATAGGGATTTACTGAATAATCCTTCGCTCTTAGAAGAATACGACGCCTTTTCGGTACCACTGATTAATTTTTATGGTGATGAGGTTGACTTTGATAATGTTATCCGAATTGCTCAACCCCGAATCTTTCGCAATTCTAAGGGCTTTCGGTTTGAAAACAAGATTCATGAATGGCTTAATCTATCTAGTGCCTATGCGCGGGATAGAGTGGGGGTTATAAACCTAAAAATATACCATTATGGCTATATGGACAGAACAATCGAGGACAAACAGAAGTATGAGAGAAATGTCAAACTCTTATTAAAAGAATTGGAAGAGGATGGGGACAACCCTTGGACGCGTTACTATTTAGCGTCAGAGTATTACCGCAGGAGAAATTTTGCTCAAGCTTTTGAGGAACTCAACCAATCAATAACGCAGTTTTTGCAGCGTGGGGTCATTCCGCCGCCGTCAATGCTTTATAGTTTGAAGTATTCGATTTTAATTGAAACGGGAAGTTGGGAAGGGGCCTGGCCGAGTATACAATCGGCAGTCAAAATGTTTCCGGATTATGTTGATCTGAACTTTTACATGGGGGTTATCCTCTATTACAAGAAAATGATTGAAGAAGCCTTAGTGGCCTTTGACGAATGTATACGATTGGGGGAAGACAATCTTAATTACTTGAGCCTAAGGGGCTTGGGCAGCTTTAGGGCTTGGTATTATAAAGGTCTTTGCCTTGAAGAATTAGCCAGAGACAAGGAAGCCGTATTGGCTTACCTCGAGGCATTAAAACTTGCGAACAATTTTAACCAGGCCAGTGAAGCGCTTGTCAAGTTGATCAATAAGCATTCGGACACCGCTAGCGACGACTTGCAACAACGTTTTGGGCCTGAGGTTGTACAACTAATTCAACGAATTTGTAGCAAATGATACGCTATTTCATATATTATTTTAAAGCTATCATTAAAAGGAGGACTGAAGAATGTCGTTTCCAACCATTCCAAATATTACCCCATCTATCAGTCTAAACAGAAGTCAAGTGTGCAATTTGCTTTTAGCCTCCGTTGCCTTTGAAGAACTCGGCTTAGCCCATATTATTAATGCTGAAGCTGAAAAGATTCAGGCCGTAATTGGAACTCTTCCAGGTGTAACAATACCTGGAATATCTCTCAGTGGCCTACTTTCGATTAACCATGAAGTCAGGCGGACCCTGCAAGCGGTTTTAAAAACCCAGATGTTACTTGAATTTAAGTTGGAAGACGTTCTCGAAAGTTGCCCTAATACGCCCTAATACGACCACGTAGTCGTCAGGTCAAAGCAAAACAAGGGATCTACTCGTTTGAAGGGGTAGGTCCCTTGTTCCTGTTTGGCTGACTAGGCCTAATGTGTGATGTAGGATTTATCTTTCGAATAATGGCTCTAGCTGATGGTGCCACACCCATTGAGGACTAAAGCGCTGTCGTGTCACTGTCTTAGCATGCAGCACTGGATTTTCACGCATTAGATTAATTACTTTCAAGGCATGCTCTTCTAAATAGGCCTGTTCAGATGAATGATAGGTTTCTTTGGTATCGAAACCAAAATTTCGGGCGTCCCAGCGCATGAAATAGGAACTTAGCCTTTTGCCTAATTCTTCTAGCGCGGGGACTGCCTGATTTAAGATTATAAAGTTACCCCTACTGGCAGCTTCAAGTACGGTAAGGCCAAAGGATTCGGAGTAAGATGGGCAGATAAATAGATTGGACAAGGTGAATATTTCCAGGACGCTATTACGGGGAAAGCCTGTGGGATAGCCTAAGTCACTTGTAAAGGCAAGGCTTGACTCTGCCAAACCATGGGCGTAACCGGTCTCGCGTATGGTATTTTTGTATTCGTCAGGCTTAATATCCATTGCTGGAAAGTCACAAAAAATTACTTTTACAGTTTGCTCAGTTTTTTTCCTAATAGCACCGGCCAAGGCCGCCACTTTTTCAAACCTCTTACCGGATGTCAGCCTGCCAGGATAAACAATCAATATATCAGGACTAAGTAGATCGAACTGTTTCTGAATAGATTTTACCTCGTCGCTCATACCCGCGATTAGATCTAAACTGTTATTGATTACAGCACACTTACCTTCTGGGACGTTATATTGTTTGGCGAGTGCCGGAATTCCTGACTGGGTGGGATAGACATAGGTGGTTTTAGGCATCGGCGAATAGCGTGCCGAAAAAGGCCATTGAGGATTAGGAGGCCTATTGACAGGAGCTGAATGAGTAACGGCTATGAACTTCAGATTGGGCAGCTTTTCTTGGGCCTTTCTTATGGCAACATTGTGAATTAAATGCCAGCCTTGATAGTGAATATCATGCATAATACAGAAATCTACATCTGAAAGCTTAGTTACTAAGTCGCTGGCTATGACCTCAGCCTCCTCATAAAAAGTAGCATGGACTTTGCCATCAGGTTTGGCGTAGTCACGCCAATGAATTAGTTGACCGTTAAGTCTATTTGTAACTTTTACCAATTCCAAGCGTTCGTCCGTAAATATGCCGTATTTTTCATCATCCGGGCAGTCTTGGCTAACAAGAAGACTTGTTTCTATGCCTGCATCCAGTAACATTCTAAGATGTTCCGCCACAATATTTACCAGAGAATACGTGGTACTTAGGCCATTAAACATTGTGAGAACAGCAACTTTCATTTGGATACCTCCATAGCGGCGTATTATTGGTATATATTGTATGCGCATTCACTGCAAAAATGGTGTTGTTAGCTCAGGTATGTTTCCTTAACCACACTCTTTGAAAATAAGAGTCACATCTAAGTATGGTATTGCATAAATATCATAAATAGAAAAGTTACATAATCGGACCCGTAGTGAAACATAAATTCTTTATTCTGAATCGCCATCTTGTTATTTTACGGTGGAGTGCTGATTGATTGCTGAATCAAATGGTTTGCATGATTGAAACTAAGGAGGCATGAATAGCATGAGTATGCCGCAAATACCTGAGGAAAAGCACCGGCCTACGCTGGAAGAAACGGTTATTGATTTATTGGAGTCAATAGCCTTGGAGGAAATTGCCATTTCTCACTTACTAAATGCCGAAGCGGAAAAGACACAAGTTCTAGTGAGTAAGCTCTGTCAGGATGACAGTGGCAATTTTTTGAATGAACTGGCGAAGTGCAATAAGACTTCATGCAAAATGGTCGATACAGTTATTATTAAAGAGTGGCTTTTACTCAAAAAGATGGAAACAGTACTAGAAATAGATATGCGTCTTAAGGACAAAAACGGTAAGTGTGAGTGTTATGAATCAACGTATCCGGCGATGGGACAACAAGGCAGTTAGGAGTGGTTGGCTTGTTGGCCAGGGGAGTTTGTCAATATGGTTAGTAGGTTCGAAAAGCTGAAAGATGTTCTTGTAGAAGGAATATCAATATTAGATACATATGTAGTTACCCTCAACAATTTTTACTGTACACTCGAGAAGGAAAGCAAGATGAATCAGCAAGAAGTTCTTGATTTGAAATTGCAACAGGATTCGATTTTATCAACTTTGAGTTTAATAAAGGCAATAAATCGTAAAAAAATAAGTTTGTTAACAAGGTTTTCGCCTCAAAAAAATGATAAATTCATTGTCGTTAAGTTTAATGTGAAAGGTTATAACAGAAGTGGGTCTAATCAGGTTATTACTCTATGGATAAGTTTAAAAGATTACAATGCACTGAGGGATCTAGGCAAAGTTATCCATATTAGAATAGGTCTGAACTAAGAAGGGTTATTGCAACAAAGTTGTTAGTTTAAAGATGAAGTTTTGATAGGGGCTGTAGGAGGAATACGGTTGCGGGTTGCGATATTGACATTAGCAACTGAGTTAATCAGTACGGATTCCATTGTCAGTGCAGTTGTTCAACACCTTGACATGCTGCTTAATGCGGGCAATGCAGTAAAAATACTTGCGGATTTAGATTGCTTTAATCGCTATGAACACAAAACTTTCTTGGATCCTAGAATCCAGTGGGTAAAATTAGGTGATTCGGTTAAAGACGATTTGATTAGTTGGAGTGGTAATTTAAAACGAACTGGCCAATTCCCAAGGGCGTTTTTTCAGGGAGTAGATATAATCTCAGAGATGATACGAAACAACTTATCGGATGTCGATATCTGTATTCTTTACGACATACTTCAACAAGAACGGTACCTTGGATATAATCTAGCGATTAGAAAGGTGCAAGAAGCCTTGCCGAACATTAGATTCATTGCCTTTACATATTCACCGCCAGTTAAAAGTACCTCAAAGACGGTGTGGCCTTTTTCTACCGTACATAGTTCCATGCCAAACACCATCTATGTTGCTCCCAGCCGAGCGGAAATGTTGGCCTTAGGTGAACAATATGCTATTTCGGAAGACAGATGCCGGGTAGTTTATACTAGCTTAGATATCCTTTCGCCCTTGAGTGGTGAGGTAAAAGGTCTTGCCAATGAGACAGATTTACTTTCACCCGAAATACTTATGGTATATCCTGCAAGGCTAACACCTGGGAAAAAGTTTGACAAGGTAACTACCTTTGCTGCAACTATTAAAAACAAGACTAAGTCCAGTGTGAAGGCAGTATTCTGTGATTTTCCGTCAACTGATATAAACCCAGAACTTTACAAGGCGCTGATAAGAAGACTGGGGCACGCTTTAAATTTAGCGGATGAAGATATTGTTTTTACCTCTGATTTAGGTTATACGGATGGCTTCCCCAGAAGTGGTGTGCTTGACCTATTTACCTTATCCAACCTTTTTGTGTGTCCGTCCTTTTCCGAATCCTTCGGATTGATAGCACTTGAAGCAGCGAGCAGAGGGAACTTTCTTGTGTTAAATGAAAAGGTACCGGCTCTGGAAGAACTAGGTGCAAAGCTTCAAACATATTTCATGCGATGGGATGCCAGGAACTTTGGCTTTGATAGTAAGGAAACATATTATCCTTCGGAACAAAACTATTTGGAAGAACAAGTGTCAAAAGTACTAAATCTCATGCACGAAAATCCAGTAGTTTACAGCAAAACTATGATTAGACAGAAATATTCACCTAAGTGGATTTGGCAAAATCAATTTGCCCAATTATTAACTCCGTAATGAAAAGTAAAAGACTTTTCTCCCCGTGTGCTTTGTAGCTCCAAGCCTTGTTTAAACCTCTAGTAAATAATATTTTTTTAAATTTTAAACAAAAAGGCGATGGGTTAATAAGCCAATCGCCTTTTTGTTTATTCGGAATGAAAATATGCCGAAAAAACACTATCTCGCAGGCGGACAAAACCAAGAACTTGTACATACCATATATTAGGATTGGACTTGTGCCAAGGGAAGTATCTTAAGCGAAAGGAGAACTGATATATGTCTTTCCCAACCATTCCTAATATTACGCCTCAGATAAGCCTCGACAGAACATCCGTGGCAAACATTCTCCTTGCATCAATAGCAATGGAGGAACTCGCACTATCCCATATCATAAATGCAGAAGGTGAAAAGATTCAATTTGTGCTTGGAACACTCCCGGATCAAGTGCCCCAGCCGGTAACCCTTGAAGATCTCATTGCCATTGATCGAAGCGTTGGGAAAACACTTCGAACAGTTCTTAAGAATCAGATGCTCTTACAATTTAAGTTAGAAGATGTTTTTGAAATCCCCCCTGCAACGCCAAGTATGAGTAACGTGGCTACGGCTACGGGTACTTTTGACGGTGTGATTGTTCAAGACACAGATATAGCGTACTACCACTATCCTACTGTTTAGACAACAACCTTAATTCGAGATGAGGGAGTGAAAAGTTTTGATTATCGGTGGGATAAATCTGGGTAATTTACCTGATTATTTGCTTTTATTTGCAGACGGTAGTGCCGATGCTAACTGGCAAGGAGCCACCAAGGGTTTTATTGGGGATGTGGCAGTTAATGGCTTGGTAGCTAGTTTGCGCACCTCTGGTGATGTGCCCTATGCTGGAACGCTTTATACTAATGCGCCGACTCAAGGTGCCTGGCAAGCCATTCTTGATCAAAACCCCACTCAGGCATCGGGTGTTACGGGTGATACAAGCCGTATTGCCAATTTGACAGCAGATCTAATTAGTGCCATACAACAAATCAATGCCCTTCCACCGACACCGGGCTTTGAAAGTGTAGTTTCCACTTCCCTTGATGGATTAAATACCCAAAATGGTATTAACGAAGTCTATGTGATTAACGTTACGTCTGGTTTCACTGTCTCGAGTCAAATTAATATTACAGGTGACCCTGGGGATGTGTATATCCTACGCTGGGATGAAGACAGTGATCCTTCCAATGGTTATCAGGGCATAGTGAAGTTTCAGAGTGGCGGAGCGATTGTTCCCCATGGAGGATTGACCCCTACTAACTTTATTAACGTTGCCGGAGATATTAACTCTTCAGGCGGCGGAACTACTCCACCACCCCCCTATCCACAAGGTCCTAGATACAATGATGGACAAGGCAGTTTAATCATTGGAGGGAGTGACTTTAGCGGGGGTGGCTTTTTCACAGGGTATTGGTTGACCACGGGTGCGCCAGATATATTTGATCCAGTGACCAGGCTTTATTATGGGCCAACTCAACCCCTCAGCAATGGAATTTTTGTTGGTGGCTGGTATACCCTTACAACACAATTTAGCATGACATCAGGTACCAGTGGCGTCTACGTAAGCCCCAACCCGGCGGCAGTTGATCAACCGGCCATCGACGTGCAAAAAGATGTGTCGCCGGATAACGGAGTTACTTGGTATCCTGCGGATACCCCTCCAGGGCCGGATGTTGTTCAAGGAACAAACCCACAGTTTAGATTCACAGTAACGAATACAGGTAACGTCACCTTAAGTAATGTTGTCGTGGCCGACGACGTGTATGGGCCAATTGGAACACTCCCAAGTTTAGACCCTGGAGCATCCTTTACGTGGATGATCACCGAACCATGGCTTTTAGGCCAACAGGTGAATACCGCAACTGCTAGCGGGGATTATCTTGGTCAAACGGTCACCGCTACCAACCCGGCATATTGGGTGGGAGTGGAAGCACCGGTACCGGCTATCGATTTAATAAAATATGTATCGGTGGATAATGGTCTTACCTGGGTGCATGCCAACACACCTCCAGGACCAGAACTACCTGCCGGCGTTACTCCCCAGTTTAAATTCGTAGTAACCAATAATGGCGATGTTACACTGTCTGGCGTTGTAGTAAACGATTCGGTATTAGGCTTAATAGGAACTCTGCCTAGTCTAGCCCCTGGTAATTCATTCCAATGGATAGTAATAGGCAGTTAGTGTCGAGGCAACAAGAAAAGCGCGCATCGGTTTCCACTGAGCGCTCGCGCCCAATTTATGGCTACGTTTACGGAAGTGAGGAAGCGAACCGAAACGAAACGTATGCAAGGCGATGTAGTCAGCGAAACGGAGCAGAAAGTAAACTCGACCCCAGCGACTCGAAGCTAGTTTCAGGATAGTACCAGAAAGACGTTGGTTAAATGCCAACGTCTTTCTATTTATCGTTTGTAACGGAGCCTAATTGCCGAGACATGTCACTGCACCTTAGCCACAGCAATGGCAACAAGTAGTTGTTGTGGTGGTAGTTGTGGTTGAGGTTGTTGTTGTGGATATACTGATGACATCTTCAAGTTTAAATTGTAAGAGCATTTGCTGCTTAATTACTTCTCGTAAGGTCTGAATTACTGAAACATCAATTTTCATAAGGTCCTCGATAGTAGTTGGGGCGGTTGTACATTGATTAGGAAGAGTGCCTAAAACAAATTGGATTTTTTCTGCTTCAGCATTAATAATATGAGCTAATCCTAACTCTTCAAATGCAATCGAGGCTAAAAGCAAATTAACGGCTTCCTCAACAGTAATGTTTATTTCCGCATTGATATTTGGAATAGTTGGAAAGGACATTAGCCGTGACCCCTCTCATCTATGACTATTGTTAAGCTATTTATATTATGTGAACTCATAATTATGTGTTGCTGAAATTGATTACGCAAGCAAGTACTTTTTAAGAAGACAATGTTATAGAAAATCAGCTTGTGCCTTGCCCCTTAGGTACTGATGAAATCTGAATGAGGATTTTAACTTCAAAAGCCAATTGCAACTCCTTTTTTTATTTAATTGTGGGTATATTGGAGAGTTTACCACCATAGCCTATATGAGTATCCGTCTAACCCGAGGAGGGCCAACAAAGTGATTGATGAAACGCAAGTTTTAGTAAGTTCTTTGTTAGAAAAAGTAGATTTATTTGCCACAGAATATTATAAATTTAACATGCCAAGTAAGGCAAAAGAGTTATTTACAGTTAATATCCAAAATAAGAATATTCGTATCTCTGAAGTCGGTCAAAATTTAAAATCCGATTTGATTTTAAATTTAAGGGTCGTGTATGTAGAACAGGACACTCACGCCCTCAAAGTGCGGCACTTAAGGATACATTCTACGTTATTTGAACGGCGAATGTGTTCAATTGCTGGGCGTCATTATCGGACTTATATGGCTCCAGACAGTATAATAAACGTTTTTTTGTTAACACCAACTATTGTGGCAGCCAGGGCTAAGTTTCACGTTGTGGCAAAGGTGTTTGCCACCCAGGACAAATTCATACATGAACTAAAGGTGAATAAAAATGAAACTGGCGCTACCTGCACAAAGGATAATCAGATTGCTATTCCCGGAGTAGGAACCATCACGGTGAGTTTGGTTTGATTAACACATTATCATTGCCATAATGGTTAAATTCTGCGATACCTCACTATGCAAAAACCCATCAGTGATTGTCGAGAACACCGTAAGGGATGTTCTCTTTTTGTTGCAGGGAATGGGATAGTGCCCAGTTAACCCTTGGGCCCGATAAAGAATATATATACATTAAGCGAGCAGCGTAGCAGGGAGGACGTACTATGCGAATTACGGAAGATCTGAAGATTAAAGTAGTAATCTTCAGATACCCTGTGACTGAGCGCGTATTTAGGCTTTACGGTAATTGCCATTTGTGTTTGCAGTGCTCAGAAATATAGGCTTCAAGGAAACTGGGGAGGTATGCAGATGTCTTCGCATGATCGGATAATTGCAGGAATCAAGGAACTAAGAGAAATGCTTGATAGAATTATGCGCTTGCCTACCAAAGACAGTGTTCAACCCGAAGCGGACTGTTTAAAGGATCAATTACAGTCAGTTGAAGAAAAGCTAAATGATCCTGCGCACGGTTTGGAGGAAATAGGAAAGGCAGAATCCGAGTTAGAAGGCCCAGCTTCGTTTAGCGATAGGCCAGTTAGTGAGCTCACTACTAATTTGGAGTCTGTGGATTGGGATCATGGTCTAACCACCGGCCCTGTCATACGGTGTGACGGAGTAAAGAGCTTGTACGTTGAAGTTTTAAACAACCTGGATGATGCTAGGACTGTTAGAATTCTGTTGTTTGATTTAAGGAAATGGCCTAAGCAATTAGCCGAGCATCGAACCGTCATCCTTGGCGGAAACTGTTCAAGGTGTGAAACCTTTGATATCGGACTGGAAGGACTCGACCTTGTAAAGTTTGAAGTGCAAGTCGAATTTTTGAGTGGAAGACAGGGAATTTATGTTTTTGTGGCAGGTACATGTGACAATGAATTCAACTTAGTCAATAGCAATGTATTCAGGCATGAGCAGCTGACGCCAATCGACACTTAAGAATATTATTATAGCGGTGTCAGCGGAATATCTTCAAATGAACAGCTATCAATATGAACCCCATAATGAACTTAAATCGTGGGGTAACTTACACCATTTCAGTTGCAAATGTATCAGGGACAAACGGGTCTACTATGACAGCCCCTAATACAACCACATTTTCGTTAGACCCTTTTACGACCAGATTTGACGATTAACTTTCTTAAATCAGAAGGTGAAAATAGTTTCTTTATCGAAAGTGGATAATTGACTATCTGGGACGCTGAAGGTTGGAAAGGTTATGTAATGCGCACATAAATTACATTCTCGCAGGTGATGGGTCTTTGCATTTGGACGGTCAGGATTATCTGGTGGACGCAGGGTAGTTTGCTTTTGTACCCAGCGATAAGATGCATCAATTCACAAACAAAGGTAATGGTAGATTTGTTTTCATCTGTATCGTGCCTGAAGACGGCGATAAGTAGTGCACTTAAAGGTTGGACAAAATGTAAGCTGTAACTACTAAAAGTAGTTTAAGAAAGTTGGTTAGCGTAATGGCAGCACAGAATTGGTCGATACAGGATTCAAAAAGAATGCCTGGTGGTCTTGTTGAATTTCGGTTGGTAAACAAGCAAAGCTCAGCTCAAGTAGTCGTAACCTACACTAATGACAAGCTTGAAGATATTGTAGGCGCGGAAAGCTTACCACAAAACATTATGGCAGAAATGCAAAAGTACCTAACTAGCATATCTGTATTTAGGTGTCGTTGCTTGGAGTTATGCAAGTACTGCATCAAACCGGGTGACGAAGGGACTACCTTCTCAAGGTTAGGGGTCTGCAAACATTTTTCTGGTCTCGCTCGCAACATATCGGCGGGAAATATAACCATTAAGAACAATCCAAAAGGGTATAAGGAAATGGACAATTGTAAAATCGCTGTTGCGAAAGAAACATTCAAGAACTTTTAGTTCCTAGGATACATGGCTGCCTGGATCATTCTCAGATTTAAACAGGGTGCAATGCTTAGCAAAAAGCAAACCAGATGCATACCGAGATATTTCCTGCGTAGGCTTGATGATATTATGAATTATTGAACTAATTGGAAAATAGGGAGGTAAAAAGTGAGCAAACAAGAAATTGCCAGTCTTGCTTGTAAGATTCTTGGCATCTACATGATTACCCAAGGAATAAACGTAATGGCGAACGTACTGACTGCATATTTGTTTGTACCCCAGCAAGGATTTAGCAATAACACTTTTATGACAATAATCTCTTCTTTCATATTTTTAATAATCTTCGGAGTTTTATTGTGGCCTTTATCTGATAGGCTTGCGGCCATTATGGTGAAAGAAGGTCCTCATTTTCGTGAGGAATTAGGAGTCACGGCAAGCGACATTCAAAGGGTATCATTTTCAGTTCTTGGGCTATTATTATTTGCCAACTCAATACCCCGACTAGTTCCGGTATTAGTAAGTTTTTATACGATGAGAGGGATCCCCAATTCTACAGCAAATTTATTCGGCTCGCTTGGAACAGCAGGTATAGTGACACAGTTAATTTTAGGACTAGGAATCTTCCTGGGTTCCCAAGGCTTGGTTAATCTTTTAAATGCTATTAGGTATGCCGGGCTAAGTAGAGATACGAACTCTAAGGATAATTAGTATTCAGCGTGTCCCCACCCGCCGGGTTGGCATCTTGGTAACGTGTTCGCATGGATATCCAAATGCCTGGAATAAGTGGACTTGACGTAACTACGGCAATAAGAGAAAAGGAAAGTTAACAGGTGGTCATGTTCCGATAATAGCAATTACAGCCTATGCAATGAGTCATGTGCATCTAGGCCAGATGATTTAAGCTGTTTTACCTGGGAATCTAATTTATCTCCCGGTCTTGAAGCCAAAGCGATTGTGGCTCGTGTTTGAAGAAGACCTTCGGCCATCGCTAGTCCAAGACCACTTGACGCACCTGTCACAACAATCTTGGTTCCAGATAAAGTCAATGTTAGAATTTGATTCGAGCATCTTAATACCTCCAAGCAATATTTTAATAAGCTAATTATAGTGCCAAAATCTTGGAAAGATATGAATATTGTCAATGAAGTATGGAATTTTTGCTGAGCATGTCCAATGAGTTACAAGTGGTAAAAGGCAAATGAAATTGTGCCTAAAAGTAAAACAAAGGCGGAACTTAATGAGAAATTTAAAAATGACTATAGCATTTGACGGTTCCAAGTATAGAGGATGGCAAAAACAAAAAGATACCAATCTAACAATCCAAGGTAAAATTGAAGCTGTATTATCTAAAATGACAGGAGAAGAAATTCAGCTAGTTGGTTGTGGAAGAACCGATTCAGGGGTACATGCTGAAAATTATATTGCAAATTTCCATTCTAAATGTACAAATAGTATCGACATAATGCTTAATTATTTATATGAGTTTTTACCTGAAGATATAGTGGTAAAATCTATTGAGGATGTAGCTGAAAGATTCCATGCAAGATATAATATCATTTCAAAAACTTATGTCTACAAAATAAATAACAACAAGTTCAGGAATGTATTTGATAGAAAGTACACCTATCACCTGGCTGAGAAACTAAATTTATCGGAAATGAGAAATGCTGCAAAGTATCTAATTGGCAGCCATGACTTTCAGAGTTTTACCAACATGAAGAAAGGCGAAAAATCTACGATCAGAACCATAAATTATATAAATATTTTTGAAAATGACGGTATTCTGGCAATAGAAGTCAACGGGAATGGATTCTTATGGAATATGGTTAGAGTCATAGTAGGAACACTGATTGAAGTAGGCAAAAATAAGCTTAAACCAAAAGATATTGAAGCTATCTTAAATGAAAAGAAACGCTGGGAAGCTGGACCCTTAGCTCAGGCAAAAGGCCTA
Organism: Bacillota bacterium; assembly: GCA_021783135.1. GTDB lineage: Bacteria > Bacillota > Desulfitobacteriia > Desulfitobacteriales > JAJXUE01 > JAJXUE01. Next base: position 11,795 of record JAJXUE010000011.1, on the reverse strand, counting down.
TTCCTAAGAGATGTTCAGTATTAAGTAAAATTAAAAGGATATGTTAAGGTGAGAATAGCCATATCATACGGTTAGTAGGTGACAACAGGTTTACAACAAATTTAGTAGCGTAAATCAGTTTACTACTACACCGGGGACAATTTACCTAGCAATCGGGTTTGATTTTTGCTGACAGGAAGCGCCTTAGCGGCCAAAACGGGAGCCTCGATTATTCTGTTGGATAATCACGTTTCTTACCTGCCCCAGGAAGTTAAAATGTATCTGCAAATATTGCCGGACAAGATATTGCGCCGAAGGTGGTAGTCTGCTGAACCTATTTTTTATCTCAATAGAGTGATTTCTGATTTTAGGAGCCCTTTGTGGTATATCACCCATACCTTTTTCGCCTTTTTAATCTAATTTTAAAACTTTATTATTATAATCAGCATAGATTAAGAATAGTGAAAAATAAGGGGTAAAGTGATGAGTGACGAAAAACAAAAAACAGACAAGAATGTAAATAGGCACAGTTATTCTACTATGGCTCTTCACTGGTTATTGGTACTTATAGTCATTTTTGAAATAGTCACTGTCGGTGTTAGATCCAGAACCGGTGTTGCGTTCCATATTATTGGGGGCTGTTTCCTGGGACTGGTTGTGGTAGGCCATTTAATTTACCATTATCTAATTCGCGGGGGTTCACCCATCGTCCCGCGACAAGGAGATGTCAAAGCTTCCATTATATTAATAAAGGCAACCTTTTCGGGGAGCGAAGAACCGCCTAATGATAAGTACTTGTCCGAACAACGTCTCGCTTACTTATACATTCTGACCTGTATCATTTTGGTAATTATTACCGGCTTGGCAAGAGTGGTTAGGCTGGAACACCAATATACGGCATTGCAAAACCTGAGGTATATCAAAATTTTAGGGATGCTTCATGGTCCGGCTATTTTTTTACTGGTCATGGGGATAGCTGCCCATTTGGGTGCCTTTCTAATTAAAGCTAACCGTCCTTTGTTAAAAAGTATGTTTACAGGTAAGATTGATTTAGAATACATCAAACACCGGCACGCAATTTGGTATGCTCAGATGCAAAAGAAAATCTAACCATCGTTATTATCCTCACCTGCAGCTAAGGTGGAGATAATAACGATGGTTACTTTGCTTTTGTGGTTTTTATTAGGAAACTAAAATTATTGGGCAGGGGAAGGTGTATTCTCTTTTGGGGAGAATTGTAGGCACTGCAAAAGGGTTTTAATTAGCCTTGGAGGTTGCTAATAAGTTAAAAAGCTGGGGGCCTAGTTGTAGAATTAGTGCTCGAAGCATTAAAAAACTTGATTGTGCGAAAAGGTTTAGGGTAGGTGTATAGCTACATTACTTTTAGAACGATTATTGGGGATAGGCACTGACCAAACCAAAAATAACGATAGTTTTTATGAGTTAATGCAGGGAAAGTCCGGCCTAGTTTAGTGGTTAAGGCACTATCAATCATTGGTGTTCTCCTGTCCGATAGCAATTAGGCACATGTCGAATAAGTCTACCCATTGTCGTTTATTAATTCTTGCAGAAATTCCTGTTCAAGTTTGTAATGGGACAAGAGGTAGTGGCGAACCAGCAGCCTTTTATCAGGGTAAAGTTCCCTTGCTTTATTAAATTCTTCGTTAAAATCTCTGACAAAAATATTTAGCTTATCCAGGCGTTCCTGAATATTCAGGCGAAACTCCTCTTCCGATAAAAAGAAACGGCAGGCTAAGCCTACTGTAAGATCAAAATAGTAGGTTTCGATGTTCCCTAACAGTTTACGGGCAGAAATTTGACAAAGTTCCTCACCGGTAGCAGTTAAAGAATACCTTTTCCTTTGGGGCATATTCCCTTCTTTCTCCAGCGAAACTTGCAAAATGTCTTTCTTAGCCAAACGATCCAGTACCTGGTAAACAGTAGGGCCTCCAATTTTCACCCAGTTCCGGATTCCTCTTTCATCGATCATACGCTCAATTTCATAGGCATACGAGGGTCTTTCTTTGATGAATTTAAGTAGGATGAGTTCAATATTAGTTAACATTTTGGCAGCTCCAAACTAAAACCATAATTATTTATACTACTATTATCCATGGTACTATTAACAATAGGTATTATATTGCTTAGTAGCTAGTTTGTCAAAGAGTATTGACTTGACTGGCATTTCACCCCTATATATAATCGAGGCGGTGGGGATCGAGTAGCCAAAATTGTCCATTGAGTATATAATTAAATGGAAAAATGTGAATAAATAACTCAGAAGGAGAGTCATTATGTGGAATCAATTAAGAACTGATGAGTATGAAGGGATGCTGGCTGAGACCATCACCATGCCCGGAGATAAAGGTGATCAAATACACGCCTACTTTTCACGACCGCTTGGGAAGGGACCGTTCCCGGGGATAATCTTAATTCCGCATATGCCTGGCTGGGATGAGTTCTCCCGCGAGACCGCCCGCCGGTTCTCTCAGCATGGCTATCTGACTCTCTGCCCCGACATTTATTGCCGGTTTGGGCACGGAACTCCTGATGAGATATCGACAAAAGCTCGCGCCGCGGGTGGAGTTGCTGATGATAGCGTGATGGGTGATTGTGACGGGGCTTTGAAATACTTGAATTCTTTGCCTTATTCCAATGGAAAAGTAGGCGTCATCGGTATGTGCTCCGGCGGACGCCATGCTTTCCTCGCGGCATGCAAGGTCAGTGGCCTAGATGCAGTGGTTGACTGCTGGGGTGGTCGCGTGGTCGCTGCCGAAGAAGAACTGACTCCGGCCCAGCCTGTTGCTCCTATTAACTATACGTCTGAGCTAGGCTGCCCTCTGCTGGGGCTGTTTGGCAATGAGGATAAGTTTCCGACGCCGGAACAGGTTGACTTGCACGAAGCAGAGCTTAAGAAATACGGGAAAAATTATAAATTCTACCGTTATGATGGTGCAGGACACGGGTTTATGTATTATCATAACCAAATGTATCGGCCGCAACAGGCGATGGATGCATGGGAGAAAGCTTTTGATTTTTTCGGGGAACATCTAAGTACGGAGCAAAGGGATTAGGATGCAGCCATTTGTGGTAATGGCTAAGCCGGTCGGGTCGCTGTGCAACTTGGAATGCAGTTACTGTTACTATTTAGAGACCGGACGTTTTTCGCAAAGTCAGCATAAATTCCATATGTCGGACAGCCTGCTGGAAAGGTATATCCAGCAATATATAGCGTCAAGCCCGGGGCCTATCGTGCAGTTTACATGGCATGGCGGGGAACCGACCTTAGCCGGATTGGACTTTTACCGGCTGGCGGTGACCCTGCAGAAACGTTACCTTCCGGAAGGATGGAGCTGCTGGAACAATCTTCAGACCAACGGGATTCTGCTGGATGACGAGTGGTGTTCGTTTTTGGCTGACGCCCAATTTGATGTGGGGCTGAGTATAGACGGCACACGAGGGTTGCATGACAAAAACCGCAAAGATCATAACGGTAGCGGCTCTTATGAACGTGCGGTCGCGGCGGTCCGCCGCCTGCAAGCTCATGGGATTCAGCCAGATTTGCTGTGCACAGTAACCTCAGAAACTGCCAAAGAACCGCTCGCTGTTTACCGAGCGCTCAAGGACCTTAATACAGGGTGGATTCAGTTCATACCGATTGTACGGCTCACGGAGGACGGACAGCCGACAGCGGACTCGGTGACGGGCGAAGGATACGGAGATTTTTTGTGCGCAGTTTTCGACGAATGGATCCGTCACGATCTTGGACGGCTGAATGTCCAACTGTTCGCGGAAATGACACTGGTATGGTCTGGGGGGAGTGCTAGCTTATGCTGGATGGCCCCAACCTGCGGGCAGGTACTCATCGTTGAGCATGACGGTAGTGTGTACTCGTGCGATCATTTTGTTACTCCTGACCACCGTATCGGCGATATAAAATCTTCCTCTCTGAGTGCATTGGTCGACTTGCCGGTGCAGCACCGTTTCGGCAATGAAAAGCGGACCAAACTTTCCCTACAATGCAGTTCTTGTTCATGGCTTGAGATATGTAATGGGGGATGCCCTAAGGACAGGTTTGCTTTAGCAGAGAATGGAGAGCAGGGGCATAATTATTTATGTGGCGGGTTCCGGCAGTTTTTTGCTCACGCTGAACAGCCGTTGAGACGTGCCATGCAGTTCAGAAAACAAGGGTTAACTTCTGAGGCGATTATGGCGGAACTACTTGCCGAGTCACAGGCCAGGTGGCGAGGTGTGGGACGGAATGATCTCTGCCCCTGCGGTAGTGGTCGCAAAGCGAAGCAATGCTGCTGGTCCAAGCGATTTTAAATACTTCGCCCTAGGCAAATTGGTTGGTCGCGGAACCCGGGTAAGCCGGAAAAATGACCGGAGCTACCCTATTCGGGGGAGAGGCTGTAGTCAGTAAAAATATCGCACAGCAGCTTGGACAGTTGCTAGGGCAATAGACAAGAGTTTCGGGTAGCGAGTTAAGTACAAAGTAGAATTGGCTTAGAAGGGTTCAGGTAAATATGATCGCCTAATGTGATTAGATTTTAATGCTAATCACATTAGGCGATTATTTACATGATTTAAAGCCGCTGTTAGTGCAAGATTAGAAGGAATATCTGAAAAAAATGTTGAATGCTTGGGTAGAACAAGTACTCGACCCGCTAGTCTCTCGCCAACAATAGTTAGGCATAACGACACATATTCGAGATGTGAGATGGATGACATGAGTGTTAAAGAAGCCACCGACAAGTGGGGGCTTACCAAATGAGATAAATAATTCCAATTTTGCTGGAAAGGAGGCTGTAAATTGTTCAAAGCCAAGCTTCATGCACCTACCATTCAAAAGAATATCATCAGCAGAGAAAGGCTTCTAACCAAGCTCCAACATGTGCAGGAATGCAAGCTGACACTGGTCACGGCGCCCGCAGGCTACGGAAAGACCACAGCCGTTCTTGACTGGCTGGGCAAATGCGGTCTGCCCTATGCCTGGCTGTTGCTGGACTCCCAGGACAATGATCCTTTGACATTTTGGCAATACATCTGTGCCGCCCTTGAGGATACTGCAAGCGGTATTACCAAGGACGTGGGATATGTTTTATCCTCCCAAGACCTGATGAAAGCAGAAACCCACATCAACATCCTCATCGACCGGCTGTCGGAAATTTCGTCCGACTTCTTCCTAGTGCTGGATGATCTCCATCTGATAAAAACACCTTCTATCCTAACCGGATTGTCTCATCTGATTGACTATCTGCCTGTAAAAATACACCTGATTTTCATCAGCCGGACGCTGCCTGATGTTGGCTTAGCCAAACACCGAATTAAATGGCAGGTACAGTGGCTGGAGGAAGAGGACCTTCGCTTTGAAGAGGAAGAAATATTACGATTTTACCAGGCCCGTGGGATTACGCTTCAAAACTATGAACTGGAAGCAGTGGAAAAATATACTGAAGGTTGGGCCGCCGCGCTGGTCGCGGTCACGCTTTCCATGGAGGAAGGCGGCGGGCATGATGCCTTTGCGGCGTTATCGCGCTCCAGCCGGGACATCGGACTATATCTCAGGGACGAGGTGATTCGTGGCTGGCCGCCTGAAAAGCAGTTATTCGCCATAAAAACCTCCATTCTGGATACCATGTGGCCGGATTTGTGTAACGCTGTTGCAGGTGCTAACAAGGGGGATAGGCTGCTAAAGGAAATCGCTGAAGGAAACGGTTTTCTGACAGCTGTGGATGGGCAAAGGCCAGCGTACCGGTATCATCACCTTTTTAAAAGCGTTCTGCTAGAGCTGCTTCAGGAAACATACCCAGCGGAAATCCCCCAGCTGTATTCGAGAGCGGGGCTTTGGTACCGGGAGCAGGGCTTGCTGCCGGAGGCTATTGAACATTTTTTGAGCGGAAAGGACTATCAACAAGCCTTTGATATGATTGAACATCAAATTGATCCAATGCTTCGCAATTTTGAATTTGGCAGAATGCTCTCATGGGTAGAACGACTGCCGGACGAGTATCGGGATTGCAGTTTTAAGATTGCTGCGATTTACGCAGCGTATCATGCAAGCCTGGAGCAGTATGCCCTGTCAAGGCAATGGATTGGAAGGATGAAAAAATTAAAGAAGGATTATCCACATTCCCCCAATCCGGAGTGGATCGGTTACAGCGACAGAGTGTGTATGATGGTTGAAGCCTATCTGCTTGTGAGAGAGGGCAATGATGATTTTATACAGCTTATTTTTTCAGCAGCCGGGATAAATAGCAGCGAAAACTATAAAATAGCAGAATATTACGATCTGAATGCTGCGGATATTTATTTTTACCGCTGCCCCGCCAGAATTATTGCAGGCTTGTTCCGGCAAGATCCCGAGCAATACAGGAGCATGACTGAAAGCTTTAGGAGCATTATCTCAAAAAATCCCGGTTATTCGCCGCTGGGGATCGGAGAATATCTGTATGAGAACAACCGGTTGGAAGAATCCCTGCCCTATCTTTTGAAAGCAATGGAGGAAGCCATAGAGGCGAATTGTCCCGGCGCCCTTGTTCCGGCTATGGCGGATATAGCAAGAATGAGACGAGCTGTCGGCGACATATCAGGCGCTTTTGCCGCTCTGGAGGAATGTGAAAAACAGCTCCTAAAGATTGGCAGGACGCACTGGCTGTTTTTGCTTGACGCCTGCCGTGTAAGACTATATCTTGACATTGGGAACATGGAGAAGGTGCAGGAATGGCTTTCCACAGTTAAACTGGGTATTTTCACAGAGCTTAACAATGTCAGGGAATTTGAACTGATTACCTATGCCAGAGTCCTGATTACAATTAACCGGACGCAGGACGCGCAGCTTCTTCTGCAAAGGCTTCTTGCGTTTACCGGAGAGGGTAAAAGGCTCCACAGTCGAGTGGAGGTGCTGAACCTTCTGGCATTGCTTACTTTTAAGAATAATTATGTGCGCCAGGCTTTAAAGTATCTCGATGAATCGTTGGACAACGGTCTAAAAGAAGGGTATGTCAGAAGCTTCTTGGATGAATTGTCTCCTATGGCTCAGATACTTCGGGCTTATATCAAATCCAGGGGAAAGCAGTCCGAAGAGCATCTTCTAAAAGAGCGAAAGGTCTTTGCGGCAGATCTGCTGAATCAGATCCGCGATAGCCTACTGCAAACTGCAGAGGCTCATGCAGAGGTTGCGGCGGGTATGGCAGAGAAAATCTTGGAACAGTTCACGGCGCAGGAGAAAAAAGTGCTGGAACTGATGGCGAATGCCGATACGAATGAAAAAATCTGCGAAAAGCTTGGTATCAGCCTCCGGACGGTCAAGACGCATACTGGCAACATATATGCCAAGTTGGGCGTAAAGAACCGCATCCAGTGCATCAAAGTGGTGCGAGAATTGGAACTGCTTTAGGCATTGATATTTGAATCGCACAAAAAGAGATACGCGCTACAAAAGGTGCGTATCTCTTTTTGTGCGGTGCGAGGGCATCGCGCAGTACTCAGGTACGATGAACAATGAGCCTATTCATGCTAATATTTATTGGTATAAATAGGCCATTTATCGAGGGTGGAATATATAAAAACGTATTAATATACGGGAGGTAATAGATAATGAGGTTAAAAAGCAAAATAATCGCAATTATATCAGCTATCCTGATACTGTCAAGTATGCTACCCGCAGCTACGGCATGGGCCGCCGGCACGGCGGCAACGCCGAACATTGTCACACAGCCGCAGAGCACCTGCATGACCACAGGAAGCGCGGTCGGTTTTTCTGTTACGGCCACAGCGCCGGATGGCGGGACGCTTTCTTATCAGTGGCAGAAAGCCTTGTCTGGCACTGCGACATTTATTAATATCGCAGGCGCGACAAGCTCCAGCTACACTGACTTTACAAAAGGAGATATCGGGAGCCGGTACAGGTGTGCGGTGACCAACACCCTGTACGGCACCTCGGCAACAGCTTTTTCCTTCGCGGCGACCCTGATGCCGAATATTGCCAATACCTATACCGTAACCTTCAGGGATTGGGACGGGACTGTGCTGAAAACGCAAACTGTGCATGAAGGAAGCGGGGCGACGGCGCCGGGTAATCCGCTTAGGGCGGGTTATGCCTTCAACGGCTGGGATACGGCCTATGACTTGATCGTCAATGATCTGACAGTAACCGCCCTGTATACCGCAAGAGTACCAGGTCCGGTGGGTACGGGCAGCATCACCGGGATGGTGGAAAGTTCACATGGCGTGCTGGTGGAAGGTGCAGACGTGAGTATGACGGTGGACGGAGCGGTGTATTCAACCACAACAGACTCAATGGGAAGCTTCACCCTGACAGGCGTGCCTGAAGGGACAGGTTATACGGTAACCTTCAGCAAATCCGGATTTGCCGATGAGACTCTCGGCGGAATTAATGTGGCCTCAGGCGCGAACACCCCCCTTAACTTTATTACACTCTATTATCCCCTCAATATTTCCACCATGAATTCCCAGGAGGCTGTGGCGGGGCAGACGGTTACATTCAAGATCAGCGCCATAGAGGGGAAATTTTCGTATGCCTGCCAGTGGAAGAAAGACGGCGTGATCGTGGCAACGCATCCCATGAATACCAGCGGATACGGTGGGACCGACTCGCTGACCGTAACCGCTTCCGCAGCCAGCCGCGGAAACTACACCGCCATGATCATGGACGCCCATGGAGATATTGTCGAAAGTAGTGCGGTTCTGTCGCTGACCAGCGATAGCACCTTTTACCGCTCGGGTTTTGCTGGTCCTTGCGGCATAGTGGTGGACAGCGGCGGGAATATCATTTTTTCTGCGGGTAGCAGCGGTGCTTTGACGATACTGAAACCAGATGGCACGGTAGCGCCTTATATTCCGTCGAGGGTCAACGTCGGGAATATGGCTATGGACAGCACCGGGAATATCTATTATATCTGCAATGGTAATAGCATCGATAAAATGAGTCCGGACGGCTCGGTTACAGTTGTGCCTGCAACAGGCTTGATTGCGCCTTGGGGAATTGCGGTAGACAGCGCCGGGAATGTCTATGTTACCGATAGTAACATTACGACTAACAACCTCAAGAAAATTAGTCCGAACTCCTCAGGCGGTTATACGACTACTATTATAGCCGGAGGTTTTTCATCGCCTGCGGGGGTTGCAGTCGACGGCAGCGGGAATCTCTACGTGGCAGACATTGGAAATAACTATGGAAATTGCAGTGTAAAAAAACTGGTTCCAAACGCTTCGGGCGGTTATGATGTTACCTCTTGGGGCCCTGCATTTTCCAGACCTTATGGGGTTGCGGTGGACAGCGCCGGGAATGTCTATGTTGCGGATAGCAGTAGCCCTGCAGCCGTCAAGGAATTCAATCCCAGCGGTACGGAAGTCCAGAGTTGGTCTACTACCAACTTCGGAGAGCTTTTAGGGATTACGCTGGACAGCGGCGGAAATGTTTATGTTACGGACGACATGGCAAACACTATAACTAAAATCATACCCACCGACAATACCGTAGTAACCCAGGCTGTCGGTCTGGGCGGTGGTTCAGGGGTTGCGGTGGACGCCGGAGGGAATGTTTACGTTGAGGACGGGGGTCTTGCGAACGGCGTATCTAAAATGATCGCCGGCGGTGGCGTAGACACCCTCATCAGTCAGGCGGATATTACCACTCCCTATTTTGGAATTCCCTATGGAATTGCGGTGGACGGCAGCGGAAATGTCTTTGTAGGGAACAGCGGCGGTTCGGGCATTAAGAAAGTTGCTACGGATAAAACCGTTGGTACCCTCGCACCGGGGCTGAGCAATCCCAAAGGGGTTGCGGTGGACGGCAGCGGATATGTCTACACTTTAGTCGACGGCACAGTCAAAAAGATCAGTCCGGATGGTTCTACAGTTACCGACTTCGCCTCGGGATTCAGCTCTTCTAGCACTTCTTTTCCCTATGCTCTCGGGATTGCGGTGGATAGCAGCGGATATGTGTATGTTGCCGATACCTCCAACAATGAAGTCAAAAAGGTCAGTCCTGATGGCGATATCCTTGCGGTGTACTCTGGATTTAACGCACCCGAAGCGCTTGCCGTGGACGATATCGGCAATATCTATGTCGCGGATACCGGAAACAATGCCGTCAAAAAAATCAGCCCCGATGGTACTATAACTATTATTGACAACGGGAGCTTTAACGCCCCGACCGGTATCGCGGTGGACAGTACAGGCAAACTATATGTCACGGATAGTGATAATGGCGTAAAAATCTTTCAGCAATACTGCGGAGTCATCTATAATGGCAACGGAAACAGCAGCGGCAGTGCGCCCACTGATGAAAACAATTATGTCAATGGGCAAAGTGCGACGGTTCTCGGCAATACAGGCAGCCTAGTCAAGAATGGTTTCAGCTTTAACGGCTGGAATGCAAAGCCGGACGGCAGCGGTACCGCCTATGCGCCCGGAGATAACATTAACTTAACTCTCCCAAATGTCACGCTTTATGCGCAGTGGAAGCCGGCACCCTTCGTAGCTGTTACCGGCATCACCGGGGTTCCGACCACGGCGACGGCGGGTACGGACCTGACGCTTGTCGGCACAGTGGCTCCATCCGATGCCTCGAATCAAACCGTTGCATGGAGCGTCTATAACGCCGGGGCAACGGGCGCGAGTATTAGCGGCAACACCCTTTCGACCACGGTCGCGGGTACCGTAATTGTAACGGCGACTATTGCAGACGGCGCGAGTGCAAGCACTGATTACACGCAAGACTTTACGATTACCGTCAATGCGGCACCGACCCACGGTGGCGACGGTGGCGGTGGCGGTTCGTCGAGCTCAGCCCCAACCTCGTCCCCAACCTCAGCCTCAACAACCGTAACCGGCAGTGTCACAGACAGTACGACAGGGGGCAATGTTGCCAATATTACAGCTACCGCAACGACCGGCAGCAACGGCAATGAAATAATTTCCATGAATGCCACTCAGCTTGCAGTGCTCAAACAGCCGGACGGAACCACAAGTCCGTTAAGTGATCTCTCTAAAGTGGCTATTACAACAGCAGCGGGAACGCCTATCACAATTTCCGCGGGCGGGACAGTCCAAATGGCGGACCTTGCCAAAGGAACCGATAACAACTACAATATCACCTATGATTTAGGCAATGGGCAAACGATTACGATCGGCACCCTGGAAATTAAAATTGACAGCAGTGGTACTGCCACCTTAAGCGAAAATTTGATTGACCCCTATGGCATCATCACGGATGCGGCGACGGGAAAAGCTTTGGCAGGAGTGAACGTCACCCTGTACTATGCCGCTACTGCGCGTAATAAAGCGGCAGGCACAACTCCTGATACCGTTGTGGCGCTGCCCGGCATCCCCAGTTTCAAGCCCAACAACAACCAGGATCCTCAGACAAGCGATGTAAGCGGAGCTTATGGCTTCATGGTTTTCCCGGATACGGATTACTATATCGTCGCCACCAAGGACGGGTATAACCAATACACGAGCCCGACCATTTCCGTGGGCCAGGAAATCGTGCACTGGGACTTCAAAATGAGCCCAATTACCGCCGGAGTCACCAGACTGGCGGGCCAGAGCCGAGTCGATACAGCACTGGACATCGCCCAAGCGGAATACCCGGGTAAGATTGAGAATGTTGTCCTGGCCACGGCAGACAATTATCCGGATGCTTTAGCCGGAAGTGTGCTGGCCTATAAGCTTAAAGCACCAATTCTCCTGGTTGGCAGCTCTCAGTCAAATCAAGCCAAAGTATTAGCTTACCTGCAGGCAAACCTAGACCCCGCAGGGACAGTCTATATCCTAGGCGGTACCGGCGC
>JAJXUE010000010.1 GCA_021783135.1 Bacillota bacterium | reverse complement strand
CATCAGCCACCAGCAGATTGGAACCGTTGCCAATTACCGTAATCTCCTTGTGATAACTGTTGGCAACCGCTATAGCGTTAAGAACGTCTTGCCGGCTGACAGGCATAACTAAAACTTCCGCCGGACCGCCAATCCGCCACGTCGTGTGACGGGCAAGATTCTCGTCGGGCAAGACATTACCTTGTATATTCTGCTTTAACCCCTCAACAAAGCTAGTCATGCGCCCTCCATCTTAACCTCACGCTTACAGTGCCGTTCCGTATGTACATGCGTGGCCTTGCGCTTCCCCTAAGTTCAGGTTATTTTATGCCTCCTGTACGGCAAGTGTGAATTAGGCACCAATACCACTAATCCGCATGATCACGTTTGTAATTTGTTCCAGCGCTTGCGGTTTGCCCATGGCCAATGCCGCTTGCGCCATAGTTTGCAACAACTGAGGATTAGCCAAAAACCCATCTACTTCGGTCGTTAACCTGGCACCGGTCAATTCCTTATCTAAAATCATTGCAGCTCCCCCGTGCTTGACCACGGCAGCGGCATTATGCTCTTGGTGATTTTCTGCAGCAAAGGGGTAAGGGACCAAAATTGACGGCTTACCCTTCGCTAATAATTCAGCCATAAAGGCTGCTCCAGCCCTACATACACATAAATCAGCAGCTGCTAAGGCCTCTCCCATCTCATAGATGTAGGGTTTGACCAGAATATTTTGATGGGCGTGTAAATCGATTTTCTTTTGCGCCAGAATGCGCAAAAAATCGTTATAGGTGGCCGTACCTGTAGCAAGCACCACTTGGATATCACTCCGGTCAATTAAGTGCGCGATAACATCTGCCATTGCGAGGTTGATGCTTTTAGCGCCTCTGCTCCCACCTGTAGCAAAGAGCGTAAATTTGTTCGGATCAAGCCCCAAAGCTGCGATCCCCGCCTCACGCTTAACCGCTAGAATACCAGGTCGGATAGGCAAGCCGGTAACTTCAACGTTGGCACGCTCCGGAAAATATTGGCGACTTTCTGGAAAAGTCAGCAAAACCGCCCGCGCGGAACGGGCCAAAAGCTTGTTAGTGATACCAGGCAAGGCATTTTGCTCATGAATTACCGTCGCAATACCCATACGGGCAGCCGCAAAAACTACCGGCCCGCACACATAGCCCCCGGTTCCGATTACGATATCAGGCTTGAAGTCACGGAGTATACCTCTGGCCCCAACCAATCCCCTGACCAGTTTATAGCCGGTACGCACAGTTTGCACACTCAAAGTACGCGGCAGGCTCTCCACTTCTACCGTGCGAAACGCAAAACCTTCTTTAGGTACAATATCCGCCTCTAATCCTTTGTCCGTGCCAATATATATTATCTCTACTCCGGGAACGCGCCGCTGTAGATCACGTCCGATTGCAATCGCCGGATAAATATGTCCCCCGGTGCCACCGCCGGTTAGAACTACTCGCATGTTTGTCCCCCTTTTATCGGTTCTTGTCAAATGGACTGCCTGGCAAAAGGTTATGTTACCTTAGAAAACCGTGACAGGTTAAGCAGAATACCCACCGCAGCCATGGTAAACAACAACGAGGAGCCCCCATAACTGATAAACGGCAGGGTGATACCTGTTACAGGCAGTAAACCGCTCACTACACCAATATTTATCCCAGCCTGAATAACGATCATCGAAGTCACACCGACACCTAAGAGGCAAGCAAAAGGATCTGGTGCCGCCATCGCAATTTTATAACCTCGCCAAGCAAAGATCACAAAGAGAATCGCAATTACGGCAGCACCCAGAATACCTAGTTCTTCACCAATAATCGCAAAAATAAAGTCGGTATGGCTTTCCGGTAAATAGAGAAATTTTTGCCGGCTTTGGCCAAAGCCCAGACCGAATAATCCGCCCGAACCCAAGGCCAGTAAAGCATGAATAGTCTGATAACCCTTACCGCTGGGGTCAGCCCACGGATCAAGGAAGGCTAGAATTCTTTTCATTCGGTAGGGTGCAGCGGCGATAGCCAGAACCACCAGTCCAACACCGGCAGACCCTAAGGCAGCAATATGTCCCCACCTAGCCCCCGCGGCAATTAACACCATAAAGGTTGTGCCTGCGATAACCAGGGTGGTACCCAAATCAGGTTGCAGCATTATCAACCCCGCGATTACGACCAGCAAACCAAGCGGGGGCAGTAAGCCTTTGAAAAAGAAGCGAATTTTTTCCGGTTTTACCGCTAACACTTTCGCCAAAAAGATGACCATTGCCAGCTTAATTACTTCCGATGGTTGCAACGACAACGGGCCTAGTCCGATCCAGCGCACTGCGCCATTGACTTCACGCCCGACGCCGGGAATCTTAACCATTACCAATAAAATCAGGCCGACATACAAAAGTGGTTTTGCATATGCCCGGAGCCACCCATAGTCAATGTTCATACCCAGTACAAGCGTGGCAATCCCTAACGCCGACCACAGCAATTGTAGTTTGAGAAAGTGAAACGGATCATCAAACTCCAGGTGAGCCTTAACCGCGCTGGCACTATACACCATCACTACGCCCAGCGCCAGTAGGGCTAAGACAGTAATTAACAATACGTAATCCGGTTTATGCCTGTTGGCATCCTGCATCTTCCCAACCTCCATGGTTGGTCCGAACCCTATCTACGCTTTGTCCTGAAGTCTCTTCCGGACCAATTCTTTAAATAGGTCTCCTCTTTCCTCGTAACTGTTAAACATATCCCAGCTCGTACACGCCGGCGACAGTAAAACTACATCACCGGGCACAGCCAAAGCTGCTGCTGTGTCCACAGCACATGCATAGTCATCAGCCCTGTGAATACGCAACACTCCTTGCCGATATGCTGCATCTGCCATTTCGTCCGCAGCCATACCTACTAGGACCAGCTCTTTCACCTTGTTTTTGACTACGGCCATAAATTCGGCAAAATCACACCCTTTATTCTTACCCCCGGCAATCAGGACAATTGGCTCTGCAAAAGCTTCCAAGGCCTTAATCGCCGCATCAGGGTTTGTGCCTTTTGAATCGTTGACATAACTTACACCGTTAATTTGGGCTACCAGTTCCTGACGGTGCTCTACCCCACGGAAACTACGCAGTGTCGCAGCAATCTGGGCGGGTTGAACACCCATAACCCAAGCGGCAGCCGTGGCCGCCATAGCATTTTCCAGATTATGATTACCGCGCATCAGAATATCCTGTCGCCGTATAACCGGAAGCTCGCAACCTGATTGCCTGATCACCAGCCAATCTGCTTGGAGACATATCCCTTCTGCCAGAACCTCGCGTTGACTAAAATAGATTTTTTGCCCGCCGCCGGATAATCCACGCACCAAAGCATCATCATAATTCAGAATAGCCCAATCAGCACTTGTTTGCTTAGCCAGAATGTTAGCCTTCGCCGCAATATAATTGGCTATGTTCCCGTGCCGATCCAAGTGGTCCGGCGTGATATTAGTTACGACCGCAACTTTGGGCCGAAACGCCTCGACACATTCCAACTGAAAACTGGAAACCTCGGCGACAATTACATCTGCGGCGGCCATATCCGTTATTTCTTGCGTCAAGGCTCGGCCAATATTACCTCCGACCGTGACTACACGCCCGGCATCAACGAATATCTGCCCCAACAGAGCTGTTGTGGTAGTTTTGCCATTGGTGCCGGTAATAGCGATAATCGGCGTCTCAGTTAAATGATACGCCAGTTCGATTTCACTCCACAAAGGTATGCCCAACGTCAGCGCAGCCTGGATCGGTGGAATGTTATGCGGCACTCCGGGGCTTAAGATCAAAAAGTCCGGCTTCAACTCAGCCACGTTAGGATAACTGCCGGCCATAACCGTCACGTTCGGGCCGGACAACTCGCTCAGCTCAAGTCTGTCTGCAGACTTGCTGTCCGTTGCCCACACCTGAGCCCCTTGCGTGGCTAACACCTTGGCAGCGGCAATACCACTGCGAGCCAAGCCTATCACCAGAACTTTTTTATTGCGAAAATCCATGGTAACTCGTTTCATCTCCTACCTTAACATAGCAGTATAACTGATTACTCCTATGGCGCCTAACGCGGCGCACACTGTCCAAAAGGTATATACTACTCTCGTTTCACTCCAGCCCACCAATTCAAAATGATGGTGCAACGGCGCCATTTTAAAGACTCGTTTGCCCCTGATTTTAAACGATGCTACTTGAATGATGACAGAAAGTACCTCTAATACATATATCCCTCCCATTAATACTAACAAGAGTTCCGTTTTCGTTAAAATAGCTAAAGAGGCCAAGGCACCGCCTAAGGCAAGTGACCCGGTATCCCCCATAAATACTTGCGCCGGATGGTGATTAAACCGCAAAAATCCTAGACACGCTCCTGCCAAGGCCACAGCATACACCCCAAGGTCAAAGTCATGCGTAAGTATTCCCACACCCTGAGTAATGGCCATTAAAGCTATCACACTGTACGCAATACTCGTGGTAAACACGCAGCCTGAAGCCAAACCGTCCAAGCCATCCGTGAAATTTACGGCGTTCGTCGTTGCCAAAACGACCACAATGGCAAACAGATAGTACCAATGCCCCAGGTCAATCCTTAAATATGTAAACGGTATCGCAATATCCGTGCCGCGTCCCAGATAATTCACGGCAACCCAAGCAAAGACAATTGACAGCATAACTTGCGCTAAAAACTTCTGATAGGCACGCAAGCCTAAAGAGCGCTTCTTCACAATCTTAATGAAATCATCCAGAAAACCAATCAGAGCGAAACCAACCAAGAAAAGTAAAAGCAGGGCGATTTCCGGCGAAATCGGTCGCTCAGCCGCCAAAAGGGTGCCCCCGATAATTCCGCTTAACATGATTAAACCGCCCATGGTCGGCGTACCTGCTTTTTTCAAGTGACTTTGCGGTCCATCATCCCTTATATTCTGTCCAAACTTGAACGCACGCAACAAAGGGATAACGAAAGGTCCAATCATCAAACATATTAAAAATGCTGCAACGAGGGCAGTGAGCAATCTTTCCATCGGTTCCTCCCTATGCTTTATGTCAAATCGCACTCAAAGCTTGTACAATCCGTTCCATTTCCATACCGCGTGAACCCTTGACCAGAATCCAGGCATCCTGAATCGGGTGGTTCTCCAGCCAACTGACCGCTTGCTGTGTGTCCATAAATGCATGAATTTTATCAGACGGCAAACCAGCTTGTTCGGCCCCGAGAGCAATAAACCGGGCAAACTCGCCCACTGTAATCAGATAGGCCAAATCAGGAACTGTCGCGGCAAATTCCCCTACCTGCCTGTGTCCCGGTTCAGTCGCACTGCCCAACTCCAGCATACTGCCCAAAACCGCTATTTTGGGACTTGTCAGACCACTTTCAGCCAAGACCTGCAGAGATGCCTTGGTGGAGTCAGGATTAGCGTTATAGGTATCATTGATTATTGTACTTTGCCATGGTCCGGCACATATTTCCAGGCGCATGCCGGTCAATTGTATTTCCTCTAGCCCCTTGGCGCACGCAGCTAAATCCATCCCCAGGCTTAATCCCACACACATTGCTGCCAATGCATTGGCGACGTTATGACGTCCCGGCAACGGCAGAAGCACTTCCACCTCGGTTTGACCCAGCCAAACTGCTGTAAAACGCGTCCCATGTTCCCCCATCGGTGTTACTGACCTGGCAACCAGATCCAACACCCCGTCATTAAGGCCATAATAAAGCACGCTACATTCGAGCTCACTTGCCAGAGTGCGGCACCAGACATCGTCCCCGTTTAAGATTGCAATCCCATCCGAAGGCAAGGCGCGTAACAGTTCACCCTTGGCTGAAGCGATGTTAGCTTGGCTACCCAAAAGCTCCAGGTGGGTTTCACCGACATTCGTAATTACGCCGATAGTTGGCTCGGCTAACTCTGCCAAAAAGCCAATCTCCCCCAGCCCCCGCATCCCCATTTCTACAACTGCGGCTTGATGGTCTGGTTCGATACCTAAAAGAGAGAGCGGCAGACCTAACTCGTTGTTAAAATTAGCTTTGGTCTTGTGCACGCTAAATTTGGCACCCAGAACAGAGGCAATCATATCCTTAGTCGTGGTCTTACCAGAACTCCCTGTTACTCCGATTATAGGGATGTGAAAACGTTGCCGATAACGATGTGCCAGGTTCTGCAATGCGCTTAGTGTTTCCTCCACAACCACCAGTCCTTTACCCGCGGGGAGTTTAGGGCTGTTGGCTTCTGCCCACTCACGCGCAACAAGCGCGGCATCACACGTATCCAGGGCTGCAAAAACAAAAGCATGCCCGTCTACATTTTCCCCAGTCAGCGCGACAAATAAATCCTCTTTGCCCACGTGACGCGAGTCTATTTGCACGCCAGCAATTGTTAGATCAGCCCTGCCATATACCTGTCCTTCAGCATAACGGGCTATTTTTTCAAGCGTTATCTTTTCCATAACCCATCCTCTCCAGGCATGCTCTGGCCACTTCACGGTCATCAAAGGGATACTTTATGCCACAAATCTCTTGATAATCTTCGTGCCCCTTACCCGCAATTAATACCAAGTCGCCCTTATCAGCCATCGCGCACGCCAAGTTTATGGCGGTACCGCGATCAGGTTCAGTAATAAAATCCTGGGTAATCTCTTTTATCCCGGCTATAATATCTGCTATTATGGCGTTCGGCTGTTCTGTACGCGGGTTATCAGAGGTAACTATGGCCACGTCCGCCAAACTGCCCGCAATCCTACCCATAACCGGCCGTTTGGTTTTGTCGCGGTCACCGCCGCAGCCAAAAACTGCTATTACTTTGCCCTGACAAAAGCCCCGCGCTGTCTTAAGCACATTCTCCAACCCGTCAGGCGTATGAGCATAGTCGACGATAACGTTAAATGGTTGTTTTCCGCTTACCGTTTCGAAACGCCCCGGCACCCCGGTCATTTCACTCAACGCGATAGCCAAGTGACTGGGATCAAGTTGCTCTTCGATCCCGACAGCAAATGCCGCTAAAGCATTATAAACCGTGAACAATCCAGGAGTTTGCAATTTCAGCTCCAACGTGCCGCCCGGATATACTACCTCAAAGCTCACCCCGGCGGCCGTATTTTGCACATTTACCGCGCGATAAACTGCGCCCGCCTGCAAACCGTAAGTCAAAACCTTGGCCGTAGTCTTGGCGCATAGTTCAGGTGCTGCGGCATCATCCGCATTGATTACTGCGTACTTTCGGCCCTGTTTGCGAGGATTATCGTCCAGTCCCGCCAACAGCTTCGCCTTGGCAGCCAGATACTGTTCCATGGTTTGATGAAAATCGAGATGATCCTGAGTCAAATTAGTAAACACTGCCACGTCATATTCACACCCTGACGTACGATGCAATTCCAGCGCATGTGAGGACACTTCCATCACGACATACTCCGCTTGGCGCTGCACCATTGTCGCTAAAAGCCCCTGCAGATCCGAAGCTTCCGGTGTCGTGCGCGTGCCGGGAAATTCAGTTTCCCCGATTCTCGCCCCTAAAGTGCCGATCAAGCCGATATTGTGCGCGGCGCGGCGCAGGACATGTTCGAGTAAATAGGTGATAGTAGTTTTCCCGTTAGTACCTGTTATCCCGATTAGGCGCAGGCTGTCAGACGGCCAGTGATAAAATGCTGCGGCCAAAAGGCCCAACGCCTGACGGGAGTCCTTTACCTTCACTTGGCTTACTGGCAAGTCAAGGAAGTGTTCCACAACCAAGGCCACCGCCCCTTGCTGCACTGCCTTAGTCGCAAAGGAATGTCCGTCCGCCTTTAGTCCTGGTATGCACACGAATAGAGCCCCGGGCTTAACCATGCGGGAATCATAGCATATGCTGGTTATCTCGATATTGATATTACCTATCGATGAGAAGTTATGGCCTTGGAGCAAGATATTTAGGTTAACCGGTGCGCTATGCATGCTACCTTTCGCTTCCCTTACTTAAAATATAGTTTGCAATGGTGCACTAAGTAATTAGCACTTTTTTAAACTTACCATCATTTGTTGTCTACGGTAAGTGGGTACATTTGCCAACAAATGTAGTATTAACTAAATAATTGTAACCTCAGTCCTGTAACCGGGATAGGACATCAGGTACTTTACGTTGCAATTGCTGGATGACACTAATATCTTCATCCACTCCTTCTGCGTCGTAAAACGGTGCGAATGCCGGTTTATCACCTTGGTTCCCGAGTTGAACCAACACTGTGGTCCCCTCCGCCACCAGCGCACCTCCACCGGGGATTGTTTGAATTACCTCCGGTCCCTGACCCTCGATTGCCATGTTTAATTTAGCTTGTTTGATTAATTTTTCGGCCTCGCTAAACGTCAGACCGGTTACACTCGGAACAGTGGTACCCGCTTTTACCGGCTGAACCTCTAACCCATACAGCGGTTTCGGAGTTTGCGGTGCATCCGGCTGAGGCTTAATACCCAAATACTTCAGACTGTCCAACAACACCCCTTGCACCACCGGAGAGGCTACCATCCCGCCATAATCTCGCACGCCGTCGATCACCGCGAGGACGACAAGCTGCGGATCGTTGGCGGGGGCAAAGGCCACAAACGATGCGACATATTCCCCTTCGGCATAACGCCCGTTAATAACCTTTTGCGCAGTGCCGGTTTTACCGGCTACGCGATAGCCGGGTAAGAACGCTCTTCGCCCGGTACCGTTAGTTACGACTGATTCAAGAATCTGCCGTTCCAGCTGCGAGATAGCAGGATCAATCACGCGGCGTACTTTTTGTACTGTAAACGGTTGCACAACTTTGCCGCTGGGGCTGACGATTTCTTTGACCAGCTGCGGCTTCAGCAACTCCCCGCCGTTAGCAACTGCCGCTACAGCAGTAATAAGTTGAATTGGAGTGACATTATTAGTCTGCCCAATCGACATCGTCGCCAAGTCCAAGGCTGTAGCTCGCTTTTTGTTGGCAATAATCCCCTTAGCTTCTCCAGACATCTCAATTCCGGTTTTGCGGCCAAAGCCAAAACTATATAAATAACTGTAAAACTTATTCATGCCCAACCGTTGACCCATCTCCACAAAGCCGGGATTGCAGGAATTCTCAGCCACTTGGACAAAAGTCTGGGTACCGTGGCCACCCTTTTTCCAACACCTGATAGCTTTGCCCAGTACAGTATAAGCGCCCGGATCGGTATAAGTTTCACTAGGTTTAATCTTCTGTTCTTGTAGCGCAGCTGCCAAAGTAATGATTTTAAAAGTAGATCCTGGTTCGTACCCATTTTGCACCGCAATATTACGGCGAGTTGCAAGATCATACGCTTTATAATTATTGGGATCAAAGGTCGGTCGAGTTGCCAAGGCCAGCATTTCTCCGGTTTTAGGCTGCATGACCAAGATCGAAGCATTTTTTGGTATTTGCCCGTTTAAATTTTTACCTTGTCCACTCATTAATTTGTCCAGCTCACGCTCGGCAAAGGCTTGGATATTGGCGTCGATAGTGAGCTTGACGGTATTACCCTGCTGGGGCGGAATATAACTATGCCCCCCGCCCGGGATACGAATTCCCCCGGCAGTATATTCGGTCAAGATGCTGCCCGGGGTTCCTTTTAAATCCTTATCGCGCGATAGCTCTAAGCCCTCTAAACCTTGATTGTCAACTCCGGCAAAACCAATAATGTGAGCAGCTAAGGTTCCGTGTGGGTAGTAACGTTGACTTTCTTCTGTCGTCCAGACACCGGGCAAATCCATCGCCCGCACTTGAGCAGCCACTTTGCTGTCAACGCGTTTTTTCAAATATTCTAACGAACTGCGGCGTGTCAACCGAGTTAGCGTATCTTGTTCCTTCATACCTAATAGTGGGGCAAGCCGTTGGGCAATTTCTTGTTGCCGGCCTGAGGTACGCACCTCAGCCGGAATGGCATAAACAGTCTCGGTGCTGATACTTGTCCCTAATTTGTTGCCGTTACGATCTTCAATGTCACCCCGTTTGGGAGACACCGGCACCCCGCGAAAGTGGTATTCATCCGCAATCTTGCGCAGCGCCGCTCCATGCGCAACTTGAACATAAACCAGCCTGCCGATAATGATACTAAAACAAACGATCATAACTAAAAAAATTAAGGCTACCCGTTTACGCATGAGCATACTGGTGTACAAATTTCTCCCCCCTAATCTTGCCAAAGGGAGCAACACCGCATCTTGCCGGGTTTAGCCTATCGTCGTTGTGAACCAAATATACCTGACAAAATATCAGCTACCTGCCCGATTATCGGATTACCCTGTGCTTTTTGGGCAACCACTGCCGGCTGGTTTGCCGCCCCCACCTCTGGCGCTTTAGCTTTTTCTTTCACTTGGTAATCCAAATAAGCATACTTGTCCGGTTTAACCATGCCCAGCTGTTTGGTTGCTATTGTTTCGATACGGCTCACGGAAAGCAATTCACTAATCTCCAATTGGAGTTGATCATTCGTAAGCTTTTGCGCGGCAATTGCATTCTCCAGCTTAGTCACATTGTAGTTTTTTACCGCTAACCGTGCATATTGAGCTGCAACCGCTATTCCGGCAATAAATAATAGCATTACGGCAGATACCGCCAGGACCTTTGCTCGCCGGAAAGTATCAGTCGTGTGCGCCTTCCGCGTCACGACTCTGCCCTTGATCGGCAAATCATAAGCTACCTGTTCATACTGAATCTTTTCCTGAGCTACTACCAAGCTTATTCCCCCCTAAAACTAAATATGACAAGCTTTAGCGTCAACCATCGGTCAAACCAAGCAATTCTACCCCACGCAGCTTGGCACTGCGCGCCCTGGGGTTTAGGTCTAACTCAGCTTCACTTGCCACAATTGGCTTGCGAGTTAAAATACGTACCTTTGTTTTGGCATTACATACACAAAGAGGAATTTCCGGCGGACAACTGCATTTTCCCGCCCATACCTGAAATTTTTCTTTAGCTATACGGTCCTCTAAGGAATGAAAGGTGATAACAACTATCCGTCCACCCGGGAGCAGTCCCTGCAGAGCCATGTCCAGAGTCCTTGCAAAGACGCCAAGTTCATCATTCACCGCGATGCGGATTGCCTGAAAACTTCTTTTGGCCGGATGTGGTCCATCCCGCCTAGCCCCTGCTGGGATTGCCGCTTTAATAGTCTCCACCAGTTCTCCAGTGGTTTCCAGCGGCTTATGCGCACGTCGGGCAATGATGAATTGGGCGATACGCTTGGACCAGCGTTCTT
Source organism: Bacillota bacterium (assembly GCA_021783135.1). GTDB lineage: Bacteria > Bacillota > Desulfitobacteriia > Desulfitobacteriales > JAJXUE01 > JAJXUE01. The sequence goes on along the minus strand of JAJXUE010000010.1, from coordinate 57,672 downwards.
CACCGTAATCCCAGAGTACTTTCGCTAACTCTGCTTCCGGCCAGTAGTTAAGGATGTCCTTGGCCGTCAATTCTGCGCTGGGGTCCATCCGCATATCCAGCGGAGCATCTTGCATATAACTAAATCCTCGTTCAGCTTCATCCAGTTGGGGGGAAGATACGCCCAAGTCAAATAAAATTCCGTTAACCCCCTGAGGATAATCGGTAGTCAAAACCGAAGCGAGCCGAGCAAAGTTTTGCTGTACCAAAGTATAATTAGTGCCGATGGCGTTTAGGCGCGCGTCGGCTGCGGCAATGGCCCTAGGGTCCTGATCGAAAGCAAGCAAGCTTCCCTGACCCTGTAAACGCCGTAAAATCTCGGAACTGTGTCCTCCACCGCCTAGCGTACAGTCAACATAAATGCCACCGGGAACTACTTGCAGTAAATCCACTGCCTCGTGCAGCAGGACACTTATGTGAGAAAATTCCAACGTATTCACCTCAAGCTACTTATATGCCTAGGTTAAATCCTGCCAACTTTTCAGCCATTGCTTCGTACGAAGAAGACTCTGCCAAATCATCGGTATATTTTTCCCAGGCCGCCTTGTCCCAAATTTCCACCCTGGTCGAGACACCCACCAGCAACACATCTTTGTCAATCTTGGCGTGTTCGCGCAGGTTTACTGGAAGTAATATTCTGCCCTGTTTGTCTATTTCACAGTCAGCAGCGCCGGAAAAGAAAAAGCGGACGAAGGCTCGCGCATTGGGATCTGTGACCGGAAGGGCCTTTAACTTATCCACCATTTCCGACCATTGGTTCATAGGGTACACAAATAAGCACTTATCCAGTCCTTTAGTGACTATGAAGTTGTCACCCAGACCCTCCCGGAATTTAGACGGAACGATAAGTCTTCCTTTGCCATCAACACTATGTTGAAATTCTCCTATAAACCCGTTGAACATTTAGCCACCTCACCCAGCGTGGATTTCCTCCACTTTCCACCACTTCTCCCCACTCTATTCTATAAATAAGCCCCTTCTCCTGCTTGCTTCTGCTCAAACTAAAAACTTTTTTCACTACTGCCGCCGTTTAGCTCATATCTTATTGCAAATGAACCCACTAGGTGTAAAGTTATATTTAATACTCAAGCACTTGGGAATGCTAGAAACGAGGTGAGTATTATGGATACGCTGCTTGAACCCCTTTTGTCACGTTTAGCCGGTAGCCCCGCCGACCAGGTTGCCTGGCAACAGATTAAACGCCAAATCAAACTGTCCCCCGAAGCAACCTGTTGTCAGTTACTGTTCGGTCACCTGGCCGTGGAGGCCCATGCCGATTGCCTGCCCTCTGTACTAATTGAACACGGCCTCGAGGTTTTTGAGGAGGTTATCCATTTTTACCGCGAATTTCTGAGCAAAACCCAAACCTACGGTGACATCTGGGGCGGTGGCAGAGAATTCTGGGCTACTGTGCAATTTTTTGAGGTGTGGGCAGCCGGCATCATGCCCAGGCTGTCAACACATAGGCTGGATACAGTAAACCAAGTTCTCGCACGCCTGCGGTCCGTAGCGTCCGCAGCCAAAATAAACATCCATTCCGGCGACTTAAACCTGCCGTTTTTACCGCAGGAAGTGGCCTGGAACCTAACCTTATACTTCACACCTTCCGTTATTCTTGCAGACTATCCCGAATTTAAACACCTGTACTTTTTGCCCGCTGAGTTAATTCCTCTGGCCCTTGAGTTAGAAAACTACAAACTTTCACCGCGCAGCAACCTTTACCTGAAAAAATTGCTGCACGCTACGCGTAAATCTGCCATCGAGACCAGCCTGCTCAACTTCGCGCAAACTTTCCCGTTAATTTTGCACGCTAAATGGGCCTATGCCATCTATCTTTCCCTCGCCCAGGGTGAGGTGAGCGCCCACCCCTTCGTACTGCGTCTATTGACTAACAGTTACTGGGAAGCCAAGGCCGCCGGACAACTCGCCGGGCAATTAAAAAGCACTTAGTTCTCGATCATACGACCAAGGACTAAGTGCTTTGATGTTACTGTGTCAAAACTACCCCGGGCAAAACTATCTCCTAGGCGTTTAGGAGTTTGCCAAAAAGAATTTGATCGACATATTCACCCGCAATCTTATACTGTTTGCGCCGAACCCCCTCACGTTCAAACCCAAACTTTTCGTACAACCGAACTGCTCGATGGTTGGTGTTAAAGGTACTGCAGTAGATTTTGTCCATTCCATGCTGCCTGGTCCAATCAATCGCAGCTTGGAGTAAGCGCGACCCAATACCTTTTTCCCTGTATTCGGGCAAAAGACTCATCCCTAAATCACAGGTATGCCGCACACTGTGCAACCCACCCCGTACTAAAAGGATGAAACCCACGACCTTGTCTTGGTCCACTGCGACTATGTAGGCCTTTTCCCCCAGCTTAAACTGGCTAATCTTGATGCCCAACACATCCGGATTGGTTATGCCTGACTCATTTTCATCCCGGTCAAACCAGGTGTGTTCAGACAATGTCAAAAGTAGGCAATCTAAAATCCCTTTAGCATCTGCCGGTTTCCCTAGTCTTACCTCAATAGCAGTATCGTCCATGCCTTCCTACCTCCTTTGCGAGCCTCCTGTAACCTTAGTTTACTGGCAAAGTCGTAAAAAGTTGATATATTTTCGCTGAAAGGTATAAATTTAAGGCCCGACGACTATAGTCAGGCCTTATTAGTAGCTAATAATTAAAAGGTCACCTATTTTGCGCCTTAGTGAATTAACGACATTTTACGCAATTACAGCGAGCATGTCGCCGGGTGCGACTGTTTGACCATCGCTTACCCTAACCTCTTGCACGATGCCCTTCTGCGGAGCAGTAATTTCATTTTCCATCTTCATAGCTTCCAGCACCATTAAAACCTGCCCAGCCTCGACTGCGTCGCCCTTTTTACACGCAATCTTGGTTATCATGCCTGGCATCGGGGCTGTAATAGCGCCCTGAACCACTCTGGGTTGAAAATTTGCCACCCCGGAGCCCGCTTCCGCAGGTTGGGCGGCGCCGGCTGGACTTGCCAGCTCCTCTACCTCAACTATATAAGCTTTGCCGTTAACTTTAATGTTAAATTGCTTGGTCATCTGGCCCTTCTCCTTCCTATATCCGGCTTAGCACTGCATTCTGCCGATTGATAAGCTTCCAATTAGAAGCTGCAGGTGTTATGCCGACAATGCGATAATTTGAGCCTTGAGCTTGGGCCAGCATAGCTATGGCTCCTGCTATTGCTGCTACCACTTCTTCGTCTGACTCATCCGCCGCTACTTCCACTGATTTGGGCATATTGGCGCCGAAATTGGGCATGTGTGTCTCCAGGAAATTAGTATACACTTCCCCGCGGCGGAAAAATTCATTCGTCATTACTGCCCGATGAAAAGGAATAGTTGTTGGAACTCCTTTTATCTTAAACTCTGCCAACGCATGATCCATCCGCCGACACGCTTCATCCCTGTCAATGCCCCAAACTATCAGCTTAGCCAAGAGGGAATCATATAAAGGAGGAATGGTCCATCCTTGATAAACCCCAACTTCCACTCTTACACCAGGTCCTCCGGGTGGCTCAAAATGCTCAATTCGCCCCGGACGGGGTTGGAAATCCTTGGCCGGATCTTCCGCGTTAATGCGGCATTCTATCGCCCATCCCAGACATTGAATGTCCTTCTGCCGCAACGTTAAAGGCAAACCTGCCGCCAGTTTAAGTTGTTCTTTGACCAGGTCAATTCCGGTAACCATCTCCGTAACCGGGTGTTCCACCTGAATGCGGGTGTTCATTTCCATGAAATAAAATGCACCCTTTTTGTCCAGCAAAAACTCTACTGTGCCGACCGTATGGTACCCTGCCTCTTTAGCAAGCTTCGCCGCCATCGAACCAATTTTTTTACGCAAGACAGGCTTTACAGCCGGAGATGGTGATTCTTCCACCAGTTTCTGATGCCGGCGCTGCACAGAGCAATCCCGTTCCGGCAGATACAGCACGTTGCCATCCATATCAGCCATTAGCTGAATCTCCACGTGCCGCGGTTCTAATAAATATTTTTCCAGTAGCATGGTGTCATTTTTAAAGGCCAGGAGTGCTTCCGCCTTCGCCTGCTCCAAGGCGTTTTCCATTTCACGAGCCGAATTAACGACCCTCATCCCGCGGCCGCCGCCACCGGCAGCAGCTTTAAGGATTACCGGGTAGCCAATTTTTTTAGCATAATTTGTAGCCTCTTCCACGCTGGTTATGGGTCCGGGCGACCCTGGTACAACAGGAACACCTGCCTTTATCGCCAACTCTCTGGCCTTCGCTTTGTCACCCATCAGCTTGATAACGTCTTCCGAAGGTCCGATAAATGTAATGCCGGCCTCACGACAAGCCTTGGGAAAACCTGCATTTTCCGATAGAAAACCATAACCCGGATGAATGGCGTCAGCTCCCACGGTTTTAGCCGCCTCCATAATTTTCGGCAGGTCAAGGTAGCATTTTGTATCTTGCATATTGTAAGTCTCATCTGCCAATAACGCAGCCATTGATTCCTTGTCTGCGGCAGAATGAATCAAAACTGTTTTGATGCCCATATCGCGGCAGGCTCGAATAACTCTAACAGCTATTTCGCCCCGGTTAGCGACTAAAACCTTTTTAAACACTTTCCTTCCCTCCCCTACTTAAAATGGAATATTGCCGTGTTTGCGGGGGGCCCTCGTCTCTTTTTTGGTCCGTAGCGCATATAAAGTATTAATTAATTTACGGCGAGTGTCCCGCGGGTCAACTACATCGTCAATCATACCTTTAGCACAAGCTACATAGGGGTTGGCGAATTTTTCGCGGTATTCTGCCGTCTTCTGCGCCCGAACCTCGTCCGGGTTTGCCGAAGAATTGATTTCGTCTTTGTAGATAATGTTCGCCGCGCCATCCGGACCCATGACAGCTAACTCGGCAATCGGCCACGCATATGCGGCATCAGCACCCAGTGAACGACTGCACATCGCCACATAAGCTCCACCATACGCCTTGCGCAAAATCAAGGCGATTTTGGGCACCGTTGCTTCAGAATATGCGTACAAAATTTTCGCGCCATGCCGGATAATCCCACCGTGTTCTTGCGCTACTCCCGGCAAGAAGCCAGGCACATCCACCAAGGTAATCAAGGGAATATTGAAGCAGTCACAAAACCGCACAAAGCGGGAAATTTTGTCCGAAGCGTTAATATCTAGGCAACCTGCCAGTACTTTGGGCTGGTTAGCCACAATCCCAACCGAATTGCCCTCCATCCGGGCAAAACCTACTACTGCATTTTGGGCAAACATACTGTGGGTCTCCAGAAAATCCCCGCCGTCGACTATTGCCCTGATTACGTCACGCACATCATACGAACGATTAGCCTCGCCCGGCACAATATTCATGATCTCCTCTGGGTCAACTATTGGAGGACGCGGCGCCACCGTCGGCGGGTCCTCCAAATTGTTCTGCGGGATAAACTCCAGCAGGTGTCGAAGCGAGGCAAAGCTCTCTTGTTCGTTGGCCGCGATAAAATGCGCGACACCACTCTTTTGGTTGTGGGCCAAAGCGCCCCCCAACACCTCTGAACTTACGTCTTCACCTGTAACCGACTTGATAACCTGCGGCCCTGTAATAAACATTTGACTAGTCTCATTCACCATAAAAATAAAGTCCGTAATGGCCGGGGAGTAAACTGCTCCCCCAGCGCAAGGTCCCATAATTACCGATAGTTGCGGAATTACACCAGAAGCTGCGGTGTTGCGATAAAAAATCTCACCATAGGCACTTAAAGAATATACTCCCTCATGGATCCTTGCTCCCCCAGAGTCGTTAAGCCCGATAAACGGACATCCTGTTTTCATCGCCAAATCCATGGCTTTACACACTTTTTGCGCATGCAGTTCGCCCAGCGAACCACCATAGACAGTAAAATCCTGGGCAAACAAATAGGTTAATCTGCCGTTAATTGTGCCATAACCGGTGACCACACCTTCACCGAAGAACTCTTCGTCCTCACCTTGGACAAACATATCTAATTCGGTAAAAGAGCCTGGATCAAGCAACAGCTCAATTCTTTCCCGCGCCGTTAGTTTGCCCGCCTTATGCTGGCGTTGAATGCGTTTTTCGCCGCCACCCAATTTAACTAGTTCCCTTCTTACAGCCAAGTCCTCAATCTTTTTGTCCATATTCATCTCCCCTGCCCTTAGACGGCATTATAGGACTATTATCAATAATATATGATTCGTCAGAAAAATGAATTAACCTTCCGCTGTGGTCCGCTGACAAAGCTCTGTTAATACTCCGCCGGAAGCTTTTGGATGCACAAAAGCAATCAACGCTCCGCCTGCGCCTGTGCGAGGCTGTTCATCCAGGAACCGCACCCCTTGCGCCTTAAGCGAGCTTAGGGCTAAGCCAAGGTCAGTTACCCGATAGGCAACATGATGCATGCCGGGGCCCTTAGCGGCTAAGAATTTGGCCACTGGACTGTCCGGGGAAGTTGGTTCCAATAGCTCCAATTCGCTATCCCCAAGCGGCACGAAAGCAACTTTGACTTGTTGGTCAGCTACTTCTTCGATCGCAGTGCAATTTAACCCTAAAATCCGAGTGTAAAAATCCAGACTTGTCGCCAGATCAGGCACTGCTATACCAATATGATCAATACGGCTTAATGTGAAACCGTCACTTTGAAACTGTTTTTTGATATATTCGGCAATGGATTTAGTCGATGTTCCAGGTGTAAACACCTCAGCAATCCCGCACCCTTTTAGATAAGGTATGTCATCTTCCGGAATCACACCGCCCCCGACGACCATAATGTCACCCGCACCTTGTTGCCGCAAAATATCTACAACCGCCGGAAACAATTGCATGTGGGCGCCGGAAAGACTTGACAGACCAATTACTTTGACATCTTCCTGTACGGCGGTTTCCACAATTTGTTCCGGCGTCTGGCGCAGACCGGTATATATAACCTCCATACCGGCATTGCGCAAAGCCTGTGCCACAACCTTCGCGCCGCGATCATGCCCGTCCAAGCCCGGCTTCGCCACTAATACCCTAATTGGGTCATTCACTATAAACCCTCCTTCAACTAAACAGCTTTATCCGCTATCTGCTAAATTGTGGCCGTCGGCTTGTACTCACCGTAGACATCGCGCAAAACACCGCAAATCTCACCTAGCGTAGCATACACTCGCACTGCCGCAATAATGTAAGGCATAACGTTTTCTGTAGTTCCGGCAACCGAGCGTAGCTTCACCAAAGCACTGGCGGCAGCGCGGTTGTCGCGTCCCGACTTGACCTGTTGCAGCCTGGCTACTTGCTTTTCTGCAATATTTGGGTCTACTCGCAACAAGCCGTCATGACGTTCTTCGACAATTTGGAATTTATTGACACCAACTACAATCCGTTCTATATTCTCAATATCCTGTTGATATTTGTACGCACTCTCCTGGATTTCACGTTGCATGTAGCCGGTCTCAATCGCGGCGACTGCGCCACCCAACTGGTCTATTTTGTCAATGTATTCCCATGCCCTCGTTTCCAATTGCGAAGTCAAATTCTCCACAAAGTAAGAGCCTGCCAACGGGTCGACTGTATCGGTTACACCCGTTTCATAGGCGATTACTTGCTGGGTACGCAAGGCTAACCGTGCTGATTCCTCTGTCGGCAACGCCAGCGCCTCATCCTTTGAATTGGTATGGAGGGACTGGGTACCGCCTAGGACAGCGCTTAAAGCTTGGAAGGCTACCCGTACCACATTGACATCAGGCTGTTGTGCTGTTAAGGTGCTCCCTCCGGTTTGGGTATGGAAGCGCAACATCAAGCTCTTGGGATTTTTGGCACCGAAACGCTCCCGCATTATTTTAGCCCACATCCTGCGTAAGGCCCTGTACTTAGCTACCTCTTCAAAAAAGTTCTTATGAGCATTAAAGAAAAAGGAAAGGCGGGGCGCAAACACATCCACATCCAAACCAACTTTAAGCGCCGCCTCAACATAGGCTATTCCGTCAGCTAAAGTAAATGCCATTTCTTGCACTGCATTAGACCCGGCCTCACGAATATGATAACCGCTGATGCTGATAGGATTCCAATCCGGTAAATTTTCCGCGCAATACGCAAATGTATCGGTAATTAAGCGCATTGAAGGGGCCGGGGGAAATATATAAGTTCCTCTGGCGACATATTCTTTTAAAATATCATTTTGAATTGTACCTGATATTTTCTTAACATCCACATTTTGCTTTTCCGCAACTGCAATGTACATCGCCAGTAGCACGACCGCAGGTGCATTAATCGTCATCGAGGTGCTGACCTTGTCGAGTGGGATTGACTTAAATAACAATTCCATATCGGCTAAAGAGTCAATGGCTACCCCGACCCGACCAACCTCGCCGCGCGATAGTTGATGATCACTGTCTAACCCTATCTGAGTCGGCAGATCAAAAGCTACACTCAGCCCAGTCTGACCTTGATCCAACAGATAGCGAAAGCGGGCATTGGTCTCCTCGGCATCTGCATACCCGGCATACTGGCGCATGGTCCAAAAACGTCCCCGATACATTGTAGGTTGTACCCCACGCGTAAAAGGGTAATCCCCTGGAAAACCAAGATCTTTCTGATAATCCAAGCTGGCCAAATCCAGCGGGGTATATAAACGCTCAACCTCCAGTCCGGATTCTGTGGTAAAGTCAGTGTCCCGCTCTGGTGAACGCGGTAATACTTTGTCCGCCAGCTTACTCGCCCACTCCGCCTGGTTGGCAGCTAATTGCTCATCCTTTGCCATACTGTACACCTCTTTTCTATCTGCTTACTTGGGCCAATAAATTCGGAACCTCCCAAGGCAGGGCTGCAACTTGGGCCCCTGCCGCGTTCAGGGCAGTTACCTTACTGGCGAAGGTACCTTTGCCACGCTCAATGATGGCACCGGCATGGCCCATCCGTTTGCCGGGGGGTGCGCTCTTACCGGCCAAATAGGCCACTACAGGTTTACGCATGCTTTTAATATATTCTGCTGCCTCTTCCTCGGCATTACCGCCGATTTCCCCGACAAGCACGACCTGGGTTGTACCTTCATCTGCCTCAAAGCGTTGTAAAATATCCACAAAAGATAGCCCTGCCACCCGGTCGCCGCCCAGACCTACCACCGAAGATTGTCCAATGCCGGCAGCCGTCAAATTAAAGACAATTTCATAACTGAGTGTTCCGCTGCGTGCAAGCACTCCCGTCGTACCGGGCAGGAAAATAGAATTTGGCATAATTCCCATTTTACACAGCCCCGGCGAGATAATACCAAACGTATTCGGACCGATAATTGTCGTCCCCCGCGCCTTAGCGAGATGCATAATATCCATGGCGTCATGCACTGGTATATGCTCCGTAATGATAACCACCGTCTCAATTCCCGCTTCCATTGCTTCAAAGGCAGCCTCTTTTGCTAGCCGCGCCGGAATAAAAATAATAGAAGCATTTGGGTGCTGCGCCTCAACTGCAGCAAAGACCGTGTCGAAAACCGGCACCGCTTCCACGCTCTGACCGCCCTTACCGGGGGAAACACCGGCGACCACATTGCTACCATAAGCAAGCATTTGCTTTAGATGAAAACTGCCTTGATTTCCTGTAGCTCCCTGTACTAAGACTCGAGTTTGCCCATCAATTATAATTGCCATTTTCTCACCTCACGCATTAGCAATTTGTACTACTTTTTCCACGGCTTCTTTAATGGTACGGAAGGAATCTATACCATTTTCCTGCAAAATTCGCACTCCCTCAGCTTGATTTGTTCCCACCAAGCGAATGACTAACGGCACATCAATACCTCTGGACTGCTTAACCTGCGCAAATGCAGTTGCTACATCATCACAGCGCGTAATCCCACCAAAAATATTCACCAATATCGCCTTTGGCTGCGTTGCCAGCAAGATCTCCAAAGCCTTCGCCGTTGCTTCTATGCCTGCCCCGCCCCCAGCGTCCATAAAATTCGCCGGGTGACCGCCGTAATGTTGTAAAATATCCAGCGTGGCCATCGTAATGCCGGCCCCATTGGCCATAACCGCAATATCGCCCTCAAGCTGAACGTAGGATATCCCGAGCTCCGCTGCCTTAATTTCCAAGTCGGTACGTTCTTCGGTGTGCGGTACTAACTCCCCGACGCGAAACATCGCCTCGTCATCAATGGTGACCTTACCATCGGCCGCGACAAGCTTCTCACCGCTTACAACGAGCGGATTAATTTCCACCAGTTCGGCATCATACTCACGAAACACCTTATACAGATTAGTAAAAATTTCTGCCGCTTGCTGCGCCAGTACTCCGCTTAGTCCCAATTTGCGGTTAAGTTCCCGCGTCAGATACGGCATAATACCAATGCCAACATCAATGTTATGCTTAACCAACTTGTCTTCAGCTAAATCTTCAATGTCCATTCCGCCAAAAGCTGATGCAATCAGCACCGGACATTGTGCAGCCTTATCGATAGTTATCGCTAAGTACAATTCTTGGTCTATTTGCAATTTTTGTTCCACTAATAACGTGTCAACTGTAAATCCTTTAAGTTCAGTTCCTAAAATTTCCCCGGCTGCAGTGGCAGCCTCGTCTGGGGTATCGGCGAACTTGATTCCGCCTGCTTTTCCTCTCCCGCCGGAAAGTATTTGTGACTTGAGCACCACAGAACCGATTGTTTGACAAGCCGCGGCCGCCTCCGACGGCACTCTTACCACCCGTCCTTGTGGTATCGGGATTCCGTTACGGGCAAACAGCTCCTTGGCCATAAACTCAAACAGTTTCATATTATCCTCCTCATCACCGCAATACTTAATTCTGAATTTTAAGAAAACATATTATATTTAGAATTCATTGTAGCAAAGTTTTCGATAAGATTAGCTTGCTTTTTCCCCAACTGTATAAATTGCTAGTTAAACAGTCGAAATATATAGTTGAACGGTAGACAAGCCTATTTTTTGCTATACATTTTCAGTTAATTATGTCTTGATATTCCATCTTAATTCTAGAATCTACATAACAAAAACCCGAAAAATAAGGCAGGACTACATGGTTGTCTCCAACACACGCAGTCCTGCCACACTCTAAAAAGAAAAATCGGTGTCTGCTTAAATTAGGTTCCCCAACGCCGAAACAGGGTATGCTCAATACCTAAACTATCCAGCACTTTCCCCACCACAAAATCGACTAAATCCTGTACAGTTTGTGGGCGATGATAGAAGGCAGGGGCGGCCGGCACGAGCTTAGCTCCCGCATCAATCGCCTTAAGCATATTTCCCACATGGATTTTATTCAGCGGCGCTTCACGCGGCACCAAAATCAGGGGTTTCCCTTCTTTTAGCATCACATCTGCACTGCGCAGCAAAAGATTATCGGTTATGCCTTGAGCTACCCCTGCCAGCGAGTGCATCGAACAAGGGGCGATAACCATGGCAGTAGCTAAAAAGGAGCCGCTGGCTATAGGCGCAAACAAATCAGCAACATCATGCCAGTGGGCCAGGCTTTGCAGTCCGGCGCGGTCATAGCCTGTCTCAAATTTAATTACCTTTTGACCGGTTGGACTGACCACCAAATGCGTTTCGACACCCATTTCCTGCAGCACTTGTAACAATCTTATGCCATAAATAGCCCCGCTGGCCCCGGTAATTCCGACCACAATTTTTTGCATCTAACCAACCTCAATCCCTGCTTTTTGGTTACGCCAAGTGGATCGCCTTACCGCTAAGCCCTTCTGCCGCTTCCATGACCGCTTCACTTAGGGTAGGATGGGCATGAATGGTATGCGCGATATCCTCCCCGCTTAAACCTTGTTTAACCGCCAAAGCTAACTCATGCACCAAATCTGTGGCTCCCGGACCCATGATATGCGCGCCCAAAAGCACACCACTTGTGGCATGAGCGATTAATTTCACCGTTCCCAAGGTTTCACCCATGGCCAAAGCTTTTCCGTTAGCACTAAACGGAAATTTGCTCACTTTATAAGGTATTGTTGCTGTTTTGACTTCTTGCTCAGTCATACCTACACCAGCAAGCTCAGGATAAGTAAAAATGCAACTCGGCACAACCCGATAATCGATCGTGCTCTGCACACCAGCGCAATTTTCTGCTGCCACCACACCTTCCGCAGAAGCAACATGAGCCAACATAATGCCGCCGATCGCATCTCCAACCGCATAAATTCCCGGTATGCCGGTTTCTAACTTGTCATTAACCACGATCGCCCCCCGCTCAAGCTTGAGCCCAAGGGCTTGCCAGTCGACACCTGTAAGGGCGGGTCTTCTCCCGGTAGCAATCAGCACTTGTTCTCCCAGCAGAACCTTAGGCCCATTAGCGTCTTCAACCGTCACCGCCAGCTCTGACCCCTCTCTAGCGATACCTTTGACAGCGGTTTTGGTCAAAATCTCCATGCCCGCTCGTTTAAATAGTGGTCCAACACGCCTTACCATTTCCTCATCGACAGGTGGTAATATCGTCGGAAGCATCTCTACCACAGAAACTTTGCTCCCAAAGGAGTTATAAATTGAAGCAAACTCCAGCCCGATGATGCCGCCGCCGATAATAATCACGCGTTCTGGCAACTTAGTTTGCGCCAAAGCATCATCACTCGTCATCACACCGGGCAAATCGCTGCCGGGAATGGGCGGATGCGCCGGACTTGAGCCGGTGGCGATAATGATATTGTCAGTAGCTAGTACTTCCAGCTTCTCGCTCGTGCGTACTGTCACCTTACCGGCCTCTACTATTTCACCACTACCTCGGTAAAGTGTAACCTTATTGCTCTTTACCAGTTGTTCGATACCTTTTACCAGGGTTGTGACCACAGCGTTCTTACGTTCCATCACCCGCGCGTAATCGAAACTCAATCCGGCAGCACTAAGGCCGTATTCGGCAGCACGCTGCATCTCACGCCACACTTCCGCGCTTTTGACCAAAGCCTTAGTGGGAATACAGCCCCAATTGAGACAGGTCCCTCCTAACGCCTCTTTTTCGACCAAAGCAACCTTAAGTCCCAGTTGAGCCGCTTTGATTGCCGCGACATAACCTCCAGGCCCTCCACCAACTACCACTACATTGTACCTATCCATCCTGGTCCTCCTCTCAGCGCCCATATGAATATTAATTTTTCGACAACAAAAAGTATTATCCTTCACACACCTATCACACACTGGGACACTGGGACACTGGGACACTGGTTCATAAAACCCGGTTCTATCAGTATCACCTGCGGCTTGAAATTATATTTGGACGCCGCTGCGCGGAATGCCTGCGGCCAGGACTTAAAGTTGTTTGACCAGGCGACCGAATTCTTGCAGGGTGGCATAAATCTTATCGGCTAACTCTAAGCTGAGCGTACCTGCGCCGCAACTAGGAGTATACATGCTTTGCCGCAGCAGCAGTTCGCGTTCGATACCCCTGTCCTCCAGTTCTTGTACATAACCCTTAAAGCGCTGGAAAAGGCTGGCGGCACTTTCGTCCAACACCGTTTGTGAAGTTGGCACTATACCCCAAGAAATAACCCCGCCCCGTGTCAGAAATTCATTCAACCTACCGGCGTAAACTTTCATGCTGTCAAAATAGCCGTAAGCATCAAAATTAATGATTTCTACATCCGTGTCAAAGAGCAAGGTCCAATCCATACCGGCACAGACGTGAGTTCCCACTTTTGCCCCTGCTTGTTTAATACCCTGAAAAACCGTATTTAAATCGGCAATTATTTCTTCGCGTGTCAGAGTGACATGCGTCGAGGCGCCGTAAGCGTACAAGCTCGGATCATCAACCATCATAATAACCGGCAGCTTAAACTGCTGTAAGGTTTTAACCTGCCAAATAGCGTGCAGGGCCAGGTTTTTTACCACGATATCTCGCAATTGCGAATCGTAATAGCTCGCCTTTTTATCCGGGTCAGTTAATTGAAAGCCTACAGTAAGCGGGCCGCTGAGTTGACCCTTTAGGCACACAGCTTGACGAGTTCCGTTTTGCTTAATATCATCCACAAAAGCGTAAAACCCACGGGCAGCTTGCAGCGGAAAGGCAAAGTTAGCCAAAGCTGCTTCGTCCCCATCAAGGGCTGTGAGATATAAATCATAAAAAGCGGTTAGCCCTGCAACCCAAGCAGACGAGTTGGTTGTAAAATACAAACTTGCCTCATCACACACCAAGCCAAGCCTGACCAGCGCCTGTACATATTGACTGGAGAACCCTTCCTGATGTCCGGCCTTAGGAAGCTGCGGCCAATGGGGAGCTAACGGCAGGCTTTGCCAGATTAAATCCAACGCCGGTTCGGCAGTCGAAAAGGGCAGGCTGCCAACACCGGTAATCAAACCGGTAGTTGAAAACGGATGCATAAAATTTTCCTCCTAATCGCTTATACTTTAGCAGATACCACGTCGTCGGCACATAAACCTTCCAGCGGAAACAAGCTGACGTCGGCAACTCCCGGGGCCTCGCGTAATTTAGCAACTACGTCAGCTAACGCCGTGTAAGTTATATCGGAAATTATATAAACTACACTACCGCCTTTGTGCTGCTTCAGCTTCTTACCGGCCACAGTCACAGGAATTGAGCTTTGATTAAAGATTTGGTTCACACTTAGAATTGCATCGGCTTTGCGCACAGCTACGCGCAGATAAAAAGCAGCGGGAATCTCGTGTTGATCGAGCACAGGCAGATTGCGATAGCAGGTGCAGGCCGGTCTGGCGCTTCTCGCGGCCAAAATGGTTTGTGCCACATCCATCAAATCTGCTACGACCGCGCTGGCTGTCGGCAAATCTCCGGCACCTCTGCCGGTAAAGAGCACCTCTCCTACCAAATTACCCTTGAGATAAATGCCATTAAAGACATCGTTTACACTCGCTAAGGGGTGGGATTGCGGCACCAGACAAGGCTCTACCCGCAATTCCAAACCCTGGGCCTGCAACTTGGCTACTGCCAACAACTTAATCACGCAACCCAATTTATCGGCCCAAACCATGTCCTCCCGCGTTATATGACCTATACCGGTAAATTTAACGTCGGAGAACCCCACCGGCGTACCAAAGGCCAAAGAGGCAAGAATCGCCAATTTGTACGCGGCATCATAGCCATCAACATCACTAGTTGGGTCAGGCTCTGCGTAGCCCTTGGCCTGGGCTTCCTGTAAAATAGCGGCAAAATCTTTCCCCTCGGTAGCCATCTTCGTCAGGATATAGTTAGTAGTACCATTAATTATGCCGATAATTTCTTGGATTTCATTCGCGGCCAAGCATTGTTTCAAAGGACGGATAATCGGTATGCCCCCGCCCACGCTCGCCTCAAAGCATACCTCTACCCCCATCTTCTCCGCGACAGCTAAAATTTCCCGTCCATACTTAGCTACGACTTCTTTGTTTGCTGTCACGACGTGTTTACCCTTGCCTAGGGCCTGCAGGATATACTCCCGTGCCGGCTCAATACCGCCCATAGCCTCAACTATAATACTGATGGATGTATCGTCTAAAATGGCGCTAAAGTCACCCGTAAGCATACCGGCATCAACTTTTACCGCACGTTCCTTAGCCAATTCCCGCACCAGAATTCGTTTTACCTTTAATTCAGCGTTTAGTTTAGCAGAAATATTGTGGTTGTTTTGCTGCAACGCTTTGATAACACCCGAACCCACAGTCCCCAGACCTAAAAGACCGATATTAATTTCGCGCAACCCGTTTCACTCCTTTATACATTAAAAAACCTCTTCCAGATGGAAGAGGTACAGACGCAGATGCGGTGAGCCTCTCTCATCTTTCAAACCATAAAACGGTTTGCAGGTTGGCACCACTGCAGTCCTCCTGCCGGTTGCCGGGCTTCATTGGGCCAGTCCCTCAGCCACTCTTGATAAGAGATAAAATAAGGCTATTCAGTTATACTCAATTGAGCAACTGTATTATAACAAACTAATCCGACAGGGTCAACACCCCTGTCCCAGGCGCAGTCTGATGCTGCCAACCTCTAGCTATGCTTTTAGCCAGTGATACAGATACACAATGGTGCCCCAATTAAATCCAATTAAGCTTATCCCTAACGTCAGCGCACATCCTAAATATATCACACCTAAACTTTTACCCCCGGCTGTTCGGACATCTCGGTCAGTCAACCAAGCACTCAGGCCCAGTCCACTTCCCAACGCAAGCCAAAAGGGCCAATTGGGACCACCGTAGTCCCCCCAGATCCACAGTCCCAGCGCGGGCAGTAACCAACGTTTGCGTTTCTCCAGCCATAATAACAGCGCAAACGCGCCCGGTTTATCCGGCAATGTCTTGGCGTAGGGCCACGCCAGTAGCCATGATATCGCTATCCCCACCGCAAATAACGCGAGTGCCAATTCTAACGGATGAGCTGCCCCATACCAAATCGCAGCCTGTAATGAATTTGCCGGCATGCGTTCGACCAGATAAGCTCCCTCGGGCCAGACAACCGCTTGATAAGCTAACTGAGCCCCAATCAAAGCAGTGGCCGCCCAACGCAACACATACCAGAAAAATTGTTGCCCTATAATGCGCCGTAGTTTACGTTTATGTTTGATCACCGTCAAGTCCGGATAGCGCAAATTGCCGCTGCCCCAAGTGCGCACCAAAAGTACTACAGCTACCGCTGCCACGAGCCAAAATAACCCGCGCGGGAATTGGGCTCCGGCAGCCTGGTTGGAGGGTACTTCTTTGGGGTTACGTTGTCGATCAAGGATTCCGTCAGGGTTAAGGTGGTTAGTGACAAAGTCTCGTCCGCGCACAGAAAGCTTGGCAGTTAAAAAATCAGCCAAATAGGGTGCTTGTGCATCTAACTTCCAGCCATTAGTAAATATAATCTCCTTCGGGTTACCCAAAACAGTATAAAAACCCGTCCCAGCTGCCCCTGACTGTTGGATGTATGCTTTTACTCCTGCATCCTGCAGGTCCAGTGCATCCCCCACACCCTGAGCCAGAAAGGACGGATGGTAGCCAAATAGAGCCTGCACTCTCGCCTGTTCGCGCAGTGCCTGCTGCAAGGGCTGCCTACCGGATAAAGCCGTTTTACCGGAAGCACACAGCAGCAAGAGGCCGTCCCGATCGGCAGCATCCCACATATAAGGTTGTGGCATATGATCTGGAACGAGCACAATATTGTATCCCTGCACCTTGGCCCAAGCCAAATCCTTACTAATAGCCCCAGGGTTACCAGCCGCACCGCTGCCGGGTGCGTCATTGACCCGGCGCACAACTTTAGGTTGAATAACCGTGCCATTTAACCACAAGTGCGTACCACGCCACGCCAATTGTCGTATGCCAAGTGGCACAGTGTACGAGTCACGCTCCCCGTCGGCGGCTGTTAAGGATACATGTAGCCTGTAAAGATGGGGGTCTGCCAAACTCCACAGCTGCGGCTTGGTAATGACAAATTTACCGTTTATTGCCCCCCCGCCACTACCTGTGAAAGTTTGAGTTGCTGCGGCTATGGTCTGGCTCGTCGTGGAAGTCACAGTCTGACCGGTTGTGCCAACCATCGTTTGGTCCGTGGTGCCCGCCATAGTCGCCGCGGTCGTATCAAGCAAGCTGATTTGACTCGTCAACTTGATCCCAGGTTCCGTAAGTTGGTAGGGAATGTTGTAACTTACTAACGCTCCCCGGGCATTAAGCACTGTGGTAATCTGCGGTGCGGCTAAAACTATATCATTTAAACCTTCTAAGTAAACATCACCGGTTAACCCGGGGGCAGCAAGCCACGGCCCGTCACTCGGAGTTTGCCCCATTTGAACCGCAAGGGTGTTAAGCTGACCAAATTTCAAGCGAGGCTTGGGAACAACCACACTGACCGGCACATTACTGGCAGCAAAGTGTCCCAAACTGTCAACTGCTGTATATCCATTGAGAAAGACTTGCACATTACTCCCGAAGCTCATGAACTGCAAGCGAAAAGTGCGTCCTGCTAAAGTATTGCTCAAATAAAACTGTTTTACGGCGACCGGATTAGACCAACTACCAGGAACAGGTACAGCTGTGCTTGCGGACACTTTTCCTTGTGCTACTTGCCCGGTTGCGGGCCTAGCAGACCTCGCCGCCTCCAGAGAGCTATAACTGTACCACATTCCATTTAAGTCAAGCTTAACCCTGTCTGGTGACTGCAGTGGGTAACTTGCATCATTGCCTTGCGGCACCCCAGTTTCGAGCGGTGGATTGCCCATATAAGGTACTGCGCTCCCCAACACCACTCCCAGTGCGAAGAGCACCATTACTGCTAACAAAGTTCTGTATCGTCGCAAGATCATATTAAAACCCCTATGATTAAAAGAGAGCGGCACCCAGTTTGCCGCCCTCTAAGTTTACTTAACGATTAAGATTCGATATATTGCGACAAAACCCTGCCTACCAAAAGCTCATAAGAGAAATCTCATAACTTTTTCTCTCTAGCCAAGTGATCACGTAAACAAGCAAAGCACAGCTAGACCCCCAGGCCGCTTTGCAGCACCACTGGAAAATGAATCAAAGGTCGCTTAGCTAAAGGGTGAGTTTACTTTCTGCGCAGAGAAGCATTACGGAAGCGCCGTTAGCATACTCGGCAAGCGCCCGAACGAGAGCACGTATGCTCGCGCCCCATTTATGGCTACGTTCGCGGAAGTGAGGCAGCGAGCCGATAAGTATGCTCGGCGATGCAGTTTGCGACCCAAAAAACGCAACAAAGGCCACTTACCTCACGGGTGAGTTTACTTTCTGCGCAGAGAAGCATTACGGAAGCGCCGTTAGCATACTCGGTGAGCGCCCGAACGAGAGCACTAATGCTCGCGCCCAATTTATGGCTACGTTTGCGGCAGTGAGGTAGCGAACCGAATAGTATGCTCGGCGATGCAGTTTGCAAAACGAAGCAGAAAATAAACTCGACCCCAGCGACCCGAAGCTAGTTTCAGGCTAGTACAAAAAAACCCTGTTGCAAGCAACAGGGACATTCTCAATTGCGAGTATTTTACTAGCACAGCTAGTTTTGACAAGCAGGGCAAACCCCATGCAGCTCCAAACGATATCCTTTGATGGCAAAGCCCGACTCCTGCTGGGCCAAGTCCAGCAAGTTATCTAACAGCGGTCCGTGGTAATCCACAACTTTGCGGCAAACATCGCATACAATATGATCATGCGGCATAGGATTACCGTCAAATCTGCTAAAGGTATCCCCATAGGCAAGTTCTTGGATCAACCCTTTATCACACAGCATATTTAAACTATTATAAATAGTTCCTAAGCTGATACCGGCAAATTTAGTGCGAATATGCGCATAAATTTCTTCGGCATTCGGGTGGGTATCTACATGCTTAAGGTACTCTAGAATTGCTTGACGCTGCGGTGTAACCCGTATTCCCTTTTCCTTCAGCAAGTACAATGTCTCTTGCGTTACGTCCATTTTCCCACCCCCTTAAGCACATACTCATGTCGTTTAATTACTGTTTTTACATTAAGTGTAAAGCATACTGTGAACTTGTCAATACGCCAAAATAAAAAAGAGGTCTAAAGACCTCCTTTTTGTGAAAGAGTGAACATTAAGCAGGTTGCGGAGCACCGGTCGGACAGGTGTCAGCACAAGTACCGCAGTCCGTGCATTTGCCCGCATCGACGACGTATTTTTCGTCGCCTTCACTGATTGCCCCAACAGGACATTCAGGTGCGCAGGCGCCGCAAGCAACACAATCATCTGTAATTACATATGCCATCTCTGAAAACCTCCTCTTCAATATATCTAACAAAGACAGCATATCAGAACTATTAGGAGTTTACAACAAAAATTTTCTAAAAATCTGAACCTTGTGGTCGATAAGCTACATTATACAAACGGCGCGAACACTTGCTGCAAAACGGCAAAATCTTATTGGCAACATGATTGCGTTGGTAAAATACATGTGCCAAATCTTCATGCTCGAAACCGCAGCTCCGGCACTTCTCAAGCAATACTATCCCCCCCTGCTTGTACTAAATAGAACAAGAGCAACTTCCAATTAGAAGTATGGGTAGATAGCATGGATATTATACGCATTAATGCAATTGCGAGGCCATTATTTTTTCCAGCTGTTTTAGAGTATAGCACTCAAACATTGAGCATACCCGCCGAAACTCGCCAACCCCCTTATGCTGCGACCATGTTTTTTGCGGTAAGGTATTAAGCCAGACAATCTGCTTAACTCTCTCACCAAGACCCTTAAGCAGGTGTGCTGCCCTTCTGGCCTCTAAGGTCTTGGTATCACTCAGAATGATAATGACGGTATCCTTGCCCACAGTCTCTGGATATTTTTGGTGTAAGGTGTCGAGTGACTTAGCCAGGTTGGTACCACCGCCCCAGCCTTGGCTGTTATTCATTACCCGCACCATAGTGGCCTCAAAATCGAGTCCCTGGGCAAAGTCCTGTGTCACCTGTTCCAAATCCTCAGCAAAGACAAAGCTCTCAATGCCTTTCAACACGCTGGATAACCCATACGTGAATTGGAGTACAAAGCTGGCATAGCGTGCCATGGACCCCGAAACATCGCACAAAAGCAAAAAGCGAGGCTTCTTTTTCGGCCGTGCGCGATACTTTAACTCCACCAAGCTCCCCCCGTAACTTAGACTGTTACGGATAGTGCGCCGTAAATCAAGTTGGTCCAAGCGCTTTGACTTTTGATAGCGGCGCGAAATTCGGCTTGCCAAGCGCTTCGACAAGCGCCGAATTAAATAGTTAACCTTAGGCAGATCTTTATCCTGAATGTTCTTTAAATCCTCGTACAAGTAATTGGCGTGGTGGTCGCGCAGGCTAGCAGCGACGTCCTGCACCACTTCATCTACAGCATCGTCTCCCGTCGGAACAACGTCAAACAAAGGGAGCTCTTCCCCCAATACCCGCTTCCAATAATCTAAATGTCCGCTTACCAGATTTTCCACAATTGGCTTGAAATTGACATCAAGTTTATCACCATAGCGATGCCCGTCGGAACTGCGTTGCAAAAAGTCCTGGATGCGTTGTTTACCTTCTTCCGGTATTTTGTTGTATAACTGTTTTTGTTCGACAGTAAGTTCCAGGGATTCACCCTGAAAATTTAATTCGCTGGCAGCTTTGGCCAGCTCCTCCGCCTGAGCTTGCGACAATTCCTGCCGCTGCTGCTGTAGGCGTGCCTTTACTTCCGGGGTGGCGAAAAAGGCGGCAAACGCTTCCTCAAATAGAGGCAGTTGGTCCATGTTTTTGAGTAAAGTCGCCCGCAATACAGCTTTCACTTGCGCTTTGTTGCTTAAATCAGCATAAGTTAACCCGGCTACAGTATCGAGGGTCTCCGACACACTAATCCTAATACCTAAAACCCTTAACAGCTGTACGAAATTAACCAAACGATAATCCAGCTGTTCCATGGCCTTACCTCCCGGTGTTTTTCTGTTCCCAAGCCAGTACCTGATCCACCAAAGCTATATTCCCCAGCCCTTGGTTATAGGTATCCAAGTCCTCTTTGGTCTTCAGCAATAGATTTAAGGTCTTGCCTATCAGTTCAGGTGTCAGACGTTCTGCATCTAAGGCTACCATGCCTCTGACCCAATCCAGGGTCTCCGCGATGGAGGGGGATTTGCGCAATTCAAGCTTGGCGCGCAGGGTCGTGACAGCTTGCGCCACCTGTCGGCTTAAACGCTCACCGGCCTGAGGCACCTTACTGCGAATAATTTTATATTCCTTGTCCACCGAAGGTAAATCAACATAGAGAAAAATGCAGCGCCGTTTAAGCCCATCTGAGAGTTCCCTGTCACCATTGGAGGTCAGAACCACCATCGGTATTTGATGGGCCACCAAAGTTCCTAATTCAGGGATAGACACTTGAAAATCACTCAACACTTCAAACAGAAAGGCCTCGAATTCTTCGTCCGTTTTATCGATCTCGTCAATCAGCAGTACAGTTGGTTCAGTATTTTGAATCGCGCGCAGTAAAGGCCGCGCCAGCAAATATTCATCTGAAAACAGATCATGTTCTGACAAACCATCAGTATCTTTCATCATTTGAATCCGCAGAAGCTGGCGTTGATAATTCCATTCGTAGAGCGCCTTATGCTCATCCAATCCTTCGTAACATTGCAAGCGAATTAAGTCAGCCTTAAAAGCCTTACTTAAGACCTTGGCAATCTCCGTCTTGCCTACTCCCGGCGCACCGGTTACCAAAAGTGGCTTACCCAGCTTTAGTGCTAGGTAGACAGTCATCAATATTTGATCGTCTTCCGTAGTAACGTAACCCTCAGCTGCAAACGACCGGGCCAAAGTATCCAGATTTACATCCATCTTGGGTCATCCTCCTCAGTTCGCATCCATTTTGAACCTAGTTTATCACCACAAACATCAGTGTACTATGATTTAACTCACCATTTTCATAACTTTCAGATAAAGCTGTTCATATTCCGGTACGATCAACTCAACATTAAACTTTTCTATTGCCAATTTCCGGGCAGCTTGTGCCATTTGCAGTCGTAACGCTTCGTCTTGTAACAGCGTAATGGCTTTAGCCGCAATCGTTGCGACATCACCGACCTCGGCCAAATACCCGACCTCTCCATCTTTGACCACTTCCGGGAGTCCGCCCACATTGCTGGCGATTACCGGCACCTCGCACGCCATTGCTTCCAAGGCAACCAAACCAAAACTTTCCTTTTCCGAAGGGAGTACGAAGAGATCGGCCAAACTGAGTAACTCTACTACACTTTCCTGCTTACCCAAAAACATAATTTTGTCGTTCAGACCTAGTTTGTCCGCATACTTTTCCATTACCCCTGCCTCCGGTCCATCGCCCACGAGGAGTAATTTAGCAGGAACTTGTCTTTGAATAAGTTCAAAGCTTTTGAGCACGTCGCAAATACGCTTGACAGGTCGGAAATTGGAAATATGCATCACTATTTTTTCCTCCGGACGCGCGATTCTGCTGCGCAACCCGCTCAAAGGGAGTCTTTTATACTCATCCTTGTCGATAAAGTTATAGACAGTGTTGATTTCCTGTTCAATACCAAACATCTTGCGGGTCTCGCGCGCTAGGGACTGAGAAACTGCGGTTACCCCGTCGCTAACTTCAATGCCCAAGCGAGTAATCTCATAAAACTCTTCCTGTGCACCGACTAAAGTAATATCAGTTCCATGTAAAGTGGTAAGTACCGGTAAATTGCGTTCCTTGAGCATTTGTTTAGCCAAATAAGCGCTGATACTATGGGGTACGGCATAATGCACATGGACAACATCAAGATTGAAGTGCCGCGTAACTGAAACGATTTTGTTGGCTAGCGCCAGTGTATACGGATTATATTTAAAAACTGGGTACTGGAATTCTTCAACTTCGTGGAAGTAGATGTTTTCATAAAACTTATTGAGCTTAAACGGGAGTTCATAGGTGATAAAATGCACTTCATGCCCGCGCCGGGCCAATTGTTTGCCTAATTCACTTGCCACTACTCCACTGCCACCATAGGAAGGATAGCAGACCATGCCAATTTTCATGCTTAGTTTCCTCCAAAATGCTTTGCAAAGGGTTATGATGCTTCAAGCAGCACTGCCAAAATTAAAAAGGTTGTACCACAGATGCGTGTTTTCCATGGTACAACCGGAGCTATCCATAAACTAACTGCTTTACTTGTCTTCCAGCATGATGGGAATGGCCTCGGGAACAGCCTCAGATAGAATTTTCTGTACGTCAGTTATCAACCGATTAAAGCGAAATTCTGTCTCTAAGTACTCCTTAATCGTAGGATTAAGGCTGAGCAAGCTGTACAGGCGCTCTAATTCCTGTTGTTTTTCGCGCGAGATTTCTTGGCCCATAAGTTGATACTGTTGGGCTTCAAATTGCTTAATCTGAAAATCCGCCAGCATTTTAGTATTTGCATCATCCTGTTTAACCTTCGCTTTCGCGGCTGCAAAAGCTTGATATTCTTCACCCGTACTGAGCTCCTTCGCCAGCGCATGGGCCAGATCGTATGCCGTCATGTTTACCTCCCCCTAAGCTTTCTGTATGGTTTCTTGTATAGTAGTAATTATAGCTAAAAAAAAGTTTTAACGCAATTCACCCCTGGTGATAGCTTCAAGCGAGTATTCCAGGCGTTCCTTCTGTTCAAAGCTGACTATAGATTTATACCCGACGGCTTGCAGCAGCTGGACAGCCTGGACAAAGTCGCGGGCCACGTGCTCCGGTGCGTGCGCATCAGAGCCCAGTGTTACCGGTATACCCAGTTGACAGGCAGACTGTAAAATGGCATAGCTGGGATAAAAGTCTTGCACCGGTTTATATTTACCATTCGTGTTCAGCTCTATCGCCAGACCTGCCTCCCTGATACATTCCAACGCAGGCCGCGCCAATTCCGCCAGCGGCCTTTGGCAGGCAAAGTTAAATACTCTAATTACATCAAGATGCCCCATGATTTGAAACAGGCCGGAGCCTGCAGCCTCACATATTAATTGAAAATAGGCTTGGTAGAGATCATCCCCCTGCCAGCGACTGTATCCATCGCTATAGTCGGGATGGTCAAACGGCCAATTTTCAATTTCATGCACGGAACCTATGAGGTAATCATAAGGGTATGTACCCACAACATCCTGCCACTTTGTCCCTGGCCGGTAATCGACTTCCAGACCGAGACGCAGCTTAATGTTAGGATACTCCGTCTGCAACTGGCGCACGAGTTCAGGCTTAATATCTGCCCGATAGAGGTCGTGATCGCTAAAACCTAATTCGCTTACCCCCCGTTCTCCAGCCGTGCGGACGAATTGTGCCAAATTCTCTATGGTGAACTTTTGTTCACCATGCGCCTGTGGATGAGTATGCAAGTCTACAAACACCTAAATCCCCCTCTTAGCCCTTAACTACGTGAGCCGCAACTTGCATCGCAGGAGCATTTTCCCCTTTACTCCCGGCGTAGCGAGTACACGGATCAGCCAAATGCTGTAAAAAATTCCCGCCAATAACCGCCTTGACCCTACCCTTTAGCTTGCCGTTTTCGATTTTCAAACTCTGAGGCGCTGCCAGCGAATAATTGCCGCTCGAACTGTCTTGGGTGTGCAAGCCCAGCACGCTTGTCACCAAAATGCCCTCGTCCATATCTGAAATCAAATCAGCCAAGTTGGCCGCCGTCCCGGTCTCCAGTCGCATTCCACTACCTTGGGGTAACGGTGTTGGCCGCATTTCGGCTTTGATGCTGTCTTTCACCGTGAGATATGGCGTCAGCAATTTGCCTGCTTCAACTAAGTACTGCGCCCGCGCGGGTACACCCTCCCGGGTGCAAAGATATGAACTAAGTTCATATGAGTCAAGCGGATTTATCACCACTGCGATTGTGGGAGCAAATACCTGCTTGCACTGCCTAAAATCAGCTAGGTCATAGGCGCTGAGATTGTTCACCACATTATTGCCGGATAGATTACCCACAAGATATTTACTGATTAGTTCTTCCACGACCGAAGGTGCGAAAATAATTGGCAGCTGACCTGGGTGCAATTCGGCTTGATTTTTAAGCAGTTGCGTCATCTTGCCGGTGGTCTCGATCAATTCAGCAATTTCCGCTACGGTCGGGGGACGACGTTTGACAAAGCTTTTACTGAACAAACCATCTGCCGCAACATAAGTACTAAAAGTAGTTTGCCCATAAGTTACGGCCAGTCCCTGCGAAGTTCGAATATGGCGCAGGCCCCAACTTGCCTGCGCCCCTGCTTGCAGACTTGAGACACCCCAATGTGGCATTTCTCGTTGATATTGAGCCAGTAATTCGAATAACGGCCGGGCGCTGTTCTTGACTATTTCCCGAGCAGCATGATGCTCCACCGCTACCAACGGCATCGGTTGGGGGGACAATATTACCGAACCGGCGGTGTCGTGAAAGGCGGCGCGCTCCCATTCAGGCAAGTTATCCTCCAAAGCAGTGATAATTGCCGCGTTGAGCACGGCATGACTACACCGGTCTCCTGCCCACACCAACAGTAAATCACCGGTATAATTTGCATTTACCGTTGGCGCGGCGTATACTTCAGCCAATTTATTGTCGCGTATACCAACCTTCACATTGGTAAGATCATTTAAACTAAAGCGCCAGCCTGTAAGCCGCAGTTCCTCAGCCGGAGGATTGGTCTGGTACTGGCGCAAAACTCTCTCTAAGTGTGCTACAAGATCCATCTATTCACCTCCCAGCTTAATGTCAGGGTTGGCCTCAAGCACTAAAAAGGCATGACTGCCGCCACTGGAAGGCACAGCTTGGCCCCACTTGCCACATGTTCCGATTGCATCACACTGAATATTGCCCAGTCCGGCCTTAATCGCTTGCAATGCAGAGAGAGTCTTACCGGCAAAAATACCGGGCTGATACAACACAGGCTCCTCACCCAAACGATAGATAGCACTGCAGTTGAATACGAAATCACCATACTGGGTATTAACTTGACCGCCTTTATACCCCAATAAATAGTATACTTCCTCATCCGGTTGGATCAAATTACGCTCCAGCAACAAAGTGTATAGCTCCTTAGGCGTAACCTGGTGCCAGGGCTTGGCAAGCGGTATCGGACAAGCCACTTCAATCCTAATATTACTCATTCGAGGCAGCGGGATATGGGCAAAGCTCTCTGCCCGCCCGGCGCCAGAATTGGACACACCCGCTTGTGCGGCGGAAAAAACGTCCCCCAACCCCGCGGCCAATATACCTTTGTCAACGATAGTTACAGTTTCCCGCTTAATTCCGTTGGCACTAATTGGCTGATAAGCCCAATCACCCTCCAGCGGACCGTCAATAATTGATACTTGCGGGTGAGCCACCTGCATACCAATGGCCAGTTTACCGTTATGCCCCAACACTGAAGTTCTCACACCGTCTGTCTCCACAGCATGGCCGAAGGCTTCATGCGCCAGACCCTTGGCCAAGGCATAGTCAATAACCAGTTTAAAACTACCGCCTTTAACAGCCGGAGCGTCCAGCATTGCCACTGCCAGCCCGGCCATCAACTCGGCGCGAGCGTTTCCCTCGGTCAAATCGTCCGCGTTAAGCAGCAATCCTACATCCGTACCAGCCACAGCGCTGCGCGTAGTTACACTTTTGCCGGCAGCGCGTGCCGTAAGACTATGTGAAAGTACCGCCCTAGGCACAGTGAAAGCTACAGCTGTTCCGTCCGAACGCACAATTTGCCATACTTCCTCAATCTCACGGTAAACTGTTTGTACTGCAACGGATGGAAACAGTTCACGCAGGTGTTTATTTACTTGTATCACTAATTGAGTTAAATCCGCAACCGGCAAATACGCAAAAGCATACTTTCGCACCGGCGGGAACTCGGCTTTGAGGGGCGCAGCCTTAAATATTGCCCTATTTTGTTCCCCACCATACGCTTGGGCCAAATCTGCCAAGCGGGCTGCCTGTTGAACCTGTTCCCGCGCCTTTGCCTGGTTGGGATTATCATTGGCCGCAAATCCACTGTAACCCTCCGGCGTAAAGACCTGCACACCGAGTCCTGCCGATTGTTCCGTCACGATGCGCTCCACACTGCCGTTGTTAATAACTACGGCTGTTTCCCGCAAGGCTTGATGACGTCCGATCAAATAGACTCCTTCTTTTTCTGCTTCTGCCAATGCGGCTTGGAGTATTTGTTGCGGCAAATCTTTCACCTCTTACTTAAGCTACTAATACTTAACCACTAACCCGCTTGTCCTAAGACACAGCTATTCCATGAAGAATTTTTTCGCATTTAACGTATATAATTACCGATTTGGGAAAGAATCATTATTAGTCTCACGTTTTCCAATTTTATCCCCACTCCTCTCTTTTTACTTCTTGCGTGCCGTTCGGTACGCAAGCTTTTTTTGTGCAGGAAAAAATCCCCCGCAGGGGATTTTATTCAAGTTTTTTGACCATAAGTTTGCGTTCCTCTACGTACCCCATTTTAGCATAGAGCTTTGCGGCCCTCTGGTTCGCACTTGTAACCGCCAAACCAAGAAATTTAACATTATTTGCCTTGCAGTACTCCTCCGCCTTAAGTAGTAACTGTCGCCCCACTCCTTTAGACCAATACTCCTTACTTACTGCTACATCCATGATCCAGGCTTGCGGTAATCCGGTCAACTCATCCACTGTCCGGTCACTGAGAATCAAATAACCCATCCGTTCCTTTTCTTCGGCGACAAATATTTTGCTCTGACTGCGTTGGACCCAGGACCAAAAGCCGGACAAGGTCTGACGGCGGTAATTGACCACATGTTCCTCTGATACCTCACGCACCGGTGAAGCACTGTAAACAATCGACTCCAGCGCCAGGGCCTGGATAAAGGGCCAATCCCGTACTGTTCCCCCCCGGATAATCACACCTTTCAGCTCCTCGTGGTTATTTCCCGTTTATCCACAGTTTATGCGGCTGAAGGTGGTAAATTGACCTTTAGATTTCCAGAAACGCCTCATCAGCAAACGTAATGCGTTCCAGACCCTGCTGGGTTACCTGAAACGTATTTTCGATCCCGACAGCACCCCGGCCGGGAAAGACAAACTTGGGCTCAGCAGCAAACACCATGCCGGTTTGCAATACTGTTTTGACGCCTTTGGCCAGTACAGGCAGCTCATCAAGTTCCAAGCCCACCCCATGCGCAACAAATGGAGCCTGATCCGGCGCAAAACCCATGAAGTTTTGGCTTAAGCCCATGGCTTCCACCCGCTGTAAAACCATGGCATACAGGTCGCCGGCAACAGCTCCCGGCACAGCATGCGTGATGAGCAAATCTTGGATTTCCAACGATTTTTGATATATTTCCTGCCAAAAACTATCCACCTTGCCTAAAGCTCCCATACGGGTCTGATCGACTGTATAGCCATTATAGGCAAGGGTAAGGTCAAAAACTATGGGCATGCCCGGTTCTATCGGGGCAAGACTAGGCCCGTGCGGAAACGCAACTCCCAATCCAACCCCTCCGGTCGGACCATCAAAAAAACTGGGTACCGCTGCATTTGCTCCACTCATCAAATGCGCAAAATTCATCTCCTGGTTAAAACTGCGCATTCGAATAAAGCCTTGGCTCCCCTCACTGCGGGCCACACTTTCTAACTTCCCGGTGAGCGCCACCTCTGAAATACCCGGCTGGAGTAACTCCGGCACACTGCGCCACACCTTGTCCATAATAACTCCCGCTTGATGCAGCTGTTCCAACTCATAGTCCGATTTCACCATGCGCAACTGTTTAATCAAGCCGGAGATGTCTTTGATTTGCACTCCCAGCATAATCTTTTGATACCGCTCCCAGAGGGTAACCGGCAAAACATCCAGCTCCATCCCCCACACTTGATTAGGCTGCGCATAGGACCCCAGCTCCTGCAAGTTTTTCAGAGCCACAGTCGTTAGAGGTGAGTCTTGTTGGGCCCGGGCCAAGCTTTTGCGCACGAACAATGTAGGTTCACCGACCGCAGGCACAAACAATTGGGCATTTTGGCCTGTTCCGGCAAAATACACCACATCGACCCGTTGCACCAGCAACGCGGCATCAAAACCGTGCAAGAGCATCAAGGTCTGCAACTGTGCTATTCGAAGCCTAATTTCACCTGCAGCGGCACCATGCATCTGATTTTTTCCAGTCATCTTATACCCTCCCGCTCACATTTCTATCTAATATGTATCTATTTATTGGCTATTATGAGCCATTTTTCCTTTATGGGATATTAGAAAAACGCAATCGGGTAGGAAAAAAGCCTCCCAGCAACGGGAGGCTTTGGAGCTTAGTATTCAGGCGGCATTGTTTGCAATTGGGCCAGGCTGAAGACGGGTCCGTCTAAACATACATAGCAACTGCCGATGTTACACCGTCCACATTTCCCTACCCCACACTTCATGCGCATTTCCAGCGTTGTAATAATGTTCTCATTTTTAAAGCCAAGCTTGGCCAGACTTTGCAAACAAAACTTAATCATAATCGGCGGTCCGCACAAGATGCACACCTTATCCCCTTCAGGCGAGGGCGCCAATTGTTCAATAAAAGCAGGCACAAAGCCCACATTACCTTGCCACGTATCATCGCCGCGGTCCACAGTCAAGTCGACCTGCATATCGCGTACTTGCGGCCAATTGGTCAAAATATCATCCTTGAACACCAGGTCTGCCGGCGAACGCGAACCATAAATAACTTGCAGTTTGCCAAAGTCATCTCTGTTTTCGACACAATAATTTATTAAAGACCGCACCGGTGCCAACCCTATGCCCCCGCCAATAAACAGCAAGTCTTTGCCTTTGCAAAACTCAATTGGAAACCCATTGCCATAAGGTCCACGCACCGCTACAGTTTGACCTACTTCCGATTCATGCAGGGCATCTGTTAAAACTCCTGTTTTCTTAATGGCGAATTCCAGATGATTGGGACCTTGGGTAGTAATGGAAAACATAGCCTCACCGACGTTAAGAAGAGAGAGCATCCCCAACTGACCCGGTGCCGGGGTGAACGGCTTATTACCGTCCGGAGTACTTACATGGAAAGTTTTAACATCCGGCGTTTCGGTAACAATCTTGATGATCTTACCTACAATCGGAACCAACGGAGAAACCGGATTTTCCGCTACTGCAACTTGGGTCATACCAAATCAACCTCCCTTACCTGTTTGATGATGTTGGTAATATCCATGTTGACCGGACACTTGCTGAGACAACGTCCGCATCCGGTGCAAAGTGAGTCACCATAGCGTTCTGGGAAGTATTGTAGTTTATGCAAGAAGCGATTGCGCACCCTTTCCTTTTTGCTGGGGCGCGGGTTATGGCCTCCTGCCATTCTGGTATAATCCGAAAACATGCAAGAGTCCCAACACCGGAAGCGAAAACCTTGCGTCCCTGCAACTCGCGCCGACACATCGAAGCAGTGACAAGTTGGGCAGAGATAGGTACAAGCCCCACACCCGATACATTTACGGGATACCTCTTCCCACAACGGATGCTCAAACATTTGTGCCAATTTTTCACTCACACCATCTAATTCCAAGTTAAGCGTGAACTCTGCCACAGCTGGAACTTCTTCTGTGGTCTCCGCAAATAAAGCTGCATACTTGGCAACAAACGCTTCACCTTTGGCAGACTTAGGTACAACACCATATTGGGAGCCCAAATCAAACAAATGCACATCTACTTCATCGGTGTCCTGCGGGTTAATACCCATGGACTGGCAAAAACAGGTGGACTCTGCCGGGCCATTGCACCCGATGGAAATCAAAAACGTGTTATCACGTTTTGCTGCATAAAACTCATCGACAAAACCTTTGCTCAGAAACACATGGTCCAGGCAATGGATGCTTTTGACATCACAGGGACGGATACCAAAGAGAAGCTGCGGTTTGGGAGTGGTAAGCAAGGAATCCAGGCTGCCTTCCATTCCATCCGTGCTAAATTTGTACATTTTTTCAGTTTGCGGAAAAAAAACATCCTTAGGCGGCAACAAGGTACGGCTGTTTAATTTCAGCTCAATACCGGGGGTGTAGGGAGCATATTTATCAGCCCCTGCAACCGGCACCAATACATTATATTCTCGAGCAACTTGGTTCAACAATTCGCTAATTTGCGTTTTGGCAATAGCTTTCAACTCTCTACACCTCCTTACATGAACTTTTCCGGATCCTCCAATTTGAATTGGCCTAAAGGCGGTCGGTTCTCCACATCCATACCTGCTTCATACGCGCCAAACAGTTCATTTAAATCCTTAATGACCTTACGATTAATAGCCATTAAAGGCAAATCCATGGGGCAAACCCGTTCACATTCGCCGCACTCAATACATCTTCCGGCAACGTGCATGGCTCTGGTGATGTTGAACATCTGATTCTCTTGCAGGTTATTCTGCTTGCCAAGCCAGTTAAGACCATTCCCGTCAAACGCACATTCTCGACAGCTGCAGGCGGGACAAACATTGCGGCAGGCATAACAGCGTATACACTTGTCAAACATCTCGCCCCAATAGGCATATTTTTCATCGGTCCCCAGGGCCTCAAGCTTTTCGACCGCGGCAAAACGATTTTGGGTATCCCGCACACTAACCTGATCTCCCAGCAACACATCAAACACAACCGGATTCGGGGACGTGCAATTTTGACATTTTTCAACTAATGGCAATCCCTCAGTGGCTTGCGGCTGAGTACCTGGCGCAGCCTCTTTCATACCCCCGCACGGAATGCCCAGCAAATAGACTTTATCCCGCTGAACTTGTTGATCTTGCATCAAACGGTTGACCGCGCGCGCATCACAACCTTTGACAAATATGGCCACCTTACCCTCTGCCGTTTTGTAGTCCAACAGGTATTTAGCCAGATTATTCGTGCAAAACTCATCAAAAACCAAGCGTTCCACATCTTCTGCTTTGGTAATAAAGACCGGGGTGGAGTTATACCAGAAAGTACCCTTTTCCCAGCCGATAACCATATTGACTTCGCCCTTTGTCAACAAATCCTTGGCGACGTCGCGCATCTTCTCAGTTATCACTCCACATCCCTCATCTTCCTGTTTGGCCCCAAGGCCTTAATATCTTCTGTCATTTGCGTTATCACTTGTTGGAATTTGGGTCCTTCCGAACCAGATATCCAACGAGCTTGGAAACGGCGCGGGTCCATGCCCATATACTGAAGCATATTCTGCATTAACAAGAAACGGCGGCGCGTAAAATAATTACCTGTGGAGTAGTGGCAGTCACCCGGGTGACATCCCGCCACCAGCACACCATCCGCACCCCGCTGAAAGGCCCGAATCACGAACTGGGGATTAACTCGTCCGGAGCAAGGCACACGAATTAAACGAATTGAGGGAGGATATTGCAGTCTGGATAGTCCGGCTAAATCGGCACCGGCATACGTACACCAGTTACAAGCAAATCCGACTATTCTTGGTTCCCACTCTTGGGGCGCACCTTCCGGCTGCGCGGCCGTTGCGGGCTGTTGTTGAACGGCTTCGGTGTCTAGAGACATACAGCTTCCACCTCCGCAAGTATTTGTTCATTGGTAAAGCCCAGCAGGTTTAAGCTGCCGGCTCGGCATGCTACCGTACAAGCGCCGCAGCCTTGGCATAGTGATTTATTGACACTTGCCACTTGACGTTCCACAGTCTTCCCGCCAACTCGCTCCGCGATGATTTTGACATCAATAGCTTTGTACGGACAGATGCTCTTACATAGCAGGCAGCCTGAGCAACGAGACTCATCCACTTGCGAAACAGTTGCTTCCGTCTCCATCTGACTCTTCGCTAACAGCCCAATAGCTTTAGCTGCAGCAGCTCCTGCCTGAGCCACAGAATCAGGAATATCCTTTGGTCCTTGACAGGCACCGGCGAGAAACACCCCCGCAGTATGGGTCTCAACCGGACGTAATTTGGGGTGAGCCTCGGTAAAGAAATTGTCTTTGTCATAGGAAATCCCTAACGTCCGCGCCAAATCACCGGCATCTGACCGTGCGACCATTGCGCTTGCCAAGACTACCATATCGGCCTCTATTTCTACCGGGCGCCCCAACAAAGAGTCTTCACCGCGCACCACTAACTTGTCTCCCTTTGGGTAAACCTTAGACACACGTCCTCGAATATACTGGGCACCATATTCCCCTTGGGTCCGCTTATAAAACTCTTCATAACCTTTGCCCGGCGTCCGAACATCCATGTAAAAGATGTAGGATTTTGAGCCTTTGACTTTTTCCGCCATTAAAGTAGCATGCTTAGCCGTATACATACAGCAAGTACGCGAGCAATAGGTTTTACCCTTAGCCTCGTCCCGTGAACCGACACACTTAATAAATACCACGGTTTCCGGTACTTTGTGGTCCGACGGACGCTTAATTTTGCCCATAGTAGGACCGGAGGCATTGACCAAGCGTTCAAAATGCAATCCGGTGATTACATCGGGATATTTGCCATAACCGTACTCGCCGTAAACACTATGATCAAACTGATCGAAACCTGTAGCCACTACAATTGCGCCGTACTGTTGCGTAATTAGCTCGTCTTCCATCGTGAAGTCAACTGCGCCGGTTGGACAAACCTTTTCACAGATGCCGCACTTGCCAGTCTTAAATTTTAGACAATGTTCCCGGTCAATTACCGGTTTGTTGGGTACAGCCTGCGGAAAAGGGGTGTAAATTGCTTTACGTTTTCCCAGCTGCATATCGAATTCCGAATCCACTTTAGTGGGACATTTTTCCCAACAGGTACCACAGCCTGTGCATTTGTTCATATCCACAGAACGAGCTTTTTTGCGGATTGTAATGTCAAAATTGCCCACATAGCCTTCGACCTTATCCACTTCGGCATAGCTTATAATCTCAATATTGGGGTGTTGGGCCGCGTCCACCATCTTAGGTGTCAGAATACAAGCTGAGCAATCCAGCGTGGGGAAGGTCTTGTCGATTTGCGCCATCCGACCGCCAATCGTGGGTTCCTTCTCCACTATCGTCACCGGAAAACCGGCATCGGCAATATCAAGTGCCACCTGAATGCCGGCAATGCCGCCGCCAATCACCAGGGCCCGTTTTGTAATATTAATACTGGATTTTTGCAGTGGCTCATTTTTAACCACTTTGGCCGCAGCTTTACGCACCAAATCAATAGCTTTAACCGTACCCTTGGCTTTATCCGGGTGAACCCAAGAACAATGCTCCCGAATATTGGCCATTTCCAACAGATAAGGGTTTAGTCCTCCGGTCTGGATACAGCGCCGAAAAGTGGGCTCATGCATACGCGGTGAACAGGAGGCTACAACCACCCGGTCTAGATTGTGTTCCTT
The DNA here is from genome assembly GCA_021783135.1 of Bacillota bacterium. Lineage (GTDB taxonomy): Bacteria > Bacillota > Desulfitobacteriia > Desulfitobacteriales > JAJXUE01 > JAJXUE01. Next base: position 22,974 of record JAJXUE010000010.1, on the reverse strand, counting down.
GATGGCATCTTTAATAACCTGTTGACCCGGCTCAGAGCACATATACTTATAGTCAGTTGCAAACACGACATTGGGAAATTTAGCAGCTTCTTGAGCTACCTTCTCAACGTCAACGGTACCGGCAATGTTAGAACCGCAATGACAGACGAAAACGCCTACTTTGCGCATGGTCTAGCCTCCTTTACTTCAGATTGTACTTGTCCAGCACTTGCGCAGTACTGACAAAGTGTTTTTTAACCCCAACCTTACCCGGCTTCTCGCCGAGCGCGATAGCTAGTAACTCGGTAAAGTAAAAAATTGGTATGTTGAAGTTGCCCCCAGCTTTTTTATTCAAATCATTTTGGCGCATATCTAAATTGACAAAGCACAGCGGACAAGCAGTAACAATCGCATCCACGCCCGAAATATCAGCCATTTGCAAAATATCATTAACCATTTTTAAGCCTACTTTGCTGCGGGCCGTAGGCAATGACGCACCGCAACACTCAGTTTTAAACGGCCACTGTACCGCTTCACCGCCCAAAGCCGTAATCATATCGTCCATCGTCATGGGATCTTCCGGATCATCCATGCCTATACCGTTGGGACGGACCAATAGGCAACCATAGTAAGCTGCCACCTTCATGCCGCCTAGATTACGGACAAGCGAAGCCTTAATTTTTTCCAAGCCCACTTCTTTAAGAAATACTTCCAAGGCAGACTTCACGCCGCTATTACCCGCATAGTCCATTTCGGTGATTTCTGCCACTTTGGCCCTGATTTCCGGGCTGGATTTGACAGCCACTTCGGCCGTCTTCATCCGATTATAACAGCTGGCGCATGGCGCCATGACGTCTAGTCCTTGTTTTTCCGCTATAGCCAGATTGCGCGCAGGCAAAGCTAAGCCTAAGAGATGGTTGGTGGTGTGCCCTGCGGAAGCACCACAACAGTTCCAATCCGGAATTTCCTCCAGCTCGACATTAAGTTTCTTGGCCACTGCCAGCGTGGACATGTTGTATTCAATCCCGGTCGAATGAAGCGAGCATCCCGGATAATAAGCATATTTCATTTATTGTCCGCCTCCATCTTCTCCGCCTTTGTAAACATGCGGTTGATTACATCTCTACCCCGGATTTTGGACGGAAACAGCTTAAGCTTGCCTTTGGCAAGCATAGAAGGTGCAACACCGGCATCTTTTAGCGGCTGAACAGTAGCCATGTTGTAGCCCACGATTAAGCCCGCTTCAAACACCCGCCCGTTACTGGCCACAGAACGCAGGAACTTTTCGTTAAATGTAGCAATTTCGTCATCAGCTTCAAACCCAGCTCGTTTAGCCTCAATCCGCAGGGCTTCCATTACCTTTGCAGGTTCCAAGCTACGCGGACAACGCGCGGAGCAAGTTTCGCACTGGGCACAAAGCCAAATAGCGCGAGATTTTATGGTCTCCTCAGCCAACCCCAATTGCAGCATGCGCATCACTTGTCTGGGCGTATAGTCCATTGCGAAAGCGACCGGGCAGCCGGCGGAACACTTACCGCACTGATAACATGCTTTGACATCCACACCACTGGCCGTTTGGACTTTAGCTACTAAGTCCTTGCCGGCAGCCAAGGCAGAGGTCAGATTAATCGGTTGCATGGTTTACCCCCTCTTTTTTAAAGTTTAAATTTGTCGAGCAGTAATTTACTTTGCTCATTTTTACACAAACACAACCAGAGAAAGGAACATATTTGTACACACACACACAGAACATAACTATCGCAAATTTGACAGTTAATAAAATTATACGAAAATTCGGACTTAACGCGCAAATGATTGTACGAACTTTCCCAAGCAATTGGGCCTAAATACTTCGCTTTACAACCTCCAAGCTAGCTATTTCAAACAAATGCATCATAATCCTAGCAAAGAGTGAACTTTTGCCAATTTGTCGCGAATCGGCAAGGTATACGGGCATTTTTCCTCACACTGGCCGCATTTAATACACTCCGAGGCCTTGACTGGAGCTGCAGCATAGCGTTCCAAGGCCCATTCCGGTAAATTATAGCGGGTGTAATAACCTTCAAACAAAAACATACTGGGAATATGAATCCCGACCGGACAGGGCAAGCAGTATTCACAGCGACGGCAAAAGTCACTCGCAAGCCCGGCAACATCGGCTGCAAGCTCTTGTCTTTCTGCCTCCGTTAAAGCTATAAAGGGCTGCACCAAATCAGTATTTTGTTGCACTTGGGCCAGACTATCCATGCCCGGAATAATTACACCCAGTTCTTGTCCCAGTAAAAAACGCAGGGCCAAGTCTGCTTTGCGAATAGCGCCTCCGGCTAAAGGCTTCATAATAATTATGCCTAGCTCACGAGTTTTTGCCGCCTTAATCAATTCGTCTTTATTCTGCTGCTCCAAAAAATTGTAAGGAAACTGAACCGTGGCGAAAGGAAACTGTTGGATCGCTTGCAGCACTACTTCCGGCTTATGACCGGTTATCCCTATATGACCTATCTTCCCATCAGCTTGTGCCTGTATCAGAGCCTCGCATCCACCCTTTGGCCCCAAAAGTTGGCTCAATTCAGCTGCACTTCTTACATTGTGACATTGATAAATATCGATATAGTCCGTAGCGAATTCTCGCAAGCTTGTATCAATATCGCTGGCCAGCTCCCTGGCTGTACGCGCCATGCTTTTGGTCGCCAAGACGACATTGCCTCTTACACCTTGTAAACCAAGTCCGATCTTATGTTCACTATCCGTATACCCTCGAGCAGAATCGAAAAAATTTATGCCCTTGTCTACAGCAGTCCGTACAATCCGACTCGCTTCCGCCTCGCTATTGCGTTGCAGCGGGATACCGCCGAATCCAATTGGCGACGCCTCCAACCCAGTTATGCCTAACTTTACCACAAATATCAGCCTCACTTATTGCAGAATATGCGATTTACTCATTCCAATTCTAATTTTATGCTTTCTTATACCCTGGAACAACCCCAAGCTGTGGCCCCAGTGAAATTTCTTGGCCGGTCCAAATCCGGCCACTGAGGGCACCTAGGTTGCGGTTATTCCGGTCTAAGACTTCCCACTCGGACATAATTGTAAAAACAGATAAAGCTTGCGTTTAGGCGTAAGGTGTAGCTTTAGCTGTTGACCGGGGGGAAGGACAGTATGGTCGTATTTTTTGAGTTTGCACTCGGGCTGGGTCTGCTTTTTTGGGGTATGCGCCTGCTCAAGCTCGGTCTGGAAAACGCCGCCGGAGCCGGCTTTAAAGCGCTCTTGCGGCGGTTAACAGTCAACCCTGTCAGCGGTCTGCTCACAGGTACCGTGCTTACCGCTTTAATCCAGTCCAGCACCGCGGTAACAGTATTTTCGATGAGCTTCGTAAATGCAGGCTTAATGTCCTTCGAGCAGGCTTTGGGCATAATTCTCGGTTCAAATATTGGCTCCACGATCACTGCTCAGTTAATGGTATTTAACTTATCCACCTATGCCTTGCCGGCCTTAGCACTTGGCGGCATACTATTCACTGTGGCTAAACACAACCTCAAGTGGCTAGGCTTAGCGTTAATGGGCTTTGCTCTCGTGTTTCATGGCATCAGCATTATGGGAGAGTCACTAAAACCGTTAGGTGCCTCTCCCCAATTGACAGGTTTTCTGCACACGCTTGGCGACAATCATAGCCTGGGAATTATCGCAGGCATGACCTTGGCAGGTCTCATTCACAGCAGCGGCGTTACCACTGGCATGGTCATTGTCTTGGCCTCCCAAAATATGATCACCGCCTCAACCGGGATAGCAATTGTCCTCGGGGCAAATGTAGGAACGTGTTTCACCGCTTTGCTAGCAGCAATTGGAGCTGACCGCGGGGCCAAGCGTGTGGCCATAGCGCATTTATTGCTCAACACAATCGGGGTCCTGGTCTGCTACCCCCTGTTGCATCCGTTTGCTGCCGTAATGAGCAGGCTGTCGCCTGATCTGGGTCGCCAAGTAGCTCACGCCCATACCTTCTTTAATATCATTTCTTCGTTGTTGATATTACCTGTATTAAAACCCTTTGTGCGTTTAGTGTATTTTCTGGTCCCCAAAGAATGATTAATAGTTATATAAAAAAAATCAGGCTCCGATTTACAGCAAGCGGAGCCTGATTTTTTTCAGTATGTTAGGTTATTCAACAGATGGTGGTGTTGTTAGCGGCGGTGGGTCAGGTTGGTAAATGACCGTCAGTGTTATTGGAGTATTCAACTTAGTTTTGACATCTGTCGCGGTGACTGTAATGGTGTTTGGGCCTTCTACCAAAGTGGCAAGGTAGGAAAATGTCCCCGCCCCAGTAAATACATTTTCACCGTTAACAACAATGGCGACCAAATTACCTGCATCCGTCATGCCGGAAACCGCTACACGGCTTAAGGCAGTAGTAATTCCGTCCGATGGCGAAGTTACGTTGAGCAGCGGTGCTACCTCCGGCGCAGTTGGAGGAGTAGTGCTGGAATTCAAACTGGCCGTTGTCGCACTACAGGAGGCGCCAACAGTCAGCGCCGTGCCATCGCGGAATATCTTCAGACCATAAGTATAAGTCTTGCCGGCGCCAAGTCCTGTATCTGTGTATGAAATGGCTCCGCCCCTCCAACCATGAATTGGTTGACCATTACGGTACAATTCAGCTGAATCAATGCCGCTCGATGCAGATATGTGCAACGTTACAGAATTGGCTGCAATAGCTACCACGGTGATCGACCCAATACTTACAGTCGGCACAACAGACGCCGGTGGTTTAAGTGGCGGTTGACTAGACTCCGTTATGGGCCCGCCATTGGAGGCCTGAATCAATTTATCCGGTGTGTTACCCACAACAATTCCCTGATTAAAAAGTTCAGCTGTTACCTTTTTAGCCTCAACGGGGTCGACTCCCCAGTAACTTATCCCGTTAAGCGTTAAAAAATAGCCCGGCAAGGTCTGACTGATTAGTTTAGACGCGTCATACTGAGCAGCAACCTGGGCAATATTGACTAGTTCCGCCATAGGCAGGTTGGTATCGACCGCTTGAGAAAAGCCCCTAATCAAAGCAGGAATTTTAGGAATTGTGCTTGGTTGCATTAGCTTCTTGCCGATCGCTTTAAGCACGACTTGTTGACGGGCTGTTCGACTGATGTCTCCCAAGGCGTCATGGCGGAATCGCGCGTACTCCAAAGCCTTCGTGCCATCCAAGACTTGGACTCCCTGCTTGAGATTAATTACACCGTCTTGCTTATCGCCCGTCAAATAATACATATCCTTCTCGACATTAACCGTTATACCGCCAAGGGTGTTGATTACATCCTTAAAACCCGTAAAATCAGTCTTAATGTACCCATCGATTTTTACGCCGGTTAATTGCTGCACTACCGCGACTGTTGTATTCAAACCCCCGTATGCCGCAGCTGCATTAATCTTGTCCAAACCGTCTTTAGGTATTTCCACCCTAGTATCACGTGGGATCGACAACAAGGCTATTTGTTTGGAGCTCGGATCAATACTAGCCAAGATTAAGGTATCGGTGCGATAACTTTTGTCCGCACTATATGTTCGCTCGTCAACTCCGATAACTAAAATATTAATCCGCGAGTTTAAATCCGGCGCGCTGACAGCGTCGGTTACGACGACATTGCCTTTGGGGTCAATTGCAACCATTTGTCGAGGCTTATTAAACCAAAAATGATAGGTCAAAACACACCCGGCAATCAGAAACACCAAGGAAAGCACACCAATCCCTGCTACTATTTTTTTGGGGAAACTAAGTTTTTGCCACCAAGCACGCATGAATCAGCAGCACCTCCGAAAAACGAGGGTATCAAAGCCTACGCTAAAACCCTTCATATGGAAAATTTTCCATCTATTAGGATTATAGCTATTTCTGTTATTTTTGCAAGTTATTATTTGCACAATGAACGCGTCAAGTGTTTCCCCCGGTTATTTGAGGAAAATCAACTTGTGCTTAGTGTCTTCAGTCAAGGGAACTTCGGCTACCTTCAACCAAAGATCCGGACCGTATTTTAAGGCATAGTAGACGCTACTAAAATAACGCTCCTGGAGTTGGCCTTTCGGCACCAGTCCACTACAGGCTTTGCCGAACTGACGCAGGAAAACATCGTTCGCTTTACGATGGGCCTGCAAGGTTTTAGCCTTTAGCCAATTGATCTGGGCAATGATCTTTTCCTGATTGTCTGCACCGAGTTTTTCCAAGCCCGCGTCAATTGGGGTGATGGTTTCCAGCGCTTTGGCGTAGGCTGCCACAACTGAGGCCTGCAGTTCACTAAATACCGCGTCAATCCCCACAGTGTCTTGTTCATCCAAATAGGAGCTGCGGATACCTTCAGCCCGATAAAGTAGATCTTCCAAGCTAAGACTATACTTTGCCATGCACTTTTCCACGCTGGATTCCACCAGTGAGATGTTGGCACGCGGATAAATAATCGGCATTTCCAAACCAAACAACGGATAAACGTGTTGATATTGGGCAAAATAGTTAACTTCACCCGGTCCCCCCACATAAGCGAGGGTAGGAAATAGGACATCTTGGGTCAAGGGCCGTAAAACTACATTTGGGCTAAAGCGTTCCGGCGTATCCTCAATTAAACGGGCGAGTTCATCCTTACTGAACAGTTCTCCACTCCCCCGTAATGCAAACTGGTCCGACTGTTCTTGCAGCGCCAAGCGCTCACCTGATTGGTATAGGAACAAATTAAGATTGCCGGGGTCTTTGGCAATAGCTACCGGGTAACCTAGTTGCGACAGAGCGCCGGCGCTCTCACTAAGTGCTGCATTAACCTCTGCATAGCGCTCCAGTGCGGTTCGAAACAGGTTCTTTTCCAAATCACGTAAACGCCGGTCCAATGGGTTAACAAAAACAAGCCCCAAGGAGCCTACCCAGTGAACCATAATACGGCCAAACCAGTCCGCGAAGTTGTCACTTGCCGCAGCGCTCACACTTAATGTATGCAACAATTCCGGTTTAAATTCAGTTTCCGGAGTCAACCTCCCCAACTCATCCAGTAGCGCACTAACTTCATGCGGTAGCCCAATCTCTCCGACTGAACATTTTCCCGCAGGTTCAAATTCCAGTCGGCAACGTGTCGGTAGACCTGCTTGATCAAGTACCTGAACTTCATTAATCTCGGAAAAGTCATGGTCTTCCGCCGCAATCCAAAACATCGGCACAACCGGCTTCGCCAATTCGCGACTTAACCGCTCAGCCAATTGGATCGCAGTTAAAGCTTTATACACCGTATATAGCGGACCACCTAACAGGCCTGACTGTTGCCCGGTGATGACCGCAACAGTTTCCGGGTTGCGCAACAACTCGATATTTTGCATGCTTTCAGCCCCGTTGCCAAGCCGTAAATTATATTCGCGCAGCACATCTGCAGCCACGCAGCGATCTGCCGGTTGCTGACGTTGCAAATAAGCATACCGCTGGGCGAAACTCTCCCCTGAGTAGGGATTATATTGAAAAAAACCTGCTACTTTAGCAAAATCATATAAATAGTCATTGGTAAATGGATTACCGTAGGCTAATTTTACTTGTTCAGTACGCAAAGCTACCTCCATCATGCTTCAACAGTAATTGTTCCCGCATTTTCCGTATTTCCCGCCTCTACCCTGCCGATTACAGACGCCGCTGGCGTCCCTCGGTCGCTCAATTCTGTGACAAGTTCATCTACATGGTCAGCGGACACAGACAAGAGCAGTCCGCCTGAAGTTATCGCATCTGCCAGCACAAGCTGCATGTCAGATGAAATTTCGTCCGCGAATTTAACTACCGACGCGAGATAACGCAGATTAGCATGCGTTCCCCCCGGCACAATTCGCTCGGCAACGTATTGCCAAGTTGATTGCAGTACCGGAACCTCGCTTGCTTGGATGACAAATTTCACACCACTGGCTTTGGCCATTTCCTGAGCATGCCCCAATAAACCAAAACCGGTTATATCAGTGCAGGCATTAACTCCGACCTTTACAGCGGCTTCACCGGCAGCTTTATTCAAGGTGACCATGATTTGGATGACTTCGTCAATTTCTTGCGCTGTGACAATCCCGCGTTTAATTGCGGTTGTAATAATTCCGATACCTAAAGGTTTCGTAAGCACTAAATAATCACCCGGTTTACTCCCGCTATTGGTTAAGATTTTATCTGGGTGCACAGTCCCGGTAAGCGAAATACCATATTTCGGCTCGTTGTCTTGCACTGAGTGGCCTCCAACCAGCACGGCTCCTGCCTCTCGGAGTTTGTCATAACCACCTTTAAGGATTTCCGCAAGCACAGACATGTCAAGTTTGTCAACAGGAAAGGCTACTATGTTCATGGCAGTTAAAGGTATGGCACCCATCGCGTAGATATCACTCAGAGCATTCGCTGCTGCCACCTGGCCAAACACAAACGGGTCATCGACAACAGGTGTAAAAAAGTCGACGGTTTGTACCAAAGCCAAGTCCTCTCTAAGACGATAAACCCCCGCATCATCCGAATTATCCAACCCGACTAATAGGTCGGGATTTGCAGCGGCAGGAGGTAAATGGCGCAGAACCTGCGCCAGGTCACTAGGACCTATCTTGCAGCCTCAGCCGGCTTTCGAGGAATATTGCGTAAGACGAACTTTATCCACTACTACCACCTCTTCCAGCTTACAATATAAACAATATACTATCACGCTTACTCTCATTTCTCAAACAATCACTGCAGTTTCCCTGGTCCAAGGCGGCAATTGCTGCAAAACTCGGCATAAGAAAAGTAAAAGTGCGTGCACACTAGCAACAGTAACAATAATTGGAGGTAGTGCACATGAAGACTACACGCAAGTTGGCCAATTTGCCACCCTATCTTTTTGCCCAAATCGACGCCACGGTCGCCACCCGACGCAAGGGAGGACAAAAGATCTTAGAGCTTAGCAAATCCGACCCAGAGCACGCCACCCCACCGGACATTGTAGCGGAATTGCAGCTGCGCGCCTCAGATGCAGCCAACCATCACTATCCCGACTTTGACGGGATACTTGAATTGCGTCAAGCTGCTGTTGCCTGGTATCGTGCCAAGTATGGCGTGAACTTAGATCCCGATACCCAGGTTTTACCCCTGCTCGGTTCGAAAGAAGGCATTGTCCATATTTGCGAAGCTTTCATCGACAGTGGAGATATAGCTTTAATTCCCGATCCCGCGTTTCCTTCTTATCGAACCGGAACCTTGCTGGCCGAAGGACAAGTGTTTCCGATGCCGCTGCTCCCCGCAAATAACTATTTGCCGGACTTTAACCGTATCCCAACCGATATCGCGCGACAAGCCAAGCTCATGTTCCTCAATTACCCTAATAATCCTACCGGCGCTGTTGCCTCGCCTGAGTTTTTTGCAACTGCGGTTAAATATGCGCGAGAAAATGACATCATACTATTACACGACCACGCTTACAGCCAAACCACATTTAATGGGTATACCTCACCCAGCTTATTGCAAACACCAGGGGCTTTAGATTTAGGCATTGAGTTTTTCACCTTTTCCAAGGCCTTTAATATGGCAGGCTGGCGCCTAGGGTTGGCCCTGGGCAATGCAGCAATAATCCGAGGCCTTAAAACTATTGAAACTCATGTTAATGCCGGCATCTTTGCGCCAATCCAGTACGCAGGTGCCAAAGCCTTAGCCATGGGACCTGAGCACTCCTTCTTCCATAGTATGAACACAAATTATGCGCGGCGCCTCGCCAAGGTGGTCGAGTTCTTCAATCGCAAGGGTTGGCAGCTTAAGGTGCCGCACGGTACGGTGTATGCCTGGGTTCCCTGCCCGCGGGGGTACAACTCCGTTGATTTTACCACGCTACTATTGGAAGAAGCCGGAGTCGCAGTCTCTCCCGGCATCGGTTTTGGTGAGCAGGGGGATAACCATGTGCGCATTTGTGTTACCTACCCTGATACTGAAGTGGAGGACGCTTTAGCCAGAATTGAGCAGTGTCTTGACAAACATGCACTGCGCCCATAGTTCCCTAGAAATATGTTGCCAAGCAGCGATTAAATGTTATAATTATCACAAAGTAGGACTCACTTAAATCGGTAAAGAGAGGTTGTAGAGCTTGCGCACAAAAATACTTTATTTACTCGGTACCGTTTTAGTCATTACGGGCTTGATTTTGTTTAACTGGCATCTTAATGCACTCCCTCGCTTGGCAACGACCAATACTTCTTACTTCATTCATCGCCTGATTATGGCTCTATGGTTAGTTATCCCCGGCTTTGCTTTGGAACTGCCGCGGTTATGGTCATATTTTACTGGTAAGGTTGCCGGTCATACGGACTGGTGGTTGTTACTCATATACGGCCTGCCGGCATTAATCCTCACATTGCTTCCCTTTTTCGTAGCAGTTTTACATTTCCCGCTACCTAATTTCGTATTACAAGATGACCAGCTACGTTTGTTGATGGAGGCCCTTGGCGCCTTCTGGCTCGGTATTACTATCGGCAAATCAATCATCCTAGACAAGTAAAATAGCTCTAAAGTCTGGCCTCTCTCGGCCAGACTTTAGAGCTATTTTGTGTAACCTACCACATTGGAGGGTTTAAATTAATGAATCTACATCAGTTAAAAATATTTGCTGCCGTTGCGCGTCTGCATAGTTTTTCTAAAGCTGCCGTGCAGCTAAATTTGAGCCAGCCCACTGTATCCATCCATTTACAAAAGTTAGAGGAAAGTTTAGGCCTAGAATTGGTCGAGCAATTAGGCAAATCGATTTACCTCACCCCTGCCGGCCGCGTATTGTTCGGTTACAGTGAAAGCATTATCAGTATGTTGCAGGAGGCAGAACGGGCGTTAGCAGAGCTTAAGGGAAGTGTAAAAGGAATCGTACACATCGGCTCAAGCACCACGCCCGGCAATTTCCTTTTACCGACGATTTTAGCCGGTTTCAAGCACGAACATCAAACAGTGGAACTCCATGTCGAGGTTGCCAATTCCGCCGGCATCGCACAAAAAGTCTTGGCCAATGAGTTAGACTTCGGTGTTGTGGGCCACGGCTTAACACCCAATCCCAGTTTACGGCTGCTGCCCTTGTGGCAAGACAATTTAATTGCTATTTTGGCACCGCAAAACCCGCTCAGCGCCAAGACGTCACTTGCCTTAACAGATTTTATCGGTCAGAATGTTATTTTGCGTGAACAAGGCTCCGGTACCCGACTTGTGATCGAAGAGTCCTTTGCCCGCGCAGGCCTGGCAATTGATCCCACCATGGAATTCACAGGAACCGAAGGGATTAAACATGCAGTAGCAGCCAATTTAGGTATCAGTATTGTGTCCCATGCAGCGGCAAAAATGGAAGAAAGCACAGGGACCTTAGCTTTACGCCCCATCAAAGGCAGTAAACTGACACGCCAGTTCTATCTGATTCAGCATAAAGACAAGCAACCCTCACCCATAGTCGCCACTTGTATAGCCTACTTCCAACACGCCATGAATCTAGCAGACAATGCGCTCTAAGCCCAGACCATCAAGCTCGCACCCTAATATCCCTCAGCCCAAGCGCTACACACTTGGGCTATTATTGTTGCATCTCCCGGCAGTAGAGTACGTACATCCAATAAGAGTTTATCGTGTTGAATTCGCGCCAAAATCGGCGTTGTGGCCGAACGCAGAAAATCCTCTAATTTATTGACCGTACCCACGCGCGGTGCAATGCTCACCGCAAAAGTTGGTATGTCAGCCGTAGGCAGAGAACCACCGCCAACCTGGGAAAATTCCGGAATTACTGCAATATCGGCTGCCTTTCCCACTACATTGCGCAGCTCGCAAGCCAATTGTTCTGCCGCCGCATTCAATTCCTCCTCGCGCACAGCCAACATCTGTAAAGTAGGAATGCTTTGCAACGAGCCGGTTAAGTACAGTCGCAAGGTGGCTTCCAGAGCTGTTAGAGTCAGTTTGTCAATGCGCAAAGCCCGGGTGAGCTGATCCGCCTTGAGCTTGGCAATAAATTCCTGTTTGCCCACAATAATGCCTGCTTGGGGACCGCCGAGCAGCTTGTCGCCACTAAATGTGACCAGGTCCATACCAGCAGCTATTTCCGCTTGCACAGTCGGCTCCTCCGGCAAACCCCAGCACTTGAGATCAATCAAGGTACCACTGCCAAGGTCTTCCACTACAGGAATTCCTGTTGCTTTGCTTACCTCGACCAGTTCGGTCGCACTAACCATTTGCGTAAAACCTACTACCCGATAGTTACTTGTATGAACCTTCAACAGCAGAGCTGTATTGTCCGTAACCGCTGTGGCAAAATCGCTCGGTCTGGTTTTATTGGTCGTGCCAACCTCCACTAATTTTGCCCCACCGGCCTTTAAGACCTCGGGAATGCGAAAGGCCCCACCCACTTCTACTAACTCACCTCGTGATACTATTACCTCCTGACCGGCGGCCAGGGCATGCATCACTAGCAACACCGCAGCAGCATTGTTATTGACCACCATAGCCGCCTCTGCACCGGTAAGGCGGCACAGGAGTTCCTCAACGTGCCAGTAGCGCGATCCTCTTTCGCCGGTTGCCAGGTTCAACTCCAAATTGGCATATCCTCCTGCTATCGCGACGATGCGTTGCAGTGCCTCTGCCGGTAACACAGAACGGCCGCAATTAGTATGCAGCACTATACCGGTCGCATTTACGACGCGCTGCAAGCGAAAGGCAAATCCTGCGCTCAATTGCGCATATACTGCGTCTGCCAGCGCATCAATTTGGAGCGGATGGGCTAACTCGTCTATATCCTTGGCGGCGAGTATTTGCCGACGCAATTCATTGAGCATCACTTGTACGCATTCCGTAATTCTGGCCGGTGCAATATTTTGCTGTAATTCACGCAACCGACTGTGTTGGCTTAATTCATTTACAGGCGGGATTTCTCGCAACCTTGCACGACGTAATTGTTCCAAACCACTGCCCCCCTACATGCCCAATAAACCAAGAAAGCAGGCCAAGCCTGCTCCTACCCATTTCCCTGTAGCTAACGGCTATTATCGCTGCCAGTTGCGGCAGCTTCATCAGTGGCAGACTGTTCCCCGACAACAGACTGTTCCTCAGAACTTTCACTTAAACCGCTGTCAGCACTTGCCGCGACCGCAACAAGCTCACCGCTGTCCATGCTGTCCAATTGCTGCACAAACTCGCCCAGCGTTCTAATTAAACTCTGGCGGGTTTCGACCACGCGTTGCATGGTCTGCGCATACCTGTCCGCTTGTACCCCAGCTTGTTGCTGCACTTGTAATAATATCTCTTCTGCCTTCTGGTGTGCTTCTTCTTCAATTTGACGAGATTTTTCCGCTGCACCAGCCAAAATTTGAGCAATTTCTGTATTTATGTTGGTTAATCTCTCGCGCGAATCTATCAAAGAACCATTAACCTCATCCTGGGCATTATTCACAATCTCTTCCGCCTTCTGTTGGGCGGCTACTAATGCTTTATTCAATGAACTTTCTATGGCCTGGAAGTATTCTAGTTGTTTGGTAAGTCTGGCGTTTTCATCCTTCACCACTAATAGCTCACGTCTAACTTGCTCATAAGCAGCTGAAATTTGATTAACAAATTCATCTACTTCTTCCACGCGATACCCGCGCATAGCCTTTTGGAATTCAGGATTAAGGCTCATGGGTATAACCAACACTAACACCCCTAATGCTAATAAAATTAACAACTTATGTCAGTAATATGCATTCGACAATATACAAACAAATCCTTCAAAATCAGACATGCTAGGCGAGCATATTTTGCCGCTGCAAAAAGTATCTAGCGATGATAATCAGGCCTAAGGACAAGGTTACTGCAGCCGCCTGCGCCAGAGCCAACTGGCTGGGCGCAAATAAAAACGGATGCTGATTCAGCACATAATCAACAAAGTCATTGATAAACAACCACGCTGCGACAATTCCGAGCTGCCGAACGTTAAAATTTAAGTGGCGCAGAAAGATAAACCCTTCCAGGGCCATGCCGGCATGGGATAGCGCTAACATCAAGTTTTCTCGGCTGAACATGGCGGTATAGGAGTAAGCAACGTCTCCATTGATAATGACCGCCCATATGCCATATTTAATTGCCCAAAGATATGCCCATAACTGAATCAATGAATTAGGCTTACGCGCCAAAATAAGTGTCAAGGCCACACAAAACAAGCTGCTGGATAATGGACTATCCGGCACAAAAATAAGATAGTACCACGGCGTTTCAGCCAACTGAAAGCGATACCAATAAAATCCATAGGCTGAACCTAAAATATTGATCACGAGCAACGCCCACAGAAACCATCTTTTTTGCAGAGGAAACTGGAGGAGCCGAAAAAAACGCTCCAAGTCTTTCACTCCATCTCGTTCGAGGCCATAGCATCAGATTAGTCGCCAGGCGCTTGCAATATAGTATTTAGTATAATATTCCAATATATTCCTGTCAAATCATTCGGTAAAAATTGAATAATAATGGTAAAAAATGCTTTAAAAGTTAAGTATTTACCTATTTTTGGAATTAACCTATGTGTTGTACTAAAATTCTTTTATAGTAAGTGAATTTTGTTCCCATACTTCTCAGGATTTCGACAAGTAGTTTGGTGTAAGATAGGACTGTTCTTACATTACATGACGTTTTCGTCAGGAGCGTGGTAAAATGAAACCTTACAAACCTAGTCCCAACCGCAAATCAGAGAGAAAACGTTCCCTCGACCGCGGCTGTATCTTTTGCCGGAAAGTGGAGAGCTTAACCCTATTTAAAGGCAAATTCGTCTGCCATCTATGTTTACGCCATATCCCCAACTTATTCCTACCCGCCAGTAAATAATTGCATCTTTGATTTAAATAACACCTGTGATTTTGCTAATCACAGGTGTTTTACTTACATGTTTGCTCAAAAATATCGTTTGATAGTTTCTAAAGCATTATCAGCCTGAATGAGTTTACCGTATTCCTGCAGATACACCTTAGTCGTATTAACTTTTTCGCCAAATTCCTTGAGCACAGCCTCAAACTTATGCCTTTGCGCACCCGTAATTCCTCGCGAGCTCAATACAAGATAGTAGTCCGGCTGGACAAAATAGATACTCGATTTAGGAGCTGCATTAGCGCCGAGTTGTTGAACAGCAAGCACTAGATGTTCCCAGTCCGAAAAACGATAAATCCATTCCGTGCTGCGCGGACGCCGCTTTGGTTTTGTTTTTAGGTCGCGGGTTTGTTCGTCCGGTTCCGCCTGTTTAACAACAGTAATTACAAACTCCTCGCCGGACATAACCGTCGCCTGAATCCAAAAAGGTTCATCCAGAACAAACTCAACTTCCTCGCCGGCCTTAGCGATCATTTCCCAGAACAGCTGCTCAGTTTTTGTCGAGCGCTGAAATAAATCCGTCATTGAAATATCGCGTTCGGCTAATTCACTAAAGGAAAGAAATATGCGCAAGGTACTTTCATTTACTTTCTGGATCCGCATGACCATCTCCCCTTTCATGCAATCCAAACATTAGAGGACACTATATAATATTACTATCATTATAACATATTTCCCCATTAGTTAGACAATTTTAGAAAACAACTACTTTACTTGAATTAGCTTATAATTACGAGTCCCTAGGCCAATTTCTTCACCATAACTAAGCTGTACCGACCAATCAACAGCCGGATGAATCACCCGAAACTTATCGTGTGCAGATACATCTTGCCCCAGCCTTGAGCCTGCTACTCCTTGGGCCTGATTAATTAGATCCACCGCAGCTTGATCAATAGCAACCGGATCCTTGGATGCCAGAATACCGATGTCGCCCACAATGGGAACGTCATTCCAAGCGCAGCAATCACAGTCAGGGCTCACTTGGGTCACAAAAGTGATAAAGCCGGCTTTGCCCTGCTTGTTTTTAAGCACTCCCAGGGTGTATTCCGCAATTTTTTCCTGGATAACATCGGCAGATGTTTTCCAGTTGATCGCAATTGCTTGGAAAGTGCAGGTTACAGTGCATTCACCGCACCCTATACACTTGGCCTGATTTACTTCCGCCTTCATGTCAATGACCTCAATCGCATCAGCGGGGCAGAATTTTGTACATCTTGTACAGCCTGTGCACTTGGCCTTATCCACATGCGGTAAGATATCGGAATGTTGCATTTGCTTGCCGGCTCGGCTGCCCAGACCCATACCTAAATTCTTTAACGTACCGCCAAAACCGGTAGCTTCATGCCCTTTGAAATGGGTTACAGCTACTATCGCATCCGCATGGACTGCGGCGCTGCCGATTTTGACTTCTTGAAAATGCTTCAAACCCACAGGTACACTCACATAGTCCTTGCCGTTCAATCCGTCAGCAATGACCAAAGGGGCTCCGATCACGGCATAATCAAATCCGTTTTCCACCGCTGTTTCCAGATGGTCTACAGCATTAGCACGCGAACCCACATATAAAGTATTGGCATCGGTAAGAAACGGTTTGGCACCATAGCTCTTTAGTTTTGCTACTATTCTTCTTATGTACTGCGGTCTGACATATGCCAAATTTCCTCGTTCACCAAAGTGGAGTTTTACTGCTGCCAAATCGTTTGGGGCAATCAAGTCGTTAAACCCGGCCTGATCAATCAGCCTTTCCAATTTAGTCAGCAGGCCACTCCCTCCCTTGGCATGCATATCGATAAAAAATACATCTGCTTGCATACACACGACACCCTTCTTCTTCATTATTTGTCTAGCCAGCCCAATGGTCTAGTGCTGTTGGAGTTGCTTAACCTGGGCCTCAAGCTCCTGAACCTTATCCTGCAATAACTTAAGTTGTTTGCTCTGCGTGTGGTCGGTTTGCTGCAGCCCCAGCCAAACACCTACCCCAAAAAGGCAAATTAACATCAGTGTAAACACTGTCCGGCGAAACGCCGCAGACCGCAAGCCTCTCCAACGCCTTCTGACCATTTTTAACCCCCAGTTGCATGAGTCAGTTTAATTATACCATGCTTGGTTTATTGGTCTGCAAAATTTATAGTACAAATAAGCCTACACCGTTTCAGACAAGGTGTAGGCTTATTAATTTGCTTGTTTTTACTGATTTTCGCTGGCGTCAGATTTAACTGTATAATCGAGGTCCACCGCCGGTGATGTAGCCTGGATTTTTTTAATAAATTTAAAACCGTTATTGCTGTGACAGGTATTGCACATGTTGGTCATTGTCGCGGTATAGGCCTTGGTAAATGCGGTGAAATCCTTACTTGCTATCGCTTTGCGCAAAGCAGTGCCATCACCCAAGTTACCCTTATAAAATCCGGACCATTGGGAGTATAAGCTCGCTTTAGTAAGCTGAGCCGGTGCCATGAAATCATCCATCACGTCACCCATGTAGTCGGCAAGTGCCCAGTTGCCGCCTTTCGCCGCAAAATACATGTTGTCATAGCTGTCGGAAACTCCCATCATGGGCGGGCCAAACCTATACAAACCTTTGGATACAATGTTGTCAACTTTGGTGTTAACACTGGCTACAGATGCGGCG
Source organism: Bacillota bacterium (assembly GCA_021783135.1). GTDB lineage: Bacteria > Bacillota > Desulfitobacteriia > Desulfitobacteriales > JAJXUE01 > JAJXUE01. The sequence goes on along the minus strand of JAJXUE010000010.1, from coordinate 5,524 downwards.
TTTGTAGCTGTTGGGGCCGGGGCCGGAGTTTGCTGAGTACTACAGCCAACAGCGACAAAGGTACAACCCAGTACCAGCATCAAACCTGTAAGGATTTTGTTTGGCATGTGTAATCCTCCCTCTGCATGTTTTTCCAACCTCAACATAACCATTGCAAGTTGTATTGAGGTTTTAATTGCTCTTTTAGTCTGCCCGATTTTCCAATAAATTTTCATCTTGGCTTTTTTTTATCCAACTCAAGCCGAACGATGCTATTCCGCCGCATATTAACTATGCTGCCAAGGAAAAATAAGCAAGGTCAACCAAAAACTAAGGGGGGTATTACATGCAAACAAAAAATACCACTAAAGTTCCGCGCCGGCGCTTTTTCAAATGGGGAGTTGGGGTTATCAGCGGGGCAATGGGTTTAGGTTATCTGGGCTTGGCCGGAAGCTACCTCTGGCCTCCGCCAGAAAATACCGAACCACTCGAGAAGGTTGGCAGCGTCAAGGATTTCCCCCAAGGCATTCCTACCATGGTTTCCTATCAAGGTGTTGGGGTGAAAGAAGGGGTATACGTTACCAACCTAGGCAATGGAAACTGGCTGGCCTTAGATTTTCACTGTACTCACTTAAACTGCCCGGTCGCCTGGTCACAATCCTCCAAAAAATACTTTTGTCCCTGTCATGGTGGCATATATGATATTAATGGCAATGTGCTTGGCGGCCCACCGCCTCACCCCTTGCCGCGCAGAGTTATCCAACAACAAGGTGATAACGTTATGGTTGGGGGGCGCTTGACGTAATGAAAAAATGGCTGGATGAACGTCTACAGTTCAGCACTCTAATAGCTTCCATGTTTGAACATCCCGTACCCAAGCCGAGCAGCTTTATGGACTATCTGGGCTTTGCTACATTCTTTATCTTCCTCAGCCAGGCGATTACGGGAATATTACTAGCAACGGCTTATATCCCATCAGCCACGGATGCTTGGGAAAGTATCAAGAACTTGGAGGCCACACCTGTCGGCCATTTCGTGCGCTCGATTCATAGCTGGGGCGCTAATTTCATGATTGTACTCGTCTTATTCCACCTACTGCGCGTTTTTTACGAGGCGGCGTACAAAAAACCGCGGGAACTGACATGGTTATTGGGTGTTATATTATTGATCGGCACCATTGGCCTATCCTTTACCGGTTACCTCCTACCTTGGGATCAACAAGGATATTGGGCCTCGACTGTGGGTACGGCTATGGCTGCCTATGTTCCGTTAATTGGGGAATTTGTCGTACGTGTTATGCGCAATGGCTCCGAGGTAACCGGAGCTACCTTGACCAGGTTCTATTCCGTGCACATGTTGCTCTTAACTGTGCTCATCCTAATTGCTTTTGCGCCTCACTTCTTCTTCGTCCTTCGTCAAGGTATGTCGGCAACTGATGAATTAACCGCCGCCAAACGCCGCGGCGAAAATATCGAGACTAGATCAATGCCATTTTGGCCCAACGTTGCTTGGCGTATGATGCTCACACTCCTGTTAGTCGGCATCGCGTTGTGGGTAGCTGCAACTCTAGCCCCTAAGGGGCTTGGTGATCCAGCCGATCCCCTGAATAAAAATCAATACATTCCCCAACCGGCATGGTACTTTTTTGGCGTCTATCAGCTGCTAAAATATTTCCCGCCCAAGTTAGACCCTCTAGCCATGGTGGGATTGCCGGCGATTGCCATCATCGTTTTAGTCGGACTACCCTGGTTTGACCGCAATCCCAGCCGTTTTCCCCGCCAAAGGCCCATTGCTCTCGCTGTCGCAACTCTGCTTGTCGCAGGTATGGCCTATCTTACCTATCAAGGCTTCCGCTCCGTCCCGAAAGCTTTGGTTACAACAACGGTGACGCAACCTAGTTACAAACGCGACATTGACCCCATCTTCCAAAATAAATGCGTTATGTGTCACGGAAATTCTGGCAATTACCATTTAGACACATATGCAGGGGTTACCATGAAAAATGTAATTCCCGGCAACCCCAACGACTCTGTCTTAGTTAAAAAAATAACCGGTGTCATGCAGCCGCAGATGCCTCTCGGGCAAAAGCCTTTAAGTAGCGGCCAGATTCAAACCATCAAAAACTGGATTCAAGACGGAGCCAAAAACAACTAGCTTAGCTTGAAATCTGCACACCAATAAGGGGATACCTTAATACAGGTATCCCCGCTTATGTCCACACGCCTCATTGAGCCTTTATTTGAGTTGCAACTCCTCGCCAAGCTTAGTCCAGTGATGGCAAGTATTTACCAGCTTGTTATAATTTAGCGCTATTCTTTCCTCTTGAGTCATATCACGTCGCTGCAATTTGAAGTTGGCTTGGATTACTGCCTTGATAGCGTCAAGGGCCAAATCGGCCACATGCGTACAGCCATGGGCATCTCCAACTGCGTGTTGTATTGCTTTAGTTGCTCCCGGCCCAATTTTGATTCCCTCTAGGTTGGCTCCTACAGCCGCTACCTCACGACAGTAAGTCTGGGGTACGCGTATCATTTCCGATTCCGCTTTAACTATGACCATATCGGTCGCATTTACTTCAAGTCTCAAACAAATTTCATGAAAACTGTCAATAAAAAGACCTTTTACTTCCAGCTTGTCTGGAGCAATTTCCTCTACGCTGCACGATTTTACTCTATTAAATAACATCATCGCCTGATCTCCCCTTTTTGCTGCAGTCTTGAGCTGCATAGTTAAAACATTCTATATGTAAGCTTAATAACCTGCTTAATCCGGCTTAATAACTCTTGCCGGAGGTATGTCGGCCCGCCAGGCGTTATTCACCCAGAACTGTTGCGCGAACCACGCCTCGATTTGTGCCGGTGCATACCCATCCGCTTGCAGCATCAGCTTCAGTTGCCGCCACGACGGAAATTTGCCCGGCAGAATCGGTCCGAATTCCTCGACATATTCATTAATCCTTTCCTCCAGCACTTTCACCTGTAAACCTCCAAGCAATTTTATTATTAATATACTAACCTTCTGCCAATTATTTTAATCAAACAGTAAGTTTCTCAGGAATATTGACAGCTCAACCTTTATTTCCCTCGGATATTGCCCAAGCTTTTACACAAACTATACTCGCAGAGCCCAATATTACTCAAAAGGAGGAATAGCCTATGCCTGGTGAGCGTAACACAAACCAACCCGCAGTAGCTGGTGCAGGAAGGGCCCTCGATCAATTCAAAATGGAAGTAGCCAATGAGTTAGGGGTAAGCCTAGGTGGCGACCGCCCCAGCCGTGAAAACGGACGTGTGGGGGGCGAAATGACTAAACGGATGATCCAGTTAGCCGAGCGTCAATTAGGTGGCGGTATAAGGTAACCATAATAAAAAGACCACAGGTTCAAAACCTGTGGTCTCACTTAATTATTGCCCGTTATAGTGCGTGGTCGCCACGCTCATCGGTGCGGATACGAATTGCATTTTCAACATTCGAAACAAATATTTTGCCGTCCCCGATTTCCCCTGTGCGAGCCGCGTCGGATATTACCTGAATCGCCGATTCGGCGTGCTCGTCATTAACCACAATCTCTATCTTAACTTTCGGCAGCAGATAGATAGTATACTCTACACCTCGATATACTTCTGTATGACCTTTTTGATGCCCACAGCCGATAACCTGAGTAACAGTCAGCCCTGTTACACCATATTTACATAAAGCATTTTTTACATCGTCAAGTTTACCCGGTCTAATTATTGCTTCGATCTTTTTCACGTAACTTATCCTCCCTTTACTTCGCGTGCACCGGCGTGTTAACCACAAGTCTAGCCTCATGCATCAGACCGATGGGAAAACCGCTCGACATTAAATCGTTATATGCTTGTTCACCATGAATACTCAGGTCTAAACCGGTATCCTCTTCTTCAGGGCTTGTTCTTAACTTAGCAACCAACCCAACCACTTTAAGGATAATAAAGCTACCTACTGCTGCAAAGGCAATAGTTACAGCTACACTTATCGCTTGAACCAATAACTGATGGGGGTTACCAAACAGCAACCCATTATTACCGCCGGGATTGACTGCCTTCGAGGCAAATATACCGGTAGCCAATGCCCCCCATATTCCGCCAATACCATGACATCCAAAAGCATCTAAGGCATCATCATAACCCAGCTTTGCTTTAAGTATACTAACTGCAAAGTAGCATACCGCGCCGCCAACCAAGCCAATAGGGATTGCCGTGATTATCGGCACAAAGCCGGCTGCAGGCGTAATCGCTACCAAGCCTGCCACCGCGCCGCTGGCTGCCCCGAGTACAGTAGGCTTGCCATGCAAGAGCCACTCTACTGCTACCCAGCCCAAGGCTCCGGCTGCGGCAGAAGTATTAGTATTGACTAGAGCAAGTGCAGCCAGACCATTTGCACCTAAGGCACTACCGGCATTAAAGCCGAACCACCCAAACCACAACAGACCGGCACCGATTATTGTCATCGGAATTTGATGCGGGGCCATGGCTTCACGCCCTTTGCGTTTGCCTAAAACAATAGCCGCAACTAAGCCTGAAACACCGGAACTAATATGCACAACCGTACCACCGGCAAAATCCAAAGCGCCTAAGTTGCGGAGAAAACCACCCACGCCCCATACCCAATGGGCCAGAGGGTCGTATATGAGGGTTGCCCACAAAATAGTAAACAAGAGAAAAGCGGGGAAGCGCATCCGTTCTGCCACAGACCCGGTTATTAGGGCCGGGGTAATAATAGCAAACATCATTTGAAAGGCCATAAAGGCTAACGCCGGAACGGTAGCTGCATAATTAGGATCAGGCAGTTGACCTACTCCGTTTAGTCCCAACCAACTCAGGCTACCAATGAGATGAGCGTGGTCTGGGCCGAATGCCAGGCTATAACCAAACAAAACCCATTGCAACGAAATTATGCCCAAGATAATAAAACTCTGCATAATTGTGCTCAATACGTTCTTCTTGTGGACCATTCCACCATAGAAGAGGGCCAGACCGGGTGTCATTAACATTACAAGTGCGGTGGATATTAAGACGAACGTGGTATCCCCGGTATCAATGTGGGGCGTCGTGCCGGCCGCAAACGCGGCGGCGGGAAAGCCTAGGGTGAACAAGGCAATCAGTGGGAATGTCCAAAATCTGCGCATTTTGTTTCCTCCTTAAAAAAATAAGACACTCCGAAAAAAATTCGAAGCGTCTTTGCTCGCTAATAGCTATGGATTATATGACCTAGTACATATATTAAGCGAAACCCACTTAATTTACAACAACATTTTGCAGGAAATCCTGTATACATCAGCATAAGTAACCAAGTCATGCTACACTCCATCCGGTATTTGTTTACCCATAATTGATCACGTCTATGATTCTACTTGAGCTTGGTCTGGGCAACAATGATTTTGGCCTGGTATGCGAGGAGCAAATAACACTATACTTGAGTCAATTTCATAATGTTTGATTTCCGAAGGCGAGACCTCCAGAATCTAGTTAATAAATTCTTTTTGAAAACCTAAGCAGCAATCCTTTTTGACTTGTTTAGATGA
>JAJXUE010000066.1 GCA_021783135.1 Bacillota bacterium | reverse complement strand
ATCATCTAAACAAGTCAAAAAGGATTGCTGCTTAGGTTTTCAAAAAGAATTTATTAACTAGATTCTGGAGGTCTCGCCTTCGGAAATCAAACATTATGAAATTGACTCACGTTAAATACCATAATTATGTATAGTAGAACAAATCCTAATCGGGCCAGACGACTGCTAATGCGTTTAGCTGATTTTTTCCGACTGGCCTTGAAGCGACAGGGTAATTTTATCTCTTTGCGTGAAGAAATGGCGTTTGTTAATACTTATCTGGTATTGGAAAAGGCTCGCTTTGGCCCCAAACTGCAAATTTTGCAGGATATCCAACCTGATTTGGAGGATGTGCTGATTCCACGCTTAACCCTACAGCCTCTGGTAGAAAATGCGGTAAAACACGGCATAACGCCGAAGCTAGGACAAGGAGCGATTAAGATTAGTGTGAGCTTACAAGATTCCGAGTTACAGCTAGTAGTTAAAGATGACGGCGTGGGAATACCAGCCGAAAAATTGGGCTTGGTTTTAATCCCCGGCTACGGATCCGGTAACGGAGTGGGTCTGTCCAATGTTCACGAAAGGCTCAAGTGCCTGTTTGGGGAGGAATATGGGTTAAAGATTCACAGTACTCCGAATCAGGGTACCACAATCAGCATGCGTGTTCCGCTTAATCAGCTTGAAGAACAGGGTAAACGGGAAGCAAGTGGGTAAAAACCTGTCTGGAGGGCAGGTTTTTCTTGTTTTTTGGAGAAAATAGGTAGGGACTAGAAGTTAGGAGATGAAATATGTTTCCTGGCACTGATTTGATTGAAATTAAGCGCGTTGACCAAGCTATGCTACGGCAGCCTAGGCTTAAGAGTAGGCTTTTTACCGGAGCGGAAATTGAGGAATGTGAACAAAAGGGACATGCGGCGGCAAGTTATGCGGGAAAATTTGCCGCGAAAGAGGCTGTGCTGAAAGCTTTGGGCACAGGATTGCGAGGTCTTAATTGGACAGATATCGAAGTTTTAGCCGACCCGCTCGGTAAACCGGAAGTACACTTGGCTACCGCAGCTTACGAATTGATGATTAGTCGCGGGCTTAGCACGGTGCGTGTGAGTATCAGTCATAGTAGAGATTTTGCCATTGCTTTTGCTATCGCGCTAAAGGGGGAAGAAGAGTGAAAGTAGTTACTTCTGCTCAGATGGCAAAAATAGAACAAGTAGCTATTGGGGAGTACGGAATTCCCAGCATTGTATTAATGGAGAATGCTGCCTTGGGATTGCTTGATGCGGCGGAGGAACTTTTGCTGGAACTTGAGGGAAAAAAGGTAGTGATTCTAGCCGGCAAAGGTAATAACGGTGGTGATGGGTTGGCTCTGGGGCGACATTTAGTTAATCGGGGTGTTGAGGTAAAGCTCTTTTTGTGTGCTGAGGCAGATGAGCTTAAGGGCGATGCACTTATCAACTACAGGTTGCTTAGAGGTTTAGGCAGTATAATATTTCAGGTTAGTGGCGAGGCAGAATTAAGGGCATTTAAGCTGGCTTTAATAACTTGTGACTTGGCAGTTGACGCTTTGTATGGAACGGGTTTTCGAGGCGCTTTGCCACCAATACAGGAGAGTTATGTACGGGAGCTTAATTTGTCGGGTAAGAGAATTCTGGCCGTAGATATACCTTCAGGACTTGAAGCTGATACAGGTCGTGTGTACAAGGATGCCGTTAAAGCTGATGTTACAGTCACCTTTGGACTGCCCAAGCTTGGCCATTTCATGGAGCGAGGTCCTGAGTACTCAGGCCGGGTCGAGGTAGAGCACATTTCAATTCCAGCCAGAATTTTAGATAATCCCTCAGTCAGTACGCATGTTTTGACCCCGAGTTTGGTGGGAGAGGCGCTTCCGCCAAGAGTCTCTAGTGGTCACAAAGGAACACATGGTACCGGACTGATCATAGGCGGTTCGCCCGGCATGACAGGGGCCTTAGTCTTAGCTGCTAAAGCAATGTTGCGTTCCGGTGCTGGCTTAGTTCAAATGGCCACAGGGGCAAGCTTGGCGCCATTTGTTGACAGCACTTTAATGGAAGCTACGACTATCGCCTTGCCTGAGCTTGCAACCGGTGAGTTTTCTTCGTCGGTATTGCTCGCCCTAAACGTTTGGCTTGCTCGGGCTAAGGTAGTAGCAGTTGGTCCGGGTCTAGGACAACGGGATGGAAGTTTGGAGTTTATAACGGAATTGCTCCAAGCCTGTGTGGTGCCGATCGTGCTTGATGCGGACGCGCTTAACGCCCTGGCCAGTGACTTAAGCATTTTAGCTCAAGCAAACGGACCGGTTATATTGACACCGCATCCTGGAGAGATGGCCCGTCTGGCAGGAATTACTGTTGAAGAGGTAGCGCATAACCGCTTGGCATTGGCCCTGGAGAAGGCTGTTGAGTGGAATGTAATTTTAGTATTGAAAGGCCCTAATACGATTATTGCCGTCCCGGATGGCAGAGCTTTTATTAACCCAACCGGAAATCAAATTTTGGGGGTTGGCGGTACCGGGGATGTGCTTACGGGGTGTATAGCGGGGCTGATCGCGCAGGGAGCAAACCCTTTGGACGCTGCATGCCTGGGTGTTTATTGTCATGGCTTGGCTGGCGATATTTTAGCACGAGATATGGGAACTAGAGGTGCATTGGCAGGAGAAATTGCCGATTTAATTCCTAAAGCTTTAAGGCAGGTTCAGGAGGCGAGCAAATAAAGTGCAAGATTTACATAACAATGATTCCAGACCGGTATGGGCTGAGATAGATTTAGATGCCATTGCATACAATTTAGTACAAGTCAAATCACTAACCAAGGCAATGGTGATGGCGATTGTCAAGGCCAATGCCTACGGCCACGGTGTCTTCCCGGTGGCTAAAAAATTGCTGGAGGTAGGAGCAGATCGTTTAGGGGTGGCGACACTGGGGGAGGCGCTTGAACTAAGGCAACGTGGGATAACCGCGCCGATTATGATTCTAGGGTTTACGCCGGAGCATGCTGCAAAATATGTAGTAGAGAACGATATTATCCAGACAATATTCAGCAAGCGGCAAGCACAGGTTTTATCCGATGTGGCACGGGATCAGTCGAAACAGGCAATTGTCCATCTTAAAATTGATTCCGGCATGAATCGCATTGGGTTTGACTGTAATAAACCTGAAGATATTTTGGCAATCCGAGATTTGCCAGGGTTAAGTATTGAAGGAGCCTTTACTCATTTTGCCGTGGCAGATATCACCGATAAAAGCTTTACCTTGCAGCAGTTGGCAAGGTTTAAAAGCTGTGTTGAGTATTTGGAGTCCAAGGGGATGCATATTGCTCTCAAACACGCGGCAAACAGCGCCGCGATTATCGACTTGCCGGAGGCTCATCTCGATATGGTAAGACCGGGAATCATGCTTTATGGATTGGCTCCCTCCCAAGAGGTTGACCTAACGCGTGTTACCCTAAAACCAGCTATGGCCTTAAAGGCACGGATTGCCATGATTAAAACAATTATGCCGGGCGCAACAGTAAGTTACGGTCGTAAATATGAAGCCAAGCGCGAGATTACTGTTGCTACCTTGCCGCTGGGATACGCGGATGGATATTCGCGCGTTTTGTCGCATAAGGTTTTTGCGTTGCTAAAGGGCAAGCGTGTTCCAGTTATCGGGTCAATTTGTATGGATCAATGTATGCTCGATGTTAGCGATGTCTTGGATGCTAAAGAGGGTGACGAGGTTATCCTCTTTGGGAGCGCAGAAGGGCAGAGTGTGCCTGTTGAGGAACTTGCAGATATTATGGGAACGATTAATTATGAAATAGTATGTATGATAGGGGCTCGGGTGCCACGTGTTTACCCGCAGTAGACAAAGGATATTAGTTAATATGTGCCGTAGGGAATTACCGTTCATTATAAGCAAGTATAATAAGCAAGTATAGCTTGTTTTACACATTATTCATGAATGAATTTATAAGTGTTGACTATTAGACAATAACTGTGGTATCCTAACGGAGTCGCTGTTGAACAAGTATCACAAAAGCAAGTATCACAATAAAAGATGTTGACAGCGAAGATGTTATCTGATAGAATTAATAACTGTCGCGGTAATAAGTGACAGAGCAAAATGGTCTTTGAAAACTAAACAACAATGCAAAATACAAGCCTGAAAAAACTCGTCAAGAGTTTCTAGTTTAAGAGAGCAAAGTTTTAAACTTTTCAATTTTATGGAGAGTTTGATCCTGGCTCAGGATGAACGCTGGCGGCGTGCCTAACACAT
>JAJXUE010000065.1 GCA_021783135.1 Bacillota bacterium | reverse complement strand
GACTCGCGAATTTCCAGTTAAACGTGATGAAAAGCAAAATTCCTCCCACTAAATGAGGGAGGAATGCTATAAGGTTGGTTCAGGGAAACCCTTGTACCAACTGCCTCGGCGAATGCCGAGAGCCTATCATAACTTAAGGGAGGATCGAACATAATGCAGTTGCCAACAAAAGAACATACTGCAACAAAAAAGGGAACTATCGTGGGAATATTAGTCCTGATGTTGGTTGTAGCTATCGGACTCACGGGATGCGGCTCACAGTCGGCTACAGCTTCACAAGCAACTACCGCTAATCAAGCCAACTCCGGTCAGACCAACCCAAGACAGGCCTTCCGCAATCCGGCTATCCAGGCCGCCATGCAGATTAGACGTCTGCAAAATAATGCCCAACAGGCTTTGAGCAGCGCCCAAAAGGACAAGCTTAAACCGATCTTGCAAACATTAATTAAAACCGCCAACCCAAGCCAAGCATTTTTACAACAACAAGCAGCTGCCATTAATGCCGTATTTACGGCTTCCCAAAAAAGTTCCTTAACTCAAACAAAGGGTTTTAACCCCGGAGGCCCTAACCGCTCCGTTCCCAACGGGAGTACCCCGCCGACCGACAAAGGTCAAGGCGGTTCCAGAGGATTCGGCAACCGCGGCTCATTTCAACCTCAGCAAATATACCAGCAAATTTTGGCTTCCCTTAATTAAAACATAATTACACCGCAACTAAATAAGAAGCGCGCAGCCTATGAACTGCGCGCTTCTTATTTAGTTGCGCCATGCCGGCGCAAGCTACTAAAAATTAATCCCTACTCGTCTATTTCGCTGGAATCAAATTCGACCGCAGGCGATGGTTCCTCGGTTGGCTTTAATTCTACAGTATTGGACTTGTTGCTGCGCAAACTATTGACAAGATTGGCCAGTTCATGTACCATTTCCTTGCCTTGTTCCACAATATTGGTTTCATCCCATTTATCCATGGTTTTTTGTACAATGTCGCCGCGCAGTTCCTTGCCAGTCTTAGGCGCCACCATTACCCCTACGGCTGCTCCTACCAAACCGCCCACTAACGCAGCCAGCACTACGGAGGAAATATTACTGACCCGTTCGTCATGGACTATTGTTCTTTCTTCACTCATAATTTTTTTCCCTTCCTTTCCATTAATTTGAGTATCCAATTAAACACTTGACGCGCCGTTTTATAACCTTGAATGGCAGTTTTAGCATTAAATATCACTCCGGCAGCTGCTGCAGCCTCACTAATTCCGCCCTTCATCAATTGCGTCACGGCATGGACGTTAGCTGTTACACCCCTTGCTTCCGCCAATAAAGGAGGAAGTTCGTCGTTCAACGCATCAACCATAGTTCCAACCTTCTTAAGCACTAAGGTGAACTGGTACAAAGCTCTTACTAGATAGATGGCAATGATTAGTACTATCAGAGTGATGCTGCTTCCGATAATATACTCGAACATGTTACCCTCCAAATGGTACGATTTTGTAATGTATTCTACAATTACATCGTATATCCTCTAAACTTGTAATTTTTCTAGCGCTAATGTACCAAAAAAGATGCCACATGATATGGCATCTTGCTTATGCTCTTGCGACCTACTCCATCTTATAGATTTCTTTTTGTAAACGTTTGATAATGCGTTTTTCCAAGCGCGAGATATAGGATTGGGAAATTCCCAAAAAGTCGGCTACTTCCTTTTGGGTCTTCTCCGTGCCGCCATTAAGCCCAAAACGCAGTTCCATAATCTTTTTTTCCCGCGCATTCAACTTGGCCATTGCCGTTTGCAGGAGTTTACGCTCTACTTCCTCTTCAATTGATTTATAAATGATATCATTATCCGTACCTAATACATCAGAGAGCAATAACTCATTGCCGTCCCAATCAATATTGAGCGGCTCATCAAATGAAACTTCCGAGCGAATTTTATTGTTGCGCCTTAAGTACATCAGGATTTCGTTTTCAATACACCTTGAGGCATAGGTAGCCAATTTGATCTTTTTACTCGGATCGAAGGTATTGACCGCCTTGATTAATCCTATGGTGCCAATTGAAACTAAATCTTCGATTCCGACGCCTGTATTTTCGAACTTCCGCGCGATATAAACAACTAACCTTAGATTGCGTTCAATTAATACGCTCTTCACGGCGCTGTCGCCTGTCTCCAAGCGAGCGAGGAGAAATAGCTCCTCATCGCTGGATAAGGGTGGTGGCAATGCTTCACTGCTCCCCACATAATGAATTTCATCCGCAAGGTTTAAACGCTGCAAGATATGCGCAAGGGTTAACTTAAAACGCCATTTGAGTTTCAGCAAATTTCTGGGCACGATATTCCCCCTTTACTGCTCAATAACCAATACTCGGCAATAGGTCTGGGTGGATCAATGCACGGTAGGCGCCATCATGACTTAAATGTGCGGCATATAAACCAATAATTACTTTGCCCGCATCAATTGGGCCGGCAGGCGTGTGCACCATCAAAATGTCAGGCACCAAACCGAGCATCAGACCATTTTGCTGTCCTACAGAGATGAACGGAATTAAATGCAGCCTGTTCTCCCAGACTGTACCGGCCAAACAGGCCTGCAAGAGTCCTAGATCTGCGCCACTCATTATCGCCGCAAAACCAGGCGGCAAATGAGGTACAAGTATCTCCGCTTCCACCACCACAACCGGAAATTTCGTTAGAGGGTCGCGCAATTGGTTACCTGTATCAACTAACCCGTCCAGCATAACCTCCAGCCCCGCAAACTTAATGCTGATCGGGAAGCGCAGCGTTGCTTGCAGCAGACCGCGTTTCAACCCGTTCCAAACCGCCCTACCAAGGATTGCCCAAAACAATAGGGCTAACGGGAACCCCCAAATCAAAATATCGGTCAGATTGGCGCTTTTGCGCACTAGGTTGACAATTATGTCGTATTGGCTCCTCCCGTTTAAGGTTTCACTCAGCGCCGCGAAGGCATAAACTGCCCCACCTAGGGCAAAAGATACGGCATAGAAGTAAGTAAACAGGGTGAGAAACTTTTTCAGGCGACACGGGTAGAAGGTGACTATAATAATCAAACACGAATAGAGCAACTTGCATGCCATATTATATATAAAGGGTATTTGAGGTAGGAAGACTGCCAGAACATAAATGCTTCCAACTAATGCCCCGACACACAAGCGCACAGTTTTGACACGGTACCCACTTAACCGTGAGGCCAGCAGCAAAATGACAAAGTCCATGGTGAAATTGAGTAAGATACTTTTGTCCAGATATATAACAGGTTGGGCCAAGTTCGACCCCCCTTTTGGCGCCCTCCTAGATTATACACCCAGGACCAGGTAAATCCTGTCGCAATTCCTGCGCTCAAAAAAAGACAAAAACCCCCTAATCATCTCATAATGATGCGGGGGTTTTCTTAGACTTTGTTGCTTGAGGTTGCTTTAACTGATGTGATTAACGAAATTAGCGTCGCCGTAGAAAAGCCGGGATATCGAGCTCATCGTTGTTAGCAGCAGTCGCCGCAAAAGGTTTGATGTCCAAATCAGACGCTTCCTTGCGTTGGGGGCGCTGGTCAAAACCGGTTGCAATAACGGTAACCCGTACTTCTTCCGCCATGTTCTCGTCGATAACGGCGCCAAAGATAATGTTGGCTTCGGGGTCTGCGGCCTCGGCGATAATCTCGGCCGCCTCGTTTACTTCAAACAGACTCATGTTGGTACCGCCGGTGATATTAAGCAACACCCCTTTGGCCCCTTCAATAGAAGTCTCCAACAATGGGCTGGATATTGACTTTTTCGCTGCTTCGGCGGCTCTGTTCTCACCGCTGGCAATTCCGATGCCCATCAGGGCTGAGCCAGTATCGGTCATAATCGTCTTCACGTCCGCGAAGTCTAAATTAATCAAGCCTGGCACCGCAATTAAGTCAGATATTCCTTGTACGCCCTGCCGCAATACATCATCCGCCACCCGGAAAGCTTCAGTAATCGAAGTATTCTTGTCCACTACCTGCAAGAGCCTGTCATTAGGTATCGTAATTAAGGTATCCACTTTGGCCTTTAAATCCATAATACCTTTTTCCGCTTGCAACGCCCTTTTGCGCCCCTCAAACATAAACGGCCGTGTTACTACGCCTACAGTCAAGGCCCCGACTTCCTTGGCCACTTCGGCCACGATCGGAGCTGCGCCGGTACCTGTTCCGCCGCCCATTCCTGCGGTGACAAAGACCATATCGGCACCTTTTAAGGCTTGCAGGATTTCTTCCCTGCTTTCTTCGGCGGCTCGGTTACCTATTTCCGGGTTAGCACCCGCTCCCAATCCCCGCGTAAGTTTATTGCGAATCTTCATAACTT
>JAJXUE010000045.1 GCA_021783135.1 Bacillota bacterium | reverse complement strand
TAACCATGTTTACGTGCTATTCTGGGAAACTTAGCTTTGAGGTAAGCTTAAGGCTGGGAGGAGATTTACTTGGATAATTCCCATATGAGTGGTTACCGGCAACGCTTAGAAGAAGCACGGCAGCATTATCAGGACTTAGCGGAGGCGATTACGCACCAAGGTTCGTTGCGCGACGAGACTGCAGAATTGTCCGTGGCGGACAATCATCCGGCGGATGTGGCTACGGAGGTGTTTGAGCGCAGTAAGGATATCGGATTGCGCGAAAACGCTTTAATTCAGGTGGACAAGATTAATGAAGCCCTGGCCAAATTAGATAGTGGCAGTTACGGAATCTGCGAGCAGTGCGGTCAATCCATACCTGAAGCAAGGCTGGAAGCTCTGCCGCAAACAACCTTGTGCCTTAATTGCAAGCAACACAGCGAGCAGTACGAGACCGGGGAAAATCGACCGGTCGAGGAGGAGGTTCTCTGGCCGCCCTTTGGCCGCACTTTCCACGATCTGACTAAGGATAATGCTTTTGATGGTGAGGATGCCTGGCAAGCGGTGGCGCGTTACGGTAGTTCGGAAAGCCCTTCTGATGTGACGGAGGCGGACGACTACACGGATACTTATGTGGATAGTGAAGAAATTATCGGAGCGGTGCAGGATACGGTGGAAGATGTCCCGTATGAAGATGAACCGGGACGACCAAATGTCTTTCACAGCAGTACCCGACATGGGCGGCGCAAATAACCGGCGAGATTGGCCGCATTTCTTGTATGGGCCTACCCAATATGATAAGATGGGTTAGTAAATCTAGGGAAATGTTGGAGGTTCTTGCATGGGTCTGGCCGTGGCAATCATTGTCTTGTTACTGGATCAAGGCAGTAAGTTTCTGGTTCAAAGCAGGATGACAGAAGGAATGTCCATACCGATAATTAATCACTTCCTATATCTGACTTACGTGCGTAATCCTGGCGCCGCTTTTGGCTTGTTGGCCTATCGGACGCAGCTGTTTGAATTGATTTCTTTAGTGGTAGTAGGTATCATCGTCTATTACTATCGCAAAGTACCTCAAGAATGGATCTGGCTGCGGATTGCTCTGGCCATGCAGGCGGGTGGAGCCTTGGGCAATATGCTTGACCGCGTGAGATATGGCAGGGTTATCGATTTTATTGATTTTCGAGTGTGGTCCTATATTTTTAATCTTGCCGACTCCGCTATAGTGATTGGCTCATGCATTTTGGCTTATTACTTGCTGCGCGGCGGTACGCCGCAGCAGGAAGCAACTCCAAGCAACACCAAGCAAGGTAAAGCAAAGTGAGGTTAAGCATGGGTAATCAGGTATTAGACGAGGACGAAGTTAATTTAGAGGGTAGTGAACAGTATAGCTTGGTGGTACCGGCCGAAGCGGCGCAAACCAGGCTGGATGTTTTTGTTACGGACAATTTGGCGACTTATACTCGTTCCTTTGTCCAAAAGTTGATTGGGGACGGGGCTGTACTTGTTGCCGGTCGACGGCAAAAAGCGAATTACAGGTTGACACCGGAACAAGAAGTTGTCGTTACTGTTCCGGCGCCGGAAGCCCTTGACTTGATGCCGGAAAATATACCTTTGGATATTGTCTATGAGGACGAGCAGCTGCTCGTGGTTAACAAACGGCAGGGTATGGTTGTGCACCCGGCTCCGGGTAATTACCAAGGTACTTTGGTCAATGCTCTGCTCTATCACTGTCGCGATCTATCAGGAATTAATGGTGTCTTACGGCCCGGCATTGTGCATCGCATTGATAAGGATACCTCGGGCCTTTTGGTGGTGGCCAAAACGGACTTGGCTCATCTGGCCTTGGCGGACCAAATTAAAGCGCATAGTATGTCGCGTAGGTATCTGGCGGTGGTGCACGGTGTTATGCCGGAACCGGGCGGCACGATTGATGCGCCGATCGGTCGTGATGCTAAGGATCGCAAAAAAATGGCGGTGACACACAATAATTCTCGCCATGCGATAACACACTATGTGGTCCAAGAAAGGTTCAGGGAGTTTACCTTAGTGGAATGCCGCCTGGAAACGGGACGCACGCACCAAATCAGGGTGCATTTGACTTATCTCAAACATCCGGTACTGGGGGATTGCATGTATGGGGTACGCAAAAACAATTTTGGTCTCAAGGGACAAGCTTTACATGCGGCTATCCTTGGCTTTAATCACCCGGTAAGTCAACAGTACATGGAGTTTTCCGCCCCTCTACCAGATTATTTCGGCGAACTACTTGCACAGTTACGTCAATTTGCGACTTAAAATCGTTTCAATTGTTGACTTTTGTAACCACGTCTGGTAAGTTTTAAGTATTAAGGTTCATAACGTTCAACTGGTCTATCAACCTTTAATTTTAGTCCCGTGAGGCTAGTAAGGTTAAGACAGATGATTTTTCTGCCTGCTTACTAGTCGTAAGCAGGTTTTTTAGTTCATTCAGCTAATACTAGCCAGGTCTAGCCAGGTCTAGCCGGGAAATTAAACTGTCGGAGGGACTAAGATGACTTTAGTCGAGAAAAATCAAATCATGGATGCCGATGCTTTACGGCGGGTTGTTACGCGAATTGCGCACGAAATTATTGAAAAGAATCAGGGAATTGCGGATGTAGTGCTAATTGGCATTCGGCGGCGCGGCGTTCCATTGGCAGAACGCCTGCAAGCTAAGATCAAGGAAATTGAGGGCGTTGACGTACCCTTGGGCGTTTTGGACATTACCTTGTACCGAGATGACCTAACTACTCTCGCTTACCAACCGGTGGTGCACAGAACAGAGGTACCTTTTAGCATTCAAGGCAAAAAGGTAATTTTGGTCGATGATGTGCTCTATACCGGACGTACGGCCCGGGCGGCCTTGGATGCCGTCATCGACATTGGTCGGCCAAAGGTCATTCAGTTGGCGGTATTGGTGGATAGGGGACACCGCGAACTGCCCATTCGCGCGGATTACGTGGGTAAAAATCTGCCGACTTCCAGTAAAGAAGTGGTGTCGGTGCGCCTACTTGAGATTGACCAAGAGGACAGAGTCATCCTCAATGAAAAAGTGGAATGATGCCAAATTACCGTTAACCCTTTAAAACCGGTCCCGAGAGGCCGGCAAGGGATGGTGAACTTGCTTGAAAAAAGCTAAGGACCTTCTCTTGCCGTGCAGGAGAAGGTTTTTTTGCATGGTTAAGTCCTTTTGCATGAGAATGGTTAGTTTGGTTAACATTGTCTCTAGTGATACTCATCGTTGATGGTAAGTAATGAGGCGACAGTAAAATATGAGGAGGCAACCCTTGATGAAGTGGACGAGAAAAGACCTTTTAGGCTTACAGGACCTGTCGTCAGATGAAATCAATTTGATTCTCGACCAGACAGCGCCGATGAAGGACATCATCCAAAGGGACATCAAAAAGGTCCCAACCCTGCGGGGGAAATCCGTGATTAATTTATTTTATGAGCCGAGTACGCGCACCCGTACCTCGTTTGAGCTGGCCGGTAAATATCTCAGTGCGGATACTTCGAGCTTGGCTGTCAGCACTAGTTCGGTAGTCAAAGGGGAGAGCTTAATTGACACCGGTAAAACCATCGATGTGATGGGTGCGGACATAGTGGTAATTCGGCACCAGGCCTCTGGGGCACCGTTGCTGCTGTCGCAAAACATTAAGGCCTCAGTGGTAAACGCCGGCGACGGGTTTCATGAGCATCCGACCCAAGGGCTGTTGGATATGTTTACTATTAGGGAGAAAAAAGGCACAATTCAAGGTTTAACCGTGACTATCTTGGGTGATGTGCTGCATAGTAGGGTAGCACGGTCCAATATTTGGGGCTTGACGAAGTTAGGGGCCAAGGTCCGTGTCGCTGGTCCGAGTACGTTGATGCCGCCCGGACTGGCAGAAATGGGTGTAGAGGTATTTAATAGGATTGAAGATGCGGTGGCAGGTGCAGATGTGGTCAATGTCTTGCGTATCCAGTTAGAACGCCAGCAAAAGGGCCTTTTCCCGACCTTGCGCGAATATGCTCGCTTGTTTGGGCTAAACCAAGCACGCTTGGCTTTAGCCCAACCGGACGCCTTGGTGCTGCATCCCGGGCCGATGAATCGGGGAGTGGAAATTAGTCCGGAAGTGGCAGATGGACCGCAATCAGTTATCACTGAACAAGTTACAAACGGGGTGGCAGTGCGCATGGCTGTACTCTACCTAATGGCAGGAGGAGGTTTGGTTGATGTTCCTCGTTAAAAATGGTTTAGTAGTCGATCCCGTGCAGGGTATTAACGCCAAACGGGATATTTTAATTAAAGACGGTTTAATTGCTGCGGTTGAGGTCAATATTGCAGTTAGCGGCGATATGCAGGTGTATGATGCCGCCGGGAAGATTGTTACGCCCGGTTTAGTGGACATGCATGTGCATTTGCGCGAACCCGGTCTCGAAGCGAAAGAAACTATCGCCAGCGGCACCAGAGCTGCCGCGCTGGGTGGATTTACTTCGGTGGCCTGTATGCCTAACACCAAGCCCGTGCTCGACAGTAAAGCTATGCTTGAGACTGTCAAGGCGGTAGCTGCGCGCGAGGGCGTGGTCAATGTTTTTCCGATCGGGGCCATCACGAAGGGTTCTGCGGGACTGGAACTGGCTGAAATAGGGGATATGGCTCTTAATGGAGCGGTGGCCATCTCTGATGATGGTAAACCGGTCGGCAACGCAGAAATGATGCGTTTGGCCTTGGAGTATGCGAAGATGTTTAACCTTCCGGTTATTGCCCACTGTGAAGAGTCCAGCTTGAGCGCAGACGGAGTAATGCACTTTGGCCCTATCTCCAGTGAACTTGGCCTTAGAGGGATACCCGCGGCAGCGGAAGAAATTATGGTGGCGCGCGACATCATTTTGGCCGAAGCAGCAGGGTCACCGGTGCACATTGCACATGTGAGTACCAAAGGTTCGCTGGAACTGATCCGAGCTGCCAAAGCGCGCGGCATTAAAGTAACGTGTGAGGTAACGCCGCATCACCTAAGCTTGAGCGATGCGGCGGTCAGGGGTTATTCTACTGCGACCAAGGTCAATCCGCCACTGCGTCCGATGCAGGATGTCATGGCGCTGCGTGCCGCTTTAGCAGAGGGAATCATTGATTGTATTGCTACGGATCATGCGCCACACACTAGTGAGGAAAAAGCAGTGGAGTTTAATTATGCCCCCTTTGGCTTAGTAGGTTTGGAAACTGCCGTGCCGCTCATTTTGGCTTTGGTTCGCAGTGGCGAATTGGAACTCAGTCGGGCGGTTGAGGCAATGAGTTATAATCCGGCACGTATCCTGGGAATTGGTAGAGGGAGTCTTGCAGTGGGCATGGTTGCGGATTTGTCTGTGCTGGATCCCGATTTGCGCTTGACTTTGACAGAGCAAGATTTAGCATCCCAAGGAAAAAATTCACCTTTCCTGGGTGTTGAGTTACAAGGCTTCGCCGTTTTGACCTTGGTTAACGGCAAGATTGTAATGCAGGATCGCAAACTGGCTGTGTCGTAAAGAAAGGAAGCAGTTATGCAAATTTATCTTGTATTGGAAGATGGTACTAGTTTTGCCGGGCGGTCTTTTGGCAATTTGGCAACAACTGAAGGGGAAGTAGTATTTAACACGAGCATGACGGGGTATCAGGAAATTTTGACTGATCCTTCCTACTGTGGCCAAATTGTGGTTTTGACCTATCCGCTCATCGGCAACTACGGTGCCAATGCCGATGATTACGAGGCCGCGCGCCCGGCGGCCAAAGCGTTGGTAGTGCGGGAGATATGCGACGTACCAGGAAACTGGCGGCAAACGGAGACGATTGATGAATTCTGTCGACGGACGGAAATTGCCGGCATCTGTGGTATAGATACTCGTGCGCTGACCCGGCACTTGCGACAAAGGGGCACGATGCGCGGCCTAATCACCCCCGATTTGGCGGCGGGTGAGCAGTGGCGCTTGGCGCTGCAACAAACACAGCATGCAGTCCTGCCCGCCGGATTGGTGGAACAAGTTACAACGCGGGAGATTTACCATATTCCCGGCAACGGACCTTTGGTAGCAGTGCTCGATTTTGGCAGTAAACAGAATATCATCCGGACGACTCATGCGAAAGGATGCCGCTTGGTTGTTATGCCGGCCTTGACCGGAGCTAAGGATATTATGGCGCTTAAACCGCACGGCCTAATTCTTTCCAATGGCCCGGGTGATCCCAAAAACGTACCGGCTGCCATCCATAATATTAGTGAGTTGATTGGACAAGTGCCAATTTTTGGGATCTGTTTGGGTCACCAGCTGGCAGCACTGGCTTTGGGTGCCGACACGTTCAAACTGCCGTTTGGTCACAGGGGTGGCAATCATCCGGTCCAGGATGTGAAGACAGGTCGCGTGTACATTACCTCCCAAAATCATGGTTATGCGGTGGATGAGCGGTCCTTAGAAGGTCTGGAGATGGAGATTACCCATCGCAACTTGAACGATAATACGGTGGAAGGGATCCGACATAAGCGCTTACCCTTGTTCACCGTGCAATATCACCCGGAAGCATCTCCGGGACCACACGACAGTGAGTATTTATTTCAAGATTTTTTCGCA
Organism: Bacillota bacterium; assembly: GCA_021783135.1. Lineage (GTDB taxonomy): Bacteria > Bacillota > Desulfitobacteriia > Desulfitobacteriales > JAJXUE01 > JAJXUE01. The sequence continues at coordinate 13,124 of JAJXUE010000045.1, read as the reverse complement.
ATGCTGTAAGGTCAGCAAGCCAGGAGAAGGAGGCTACTAGATGCCGAAGAACGCTGCCTTGAAAAAGGTTATGGTTATAGGCTCCGGACCGATTATTATCGGTCAAGCCGCAGAGTTTGATTACGCCGGGACTCAGGCCTGCCGAGCCTTGAAGGAAGAAGGAATTGAAGTCGTCCTGGTCAACAGCAATCCGGCGACGATTATGACGGATAGCAATATTGCTGACCGGGTATATATTGAGCCCTTGACGGTAGAATTTGTCGCCAAGGTCATTCGGCAGGAAAAACCGCAGGGGTTGTTGCCGACCTTAGGCGGCCAAGTGGGACTGAATCTGGCCCTCAAACTGGCGGAAGCAGGCATCCTGGAGGCGGAGGGGGTTGTGCTGCTGGGTACGCCGCTGGAAGCGATCCGCAAGGCGGAGGACAGGCAGTTGTTCCGCGATATGATGGACAGTATCCAAGAACCGGTGCCGGAAAGCGTCATCGTGGACAAGTTGGAGCTGGCGATGGAGTTTGCGGCCCAAATCGGCTATCCGCTGATCATTCGTCCTGCCTATACTCTGGGCGGAACAGGCGGTGGTATTGCTCACACTGCGGAAGAGTTGCGCTTGATTACGCAGCGCGGGCTGAAGGCGAGTATTATCAATCAGGTGCTCGTGGAACGCTGTGTTTCGGGCTGGAAGGAAATCGAATATGAAGTTATTCGCGACAGTGCGGACAACTGCATTACGGTCTGCAATATGGAAAACTTGGATCCGGTGGGGGTCCATACCGGGGACAGCATCGTTGTAGCACCTTCTCAGACCTTAGCCGATCGAGAATATCAGATGTTGCGCGAGGCCTCAATCAAGATTATTCGCGCGCTCGGGATTGAAGGCGGGTGCAATGTGCAGTTCGCCTTGGATGTAAAATCACCGCGTTATTATGTTATTGAAGTAAATCCTCGGGTCAGTCGTTCCAGTGCCTTGGCTTCGAAAGCTACCGGCTACCCAATTGCTAAGGTGGCAACTAAGATTGCAGTAGGCTACACTATGGCGGAGATTCGCAATGCGGTCACCCAAAAAACGTCAGCGTGCTTCGAACCGGCCCTTGATTATGTGGTGATAAAAATTCCGCGCTGGCCGTTTGACAAGTTCACGGCGGCCAATCGCACGCTGGGTACCCAAATGAAGGCGACCGGTGAAGTTATGGCGCTCGGACGCAATTTGGAAAGCAGCCTGCTTAAGGCCATACGTTCGCTGGAAATAGGCGCATACGGGTTACTTTTGCCGGCTAACGCCACGCTAAGCGATGCGGACTTAACGGATAAACTGCGTGAACCGGATGATCAACACCTCTTTTATATCGCGGAGGCCTTGCGACGTGGCTGGAGTGCTGCGTTGGTGGCCGAGTTAACTCAATGGAATCCCTTTTTCCTGGCTAAAATCAATAACATTGTGCAAATGTATCAAAGACTTGCAGCAGAAGGAGCCAGCGAGGAGTTCCAACTTATTGTGCGCGATGACGAGATTTGGCAGGATGAGGTCTATAACCGATTCTTTGAGTTGCTAATTGAAGCCAAGGATCTCGGCTTAGCGGATAAGGAAATTGGCCTATGTCTGGGTGTGAAGGAGCGCGAAATTGAAAAAACGCGTAAGAAGGCGGGAATTCGTCCGGTATTCAAGATGGTGGATACCTGTGCGGCTGAGTTTGAGGCTGCTACCCCGTATTATTACTCCAGCTTCGATCGGGAAGATGAAGTTAAGGTTACCACAAAACCAAAGGTTGTCGTGCTGGGCTCCGGTCCGATTCGCATCGGTCAGGGAATTGAGTTCGATTATTGTTCCGTGCACTCGGTCTGGTCGCTGCGGGAGCAAGGCATAGAGTCGATTATTATTAATAATAATCCCGAGACTGTAAGTACGGATTTTGATACGTCGGACCGTTTATATTTCGAACCATTGGTGCCGGAAGACGTGGTGCATATTTTGGAAAAGGAACAGCCCCAAGGGGTGATTGTCCAGTTTGGCGGGCAAACCGCAATTAATCTGGCGGCGCCCTTACAGGAACGTGGCTTCAAGATTTTGGGTACTGCGGTGGAGGATATCGATCGAGCGGAAGACCGTGAAAGATTTGATGCGCTGCTGGAAGACTTGGGTATTGCCAGACCGCACGGCGCTACTGTGTACACCGTGGAAGAAGCCCAACGGATAGCGGAGGAAATTGGTTTCCCGGTGCTGGTGCGACCATCCTATGTCCTAGGCGGCCGGGCCATGGAAATAGTGTATAACCAGGCTGATTTAGTTAACTACATGACCACGGCAGTTCAGATTACGCCGGAACATCCTGTTTTGGTGGATAAATACCTTTTAGGTAAGGAAATTGAAGTTGATGCCATCGCGGACGGAGAAACAGTCTTCATTCCGGGCATTATGGAGCACATCGAGCGGGCCGGCGTGCACTCGGGCGACTCAATCGCCGTATATCCGGCGCAAACTGTTTCGCCTCAGGCGTTGGCGCAAATTGAATCCTTTACGGTAAGGTTGGCTCTGGCGTTAAATGTTAAGGGATTGCTCAATATTCAGTATGTCCTCCATGAGGATCAAGTGTACGTCATCGAAGTCAACCCGCGTTCCAGTCGCACTGTGCCTTACTTGAGCAAGATTACGGGTGTGCCCATGGTCAACCTCGCCACAAAAGTTATCATGGGGCAAAGCCTGGCCCAACTTGGTTATCAAACTGGGATTGGGCCGAAACCGAAATTTATTGCGGTTAAGGCTCCGGTATTTTCTTTTGCCAAACTTCTCGACGTAGATACCTCGCTCGGTCCCGAAATGAAGTCAACCGGGGAAGTAATGGGTATCGACAGCACGTATGAACGAGCTTTGTACAAAGCGTTGGTGGCTGCGGGCTATCAAGTGGATGCCCACGGCAACCTGCTGATTACGGTTGCGGATAAGGACAAGGCAGAAGCGCTCGACCTTGCTGCACGGTTCGCACAGCTCGGGTACCGTTTGTTTGCGACTCAGGGCACGGCCGATTTTCTACGGCAAAAAGGCTCGCAGGTGGCTGAAGTCGGCAAGCTGCAGGAAGGAAATAAGGAAATAACGGAGTTAATTCGGACCGGCAAATTAGATTTGGTGATCAATACGATTACGCATGGGAAAAGGCCGGAAAGCGACGGTTTCTTGATTCGGCGGGCTGCGGTAGAAAACGGTGTAGCCTGCTTGACAAGCTTAGACACTGCAGGCGCATTGTTGCAAGTGCTGGAATCCAAAGGTCCGGCTTTAATACCGCTGCAAAGCTATGTGGCTCAGGGGGCAGCAAGATGAGCAAATTGTTTGCAGCCGAGGTTGTCAGCAATACGCAAGTCGCTCCGGGTGTGTTTAAGTTAGTCATGTGTGAGGCGGAACTGGCGCGCCTGGCTCGACCCGGTCAATTTCTCAATATCAGGGTGAGTGCGGGTACTGCACCATTGTTGCGCAGGCCGATTAGTGTGCATTGGGTAGAGGGGGACAACCTCACTATCATCTTTCAAGTAGTGGGCCAAGGCACGCAACTTTTGGCTCAGGTGCAAAGTGGGGGCAGGCTTGATGTGCAGGGGCCGTTAGGACATGGCTTTAATACGCAAACCTCAGGTCAGGCGATCCTGGTCGGCGGCGGCATGGGGCTTGCTCCGCTCGGCTTGTTGGCGCAAACTCTCCACCGCCAAGGCCGCACGACTCTGTGTTTAGCGGGAGGGCGCACTGCCGAACTGGTGCAAGCTTCCGGCGGCTCAAGTCTTGCTGGGTTGGGACTGCCTGTACATTATGCTACAGATGATGGTAGTCTAGGCTTAAATGGCTTGGTAACGGAATTGCTCCTGCGCGAGTTACCGCGCGAGGCAGTTATTTATGCCTGCGGGCCGCAGCCCATGCTGCGCGAAGTGGCAAAGCTGGCGCAGGAGCACGGGATACCTTGTCAGGTATCGCTGGAGGAACACATGGGCTGCGGCGTAGGCGCTTGTTTGGGTTGTATGTGTAAGACTGCTATGCCGCAAGGCAAGGAATATTACCAACGGGTGTGCACGGAAGGCCCCGTGTTTGACGCTGCGGAGGTGGTATGGCAATGAGTAAGACGATGAGTGAGATAAACTTAAGGGTCAACTTGGGCGGCATAGAACTGAGCAACCCTGTTACCACCTGTTCCGGCACGTACGGCTTTGGGGCAGAATATGCAGCCTATGTGGACCCAAGTGAACTGGGCGGCATAGTCGTTAAAGGGGTAACGCGGGAAATAAGGCCGGGCAATCCGATGCCGCGTTTGGCCGAGACGCCTAGTGGCATGCTTAATTCGATCGGATTACAAAACCCCGGGATTGATGCATTTATCGCCGATTATTTGCCGCAAATTCGCGCGCTGGAGACCAAGGTATTGGTCAACATCTCCGGCAACAATGAAGAGGACTATGCCTTTGTGGCGCGGCGGTTAAGTGAGGCCGGCGGCATCGCCGGGATTGAGGTGAACATCTCCTGTCCCAATGTTAAATGCGGCGGGATTCAATTTGGCACTGATCCTGTTATGGCGGCACAAGTGACGCGGGCGGTACGCGACAATACTCAACTGCCCGTTATCGTCAAGCTCTCCCCGAATGTCACGGATATTACCGCTGTGGCTCGGGCTGTGGTTGAGGCCGGTGCCGACGCTGTGTCATTGATCAATACCTTATTGGGTATGGCCATTGATATTCAGCGGGTACGTCCGGTATTAGCTAATGTTATGGGTGGTTTGTCCGGTCCGGCTATTAAGCCTGTGGCTGTGCGGATGGTGTGGCAGGTAGCCCAAGCAGTGCCGGTACCGGTTCTTGGTATGGGAGGCATACTTACGGCGGAAGATGCGATAGAATTCATGTTAGCAGGAGCAACCGCTGTTGGTTTGGGAACAGCTAATTTTGTTAACCCGGCTGCCCCGCGTGAAGTGGTACAGGGAATTGCAGCCTACTGCCAAGCCCGGGGTATCGATGATGTTAACAAGCTAATCGGTGCGGCCTGGAAGTAATATGTTACGCAAAGGGGTGTTGTGAGTGCACATAAAGCGATCAGCCCAAGCCAGTCTAATTGTAGCCCTGGATGTTGCTTCACGTAAGCAAGCTCTAGAGTTGGTTCAAACTCTTACTCCTGCGGTGAAATGGTTCAAGGTAGGGATGGAATTGTATTCGGCCGAGGGTCCGAAAATTGTGACGGAAATCCTAGCTGCCGGAGCAAAGGTTTTTGTCGACTTAAAATTCCACGATATTCCCAATACCGCTGCCGGGGCTTGTGCGGCGATAGCCCGTTTAGGGGTTAATATGCTCAATGTGCACTGTTCCGGTGGCAAAGAAATGATGCAACGGGCTGGAGAGAGCGCGCGTGAGGCCGCAGTTAAAGCGGGCTTACCCCTGCCGAAAATTATTGGTGTTACGGTCCTTACCAGTATGAGCGCGGCTGTTTTGCGGGGGGAAATCGGGGTGGAACGGGATATGGCGGCTCAGGTTACGGCTCTAGCCGCACTGGCACAGGCTGCGGGACTTGACGGTGTAGTTGCTTCACCGCGGGAAATAGAAATCATTCGACGTGCCTGTGGCCAGGATTTTCTCATTGTAACGCCGGGAGTACGACCGAGCTGGGCGGCGGCTAATGACCAGCATCGGGTAATGACGCCAGGTGAGGCCTTTCGTTCAGGCGCCACGCACTTAGTGGTGGGCCGGCCGATTACGGCAGCTGCCCAACCTGAGGAGGCCTGTGTCAAGATATTGCAAGAGATGGAGGAATCAATATGACCAAGCCAGAAATTGCGGCAATCTTCACGAAGTGCGGTGCGCTGTTAGAAGGACATTTTCGCTATACCTCGGGATTGCATGGAGACAAGTACATGCAGTGCGCCCAAGTGCAGAAATATCCGGCGGAAAATGAAAAGTTATGTCAAGAATTGGCGGAAAATTTCCGTATGTTAGAGCTTGACCTGGTGGTCGGACCGGCAGTAGGGGGGATCCTTACTGCTTACGAAGTAGCCCGCCAACTGGGGTTGCCTGCGATATGGACCGAACGCGAAAACGGCCAGATGAAATTTCGGCGCGGTTTTAGTATCGAACCGGGTCTGCGGGTTTTGGTAGTGGAAGACGTTATTACCACCGGAGGTTCAGTGCAAGAGGTTTTGGAGCTGGTAAAGGCTCAAGGTGGCATCCCGGTGGCTGTCGGGGTTATGGTGGACCGCAGCGGTGGTAAAGCGCAGTATGATGTGCCTTTGGCCTCACTGCTGCAGTTAAGCTTGCCCAATTATCCCCCGGAACAATGCCCGCTCTGTCAACAGGGTGTGCCGATTGTCAAACCGGGTAGTCGTCAAGTCCAGTAACATTATTTACCTGGGGACGATTAAGCAAGTTCTTTTCCCTCGCCTCGTACAATATACAGCAGTATTGTGTGGGGGAGAGGATAATATGCTCAATGAGACCTTCAAAAAGGCGTTTAGCGCAGGTGGTTTGAAGGCAGGTGCAATTAGCATCTTGGCCGAGCTGGTTCTGGTTATTATTGGTTTTGTGGTCATGGGCAGCACTATTATCATGCCGTTACTTAGGGCGGGGATTGACAATTACGGTACCAATTTTGCTGATTTGCCGGGTTACGTATTTACGGACATCTTGGGTAGCATGGGAATATTCTTGCTGTATGCACTGGTGGCAGCAGTATTAGGCTGTTTGATATCGGCCGGTCTGCTGGGCTCATTTGAGACTGCAGTTGTCAAAGGTGAGGTCACCTTGGCGAGTTATTGGGCTAGTGCCAAACGTCTCTTTTTAAGCTACCTGGGGTACAGTATTCTCTATGGGATTGTGTTCGCCGTGTTAACTTTTGTAGTCATGCTGGTATTGCTATTTATACCTATTATTGGGGTAATATTGGGTCAAATTATCTGTACCATGCTCGCCACAGCGGGGTTAATACCGTTAGTTGTGCTCAGCGTGTTAAAGTATGAGCGCAAAAACTTTTTTAGTGATAATCTCAGCTTTCTCCTGATATATGGGGCCATCGTGGCAATTTTACTGTATGTACCGGTTGTGGGCTGGCTGCTGGCCGCGGTGTTGCAAATTTTTTATCCTTTGTACTTGATTAGCTTGTCTCGGGAGCAAAGCTCTGCTATGAGTGAAGAGCCGCTGGCCTAAGGTGCAGAACAAAGAGTCTTACATCCCGGACAATGGGGTGTAAGACTCTTTTTTGTGCGGCAGTGTATCAAAGCTTCTGTAGTACAGTACAATATAGAGACCGAATTGATGAGAAAACTGCAGTCGCAGGGAATTATTTACTATATAATAACTTTGTAAGGAAAATCTCATCACCAGGGAGCAGAAGGGGGATTTGGATGAACAAGAAAGTTGTGCTCTTTATCATTGATTCGCTTCATCCAGCCGCCTTGCAGCAGATCTTGCGTGATGGAAACGCTCCTGCTTTACAATTTTTGGCAGCTAATGGGGCCTTACACTTAGACTGTGTATCCTCATTTCCGACTATGACACCGGTAGCTACCAGTTCGATAGTAACCGGTATGTGGCCGGATAAACACTTGGTACCAGGTTTTATTTGGTATAACCCGGCGACGAAGTGGTTTGTCAATTATGGGGCTACCATCCGTGCTATTTTTAAAATGGGTCCGGAACAAATCATGCGTAATCTTTTGCATAACCTAAATGGTGAACACTTGAGCGCCAAGGTACCGACACTGTATGAAAAGTTGCGCGAACACGGCCTATCGAGCGGCAGTGTTAATTTCTTCATTCATCGGGCTAAAAATCAATATCAGGCTGATATACCTTTGTTATTACGTATTGTATCGCATTTCAAACTATACAAGGAAAAAATCGCCGGTCCGGAGATTCTTAGCTTGGGTACGTTGGTACGACCGAGTTTTACGAAGCCATTTCGCCGGCTGCCGCTCGGACCGTTCAACCGGTTTGGCTTTAATGACATTTTCTCCGGCTATATTGCGGCGAATATTATTAAGGAAGGCAGGCAGCCGGACTTTTTATTGGTCTATCTGCCGGACAATGATAAGTACTCCCATGTACATGGGCCCGCCCAAAGTCTACCTTCCCTTGGTCGGGCTGACCGGCAAATCAAAGGGGTATTAGATGCATTTGGTTCTTGGCAGCGGGCGCTACAGGAGAACATCTTCATTGTGATGGGGGATCATGCGCAGACAGGTATTGGGACAAGACCGGAACATATTATCAATTTGGACAAAACTTGTGCTAAGTTTCGTCGCCTGGCGTTGCGTAATCGTACGGATGAACGCACTGAATTAGCCGTGTGTCCGAATGAACGCATGGCGATGATATATGTGCTTAAAGATAAACGGCGGGTGATTACGGAACTGGTCGAGACGTTGGCGGCAGATAAACGTCACACCCAAGTGGCCTGGCGTGATCAATTCAATCGGTACAAGGTGGTACAAGGCGGGAACGGCAAAGAACTTACTTTCTGGCGCAAAGGGCCGGCAACTGACGTCTATGGTGATACGTGGGGTTTTAACGGTGACTTGTCAGTTGTGGACGCTAAGTTAGACAGCGCAGGCGGTATTGGGTACGGCGAGTATCCGGATGCCTTGCGCCGTTTGCAGTCCGCGCTCGACGCCCGACAAGGTACTAGGATAATCCTGTCAGCTTCGCCGGGCTATGAATATAAGGCAGAGGGCGCCCCGATTCATCCCGGAGGAGGCAGCCATGGCTCGCTGCACCAAGAGGACTCCCACGTGCCCTTAATTATTGCGGGAAGTGACCGAGATATCAGTAATCCGCGTATTATAGATATCTATCCATTTATTCTAGAGGCGTTTAACATTGACTGATTTTATCAATGTTGGCAGGAATTAAGCTGATTTTGGTCGAACCTTATAAAAAATCACCAAAATAATGTGAGGTTTGGCCAATGGCAAGAGAGAGAATATCCTGGGACGAGTTGTTTATGGAGATGGCTTACATTCTGGCGAAACGGAGCTCCTGCCTAAATACCCATATAGGCGCGGTGCTGGTTACACCTGATAATGATGTAATTAGTACCGGTTATAATGGCAGCCCGGCCAAACTGCCTAACTGTTCCGATCTGGGATATTGCCGCCGCAAGCAAGAAGCGGAGTATGAATCAGGTAAAGACTTGCACTTGTGTAATGCCGTTCATGCGGAGGCCAATGCGATTTTGTTGGCGGCAAAAAACGGCCATGGAACCAAAGGGGCTAAGCTGTATTGCACGCACCAACCGTGTAAAGAATGTGCGAAGCAAATAGTAAATGCCGGGATTGAAGAGGTTATTTATTCTGAGGTGTATCCAAATAACAAAGAGTCCATCGAAATCATGCAGGGTGCTGAAGTAAGGGTCAAGCATCGTCCGCTCAACGGTTGATGCTTAGGCGTCCGCCAAGGGTGCTTGCAAGCGTTCGGCTAACTCTGGTTGCGGGTCAATATATAAGGTCCACTGATTTTCATAGATTACCATGCCCGGCTTGGCTCCGCCGGGCTTTTTTACGTTGTGCACATGGGTATAATCCACCGGGACGGTGCTCGACCCTCTGGCTTGACTGAAATAGGCCGCTAAGGCTGCGGCCTCCTCTAGGGTGGTATCATCCGGAAATTCTGCTTTGTCCAACGGTACGACAACGTGGGACCCTGGAATATCTTTGACATGAAGCCACATATCCTTGGGTTTAGCCAGTTTTAAGGTGAGGTAGTCATTCTGCTTGTTGTTTTTGCCTACCAAGATCTGCATACCGGTTGACGAGATGAAGCGCAGCGGTTGTGGTTTGGTCGGCTTGTCTTTCTTACCTGGTTTACTTTTAGCCTTGAGGTAGCCCTGTTCGACTAATTCCTGGCGGACTTCGGCTAATTCGGCCGGATTAACTGCATTTTCAAGTGCTGTTTTTACGGATTCTAGGTACGCTGCTTCGTCTTTAGTTTGAAGTAACAGTGGCTGGGTGGCTGCGATGCCGGCTTTGCCCTTGTTATAGAGGCGGAAGTAATATTGCGCGTTTTCGTTAGGTGTGAGCAAAGGGTTAAGCGGCACGGTCACTACGGGACAGTCGGGAGCGAAATAGTCGAGCATCTCCACCTCGCTTTGGCCTCGCGTAATTTGATACAGGTTGGCGGTAATTAACTCGCCCCAATATTTGAATTTTACCGCAGCTTGACCAGAGTTGATGGCCTCCTCCTGGAGTGCCATTTTTTTATGTAAACGTTCTAATTCAGCGTTCATCAGGCGCATGATGTCGTTGCGCTGGGCTTTTAGGCTGCCTTTGGCCCGACGTGTAGCGTAAAATGCATCCAACAAATTGTTCAGAGTGGGATATGTTTCTTGCAGCATTCCTTGGTATTGGAGGAGGGGAAGGTAGGAAAAAGCCAACGGCTCACGGGTGACAGCATCCTTGACCAAACTGGGCTGGTAGGATGCGCCCTGGAGCGGGGCCACAAGCTCTTGGAGGGATTGCCACAACCGGATCAGCTCATATTCACCACACGTTTCCAGGCTTAGATCCGGCTCGAGTTCGGCTCGCACCAACAGTTCACGGCATAACTCAGGGCTAAAACCGTCCAAAATCTTTAACAAACACTGGCTCAGCCGGCTGTCCACAGAGTGGGTGTACAGCAGAGTGCGGAAGTCTTCCTCGCTTAAGGTGGCTGGGTTGCTTTTACCCTGGGACGGCGGGGCCAGGTACGGGCGGCCGGGCAAGACCTCGCGGTGGCGGCTGACGGCGTGCGAATAACGTTTGATGCCGTCAAGAATATTGTCGTTGGTAGGATCAACTAAAATTAAGTTGCTGTGTTTCCCCATGATTTCAAGCAGTAAGTGCCATTCCCGCTGGCGCCCCAATTCATCATAGCCGGAGACTTTAAGGTTAATTACGCGTTCCAGGCCGGCTTGGGCAAACTCAACAATTTTGCCGCCTTCTAAGTACTTGCGCAATACCATGCAAAACATGGGTGGACTAAGGGGATTTTGCTTAGTTTCTCGCGTGATATGCAGCCTTGCGTTTTCGGGATGAGTAGAGATCGCCACACGCAAATTTTGGCCCTGACTCCGCACTTGCAAGACGAGTTCGTCTTTTTCCGGCTGATGAATTTTATCTATCCTGCCGCCGGCTAATTGTTCATTTAATTCCCGGCAAACGAGGTTTAAAGTCATACCATCTAAAGCCATCGCTGTAGACTCCTTTCCGGCGACGGACTGTTACCGTGCCACTTGCAGTATAGCATCGCAGCGCCCGGGCCTGCAACGCCGGTTATTTTTTAGGCCTGGTGTGAATAAGCATGTACAAAGGTAAAAATTGGACAAGGGGGGATGACACCTTTATGAGCAGACAGAACTGGCACGCCCGAGGCTGGCAAGCGGTGGCCGGTGAATTGGGTGTTGATAGCAAAAAGGGGCTAAATTTACAAGAGGTTTCCCGACGTTTAGCCCATTTTGGCCATAATATTTTAGCAGAGCGCAAAACGGCTTCGCCGGCAGCAATGTTCGTGGCGCAATTTAAAGATTTTATGATTGTAGTACTTATCGCGGCATCGATTATTTCCGGCTTGATGGGGGAAACTGCTGATGCCATTACAATTTTGGCCATTGTGATACTTAATGCCATTCTCGGGTTTATCCAAGAGTATCGGGCTGAAAAGTCGATGGAGGCTTTGAAAAAGTTGACCGCACCTGAGGCCAAGGTGATTCGGGAGGGCCGTGAAGCCAAGATCGCGGCACGGGACTTGGTGCCGGGGGATTTGGTCGTTTTGGAAGCCGGTGATAAGGTTCCGGCCGATTTGCGCCTGAGTGAAAGCATTAATCTCGAGATTGATGAAGCAACTTTGACGGGGGAATCTGTTCCGGTCCCCAAAATTACCGATGTCTTGCTCAGGGAAAAACTAGACTTGGGTGACCGCAAAAATATTGCTTATATGGGGACCATCATTACGCGAGGCAGGGGTCAAGGTGTGGTCGTGGCAACCGGTATGCACACTGAAATGGGGCAAATTGCCGGTATGATTCAGGCTGTGAGTGAGGAGCAGACACCGCTACAACGGCGCTTGGAGCAATTAGGCCGCTATCTGGTGGTGATCTGCCTGGTAATCTGCGCCGCAGTGGTGGCAACCGGGGTTTGGCGGGGGGAAGCGCCTTACAGGATGTTTCTTGCCGGTATAAGTTTGGCCGTGGCGGCGATTCCGGAGGGTTTGCCGGCTATCGTCACGATTGCGTTGGCAGTTGGCGTACAAAAGATGATCAAGCGCCACGCTATTATTCGCAAATTACCGGCAGTAGAAACTCTGGGCTGCGCTACAGTGATTTGCTCTGACAAAACCGGGACCTTAACGCAAAACCAAATGATGGTGCGTCAGATCTATCTGGACGGAGAGGTAATTGAGGTGTCGGGTCAGGGGTATGACCCTAAGGGAGAATTTTATGCTGCCAAGGACCATCAGGTACTGAAACCGGCACCAGGCTCGAGTACGCTCAATAAACTGCTCAAGGTAGCCGCCGTGTGCAATAATGCCTGTCTGACTAAAAAAGGAGTAACTGTAGCCGGTTTGATGCGGAGCAAGCAAGCTGGTACCGCTTGGGAAATTGAGGGGGACCCAACCGAAGGAGCGCTGTTGGTTGCGGCTGCCAAAGCGGGTGTCTGGCGCGAAATGATTGAGCGACGCGAGAAGCGTGTAGGGGAATTGCCGTTTGATTCGGACCGCAAGCGCATGAGTGTGACGTATCTGGATGCACAAGGCAGCCGGACGGCTTACGTTAAAGGAGCACTAGATGTTGTTTTGCGTCTGTGTAACAGTGAACTGATCGCGGGACAGGTGCAGCCGCTTAATGTGCGGCGACGCCAGGAAATAATGAGCGCTAATGATGCCATGGCGGCAGATGCGCTGCGGGTTATCGCTTTGGCTTATCGGGAATTGCCAGTTGCCGGGGTCGTCACCTCTGATGAGGTCGAGACTGGACTTACTTTTGTCGGACTGTCCGGCATGATTGATCCGCCGCGGCCGAGCGCCCGTAAAGCTATCGAAGTATGCAAACTTGCGGGAATTAAGCCTGTGATGATTACCGGGGATCATCGTTTGACCGCTCAGGCTGTGGCAGAGGAGTTGGGCATTGTCGACGGCCCGGACCAGGT
>JAJXUE010000009.1 GCA_021783135.1 Bacillota bacterium | reverse complement strand
GTGAAGAACTTGAAAAATCCTTTGCAGCTCAAGCCACTGCGCAAGGACTTATTGGGCTCAAAGGTCACCGCTCCGTTGGCGGCATTCGCGCTTCTGTCTATAACGCTATGAGCGTGGAGGGCTGCAAAACCTTAGCCAACTTTATGCAGGACTTCCAACGCCAAAACGGTTAACAATCAGGGGCACTAATAGGGGCCGGGAATAAACGCGATAACTGCTTTCTCCACTATAACAAGAGGGTATACAGGCCTTGATACTAGTTGTACAAGGTCTGTATACCCTCTTTGCTTAAATTATTCGACTCACGCAAATATTTAGTATATACCGGCGAATTCACGTTTCATTTTTTGCAACAACTTGCGGTCACTGAGTACATCCAACGCGGTAAAGGCAAGTGCCTTGGCCGCTATCACAGCCAGTCTGTTACCATCTTCCGAAAGTGCAGCTTCGGCAAATTCCCGCGTGTGGGGAATAGTCATTCCATCCCCTAACGTCAGATAAGGGTGAATAGCCGGTACCACCCTGCTGACATTACCCATATCCACAGAGCCCATGGCAGCCTGCAAGGCAATGACTTTATTTATCCCCATCAACCGCAGGTTTTTGGTAAAGGCATCCGCTAGCGGGCGGTTAGAACACATTTCATCATACGACAATTCAAATTTACGCCAGGTTACCTGACCTCCCAGCATTGCCGCAGCACCTTGAGCGCAACTGATAACTCTTTCCCGTAAGTCATCTAACTCTCTGCGTCGGGCAGATCTTATATAAAGTCTAGCCACAGCCCTTTCAGGTACAATGTTAGGCGTAATCCCGCCCTCCGTGATAATGCCATTAATTCTGGCATCATCCGGCAATTGCTTTTTCAGCGCATTGATACCGACAAAAAAGTTTATGACCGCATCTAAGGCATTAATACCATACTGCGCAGCCGAGGCAGCATGTGCAGCTTTACCATGAAAAATGAACTCCACGGCATCTAAGGCCAAGGTAGTAATTTCCGTCACATTCTGACTACCCGGGTGGAACATTAACGCAGCGTCAAGCTCGGTAAAAAAGCCTTGCTCGGCCAAGGTTACCTTGGCACCGCTCGTCTCTTCCGCCGGTGTTCCCAATACCATTACCGTACCTGGTAAATCTTTTAAGCGCGACAGCGCAACTGCAGCACCTATGCTTGCCGCTGCTATCAAATTATGCCCACAGCCGTGCCCGACCCCTGGCAGTGCGTCATATTCAGCCAGCAGCCCAACTTTCGGCGCTGCTGCTTCCGCTGAGTGCTGTGCTTGAAACGCCGTCGCTAAGCCGCCAATTCCTTTCTCTACTTTAAACCCTTGTTCTGCCAAAAACCCTGTAAGGAGTTCAGCAGCGTAGCGCTCCTGGTGACCTAATTCCGGATTTCTGCCAATCAATGTCGCAATTCGTCCTATTTCAGGGGCCAATTGATCAACTAGGCGATTAAGTTCTTGCTTCCCCACATCCATCTCTTCCGCTCCTGCTAACGTTACAATAATTTTATCACTATTTGCAGCCGCATTTGCACCATTTGTTTTACATATCTGGCTTACACTACATGCTTAGTCCAATGGCCGGACATGGTTAAACATTACCTAAATAAACAAACTTAAGATATTCTTTAGCGGCCCGATAAGCTGCGTCCATGCTTGCCAACGAGGTCGGCGGTAACTCCATTTTATAGTTTGGGAAATAGCGGGTCAAGTGTAATATTATGCCATCATCAATTTTGGCCAGAAATTCTGCCAGTTTGGCGATCTCACCCGGGCTATCATTTTGCCCGGTAATCACTAACGTAGTCACCTCCAGATGACATTGGCGCGCCATTAGCTCTGCATTACGCAACACATGTTGCAGCGAACCGTGACAAATGTTACGGTAAAAATCCTCACGATAAGCTTTGACATCTAGGTTAATCGCGTCGATATACGGCAACAACGCTTGCAGTGGTTCAGTCTCGATATAACCGTTTGTAACGAGTACATTGACTAACCCGCGCCGCCGCACTTCCCTGGCGCTATCAAGAACATACTCATACCAGACCAAAGGTTCGGAGTAAGTGTAAGCAACGCCAATACATTCCGCATGCTTAGTATGATAGTCAACTGCCATGTCGGCCAATTGTCCTGGTTCAATAGGACGCGTTACGGGTTCAGCTTGGGAAATGGACCAGTTTTGACAATAGGCACAGCGAAAATTACAGCCGAACGAGCCCACCGACAATACGCTGCTGCCCGGGTGAAAATGCTGCAACGGCTTCTTCTCGATGGGGTCGAGCGCTAACCCCGAGCATAGACCGTAATTCAAACTAAACAAATTGCCACCGTTATTTTGCCTAACCCGGCAAATACCAACTTGTCCATCCGCCATATGGCAATGATGTGGACAAAGCAGACACTCCAAGATATTATTTTGACCCTTTGTGTAATACTTCGCTTCATGCATAATTGTTCTCACCACTGCTTCACCTGTAAATTCCCATCATTAATATTAGGTGAACCGCTTGACTACAAAACGGCTAAGCTCTACTGCTTCGTGTGGCCCAATCCCCGCCTTTTTTTTTGCAATCGCCACTTGCTCCAGCGCAGAATCTATTCCCTCGAGGTTAGGCAACAGCAGACCGGAACGGCCATTCCTGTGCACAATCACGCCGTATTGCTGCGGATCAAGCTCTGCTTCACTCTTAATTTGTTCAACCTGTCCGAGAATGTCCACAGAAAAGGACAGTTCACCCAAGGGCAGGGTAAGGGGGTCAAACCGGGGATCCTGTGTCCCGGCGCGCACGGCATTATGAATGATTTCTTGTGCCAAGTTAGCCTGAGTTGGCGCAATAGTACCGATACAGCCCCGCAATTGGCCCTGCTGCTTGATAGAAACAAACACACCTGCACGCTGCGGCAGTTCGTCCGGCAGAGCAGCATAGTCTGTCAAATAATCCCCTGTGCGCAGAAAATGTTCCAGACTTTGTACCGCCAACCTGACAGTCGGATGTTGGTGAAGCCGCGCCTCCTCTATCCGGCTAAGGCGGATTTGGCGAAAATTACCCACCAAATCCTGCTGTTCTTCAGCCACGCCTTGGGGCATTAGCCCAGCTACCATATATCCTACGCCAAAAGGTCCTTCGTAGCTGTACACATTGGTTTTCACTTGATAACCATCAAACACACCTAACAGGATATTGAGCGGTCTATACCCACACTCTCCTGCCGCAGCCTGCAGATCCTGCTCCATATTCATAATTCCCGCAAAATCGTTATTTTGCAAGTGGGCTAAAATAGTTTGATCAAACTCGCTGCCTCTGGCATTATAGCCTGCCGGAGCATCAGGTGTTAGCCTGTGCGATAGATCACCACTAGCGATAACGGCAACATCATCGGTGCCTACCGCTATGGCATCTTGAATGGCACGACCAAATTCATACAGCTCATCGTTGGCAAACATCGCCATACCCATCACTACGATTTCCCCTGCGAAGCCGCTACGGCGTAAAAAATCAAGTGGAACCATCACACCATGATCCAGTGCCAAATCAATCCCATACCGTTTCGCATCGTCTTTTTTCCCGACTAAAGCAACTATTCCCCGCGCCCGCGCCGCTTGCTCAATCGCTTGCGCCAGTTTTAAATCATTGGTAAACTCCAGCTTAACATCCGACGCAGCAAATTTGGCAAAATTGCCACTGAGCTTCTCCCAACCTAAAATAAAAATTGCATCTTGAAATACAGGTCCATGGGGAGAGATTATTACCAACGTCTTCGGTTTTGCTGCCAACAAGTCTTGCGTCAACTGACGCATGCCGTCGATAGTCCGCCCGGCTTTGTCTCGTTCATTGCCGCCAACTTCCGCAATAATAATGGGCGGGTGGGGTGTTAAAGCACCCATGACAATTCTCCCCATAATAAACCTCCTAAAAGATGCTTTTGCCAAAGGCCGAGGAAATTAAACCCACTGCTAATTCCGCCGTCTTGTTACGCGTGTCCAAAATGGGGTTAACTTCCGCTACTTCCATTGATGACATTATACCTGATTCAGCGACAAGTTCCATAGCCAAGTGAGCCTCACGATAATTGATACCACCGGATACAGGTGTGCCAACTCCCGGTGCTTCCGTCGGATCGATGACATCAAGATCAAAACTCACATGGACCCCGTCTGTATCCTCCGTAACAATATCCAGCGCACGACGCATTACTTCCTTCATGCCCAGTTGGTCAATATCACGCATCGTAAATACCGTCACTCGCGTCTGCCGCAAAAACTCCCTTTCTTCTTGGTCCAAATTGCGGATTCCAATTAGAACCACATTTTCTGCTTGGATTTTATGTCCGCTTCCGCCCACGGCTACCAACTTATCGTCTCCCACTCCAAGCGATACCGCCAATGGCATGCCATGAATATTGCCACTACTGGTGGTACGCGGGGAATTGGCATCACCATGCGTATCAAACCAAAGCACTCCCAACCTTTGCTTAACCTGGGCCATGCCGGCCAAGGTCCCGATGCCAATACTATGGTCGCCCCCAATCACTAAAGGAATACGTCCGTCACGTGCTGCTCCAGCTACCATGGTGCACAGCTCCTCACTGGCTTGCACAATTTCCGGCAAGTATTTAAGGGTGGTGTCTTGAATTTCACGCGTCTCCGGCTGTGGTATTTCAATATTGCCCATATCCTGAACATCAAGCCCCATCTGACTCAGGCGCGCCTTTAGCCCGGCATAACGTATTGCACTTGGTCCCATGTCCACACCGCGACGATCAGCCCCTAAATCGATGGGAACTCCAATTATTGTTACTTTAATTTTATCCAACCTTATCACCTCAAATCAGCAGTAATAACGCTTGTTGTCAGCATGCAAAAGGTTAGCCACTAATAACTTCACCAGTCTTTCACGCGTTTGCTGACAAAAGGAGAAGTCATGGCGCCTAAAAGTCCGGCGTAATTCAACCCGAAATGGATTGTATCGCCAACCCGGATCCCCGGTTTTTTCGCCGCGTCAATAATCAAGTGGTCACTGCTAGCTCCAATAACACGTAAGTCTGCCTCAAGCGGAAATATCCCGTCGAGGGGAACATCCTGGCGTCCTATGGCCACTATTGCTCTGAGCATGGGGCCAGTGTCCGAAAAACTGGGCCTACACCCAAACGCATCTTGTCCAATCTCTCCTTTGGGTACAGATGTTTTGACCTGGACCTCCACGACCTCAGCCCTGAGGCTAAAAGCGTCTTGGTGCATACGGGGCAGTGCTTTGCGTTGGATAGTTTCCCTGCCTAACAATATACCTTCACCGATCCGCAGATGTGTTACGCCTACCGGTATTTTAGCCTGGAACAACAACTCAAGGCTACTGCTGTTGCCGCCCGATACCACCTCTATTTTCTGGTTGATTGCCGCTTCTAGCTCGCGCGCCAGAGTGATCAGTTCGCCTAAATTAGCGACGGAAGGCCTAACCCCGCCATAGCAGGCAAAATTGGCGCCGATACCGCGAAGTTTTAGCCCGCGGGTCAAAACAAGCTCCTTCGCCATAGGTACTACTTCCTTTGGCAGTACCCCTTCGCGCAAATCGCCTAGATCGACCATCACGATAACTTGATGGATTTTACCTTGCCGCCTGGCTTCTGCGGCAAGCTGGGCCATTACTTCATACTGAGAGTTAAGACTTGTATCAGCTAATTCAATCGTATCCTTAATCTGGGAAAGACCGGGTGAGCGCAACAGCAGCAACGGAATGTTCAGCTGTAAATCTTTTAATCTGGCCAGATTCTCGATCCGCGAGTCCGCCAGTTCACAAACCCCACCCGCAGCCATTGCCTTGGCCACTGCAGGATTAGCTAAACAAGCCTTGGTTACACCGGCAATTTTAATACCATACTTCGCGGCCTGCGCGCAAATTACTCGAGTGTTATGAGTGAGTTTATTGGAGTCAAGCAAAATGTGCGGGTAGACCATCCAGATACCTCCTCGCCGTTTTCACCTCTCTATACCCATACTTTCACGCATCAAGTACAAAGACCCTTGTGGGTGTTTATCTGCCACAACACCCATGGCCGCAAAAATATAGTAGTTATCCAACATCACTGTTGCACTTAACGGTGGCAACAATTGCTTCCCGCCTTGCGCCCGCACTGCACTAACTATTTCAATTCCCCCGGGCAGGCGAGTCAAGGCCCCCCCTGTACCGACAATGGTGCGAACTCCGGTTAAATCCTTACCTAGAGCGTGCGTCGAGCGACCGGTGGGACCGAAAAAGTGCACCAGCTTGCCTGCATGACGTTTGACTGCTACATCAACTGCGGTTGCTGTCAACTGACGGCTCAAAGCAATTTCTTGCAATGAATCCGGCACCGGTTTTAACAACTTCGCAAAGTCCGCACCATAACAGCGAACTAGCTGCTCTTCGCCTATCAACGTAAACAAATGCCCTGCGTTAACATAAACACCCAAGTCTCCCTCTACACTACGTTTGGCGATAGGCTCCGGTCCCAGAGCAATTCGTCTGATTTCCTCGGAGCCTTCACTGACAGAGTGTACGTCGGTAGTTGCCCCGCCAACGTCAATAACCATTAAATCGCCAATTTCCGTATATAGGCTTTCTGCCGCACGCATCACTGCCCCTGGTGTAGGCATGACCGCTCCATGAACTAGTTCCCGGATACGCTTCATACCCGGTGCTTGGGTGATACACGCTTCAAATGCTGTTTGAATCACCCGACGCGTTGGTTCCACGTTTAATTGGTCAATTGTTGGATAAACATTGGGCACACGATACAAGCTTAATCCGGCATGTTTAATTATTTGTTCAACTTCATCACCTGCGGCAACATTTCCGGCATAAATAATTGGTACTTTAAAACCAAGCTTATTTAGGCCAAGACCTAACGTTCGCGCATTGTGCAGCACAACCACCTTATCGCCATAGTCAACCCCGCCCGCTAACAAGATAATATTTGGTTTAATATTGCCGATTTGTACTAACTCTTGTTCGCCCAATTTACCGGCAGTAACCATTTTAACTACCGCTCCAGCGCCTAAGGCCGCCTCTTGGGCAGCTTTGACCGTCATATCATAAACCAGCCCATGTACGGTCATCTTTAGTCCGCCGGCAGCAGAACTTGTGGCAAAAAATTCTTCATATTGAAGTTCTTGCCCCATACTCTGTTGTAAATGGCTTACTGCTCCCTGCAAGCCTAACAGCACGTCTCCGTCAGCAACACTTGTCGGGGCAAATCCCTGGCCGATAAACAGGGGATTATTCCCGTCCAAGTTCGCAAACGCATTGACTATTGTAGTCGTGCTGCCAATCTCAGCCACCAGCGTCGTTTGCATACCTACTCTCCTTGTTCCGCCGCCATCTCTCCCCGTTTTTCGACCAAAAAGCTAGCAACTTGGATCCCTTTAGTGCCACGGCCAAACCCTGCATCAAGGCCACATTCACAGGCCATTGCCTTAGTGATTTGGGTACCGCCGCTAACGAGAATTATCCGGTCACGAATGCCTTTTTCGACACAGAGTTCATGCAGCTTACGCATGTTGATTTTATGAATGTCTGCATGCGTAATAATAGTACTGATCAAAATAGCCTGCGCTGCACTTTCAACTGCGGCGTCTAATACTTTGCCAATCGCGACTGACGTCCCCAAATACACAATTTTAAAGCCCAGCCCCTCAATTCCGCCATGCTTGATATCGATAATTTCTTTTAAGCCCACAGAATGCTCATCTTCACCCACAGTAGCCGCAACCACGCGAAATTCCTCCTGCGCCAGAGCCTGCCGTACTTCATCTGCACTCAACAGCTTTTCTTCCGGTGGAATAATCAACTGTTGGGGATCAATCGCAAAGCTCACTTTACCTTTGAGTTCAAGAACAGTACCCTCCGCCGGATGCATGACTTGGGTATGAATTATTTCGGGGTCTTGCAGGCCCAGCTTTGTGGCAATAGCCAAGCCGGCAGCACCTGCTACACGTTGTCCGGTAGGCAGAAACATAGTCAACTGCACTATACCGTCGCCTGCCCATTCTACTTCAGGTTTAATCAGCTCAGCACGGTATGCCTTTGTTGCCCTCAGCCGCTCCGCCACATTATCATGTTCGTCTAACTCGTCAATGTAGCGAATCTTGTCTGGCTTACACAGTGTGCACCCGCCAATCGCCGAACACGGCTGACCCGATATTTCCTCCGGCAGATGGTTTTCCCCAAAGTGTCCGCAAACCGGTGCAAAGTAGTCAGGGTCACGCGGCACAACGCTCCCGGCTCCAACTCCTCCATTAATCTCTCGTGCGATGCCGTCCCCATTTCGTTCCGGGTAATAACCTGAGTCGACAAAGAACCCTGCTTGCACCGCATTAAAATAGCCACCACAAGCCAGAATCTCCTCCAGGAATAATACCGCTCTCTCTTTGATCTCCCTAGCCTTTTGCCCCAGAGGACCGTTTTGCTGTAAGGTCAGCATATCAGCAACCCCGTCTAAGCCCACCAAGGCTTGTTTAGCGGTATTCACGGCCTGCACTGAATTAAAGTGCCACGGCACATTTCGCCCCTCATCCGGCGTAATAGTACTCTGAATATCAGCACTGGTTAGACGCGAAAGAAGTACATTCAAAGTATGTGTAACCGTCACCTCACGTGTATCTGATTCCATATATTTTGTATTCATCTGCGCCCGCATGCGATACCCATAAAATAGATCGCGCAACGCCACAGCATAGGGCAAGTCAAGCCGGACAGCAGGAGCGGGCGGAGCGGTCGGGGGTACTGTAGAAAGGCAAATCAAATCTTGGGACATGCCGGTTGCAATCGAATAGGCTGAGTTGATAGCGTGTTGAACCATTAGCTCGGGCGTGATTTTCCATGCCTCACGGGCGGTGGCATTAGCATTATGCGCTCCGTCAATCTGTGCCATACCAGTTGCAGTCATCAGACTTTTAGCTTCTGCAGCATCGACAAATGATCGCACCATATTGACGTTCCGGTACAGCACATTGTATTGCGGATCTTGATGTGCACCGTTAACACCTTCCTCCGCAAACAACACTGCTACTTCAGGTCCGGCCACCCCACTCACATAGGAATGAAAGTTAATCGGTCTGCCCACTTCATCTTCAATTAGATCCAACGCCTTACGTGTTGCTCTAAGTTGCTTACGGCTGATGGGGACTCCCCCCACTCCTTCCGGAGTGCCTTCAATTAAGCCGTCAAAATGGCTTTGACCCGCGGTACGAATCACCATAATGTGATCTGCCCCATGCCATGCTGCCATGCGCATCCGCCGCAAGTCATCTTCAAAACGACCGGAAGCTATCTCGCTGGTTATAGTACATTCAGGTTGCGGGTCAATGCCGCCAAAATATTTGGCCGCGGGCAGGGCACCACCATGAGCAAGGTTTGCCGAGGTCTGCCTAAAAATAAACGGTCCCAAATTTTGCGCCTGCAGCCCGTGACGCCAAATCCAGCCACGCCTGCGCGGCCGATAACTCTCTAGGTCCTGAAATATCGCTGCAATATCCAGCTTGGTATTTGGCTCAAGTTTCACCTCTTCACCTCCCGCGCGAAATAGGCTTTGACTCCTTCCCAATGTTGCCCTTCCGCCAGCGCCAATCCCGCCGCACGAATTTCCATACTCTCCAACTGTGCCAACCGCCATACTACATTACCTGCACCCTTAGACAAAAGCCCGTACTCAACGCACTTTGCTACAATGACTTGCGTTTCGAGACTGGAAAAACCCATGCGCAACAAAATAGAACGTTCGATTGACGGTGAAGTGTGCGTTCGCGCCAATTCAAGCAGGGGTTTAATCACTTCATCCGTAAGCTGCCAAAACTTGTCCCTTAACTGGGTATCATTCAAATTCGCAATTTCTTGCCGCCGGGCGTTGAAATCATCTGCACGCATCATTAATTTCCCCCTATTTTAACGCCTAACATCGCTAATTCAGCCTCTACCCAATCCAGCTGCGCCTTAGTCTCAGCCACAAGAAAATCAAGGTCGCTCCGGCTAATATGCCGCTCCTGCAACAAAGCAGCTGCATGCTTAAGGTACGATCGTCTCATCCGCTCTAATTCCACGTCCTGAACCATAATCTGGTCCGGATGCTCTGGGATTACGATACTCTTACCCGGTACACTGTCTTGGGGATTGCCTTGGCATACCTCAATGCCGTTTTGGCGTGCAAAACTCAACTGGGCATTAGGGTGTTTTCCCGCGCCAGTATATTCGGTTTCCTGAACTACAAGCACCTGGTCCTCATCCATTTCCTGCGCAATGGCAAAAGCTGCGGCAAGCGAGGTGTTACCGGACGGCCCCCTTTCTAATCCTTCGATACAGGCTAACGCCTCTGTCATATAAAATACTTCTCCTTGCGAAACGGTGACATACCGATCCAAGTAACGCAAGGGCCGTGCTGCATTGCGCGGTACATCGGTCCGGTCTGGCCAAGTAGCAAACGGCAAGCCAAAACCCGTATGTCCGGTGGTAAACGATTTGCGATTAAAGTCATTGTCACTAGCCATATGCAACCCGCTCAGATCAACACTGGCACCAATTATCTTAGTCTCTGCACAGCCCGCTTTGATCAGACCACGCGCGGTGCCGGTTACATTACCCCCGCCGGCATGGGTTATCACCACAGCGTCGGGTTGGCGTCCGGTACGTCTATGTACCTGCTGCGCTAATTCATACCCGAGCGTCTCTACACCCGCAATGCCAAACGGTGTATATAATGATGCGTTGAAATAACCTGTTTGCTCTAATAAAATGAGGAAATAGTAGAAAAGCTCCGGTCCAACGGTAAGTTGCACCACTTCCGCTCCATAAGCCTCACACGCTCTGCCCTTTTCCATTATCTCGGGTTGCCCTTGGCCATGACTGTCAAATGCCTCTTGGACAATGATGCACTTAAGACCATGCATTGCCGCTTGTGAAGCCACGGCAGCTCCGTAATTGCCACTCGTTGCAGCAACTACTCCCGGATAACCCAGCCTTTTGGCATGATGGATAGCAAGCGAAGCCCGCCTAGCTTTAAAGCTGCCAGAGGGATTGGCAGCCTCATCTTTGACAAATATTCTCGCCCCCTTGCCCTTTGGTGCTAATTTGCGCACCAAGGTTGTCAAGTTGCCCAGTTCTAGCAAGGGCGTTTGGCCCACACCGGAATTCTTTTGAATTGCTATCATTTGCTCCATACTGTACGCAACGTCGTCCATCATGGCTTCATAGTCAAAACATAGCGCACTGCGCTCAAACCGGGCATAGTCAACACCTACCGCAGCTTTAACGATCTCCTGTTTGCGGGCCATGACGGCGGCGTAGGAATTGTCTTTAGACAATGCTTCCATCCCCCCACAATATTTCCCTTAGTTTAGGTCCAACCGCGAGTAATTCCGGTTGAGGCTCGCCAAAGTCATGTCGGTAAGCAGGCATGACAGCGCACAATTCCCCTTGCACCGATCTTCCTGTGACTGTTTTGACTGTTACAGGCCTACCCATGCGACCCTCTGCATCAAGCAAAAAACCCTTCACTCTCAGCGCAAGTGAGACTCGTTGAGTGTCTTCCGGCACCTTGGCAGCACGTTCCCCCGCCGGCAAAATTACGTCATAAATCTGGACCCAATCACCCTGTTTGGCATCACACAACTAGCTTACCCCCTTCGCATAGCCAATATTTCACGTGCATCCCCTAGTAAGGCCGCCGGAATAGGTAAATCGGCCATGCTGAGCAAGCCGGGTTTAGCAGCAATTACCTGCGGAATCATATTTACAGCCATAGCCATCGTTCCTAATCCACCCGGTATTTCGGGTTGAATCTGAAGGTTGAGCGCTGGCTCACCGGCGATTTTGATGTAATCTCCTGTCGCCACCCCCTCTAACTGGGGTAAAACTTGCTGTGGATGAATAAGTTCAATCAATACTCGACCATGCAACATCCCTTGGGCGGTATGTTTACAACCTGCTACGTTTCCCGGTTCAACCGTGGCATATTCTGTCTGCCGCCGTACTTTGGACACTATTGGTTCCCTTGTTTCCCTAATTTCATCGATTTTCCACCCTAAACTCTTGGCAATTAGGTTAATCGATGCTTGAAAGCCAATATGCCCAACAATACTTCCGTCCGCCAGCCCATCCCTAAACTGTTGCACGGTCACCCCGACACCCTGGGTTGCCATTACGGTCGGACCAAAGGGCGCTAAGTCGTTCACTCGAGTTGCGGTAATTTTTTGTACATCCAAACACGTTCCTGTCAGCGCAATGACCAATGTATCCAAAACAAATCCTGGATTAATTCCTGTACCTAAGATTGTTACCCCTTTGTTTTTGGCAATTTTGTCCAAGTATTCGGCTAATTCAGGCTGTTGCGCCGCCGGGAAGGCCATTTCTTCAGCGATTGTGATTACATTGCTCCCGGCATTTACGGCCACTTCAATTTGTTGTACAACTTGCCTCGTATAGGAGCCTGTAGCAATTAATACGATATCCACATCTGAAATGCCTAAATCAAACTGCGGTGGCTCTTGTATTACTACGTCTGTGCTGCCCTTAAGCCCCAGTACTTCACTGAGATTACGCCCCCATTTGCCGGGGTCACTGTCAAAGGCGCCTACACTTACTAAGCCCCTTTTGCGACTAACAAGCTTCGCTATACCGCTGCCCATTGCCCCCAAACCCCAGTTTACTAACGTAATCTCGCGCATACTCATGTCTCCTTCCTGCCAAAATCAATTATGCACACTGATACCTAGGATTTTTCATACTTATTTTCACCCGTTGAGTAAGTTTTGATGTAGCTTATTATTACTGGTGCATGGCCTGCCTATTTCTTTACTTCGCTTAGGTACTGACTTATACCGCGGTACATTGCCCAGGCCAATTTTGTTTGCACCTGTGGGTCAACTAATTTAGTTTCTTCAACGGGGTTAGAAATGAAGCCAACCTCGACGGTTGCTGCCGGAACGCTGTTTTTCTTCAGGATATAAAAGTCCTGATTGGCCTTGGCTGCGCGTTTATTATCCGGAAATTCGCTGACCAATTCAGCCTGAATGGCCAGTGCTAATGCGCGCCCGCTCGCAGAGTTGCTGTGGAAAAAAGTTTGGGCTCCGCTCAATGCCTTACCTGGAAAACTGTTAGTATGGATACTTATGTACACATCCGCCTTAGCCTCTGCCGCGATTGTTAGCCGTTGCGCCAAGTCCTCCCTTTTTTTGGCCAACAAGCCCTGTGTATCAGGTGAACTAAGATCCTTATCCTCCTCACGTATCATGATGGCTTTACCGCCGCCTTGAGTTATGTATGCTTTTAGCCTTTGTGCCACTGCTAAATTAATATCCTTCTCTAAAACTTTGTTGGGACCAACTGCTCCTGGGTCCACCCCACCATGTCCAGCATCGATGACAATGACCTTGCCCGCCACCGACCAACTTAAAGTGTTGTGAGAACGCCCCAATCTTGCGGCGTACACTACTAAACTCAGAGCCAGACAAACCACTATCACCTGGCCGATTAATCTGCGTGGCCGTAATATCCCCGCATAAAAAATACGCACTCCTGCTCCCTCCTTACACCCTCACTACCAAAAAGATATGACGAGAGTCAGTTTGTAGACTAGGTAAGTGCGTATAACACATAAAAAAAAGGAGAAACATCGCTGTTTCTCCTTGTGGATTGCTCTAACGTTTGGAAAATTGTGAAGCTTTACGCGCTTTCTTCAAGCCGTATTTTCTACGTTCCTTAGCCCGTGGGTCACGGGTGAGGAAACCAGCCCGCTTAAGTGCTGGGCGTAATGTGGAGTCTGCCTTGAGCAGAGCCCTGGCAATACCGAGACGGACTGCCCCGGCTTGACCGGAGGTTCCACCGCCAAACACATTAGCAATTATATCAAATTTACCTTCAGTCTCTGTAGTTTCCAGAGGCTGCTTAACGATCATTTCAAGCGTACGTTTACCGAAGTATTCCAGCAAACCTCGATCATTTACGAGAATACGACCTTCACCCGCTACCATTCTAACACGCGCGACGGCATTCTTGCGACGTCCTGTGCCGTAAAATTGAACTTGTGCCATTAAATAATCCTCCCTTCCGGCCTATTAGCCTTGCCATACCTCAGGTACTTGCGCTTGATGCGGATGCTCTGAACCACGATAAACTTTGAGTTTGCGATAAACCTGACTACCCAATTTATTGTGGGGAAGCATTCCTTTAATAGCTAACTCAACAGCTTTTTCCGGGTTGTCTTGCATCATCGATTTGTAACTGGTGGCTTTCAGACCGCCGGGATAATTGGAATGATGATAATAATATTTTTGATCTATCTTTTTACCAGTCAGAACAACCTTCTCGGCATTAATAACAATTACATGATCTCCGGTATCTACATGGGGTGTAAATGTTGGTTTATGCTTTCCGCGTAGAATACGTGCGGCCTCAGTGGCAAGACGACCAAGCGGCTTACCGCTTGCATCTAAAATGTACCACTTACGTTCTATATTTTGAGGCGACGCCATAAATGTCGACATAAAATGTCCCTCCCTATTAATGCTGGATTCTAAAACACCTAACCAGTACAGTGGGGCTCAGGCACTAATACAAGCGGGGTTATAGTAACCGTGAAGAGTGGGGCTCAGGCACTCATTCCGATTTTTAGACTCATATTTATATTTTATAAAATTTGGCATACTCTGTCAAGCAATAATCGTGCTTAATAATGAACATAATCCATACATAACCCTTGGGGAGGTGCGGTTATGCCACAAGTTTTACGGTCACCCGCCTCTATCATCTGCGGTATTGCGGCTGGTTTGATTCTACCTTTGCCCACATCGACAAGCGTACCGCTAATTATCCTTACCATGTTATATAGGAAGCCGTCGGCCTCACAGATTATAGAAATTTCCGGTCCGGCTTGACGAACTTCACAGGTCATCAAATTACGCACAAAATTTTTCACCGGGCTACCGGCAGCACAAAAAGCTGTAAAGTCCCGCGTCCCCACCATGGCTTGTGCCGCAGCACGCATCGCAGGTACATTTAAAGCCTGAGGTACGTGGAATACGAACAATCGATTGAACACAGAGACAAACTGATTATTGTATATGGTATAAATATAGCGTTTCCATTGCGCGGAAAATCTGGCATGAAAATCATCGGGCACTATTTCGGCCTGCTTCACCCGAATATCGTATGGTAATACGCTGTTCACTGCTTTAGGTAACTTATCCATAGGAATCTTGGTAGGCGAAAAAAAATTGACAACTTGCCCTCGTGCATGTACTCCGGCGTCTGTGCGCCCGGCCATAGCAACTCTTACTTCTGTCTTCGTTATTAGCTCTAGCTTAGACTCAAGTACACCCTGTATAGTCGGTCCATGAAAATCCGGTTGGCGTTGAAAACCGTGATAACAAGTGCCGTCATATTCTAGTGTAAGTTTAATGTTTTGCATCCATATTCCACCTGCCTATGCCAGCTTGAACCCCAACTCTAATAACAGGATTATCGTTAACGCGCCAATGCTAACGTAGTCGGCCCTACCAAGCCGCAATTGCCTGTAACGAGTTCTACCGGTATTCCCCCTATAACAACGGATCTCCATGGCCAAGGCCAACTCATCCGCGCGGCGAAAAGCTCCAATGAACAAAGGAATCAGCAAGGGGGCCAAATTACGCGCCCTCTTATACAATCCGCCACCACCAATGTCCGCCCCTCTAGCTTGCAGCGCCTTAACCAAACGATCTCCTTCTGCCATGATAGTAGGAATAAAACGTATAGTGATAGACATCATTAAGGCAATTTCATGGGCAGGGAAGCCAAATTGGGTGAGAGGACCAAATATAATCTCCAAACCGTCACTCAGAGCTATGGGGGAAGTTGTAAATGTAAAAACCGAGGTCAAAAGGACAACAAAAACAATTTTCACCCCTACAACCAAGCCAAACAGCATACCACTTGTATTCAGGCTTAATGCACCAAAATGCACAGCGAGTCCGGACGAACTGTGCAATCTAACACTGTTAAATACAATGGTTATGAGCAGGATAAGCCACATGGATTTAATACTCGACAGATAATAGCGCCATGGTATTTGCGTTATCCACATCAACCAAAACAGGGCCAATGCGGTACACAGCATACTCCATCTCTGGCCATTTGCGAAAACCAGCGTACTGAGGACAATATAGCCCCACAACTTGGTGCGTGGGTCTAGTTCATGCACAATCGATTGGCCATTAAAATACTGACCTACCCGAAAGTCTTTAAACATCCCGCCACCTCCTGGCAAGGATGGCTGCTACAGCCTCAGTTACATTAAGTATGGGTTGCCCAGCGCAGACAAGCCCAAGCTTGCTACCCAGTTCAATGATTTCCGAGGGCTCTAACCCCCAACTCGACAGATTTCGATTTGACAGGACCTCTCGTACCGGTCCGTCACACGCAAGCTGACCATTCGCTACTACAATCACGCGCTTAGCTATACGCACCACTTCGTCCAAGTCATGTGATACAACGATGACCGTAATTCCTGCCGCAGCAAAGCTTGTCACTAGTTCTAAAAAGTTATTCCTAGTTACAGGGTCCAACCCTACAGTTGGTTCATCAAGAATTAAGATTTTGGGGTTAACCGCTAAGATACCTGCAAGCGCCACCCGACGTTTCTCGCCCCCACTTAGGGTGAACGGGGAGCGGGTTTTAATTGAAGGGTCCAGCCCTACCAATTCCAGCGCCCGGCCTACTTGAGCATCTCTATCTTTTTCCGGCCAGTTATGATTAACCAATCCGTAAGCGATATCTTCGTAAACTGTCTGCCCAAACAAATTAGCCTCGGCAAACTGAAATAGAAAACCTATTTCCTGGCGCAAATTCCTCAGATTGTGGCCCTTCTCCCAGATATTGCGTCCCCTAAACCTTACCTCGCCGCCTACCGGCTGCAAAAGACCATTTAAATGTAAAAGTAAAGTAGATTTACCTGAGCCGGAGGACCCGATAATTCCAATAGACTCGCCCTCGCTAATGGCGAGATTAATGTGTTGCAAGGCCATGATTTTACTATCAGGCTCCGGATATTCGAAACTTACGTCCCTTAATTCTATCAACATAGCGCTTCAACCAGTTCACTTGCATGCATAATAGTGCGAGGAATGTCCATGCCTGCTTGCCGTAGTTTAAAAACAACTTGCTGAATAGGAGGTGCCTCAAGTCCATATAGCCGCAACTGATTAACATCGCTCAATATTTCCTGCGGCGTACCCATAGCAGCTATCTTTCCCTCATATAAAACTACAACCCGGTCTGCCAAGGCTGCCTCACTCATATGATGGGTTATCATCACTACCCCTATTCCCTCACTCCGTAATTTAAGCGTGATGTTGAGTAACTCTTTACGACCCTTGGGGTCGAGCATCGCCGTGGCTTCATCCAAGACCAGGTACTTTGGTTGCATTGCCAGTATGCCTGCTATCGCGACTCTTTGCTTTTGCCCGCCGGAAAGGCGAGAGGGCGGCCAATTAAGATAGTCACTCATTTCCACGCTTGCCAAAGCTGCACTTACCCGCTGCTTGATCTCTGCAGCCGCAACACCCAGGTTTTCCGGTCCAAAGGCCACATCATCCTCTACCGTATGTGCAACAAGTTGATTATCGGGGTTCTGTAAAATTAAGCCAACTTTGCTCCGAACCTGCCAAATGCTACTTTCAGCTCGGGTATTAAGATCATCGACCAGAACCTGACCGTTTAGCGGCACAACGAGGCCATTTAAGAGTTGGGCTAAAGTCGACTTGCCTGAACCATTATGGCCCAGTACTGCCACAATTTCCGCCGACTTAATTATTAAATTAATAGCCGTAAGTACTTCGCGTTGCTGACCAGGATACATGTATGTAACATTCTCAACATTTATCATATTACCCACTCCGCAATAGCAAAAGGTCAGGCTCCACCCTGCTTGGCCGCAGCGGTTGGAGCCTGACCTTTAGGCTGGACTCAGAACTTGCCGATTACTATACGAGTTCTATTATAACCATGGAAGCTGCGTCGCCGCGGCGTAAGCCCAGTTTCATTATCCGGGTGTAACCACCTTGACGATCAGCGTATTTAGGCGCAATAGTTTCAAATAATTGTGTTACGGTATCTTCGTCCATAAGGTAAGCAAGAGCAAGTCTTCGCGAACTAAGGTCACCGCGCTTGCCTAAAGAGATCATTTTTTCCGCTATCCGGTTCAATTCCTTAGCCTTAGCTTCAGTGGTATGAATTCTACCGTGTTTAAACAAAGATGTTACAATGCTGCGTAACATCGCTCTACGGTTACCGGAATTACGGCTCATTTTACGGTAAGCCAAACTATTCCCTCCTTGCTTCAGTTAGTCGTCTAGTCGTCAGATTTTTTAAAGGAGAGCCCCAATTCGTGCAGTTTTTGCTCAACTTCCTCCAGGGATTTACGACCAAGGTTACGTACCTTAATCATGTCTTCCTCTGTCTTTTGAACAAGTTCTTCAACACTGTTGATTCCTGCACGTTTGAGACAATTATACGAACGAACAGATAGATCAAGTTCTTCAATGGTCATTTCTAGGATGCGGTTTTTAGACTCCTCTTCCTTTTCGACCATTATTTCAACATTATTGATTTTCTCTGTTAAGCCAATAAATAGTCTGAGATGTTCATTTAAAATCTTGGCTGACAGACTGGTAGCCTCTTCCGGCGAAATGCTGCCGTTGGTCCATACCTCAAGTACCAGTTTGTCATAATCAGTAATTTGCCCAACCCTGGTGTCCTGAATCTTGTAGTTCACCTTATGTACCGGCGAAAAAATGGAGTCAATCGGGATTACGCCGATAATATGGTCTGGCCGCTTGTTTTTGTCGGCCATTTGATAACCACGACCTTTTTCGACAGTCAATTCAGCAAATAAACGACCGCCGTTATCCATCGTGGCAATCTTGAGCTCAGGATTCAAAACCTCGATATCAGGGTCAGTGATGATATCACCGGCTGTAATTATACCGGGCCCCTCTGCTTCAATGCGCATAATTCTGGGCTCATCGGTATACATTTTCAGGGCTAGACGTTTAAGATTGAGGATGATATCTGTAGTGTCTTCCATCACACCTGGTATTGTAGAAAACTCGTGCAGTACTCCTTCAATCTTAACTGAACTAACAGCGGCACCGGGAAGCGAGGAGAGCAGAATTCGCCTCAGCGAATTCCCTAAGGTAATCCCATACCCTCTCTCCAAAGGTTCCACTACAAATTTACCGTATGTGTTGTCATCGTTATGCTCAACACAATCAATTTTGGGTTTCTCAATTTCCAACATGGAAAAACTCACCCTCCTTATTGAAACTAATGAACCCTACAAGCACCGGACACTATTAGCGAGAATATTTCTCTACAATCAGGTGTTCTTGTACAGGTACATCAATGTCCTCACGCGTAGGAAGGGCGATAATACTACCACTATTAGCGGTAACATCAATACTCAACCAAGCTGGGGCAGTTTTAGAACCCCTATTTTCCAATATTTCCTTTATCCTCGGAGAGTTTTTGCTTTCTTCGCGAACCGTAATTGTTTGTCCCAATTTCACCAGGAAGGATGGGATATCAACCCGTTTCCCATCTACATTGAAGTGGCCATGTCGCACTAACTGACGAGCCTCAGGCCTAGAAGTAGCAAATCCCAGTCGGTAAACTACGTTGTCAAGACGGCGTTCCAGTAAGCGCAACAGGTTCTCCCCTGTCATACCCTTCTGTCTGGCCGCTTTATGGAAGTACCCTCTAAATTGTCCTTCCAAAACACCGTAAATACGGCGGGCTTTTTGTTTTTCGCGCAACTGAATTGCAAACTCTGTTGGCTTCTTACGCGACTGTCCATGCTGCCCAGGAGCATATGCCCTACGATCAATGGCACATTTTCCGGTATAACAGCGATCACCTTTAAGATATAGTTTTAAGCCTTCACGGCGGCACAGCCTACATACAGGTCCTGTATATCTTGCCACGATAACACCTCCTAAACTCTTCTACGCTTGGGTGGACGGCACCCATTATGTGGAATGGGGGTTACATCCTTAATCATGTTGACTTCCAGACCGGCAGCCTGCAACGAACGAATAGCTGCTTCCCGTCCGGCTCCAGGTCCTTTGACAAAACACTCTACTTCGCGTAGACCGTGTTCCATAGCTTCTTTGGCGGCCGTTTCTGCCGCCATTTGCGCAGCATAAGGCGTACTTTTACGTGAACCCTTAAAGCCCATTCCGCCCGAGCTGGCCCAAGACAGTGCATTACCTGTCTTGTCCGTAATGGTAATAATCGTATTATTAAAAGTCGACCTAATATGGGCTATACCCGATTCAACATTTTTACGTTCTCTGCGTTTGGTACGGGTAACTTTTCGTGCCATGTACTTGATGAACCCCCTTTACTATTTTTTACGGCGAGCGCCGACTGTTTTAGCCGGTCCCTTGCGTGTGCGGGCATTGGTCTTAGTACGTTGACCTCGCACGGGAAGACCGCGGCGATGTCTTATACCTCTATAGCAGCCAATTTCCATCAATCGCTTAATATTTAGTGAAACTGTACGACGTAGGTCACCCTCCACCGTAAAGTTCTTATCAATGATTTCACGAATTTTGTTGACTTCTTCTTCAGTCAAGTCTCTGATCCTGGTATCGGGATTAACTCCCGCTTGAGCCAGAATTTTTTGGGCAGTAGGATGTCCAACACCAAAAATATAGGTAAGCCCTATTTCTACTCTTTTCTCGCGGGGCAGGTCCACTCCAGCAATACGTGCCATCTAATTCTTACACCCCCTATGGATTTTTGAATTTTCAAGAAAACTAAACCTCAGGGATGTTGGGAACTCCCCAACCAGCCGCGCTCCCTGTTGGTCAACACTAACTTTAGTTTTAGCCTTAGCCTTGTCTTTGCTTATGCTTCGGGTTTTCACAAATCACCATAACTTTGCCATGGCGTTTGATTACCTTACACTTTTCGCATATGGGCTTTACAGAAGGCCTTACTTTCATTTAGGCATCCTCCTTCAAAGCTTACTTAAACCTATAAATGATTCGTCCGCGAGACAAGTCATAAGGCGATAGCTCAATGGTTACCCTGTCACCCGGTAAAATGCGGATAAAGTTCATCCGTATTTTACCAGACACATGGGCTAACACCTTGTGCCCATTCTCGAGTTCGACACGAAACATCCCATTAGGCAATGGTTCTACTACTTTGCCTTCTACCTCAATTGAGTCTGTTTTGGACATGAATTAAACCCTCCTCAGCAATTGAATCACTTTGCAATGGGCAATGCCCAGTAGGGTCCTCAAGCCGAGAGCATCTTCGGTCGAAAACCACCCTATGCTTGTGGCGTCCCCAGCTAATACTGAGACTCTCATTAAACCTGGGTGAGAATCTCCGGGCCGGCATCAGTAATAGCAATTGTATGCTCAAAATGAGCTGAGAGTTTGCCATCGCGGGTCACTACTGTCCAATTATCTGAATTGGTCTTGACTTCATGGACTCCCATATTAACCATAGGTTCGATGGCTAAAGTCATACCCGCTTGCAAACGCGTTCCGCGGCCAGGTTTGCCAAAGTTGGGAACCTGGGGATCTTCGTGCATGTTTCTGCCAATACCATGTCCTACATAGTCGCGTACAACCGAAAATCCATTAGATTCAACAAACGTTTGAATGGAACTGGAAATATCATAGAGGCGATTGTCAACTACGGCTTGATCAATTCCAACAAAAAGTGATTGCTGGGTAATATCCAGTAAACGTTGAGCATCTTCCGTAATCATACCAACCGGGAGAGTTGCCGCCGCATCACCAAAATATCCATTAATTACCGCTCCGACATCAATACTGATAATATCTCCATTTTCCAATTTTCTTAAACCCGGAATACCGTGTACCACTTGTTCATTTAATGAAGCACAAATAGTGGCGGGAAATCCATTGTAACCCTTGAACGCTGGTTTAGCTCCAGCTTTCGTAATATAATCTTCTGCTATACGATCGAGTTCCTGTGTGGTAACTCCCGGTTTGACGGCCTGAGCCAATTCTGCATGGGTGTTTGCCACGATGCGTCCCGCATCTCGCATATAGTCGATTTCCCGGTCACTCTTTAAAATGATCATAGAGAATTCCTTAAACTGGCGAGGATATCGTCGAGCACCTGCTCAATTGGCTGATCTCCATTGATTTCAACCAACAAACCTTCCGTGCGATAATAGGCAATCAGTGGTTCTGTTTGCTGATTATATACGGCAAGACGGTTACGTGCCGTTGCCTCTGAATCATCGCTGCGCTGATAAAGTTCACCGCCGCATTTATCGCAGACACCCTCTTGGGTGGGAGGATTAAACAACACATGGTAGGTAGCGCCACATTGGCGGCAAACCCTGCGTCCTGTCAACCTTGCAATCAATTTTTCTTGGTCAACTTCGATGTTAACTACGCCATCGAGTTTCAGACCAAGTTGATGCAAAATCTTGGCCAAAGCATCTGCCTGGGTTACCGTTCTGGGGAACCCATCCAACAAAAAGCCTGCCAGGCAGTCCGGTTGAGAAAGCCTTTCCTCAACTATACCAATTGTGACCTCATCAGGCACAAGTCCGCCTGCATCCATATACTCCTTGGCTTTGACACCAAGAGCAGTCTGATTTTTTATGGCGGCCCTAAACATATCCCCGGTAGAAATATGTGGGATGCTAAGTTTCTGCACTAATACTTCTGCTTGAGTTCCTTTGCCCGCTCCAGGCGGTCCCATGAGGATAATTTTCATCTCTCTGCCTCCTTATCTTCTGGCAACTATTTCATAAAGCCTTGATAATGGCGCATTAAAAGGTGAGACTCAAGTTGCTTCATCGTCTCTAGAGCCACACCAACCACAATGAGTAGCGATGTACCACCAAAGTAGACGTTTTTAAACCCTGTTAGTCCAATGACAACTGTGGGCAAAACTGCGATTAGAGCAAGGAAGATAGCGCCGGCCATGGTAACTCTACTCAAAACCTTACTGATGTACTCAGCAGTAGGTCTTCCGGGGCGAAGCCCGGGAATAAATCCACCATATTTCTTAATATTATCTGCAACATCTACTGGGTTAAAGGTAATACCGGTATAAAAGTAGGTGAAGCCGATAATCAAAAGTGCATAGAACAATTCGTAAGGAATTGACTGCAACGTCCCGTTGGGCGAAAACCAGGTATTAACAAAACTAGCAAAACCGGAGGAAGGCATCCAAGACGAAATTTGTTGCGGAAATGCTAGTAAAGAGATTGCAAAAATTACTGGAATTACCCCCGCCTGATTGACCTTCATAGGAATATGGCTGCTTTGCCCCCCATAAACCTTACGGCCAACAACGCGTTTTGCATACTGTACCGGTATTCGACGTTCGCCTTCTTGGATAAAAACAACGGCCGTAATTACTAATACTGCAATTACCACTAAAGCAATTACTGATAAAATGCTGGATTGTCCGGATTGGACAGACTGGAAAATAAACTTAAGTGCATCAGGTATGCGGGAGACAATCCCTGCGAAAATGATTAACGAGATGCCGTTACCGATGCCCCGTTCCGTGATCATCTCACCCAGCCACATCAGGAATGCTGTTCCTGCAGTTAAAACTAAGGCCACCAGCAATAAATACGGCCACTTCTGTGCACCAGGTGGAATGGCAAGTACGTTTGACAGCAGTCCTACGGAGAGTCCGGCTGCTTGGATAAATCCAAGCAAAACTGTGCCATACCGAGTATATTGGGTGATCTTTTTCTGTCCCTCCGCACCTTCTTTAGACAGTTCATGTAGTTTAGGAAAAACTACAGTGAGCAACTGGATAATAATCGATGCGTTAATGTATGGGGCAATACTCATAGCAAAAACAGTAAAGTTCTTAAAAGCGCCCCCAGAAAAGGTGTCAAAAAACTGAATTAAGCTTCCCGTACCGAGCATTGTTTTTAACTTGGCATGGTCAACAAATGGCACTGGTATATGCGAGCCAATCCGAAAGACCAAAAACATCATGGCGGTAAAAAGAATTTTCTTTCTTAGGTCTTTGACATTCCAAGCGTTCTTCAAGGAATCTACGATCATGCTTAGATCACCTCAACTTTTCCGCCGGCCGCAACAATCTTCTCGGCAGCCGACTGGCTTATGCCATTCACCTTTACCGTCAAAGCTTTGGTCAATTCTCCTGTGCCTAAAATTTTGATACCGTCTCTAAATGACTTGACTACTCCGGCCACCAGTAAAGTCTCGGGAGTTACTTCTGTTCCAGCTTCGAAAATCTCAAGTTGGCCCAGGTTCACAATAGTGTATTCCTTTTTCAGCGGATTTCTAAATCCACGTTTAGGCATGCGTCGTGCCAGTGGTTGCTGACCACCTTCGAAGCCCGGACGAACTCCGCCACCCGAACGCGCCTTTTGACCTTTGTGACCTTTTCCGGCTGTCTTGCCTAAACCGGAGCCGATGCCGCGACCCTTACGTTTTGGCGCTTTACGGGAACCAACAGCAGGCTTAAGTTCATGCAGTCTCATATACAATTACACCTCCCTTGTACTAGCAAAAATATT
Organism: Bacillota bacterium; assembly: GCA_021783135.1. Taxonomy (GTDB): domain Bacteria; phylum Bacillota; class Desulfitobacteriia; order Desulfitobacteriales; family JAJXUE01; genus JAJXUE01. The sequence goes on along the minus strand of JAJXUE010000009.1, from coordinate 49,440 downwards.
TATGCGTTTACTTCTTCGAATTTAACCAGGTGCTCTACCTTACGGATCATACCAAGAATAGCTGGCGAATCATCATGGATTGCGGAGCTATTCAATTTGCCCAATCCTAAGGTTCGGACGGTTGCCCGCTGGTCCTGATTTGTTCCGTTAATACTTTTAACTAATGTTACTTTAATTTTCACAGCGGTTACCTCCTATCCAAGGATTTCTTCAACTGATTTGCCACGCAATTTAGCTACATCTTCTACCCGCTTCAGAGAGCGCAAGCCAGCCATTGTTGCATTGACCATATTGTGAGGGTTAGCTGAACCTAACGATTTCGTTAAGATATCTTGAACTCCGGCAGCCTCAAGGATAGCACGCACTGCGCCACCGGCGATAACTCCGGTACCACGCGCAGCGGGTTTGAGGAGAACTTCGCCAGCGCCGAATAAGCCGATTACTTGATGCGGAATAGTTGTCCCCACCAAAGGTATGGCAACCATGTTCTTCTTAGCATCTTCCATGCCCTTACGAATTGCTTCCGGTACTTCGGCCGCTTTGCCTAAGCCAGCACCAACACGTCCCTTGCCATCACCAACTACTACGAGAGCGCTGAAGCTAAAACGACGTCCGCCTTTGACAACTTTAGCCACGCGGTTAATATGGACAACTGTTTCATTCAAGTCTGATTTGTTTGCCTCAAAATGAGCCACTTTTTTCCCTCCTTTTCCTAAAAGTCCAAGCCAGCTTCCCTGGCAGCCTCAGCCAATGCCGCAACCCGACCATGGTACAGATTACCACCGCGATCAAAGGCAACTTTTCCTACGCCTTTTTCCAAAGCCTTTTTGGCCAGCGCCTCGCCGACCTTTTGAGCTCCTTCGATATTGCCGCCGTCTACTTGATCTCTGAGAGCCGATTCGAGGGATGAAGCAGCTACAATAGTAACGCCATTTACATCATCAATGATTTGGGCGTAAATGTGCTTTAAGCTACGATATACGCTCAAACGCGGTCTCTCCAAAGTACCTATCACATGCTTGCGCACGCGCAAATGTCTTCTTTGGCGAATTTCTTTACGGTCCTGCCGCTTAATCAACAGTCTTCAACTCCTTTCAATTAATCGCAAGAGATTTTGCCCTTGCTAACGGGAGAGTAATGCGAACTTATTTCTTGCCGCCTTTTTTGCCGCCGGTTTTACCGACTTTGCGACGAACAACTTCGCCCTCATATTTAATTCCCTTACCTTTGTAAGGCTCCGGCTCGCGAACAGAACGGATATTAGCAGCAAGTGCTCCAACCGCCTCTTTATCACTGCCTTTTACGATAACCTTGGTAGGAACCGGGACTTCAATTTCGAGCCCAGTTGCGGGTTCAATCTCTACCGGATGAGAATAACCGACAGTCAACACAAGTTTATTGCCTTGTTTAGCTGCCCTATAGCCAACTCCAACCAACTCCAGACCCTTGCTGAAACCGGTAGTAACACCTTGAACCATATTTGCAATTAAGGTTCTGGTGAGACCGTGTAAGGAACGGTGCAAAGGTGCGTCACTGGGACGAGTAACAGATATTTGATTCCCTTCAACGGCTATGTTAATCTCCCGATGAAACTCTTTGACCAAAGTTCCCTTGGGACCTTTAACAGTGAGTACACTGCCATCCAGTTTAACATCTACACCTGCCGGAATTTCCACAGGTAGTTTACCAATTCTAGACATTCGCTGCACCTCCTATCTGGGATTACCAGATGTAGCAAATCACTTCTCCGCCAAGGCCTGCTTTACGCGCGGACTTGTCGGTCATGATTCCTTTCGATGTTGAAATAACTGCCACACCTAACCCGCCTAATACTTTGGGAACTTCGTCTTTTTTAGCATAAACCCTTAAACCAGGCTTACTAATCCGTTTGATTCCGCTGATAACCTTTTCGCGATTTTGACCGTATTTGAGATACATGCGAATAACACCTTGTTTGTCATCCTCGATGTATTCTACATCTTTAACAAAGCCCTCAGCTTTGAAAATCTCTGCCAGGTCACGCTTAACACGAGAAGCCGGAATTTCAACTTTCTCATGATAAACGGTATTTGCATTCCTGATCCTCGTTAACAAGTCCGCAATTGGATCGGTCATAGACATGCAAAATCATCCCCCTTCCGATTATTAATTCTACCAGCTAGCTTTCGTTACCCCGGGAATTTCTCCCTTGTAAGCCAAGTTACGGAAGCATACACGACACATGCCAAACTTTCTCATGTAGGCGTGGGGGCGGCCACAAATCCTACACCGATTATGTGTACGTACTACAAACTTGGGACGGGAGGCCTTAATTATCATAGATTTTTTGGCCACTTCTAACCCTCCTTATTGTTCACGGAACGGCATACCCATTAATTTCAAAAGTTCCCGAGCTTCCTCGTCGCTTTTGGCAGTAGTAACAAATACTACGTCCATGCCGCGCAATTTATCAATTTTGTCATACTCAATTTCCGGAAAGATTAACTGTTCTTTAAGTCCCAGAGTATAGTTGCCGCGCCCGTCGAAAGCCTTTGCGGACACACCGCGGAAATCTCGGACACGAGGCAATGCGACACTAAACAACTTATCAATGAATTCATACATCCGGTCACCTCTTAAGGTAACTTTTGTACCGATAGGCATTCCTTCACGTAATTTAAAGGCTGCAATGGACTTTTTCGCCCGTGTGACCACAGGTTTTTGGCCGGCAATTTTGGTTAAGTCGGTAACTGCTGCATCCATAGTCTTAGGATTGCCTACAGCCTCGCCTACACCCATGTTAATGACGACCTTTTCCATTTTTGGAACTTGCATAACGTTCTTATAACTAAACTTCTGCAACATCGCAGGAGCAACTTCACTATTGAATTTATCCTTTAACCTTGCCAAGGTATATACCTCCTTTCCTAAGCTACTTGTCTTGAATCTCTCCACAATGTTTGCAAATCCTAACCGATTTGCCGTCATGCAGTTTATGACCTACTCGAGTAGGTTTATTGCACTTTTCACAGAAGAGCATGACGTTGGATGAGGCAATCGGCGCTTCCTTCTCCTGAATCCCACCTTGGGGAAGTTGTTGTGTAGGCTTCATATGCTTCTTAACCTTATTAACCTTCTCTACCACAACCCGTCCTTTTTTGGGAATCACTTCGAGGACCTTTCCTTTGTTACCAGCGTCTTTGCCGCTAATAACCATCACCACATCACCTTTTCTGACGTGAACCTTCTGACGAGGAGTTGCCAAGTTATTCACCTCCATATATTTATGGCATCATACCTTAAAGAACTTCAGGAGCAAGCGAAACAATCTTCATGAAGTCCTTTTCCCTTAATTCGCGCGCCACTGGACCAAATATACGGGTGCCACGCGGGCTTTTATCATCTTTAATTATTACTGCGGCATTTTCGCTAAAACGGATGTATGAGCCATCACGACGCTTTACTTCTTTTCTGGTGCGCACGACTACAGCCTTAACTACATCGCCCTTTTTAACAACGCCCCCTGGTGTTGCTTCTTTAACGGCAGCGATAATTACATCACCGATACCGGCATATCTTCTAAAAGAACCGCCTAATACTCTGATACACATAAGTTTCTTCGCTCCGGTGTTGTCGCCAACTTTGAGCATTGTTTGTACTTGAATCACGGCCTAATACACCCCCTTCAGTTGCTTATTAGAGGCTTTCCGCTCTGTCAAGAATATCAACCACGCGCCAACGCTTGTCTCGGCTGAGGGGTCGAGTCTCCATAATACGAACTCGGTCACCCATTTTGCACTGGTTTTCTTGATCATGCGCCTTAAATTTCTTAGTTTGCTTTACAGTTCTCTTGTAAATCGGGTGGCTGATTGTCGTTTCAACGCTAACAACCACGGTCTTGTCCATTTTGTCGCTGACAACCCGTCCAATTCGGGTTTTGCGTAATGATCTTTCCACTTTCAGACCTCCTTTACCTTTCCTAAGCGCCCTGGCCTTTAAGTTCCCGCTCGCGTAGGACGGTCTTACCTTGAGCTATGCCTTTGCGAACTTCTCTAATCCGCATTGGATTTTCCAGTTGTCCGGTAGCCAATTGGAAACGCAAATTAAACAATTCTTCCTTTAACCCATTAACCTTGTTAGCTAATTCTTCTGTGGTCAAATCACGGAGGTCATTAGTTTTCATTTGCGTCACCTCCTACTTCCTCACGTTTAATAAATTTAGTTTTAATTGGCAGCTTATGCGCGGCCAAGCGCAATGCTTCACGCGCAATATCCTCAGGCACTCCGGCCAGTTCAAACATAATACGACCTGGTTTCACTACGGCAACCCAGTATTCTGGTGAACCTTTGCCGCTTCCCATCCGTGTCTCTGCCGGTTTTGCAGTTACAGGTTTATCAGGGAAAATCTTAATCCAGACCTTACCGCCCCTCTTGATATAACGTGTCATCGCAATACGGGCAGCTTCGATTTGGCGATTAGTAATCCATGCCGGTTCCATGGCTTGCAAACCATATTCACCAAATGTGATTGTATTTCCACGCGTTGCCACACCGGTCATACGCCCACGGCGCTGTTTACGGTGCTTAACTCTTGTCGGTAGCAGCATTTATTTTCCTCCTTCCGCCTGAACGGTCTTCCGGACGGGAAGAACTTCGCCTTTATATATCCATACTTTGACGCCAATTTTACCATAAGTGGTGTTAGCCTCGGCAAAGCCATAATCAATGTCCGCACGTAGTGTGTGAAGCGGTACACTGCCTTCGTTATACCATTCGGTCCTAGCTATCTCAGCCCCACCCAATCGACCTGCACACATAATCTTAATACCCTTAGCGCCTAAACGCATGGTGCGACCAACTGACTGTTTCATTGCACGTCTGAAAGATACCCTTTTTTCAAGCTGCGCAGCAATATTTTCAGCGACCAATTGCGCATCAAGTTCAGGCTTTTTAATTTCTACGATGTTAACATTAACTTGTTTGCCACTCATTTTCTCGAGAGTCTTGCGCAGGTTATCAACCTCCGCGCCCCCTCTACCAATAACAATGCCTGGTTTGGCAGTATGAATGGAAATCTTGATGCGATTGGCAGCACGTTCAATTTCTACCTTAGGCACGCCAGCTGCAAACAATTTAGTTTTAACAAACTTGCGTAATTTGATATCTTCATGGAGGAGCTCGACGTAGTTTTTATCAGCATACCAGCGGCTCTCCCAGTCTCTAATGATACCGACTCTAAGTCCTTTAGGGTTTACCTTTTGTCCCAACGTTTATCCCTCCTTTTTCTCGCTGACTACAACGGTAATGTGGCTTGAACGTTTACGAATCGTGTCGGCGCGACCCATAGCACGCGGCATAATTCGCTTCATCGTTGGTCCTTGGTCAACATAGATCTCAGATACAATAAGGTTATCAGCGTCCATTTCAAAATTATGTTCGGCATTAGCTACCGCTGATTTCAAAACCTTCTCCACTGCTTCAGTAGAGCCATTAGGTGTAAACTTTAAAACTGCAAAGGCTTCGCCCACGCCCTTACCGCGAATTAGGTCAACGACTAACCTTACTTTGCGGGGGGAAATGCGGATATACTTGGCAACAGCTTTAGCTTGCATCGCTTATATTCCCTCCTTTATTAGCGCAGGCCGCTGGACTTATCACCAGCATGACCTTTATAGAGGCGGGTAGGTGCAAACTCGCCTAATTTATGTCCTACCATATCCTCACTTATATAAACAGGAACATGTTTTCTGCCATCATGCACAGCAATGGTATGTCCAACCATTTGCGGAAATATCGTTGAACTTCTAGACCAAGTCTTAATAACTCGCTTTTCATTCTTAGCATTCATCTCTTCGATATGTTCCAAGAGGCGTTCAATGATATACGGACCTTTTTTTAGCGATCTGCCCATGCTATGGCCTCCTTTCAAACTAGTGGGGTGATTAGCCACCAGGCTAACCACCTATACTATCTTATTTTGTGCGACGCTTAACGATAAAACGATCACTAGGGTTTTTCTTTTTCCGGGTTTTTGCGCCCAGAGCTGGTTTACCCCAAGGAGTAACAGGATTGCGACCAATCGGGTTGCGCCCTTCGCCACCACCATGTGGGTGATCAACCGGATTCATTACGGAACCACGCACAGTTGGTCTTATGCCCAACCAACGTGTCCGTCCGGCTTTACCGATGTTGATATTTTCATAGTCTAGATTGCCAACTTGGCCAACCGTAGCGCGGCACAGGATGTGAACCTGTCTCATTTCGCTGGATGGCATTCTCAATGTAGCGTAGTTGCCCTCTTTAGCCATCAATTGGGCGGATGCGCCGGCAGACCTTACTAATTGAGCACCTTTGCCAGGCTTCATTTCGATGTTATGGATTACCGTACCAACCGGAATATTCTTTAATTGCAGTGCGTTGCCCGGTTTAATATCGGCTTCCGAACCGGAAATGATAACATCACCCGTCTTTAGACCGTTCGGCGCTAAAATATAGCGTTTTTCACCGTCTAAATAATTAATTAGTGCAATGTTAGCGGAACGGTTGGGATCGTACTCAACAGTAGCTACTTTGCCCGGTACTCCGTCCTTATCACGTTTAAAGTCAATAATCCGATATTTGCGTTTATGTCCGCCACCTTGATGACGTACACTGATTTTACCTTGATTATTGCGTCCTGCTTTAGATTTCAGGGGCGCAGTAAGTGACTTCTCAGGCTGGTTGGTTGTAATTTCTTCAAAGGTAGAAACTGTCATTTGTCTTCTACCTGGTGATGTAGGTTTAAAGGACTTTATCGCCATTAATTTTCCCTCCTTTGCTCCTAGTTTTGACTATAATCCCTCATAAACAGCGATTTTATCGCCTGGTTTGAGGGTAACAATGGCCTTTTTCTTATCACTGGTATAACCTTGATGCTTGCCTTGACGTTTAAGTTTACCTTTAACGCTCATAGTGTGTACCGCGACAACACTGACGTTAAAAATCTCTTCAACCGCCTTTTTAATTTCAATCTTATTCGACTTCGGATCTACCAGAAACGTATACTTGTTTTCTTCCATCAAACCAAGCGACTTCTCCGATACAACCGGGCGTCTTAAGATGTCGTGTGGACTACGCATTAAGCCAGCACCTCCTCTACCTTTGCAATCGCGTCTTTAGTAATCACCAAAGTATCGTGATTGAGGATGTCATAAACATTGAGACCGGCTGCGTCCAAGGTATGCACACCCGGGATGTTGCGTGCAGACTTTTCTACAGTGACATCTAAGTCGCCAGTCACGACGAGAGCCTTATTGGCAACCTTTAGGTTATCCAAAAGCTCCACTACGCGCTTTGTCTTAGGAGCATCGAACGCAAGCTGATCAAGCACAATTACTTTGCCGCCCTCCACCTTCGAAGATAGAGCCGACTTCAGAGCCAAACGACGCACCTTGCGGGGAAGTTTGAAGTCATAGTCACGAGGTTTAGGTCCGAAGGTAATCGCTCCGCCCCGCCATAGAGGAGACCGAATTGAACCTACCCTGGCTCTACCAGTTCCCTTTTGGCGCCATGGCTTGCGCCCGCCTCCGCGAACCTCTCCGCGCAGCTTAGTGGAGTGAGTGCCCCGGCGTCTACTAGCCAGTTGCAACAACACTGCCGAGTGGAGGACTGTTTGGTTCACTTCTATACCAAACACTTCGTCGTTCAACTCTATTTCACCCACATGGGCTCCTTGCATATTGTAAACCGCTACTTTAGGCATGATATTTCCTCCTTTCTCTCAAGTCGTACTACTTGGCTTTGACCGAGGGCTTAATTAATATAAGGCCTTTTTTCGGGCCTGGTACTGCTCCTTTGATTAGAAGCAGGTTGCGTTCAGCATCTACACGGATTATCTCCAGATTTTGTACAGTTACTCTTACTCCGCCCATTCTTCCGGGAAGTTTACGCCCCTTGTAAACCCTAGCCGGGCCCTTCGCGCCCAAAGAACCGGTTCTACGATGATATTTGGAACCATGCTTCATTGGTCCACGGTGGAAACCATGCCGTTTAATTGCACCTGCAAACCCTTTTCCTTTGGAAGTACCCACAACGTCAACTTTCTCACCGGCGCCGAAAATATCAGCTTTGATTTCTTGACCAATTTGATAATCATCGACATTTTCCAGCCTCAATTCACGCAGAAAACGCACCGGAGTCACATTAACCTTGGCAAAATGACCTTTCGACGGCTTGTTGACCCGCTTTTCTTTGGCTATGTCAAAGCCTACCTGCACAGCATTATAACCGTCTGTTGCTGTGGTTTTTTTCTGTACTACTGTACATGGACCCGCAAGTATGACCGTTACCGGGACTACATGCCCATCTTCCGCGAAGATTTGAGTCATTCCCACTTTTTTACCTAAAATTCCTTTAGACACGAATGCCACCTCCTAAACGACTTTGAAGTGCACCTTATATGTGATGCACAATAGCGTTGAAATATTGACTAGTTTTTTTCGGCATATACACAGTGCCGGGCGTTCCCTATTGAAAGAATCAACATAAAAAGACCAACTTTTTTATTATACTAAAGTTTAATCTCTATATCAACCCCGGCAGGCAAATCTAACCGCATTAATGCATCCACCGTTTTCGGTGTTGGCTCAAGGATGTCGATAAGCCGCTTGTGGGTACGCATTTCAAATTGTTCACGCGAATCCTTATTTACATGAGGTGAGCGTAAAATGGTATAAATGCTTTTATCAGTAGGCAACGGAATCGGTCCCGATACTGATGCTCCAGTGCGCTTGGCAGTTTCAACAATCTTCTCAGCCGATTGGTCCAATGTTTTATGATCGAAAGCTTTAAGTCTGATGCGAATCTTTTGCTTACTCATTAATAATTTTCCCTCCCTTAATCGCCCGTTTAACGGACTTACTCGGTGAAAATTCCCCGGATTGGCTGGGGAGTTATACCTTTTAAGCCAGGCGGCAACCTTTCACCTCATCGCTGTTAACCAAAGACAAAAACAGCGGGAGAAGTACCACAGATTGCCCGTAGTACTTTTCCCGTAAACCAAACCTGATTATTTACTAATACCTGTAACGACGCCTGCTCCAACAGTACGACCGCCTTCGCGAATGGCGAAACGGAGGCCTTCTTCCATAGCAATCGAAGTAATCAGTTCAATAGTAACTTTAACATTATCACCGGGCATTACCATCTCGATACCCTCAGGCAGGGTAACTACACCGGTTACGTCCGTAGTACGGAAGTAAAACTGTGGACGATAGCCATTAAAGAAAGGGGTATGACGTCCGCCCTCTTCTTTGGACAACACATAAACTTCTGCTGTAAAAGAGGTGTGCGGCTTAATGCTGCCTGGTTTTGCTAATACTTGTCCGCGCTCGATATCTTTACGCTCTACTCCACGCAACAAAGCGCCGATGTTGTCGCCTGCTTGAGCAAAATCGAGCAGCTTGCGGAACATCTCTACACCTGTAACGACGGTCTTCCGCGGGGCTTCACTCAGACCAACAATTTCAACCTCTTCGCCAACTTTAACTTGGCCACGTTCAACCCTACCGGTAGCAACCGTGCCACGGCCGGTAATGGTGAATACATCTTCCACAGGCATCAAGAAAGGCTTGTCTGTATCCCGTTGCGGCGTAGGAATGTAGTCGTCAACAGCATCCATTAATTTCCATATCTTGCCGCACCACTCGCAGTCGCGTTGGCCACAGCCACACTCAAGCGCTTTTAAGCCAGAACCAGCTACGATAGGAATGTCGTCACCTGGGAATTCGTATTCAGTCAGCAGTTCGCGAATTTCCATTTCTACCAGTTCCATCAGTTCTTCATCATCAACCATGTCAGCCTTATTCAACCAAACTACAATGTTCGGTACGCCAACCTGACGTGCAAGTAAGATGTGTTCACGAGTTTGGGGCATCGGGCCATCAGCTGCAGAAACAACAAGAATAGCTCCGTCCATTTGAGCTGCTCCTGTAATCATGTTTTTGACATAGTCAGCATGTCCAGGACAGTCCACATGTGCATAGTGACGCTTGCTTGTTTCATACTCTACATGAGCTGTGTTGATGGTAATACCGCGCTCTCTCTCTTCTGGGGCTTTGTCAATCTCGTCAAATTTGGTTGCGACTGCACCACCTGCTTTAGATAATACATAGGTGATGGCTGCCGTAGTTGTGGTTTTGCCGTGGTCAACGTGACCGATAGTTCCGATGTTAACATGCGGTTTCGTACGTTCAAACTTTTGCTTTGCCATTTAATTTCACTCCTTCTATTGCATTTGGGCAATTAGTTTTTATGACCCTTGTCGTTTAGCCACAATTCCTTCAGTAATGTTTTTCGGTACATCTTCATAATGGTCAAAATGCATGGAATAGACACCGCGTCCTTGGGTTCTTGACCTTAAATCTGTAGCATAACCAAACATTTCGGATAGAGGTACAAAACCACGCACAACTTGGGCCCCCGCATGCGCTTCCATGCCTTCAATCCGGCCACGTCTAGCATTCATGTCTCCGATTACATCGCCCATGTATTCCTCGGGCACAGTAACTTCAACCTTCATTACCGGTTCGAGGATGGCAGGGCTAGCTTTGGCAGCCCCAGCTTTGAAGGCCATCGAACCTGCAATTTTAAACGCCATTTCCGATGAGTCCACATCGTGGAACGAACCATCGTAAACTGTAGCTTTGATATCGATTGCAGGATAGCCGGCTAGGATACCGTTTTGCATCGCTTCCTCAATACCCGCGCCAATTGGATTGATGTATTCCCTAGGAATAACTCCGCCAACAATCTTACTTTCAAATATGAAGCCGGACCCTGGTTCCAACGGTTCAAGTTCAATCCAACAGTGACCGTATTGACCACGACCACCTGATTGCCGAACGAACTTTCCTTCAGACTTAATTGTTTTGCGGATAGTCTCCTTGTAGGCCACTTGAGGACGACCAACATTGGCATTTACCTTGAATTCACGCATTAAGCGGTCCACGATAATCTCCAAATGCAGTTCACCCATTCCGGCGATGATAGTCTGACCTGTTTCATGGTCAGTATACATCCGAAACGTTGGATCTTCCTCGGCTAAACGTTGGAGGGCGACACCCATTTTCTCTTGGTCAGCTTTCGTAACAGGCTCGATAGCTACGTTAATAACCGGTTCTGGAAACACCATAGATTCCAAAATAATCGGTTGCTTCTCGTCGCACAAGGTGTCACCAGTGGTTGTATCCTTTAACCCTACAGCTGAAGCGATATCTCCGGTATATACCTCAGTTATCTCTTCTCGGTGGTTAGCATGCATCTGAAGAATTCGGCCAATGCGTTCCTTTTTGTCTTTGGTCGAGTTATAGACATAAGAACCAGAGCTCAAAACACCGGAATATACCCTGAAGAAAGTTAATTTACCAACATAAGGATCAGCCATGATTTTAAAGGCCAACGCTGCAAAAGGAGCTGAGTCACTGGAAATGCGCTGATCTTCTTCCCCACTGTCAGGATGAACTCCTTTAATCGGAGGCACATCCGTAGGTGCCGGCATGTAATCAACCACTGCGTCCAGTAATGGCTGTACTCCTTTATTTTTGAACGAGGAACCGCACAAAACAGGAGTAAATTTAACTGCGATTGTTCCCTTGCGCAGACCTAGCTTGATTTCTTCTTCGGTCAACTCAACGCCCTCAAGGTACTTCATCATCAGCTTATCATCAGTTTCAGCAACTGCCTCAATCATCTTTTCCCGATACTCGGTAGCGAGGTCCATTAAATCTTCGGGGATGTCGGAAAGCTCGGAAGTCGTGCCTAAATCGTCAGTATAAACTATAGCTTTGAATGCTACTAAGTCCACGATTCCCCGAAAACGGTCTTCAACGCCAATAGGCAATTGAATAGGCACAGGATTGCCTCCCAGGCGATCAGAAATCATCGCCACGCCACGGAAAAAGTCAGCTCCCATTCGATCCATTTTATTGATGTAGGCAATTCGAGGCACGCCGTACTTATCAGCTTGACGCCATACAGTTTCAGATTGAGGTTCTACACCGCCAACAGAACAAAATACCGCTACAGCTCCGTCAAGCACTCGCAAGGAACGTTCAACTTCAACCGTAAAGTCCACGTGCCCTGGTGTGTCAATAATGTTAATCCTATGATCTTTCCACTGACAGGTTGTAGCCGCAGAAGTAATTGTAATTCCGCGTTCCTGTTCTTGCACCATCCAGTCCATGGTTGCTGCACCATCATGCACTTCACCGATTTTGTGCACACGTCCCGTATAAAAGAGTATGCGTTCGGTAGTAGTTGTTTTACCAGCATCGATGTGAGCCATTATGCCTATATTCCGAGTCTTTTCAAGTGGAAACTTTCTTGCCACGCTAATCCCCCTTTCTAGCAAAGTTCACAAAATAAGTGCGAACTACCAACGATAATGCGCAAAAGCTTTATTGGCTTCAGCCATTTTATGCGTGTCTTCTTTCTTTTTAAACGCTCCGCCAGTGCTGTTCGCTGCATCCATAAGTTCTGCAGCCAATCTGTCAGCCATAGTTTTTTCATTCCGTTTTCTGGCGTATCCTACTAACCACCGTAAACCCAGTGCTTGGCGCCGCTCGGACCGTACTTCAATCGGTACTTGGTAGTTGGCCCCGCCAACCCTCCTGGCTTTTACTTCCAGAACGGGCATAACATTTTTCAATGCTGTTTCAAAAACTTCAACAGGATCCTTACCGGTTTTTTCTTGGATTTGATCAAAAGCACCGTAGCAAATTGACTCTGCCACGCCCTTCTTGCCTGCTAACATAATCTGATTAACAAATTTAGTTACTACTTGATTATGAAAAACCGGATCGGGTAGAACCTCGCGCCTTGCGACATAACCTTTTCTAGGCATCTATTTCCCCCCTTTAACTTAGCAATATAATGACGTCAAACTATTTCGCTGCCTTTTTCGGGCGTTTAGCGCCGTACTTAGAGCGGGATTGTTCACGCTTTTGCACACCGGTTGTGTCCAATGCGCCTCTGACAATATGGTAACGAACACCAGGCAGGTCTTTTACCCTACCACCCCGTACTAGGACAACAGAGTGCTCTTGTAGATTGTGACCAATACCAGGAATATACGCAGTTACCTCTATCCCATTTGTTAACCGAACCCTTGCTACTTTACGTAAAGCCGAGTTAGGTTTTTTAGGGGTCGTGGTGTAAACCCTAGTACATACTCCTCTTTTTTGGGGTGAACCTCCCGAAGGAAACTGTTGGCGCTTCAAAGAGTTAAGTCCCCATTGTAAGGCAGGAGCTGTTGATTTCTTCTCAATGCTCTCTCTACCCTTGCGAATCAATTGATTAATTGTAGGCATGACATACACCTCCTTCCAAAATTTCAGGTAAAAAGCGGAACACTTACCCGGGATTAACCCGGGTAAGTAACCATTTTACAGTTTTAATCTTCAACGATGGCCGCTGTGGCTGCACCTACCTCGATGCCGCAGGCCTTGCCCAATTCTTCCATCGTTGTAACCTGCTCTACAGGAACATCTCTCTCAGAGCAGAGTTTCAGCAAAGGTCTAGTCACGTGCTGTTCCGCATCGTCGGCAATAAACACAAGCTTGACCAGCCCTTTTTCCAGAGCCTTTTGAGTTTGCTTTAAACCAACTGTTTTTTGCTTGGCAGCTTTTAACCTAGCCAACTGCATTTTTGCTCCTCCTGAAAATCACACTTTATTAGTTTATCATTTGCCAATTCTAGTGTCAAGGCAAGTAATAACTACATATGATCAATTTCTAACTGCTTATTCGAGTATATCCTCCACACTAGTAGCGGTCTCACCATCGGATACGGATACCTTAATGTTTCTATAGCGGGACATACCCGTACCTGCAGGTATCAATTTACCAATGATCACATTTTCTTTAAGCCCTAGCAATGGATCGACTTTGCCTTTGATTGCAGCTTCTGTCAAAACCCGGGTTGTTTCTTGGAAGGATGCTGCCGAGAGGAATGAATCTGTAGCTAGCGACGCCTTAGTAATGCCAAGGAGTGTGGGTCTGGCTGTTGCCGGTTCGCCCCCTGCCATGATAGCTTTAGCATTTTCCTCCTCAAAATCAAATACATCAATCAGTCCGCCAGGGAGTAAACCTGTGTCACCGGGGTCTTCAACTTTAACCTTGCGCAGCATTTGACGAACCATAACTTCAATATGCTTGTCGTTAATATCAACACCTTGCAATCGATAAACTCTTTGCACCTCACGCAGAAGATACATTTGAACTCCACGCAACCCTTTAACCTTCAAGATATCATGCGGGTTAACAGAACCTTCGGTGGTTTCATCCCCTGCTTCGATCTTGTCGCCTTCACGCACTTTCATCCTGGAGCCAAATGGAACCGGATAAATTTGCTGTTCTCCGTTTTCCGCCGTGACGACTATTTCGCGTCGGCCTTTAACCTCGTGAATGGACACAGTCCCGTCGATCTCGGCGATCATCGCCTGTCCCTTTGGTTTGCGAGCTTCAAACAATTCCTCAACCCTTGGCAAACCTTGGGTGATGTCGTCCCCCGCGACGCCACCGGTATGAAACGTTCTCATAGTCAATTGTGTACCTGGTTCGCCAATCGACTGAGCCGCGATGATACCCACCGCTTCACCAATTTCAACCTGATTACCTGTGGCCAAATTTCGCCCATAACACTTCTTACACACTCCGTAGCGTGATTTACAGGTGAGCACAGAACGAATCTTAATTGTTTGATCTAAAGCAGAAATTTCCTTGGCTGCCTCGTCCGAAATTTCTTGATCCGGCGTTGCCAATATCTTACCGGTTTTTGTATCTACTATTGTATCCATTACAAAGCGTCCGACCAGACGTTCCTCAAGTTTCTCAATGACTTCTGTCCCGTCTTTGATGTCCTCCAAGGCGATGCCTACTGTCGTACCGCAATCTTCCTCTCGCACGATAACATCCTGCGAAACATCAACCAAACGCCGCGTCAAATAGCCAGAGTCCGCTGTCCTCAGCGCAGTATCTGCCAAACCTTTTCTGGCACCATGAGTTGAAATAAAGTACTCCAGTACAGTTAGACCTTCACGGAAGTTTGCTTTAATAGGTAATTCAATCGTTCGTCCAGACGGGTCGGCCATCAAGCCCCTCATTCCGGCCAACTGTCTTAATTGCTGAATGTTACCCCTAGCACCCGAAGTAGCCATCATATATACGGGATTAAATCTATCGAGAGTATCCATCAAGCTCTTGGTTACTTCATCTGTGGTCCTGTTCCAAACGTCAATTACGAGTTGGTATCTCTCTTCATCTGTAATCAGTCCGCGCCGAAACTGTTGTTCAACCCTACTAACAGAAGCTTCTGCTTCGCCCAACAAACTGCGTTTTTCCTCAGGCACCACAATGTCGGATACACCAACTGTAATTCCTGCCTTGGTAGAATAGGTAAAGCCCAGCTTTTTAATTCCATCCAGCATTTCCGCAGCTGCTGCATTACCTAGCACTTGGAAGCACTTAGCGACGATATTATTTAAAACTTTCTTGCTGGCAACTTCGTTAATATAGCCAATCTCAATAGGTATAACAGTGTTGAAGACCATCCGTCCGATCGTAGTTTCACGCAGCTCATCCTTGTAAAACACCTTAATCGTAGCCTGCAGATCAACATCACCGGATTCATACGCCATAAAGCCTTCATCGAAGTTGGCAAATATACTGCCTTCTCCCTTGGCGTTTGGCTTTGCCATCGTAAGGTAGTATGAGCCCAACACCATATCTTGAGTAGGCGACGCCACCGGTCGACCATCTTTGGGATTAAGAATATTATGGGATGACAACATCAGTAAACGCGCTTCAGCTTGAGCCTCTGCCGACAATGGCACATGCACTGCCATTTGGTCGCCGTCAAAGTCAGCGTTATAAGCGGTACATACTAACGGGTGGATCTGCAAGGCGCGTCCTTCTACCAAAATAGGTTCAAATGCTTGGATTCCTAACCTATGCAAAGTTGGTGCGCGATTGAGCAGTACCGGATGCTGGCTAATCACATCCTCCAGTACATCCCAAACTTCCGGTCTAACCCTTTCTACCATGCGTTTAGCGCTCTTAATGTTATGTGCATGCCCGTCATTAACTAACCGCTTCATGACAAAAGGTTTAAACAGCTCTAACGCCATTTCTTTAGGTAAACCGCATTGATGCATTTTGAGTTCAGGCCCGACAACAATAACCGAGCGTCCGGAATAGTCTACGCGCTTACCTAAAAGGTTTTGCCGGAAACGACCTTGCTTGCCTTTAAGCATGTCGCTCAAAGACTTTAACGGCCGATTGCCGGGTCCGGTTACCGGTCTGCCTCTGCGACCATTATCAATCAAAGCATCAACTGCTTCTTGCAACATACGCTTCTCGTTACGAACGATAATATCCGGTGCACCTAAATCAAGCAAACGTTTTAACCGATTGTTACGGTTGATAACTCGTCGATATAAGTCATTAAGGTCGGAGGTGGCAAAGCGTCCTCCGTCTAACTGAACCATCGGCCGAAGCTCGGGCGGAATAACCGGGAGAACGTCTACAATCATCCAATCCGGACGATTCCCGGAATTGAGAAATGCCTCCACAACCTCCAACCGTCGGATAGCCCTTACCTTGCGCTGCCCAGTAACTTCTTTAAGTTCTTGCCGCAGTTCCTTCGTCAAGGACTCTAGGTCTATTTCTTCTAATAAAACCTTAACTGCTTCGGCGCCCATTCCGGCTACGAATTTTGCACCATACTTTTCACGGTACTCCCGATACTCCGTTTCAGTGAGCAGTTGCCGCTTCATTAAAGGAGTTTCGCCCGCATCAATCACGATATAGGAAACAAAATAAAGAACCTTTTCCAATGCGCGGGGCGACATGTCTAAAAGCAACCCCATTCGGCTAGGTATGCCTTTAAAATACCATATATGCGAAACTGGCGCAGCTAACTCAATGTGACCTAAGCGTTCCCGTCTTACTTTAGAGCGGGTTACTTCTACGCCACAGCGGTCGCAAATTATACCTTTATAACGAACCCGTTTATATTTACCGCAGTGACACTCCCAGTCCCGTGTAGGACCAAAAATCCTTTCGCAAAACAGTCCGTCTCGTTCCGGTTTTAACGTCCGGTAGTTGATTGTTTCAGGCTTTTTAACTTCCCCGCTTGACCATTCGCGGATTTGCTCAGGAGAAGCTAGACCTATTTTCATTCGGTCGAAATTGTTGACATCTAGCACAGAATCCCGCTCCCTTCGCCTACGGTACTATTCAAGTTCCTCATCGACGACCTCATCTAACAGATCTTCTTCGAAAAACTCTTCGACAATATCTTCCGATACCACGATGTCCTCAACCGGGGCATCTCCCTGAATATCAATACCCAATTCCTTGGCAGTTTCCGCTATGTCTTCGTCAATCTCGCCAATTTCTATTTCCCTGTCATCCTCTGACAACACCTTGACATCCAGACACAGACTTTGTAGTTCTTTGATCAGAACTTTGAACGATTCTGGCACGCCTGGTTCCGGAATGTTTTCGCCTTTGACAATTGCTTCATAGGTTTTAACCCTACCGACAACATCATCGGACTTAACCGTCAAAATTTCTTGCAAGGTATAGGCAGCACCATAAGCCTCCAGCGCCCAAACCTCCATTTCACCAAACCGCTGTCCCCCAAACTGAGCTTTACCACCAAGGGGTTGCTGCGTGACCAACGAATATGGTCCGGTAGAACGCGCGTGGATCTTGTCGTCAACTAAGTGAGCTAACTTCAAGACATACATGATTCCGACAGTGATAGGATTGTCAAAAGGCATCCCAGTTCGTCCATCGTACAATACGGTTTTGCCGGTTTCTGGTAACCCTGCTAAGCGCAGTGTTTCAAAAATATCATTCTCAGTAGCTCCGTCAAAAACAGGCGTAGCCACTTTTTTACCCAGCGTTTTCGCAGCCCAACCAAGGTGGGTCTCCAAAACCTGTCCAATATTCATCCGCGATGGTACGCCCAAGGGATTAAGTACTATCTCAATTGGGGTTCCATCCGGCATAAACGGCATATCTTCTTCTGGCATGATGCGCGAAATTACGCCCTTATTACCGTGTCTTCCGGCCATTTTATCGCCTTCAGATATTTTGCGTTTCTGGGCAATGTATGCTCTAACCAACTGATTTACACCCGGCGCCAATTCGTCGCCATTTTCCCTGGAAAACACTTTTACGTCGACTATCTTACCTGCCTCGCCATGCGGCACCCGTAAAGACGTGTCCCGTACTTCTCTAGCCTTTTCCCCGAAGATGGCCCTTAATAAGCGCTCTTCCGCTGTAAGTTCAGTCTCTCCTTTGGGTGTTACCTTCCCGACTAAAATATCTCCGGGTCGGACTTCAGCGCCAATCCGAATAATGCCGCGCTCATCAAGATCTTTAAGAACGTCTTCGCCTACATTTGGAATATCGCGCGTGATTTCTTCCGGTCCGAGCTTAGTATCTCTGGCATCACATTCATATTCTTCAATGTGAATTGAAGTAAAGTAATCCTCTTTAACCAGCTTTTCGCTGATTAAGATAGCATCCTCGTAGTTATAACCTTCCCAAGTCATAAACGCTATTAGGACATTGCGACCCAGCGCCAATTCACCCTGTTCTGTCGACGGACCGTCAGCTATGATTTGGCCTGGTTCGACGCGTTGATTTTTATTTACAATTGGTTTTTGATTGATACATGTCCCCTGGTTGGAGCGGGAAAACTTCAACAACTTATGCTTTTCCAGTTGTCCGTCATCACCACGAATAATAATTTCGTTGCCTGTGACTCGTTCCACTGTCCCCTGTTTTTTAGTTATAGCAACCACACCAGAGTCTTTGGCCGCCTTATACTCCATTCCGGTTCCTACATACGGAGAGTCAGTTCGAAGCAATGGCACAGCTTGGCGTTGCATATTAGATCCCATCAAGGCACGGTTAGCGTCATCGTGCTCCAAAAATGGTATCAATGCTGTAGCGATTGAAACAACCTGTTTCGGCGAAACGTCCATATAATCAACCCGATCGGCCGCTACAACTAAAATATCATGTCCGTGCCGGGCATTAACCTTAGCCTCAACAAATCGCCCTTCAGCATCTAGTGGAGCATTAGCCTGAGCCACAGTATATTGATCTTCTTCGTCAGCCGTCAAATAATCAATTTGGCTGCTAACAATGCCCTTTTCTTTGTCGATTCGACGATACGGGGTTTCGATAAAGCCATACGGATTGATTCTGGCAAATGTACTTAACGAACCGATTAACCCAATATTAGGTCCCTCAGGGGTTTCAATAGGACACATCCGGCCATAGTGGGAATGGTGTACGTCACGCACTTCGAAACCAGCTCTTTCTCGGCTAAGACCACCAGGACCCAACGCACTAAGACGACGTTTATGTGTCAACTCAGCCAGAGGATTAGTCTGGTCCATAAACTGAGACAATTGACTACTACCGAAAAACTCCTTTATGGCCGCTACTACTGGTCGAATATTGATTAAGACTTGGGGTGTAATTACATCAACATCTTGAATAGTCATTCTCTCCCGTACAACTCGCTCCATACGAGAAAGACCAATGCGGAACTGATTTTGCAGCAGTTCTCCCACTGAACGCAGCCGTCGATTGCCCAGATGGTCAATATCGTCTGCATTTCCTTCGCCTTGCATCAGTTTCAGCATCCTTTGCATGGCAGCAACGATATCGTCTCTGGTAATATGACGGATATCGAGAGATATATCAAGCTTTAACTTTTTGTTTAATTTATAACGCCCGACCTTAGCCAAGTCATAACGTTTGGCATCGAAAAACAAGGTCTCCAGCAAAGATCTCGCACTATCCACGGTTGGCGGTTCTCCCGGACGCAACCGCTTATAGATCTCAACCAATGCTTCTTCGACTGATTCGGTATTATCGCGTTCCAGTGTTAACTTAATATTTTCATTATCATCAAACAATTCCAGAATCTGACCGTTAGAACCATAACCTAACGCCCGAATCAAGATTGTCGCCGGAAGTTTACGGGTTCTGTCCACCCGAACAAAAATGTTGTCATTAATGTCCGTCTCAAATTCCAACCAAGCTCCCCGGTTTGGAATCACGGTAGCTCCATAAATCTTTTTACCGCTAGGATCAATTTGTTCATGATAATATACTCCCGGCGACCGGACAAGTTGGCTGACGATAACCCTTTCTGCCCCATTTATAATGAAGGTTCCCTTGTCTGTCATTAACGGGAAGTCTCCCATAAAAACTTCCTGTTCCTTGACTTCACCGGTTTCCTTGTTAATCAACCTTACCTTAACTCTTAAGGGGGCAGCATAAGTTACATCCCGTTCCTTACACTCTTCAACCCCATATTTAGGTTCACCCAAAGCATAATCAACAAACTCCAAGATTAAATTTCCCGTAAAGTCTTGAATTGGCGAAATGTCTCGGAACATCTCGCGCAGTCCCTCTTTAAGAAACCACTCGTAAGAGTTTTGTTGAATTTCGATGAGATTTGGCATGTCAAGCACTTCCTGGATGCGACCAAAACTCCAGCGCTCCCTGGTACCCACCTTGACAGGATAGAACATTACCGCTCACCCCTTATGTATGTTGAAACAGATTCGCACCGCCGCATCTATCAGGCACAACAGCTAAAAGCAAGGTTATCCCTTATGTTAACCTCGCCTTTATGTTACCTAAATTTCAGCGTCCTCAACTAACCATATATTATTACCCAGGCTAATTGGTATTATGCAGCCGAACCCCGAGTCACCTTAAATAGAGCCTATTGTGACCATTATAATTACTTAGTATTTGATAATCTTAGCATTTTGACATAATATTGTCAAGCAAAGCAAGCCAAAAAACAGGGACAGGAAAAGACACCCTCTAGAGTGCCTTTCCCTATTTGCATATTGTTACAAAAAAGTGTATTTACCTTATTTAACTTCGACTTTAGCGCCAGCTTCCACCAATTTTGCTTTAATGGCTTCGGCCTCTTCCTTGGTAACCTTTTCTTTAACAGGTTTCGGAGCTCCGTCAACTAAATCCTTCGCTTCTTTTAAGCCTAAAGCGGTAACTTCGCGTACAACTTTAATAACATTAATTTTCTTCTCGCCGGCTTCGGCCAGGATAACGTCGAATTCAGTTTGTTCTTCGACTACAGGTGCAGCAGCACCGGCAGCAGGTGCAGCAGCTACAGCAACAGGAGCAGCTGCGCTTACGCCAAACTCTTCTTCAAAAGCCTTTACCAGTTCAGACAGTTCGAGTACGGTCAGGCCCTTTACGGCCTCAAGAATTTCATTAATTTTAGACATTTTGTTTCCTCCTAAATTTTAATTGAAAATAAATTTATTGCGCGGCTTTAAGTTTGCGAACCTCTTCCAAAGCATATCCCATTTTGCGGATAGGCCCTTGCAGTACATTGGCCATACCAACCAACGGACTTTGCATTGCACCTAACACTTGAGCCAGCAACACTTCACGTGGCGGCAGGTCTGCAAGTGCTTTAACTCCGTCAACACTGATGACGGCGCCTTCTAATACTCCGGCCTTTATCTCTAATTGCTTATTCTGTTTAGCAAACTCCATAAGCACTTTCGCAGGAGCAACGGGATCCGTAAATCCAAAAGCTAATGCAGTCGGCCCTTCCAAAAATGGATCTAAACCGGTAATACCTATCTCATTCGCAGCTCGCCTTACCATGGTGTTTTTAAGCACTTTGAATTCTACCCCGGCTTCACGCAATTGAGCGCGCAAAGTGGTAACTTGTGCCACCGTAAGACCCCTGTAGTCTGTCAAAACTACACCTTTAGATTGGCTCAGCTTTTCCTTGACTTCAGCAACTACCTGGCCCTTTAATTCCAAGTCAGCCATTTGTCCACCTCCTTTGACTCATACTCAAAAATATAGACCTCTGCAAACTGCAGAGGTCAAGAATGTCCATATCAAACATAGCTTTACCCAACCTCGGTAGGCATCAATTAAGCCTTACGGCACCTACTTTCTACAGTCAGCATACCTATTCACCTGTGGTGCAAGCATACCATTTGGTTGAGCAGCTTGTCAATCCTAGTCTATCCTATCCCTGGGCCTTCAACGGATTAATTTTAACCCCAGGTCCCATAGTAGAGCTGACAGTAACGCTTTTCATATACTGTCCTTTGGCCGCAGCCGGTTTAGCTTTTACCATAGTCTCAGCAATTGCTTTATAGTTTTCCAGAAGTTTTTCCGTATCAAACGATGCTTTACCGATTGGCGCATGAATAATCCCGGCTTTATCTACCCGGTACTCAATTTTACCGGCCTTAACATCCCTAACCGCTCTGGTCACATCCAGACTAACTGTGCCTGTTTTGGGGTTTGGCATTAAGCCTTTAGGTCCTAAAACCCGACCAAGCTTACCAACCATACCCATCATATCAGGAGTAGCGATTACAACGTCAAAACCAAACCAGCCTTGCTCAATTTTGGCAATCATGTCTTCTGCACCAACAAAGTCAGCACCTGCTGCTTCAGCTTCCTTAGCTTTATCACCCTTGGCAAAAACCAATACGGAACGGGTCTTACCCGTGCCGTGCGGCAATACTAAGGCGCCGCGAATCTGTTGATCGGCATGACGTGGATCCACACCCAATTTAAAAGCTACTTCCACGGTCTCATCAAACTTGGCTTTGGCACCCGATTTGACAATTTCCAGGGCTTCTGCGGGCTCATACTGCGCATTGCGGTCATAAGCCTTGGCTACTTCCAGATAACGTTTTCCTACTTTGGACATGTCTTAACCTCCTTGTGGTACTGCGGGATAAACCCTCCCACTGATTTAAAGCCTAACCTTCAATAACGTCAATGCCCATGCTGCGAGCGGTTCCCTCGACCATACGCATGGCAGCCTCAATACTAGCGGCATTAAGGTCTTTCATTTTCATCTCGGCAATTTCACGCACTTTGCTGCGATCTACTTTTGCTACTTTCTTACTGTTAGGCGTTGCCGAACCGGAAGAAATATTAGCAGCCTTCTTCAACAAAACAGAAGCAGGCGGAGTCTTTAACACAAATGTGAAAGACCTATCCTCGTAGACAGTAATTTCAACCGGGATAATTAATCCGGCTTGATCCTTTGTCCGTTCATTGTATTCCTTACAAAAGGCCATGATGTTAACACCATGTTGACCCAATGCAGGACCTACCGGCGGAGCAGGGGTTGCTTTACCGGCTGTGATAGCCAATTTGACTAAACCGACCACTTTTTTAGCCACAATTTACACCTCCTAACCAGGCAGATAACTAAAGTTTTTCAACTTGGGAAAAATCCAATTCGACCGGTGTTTCCCGACCAAACATGGACACCAAGACTTTCAACTTGCCTTTATCGGGATGAATCTCTTCGACACTCCCAATGAAGTTTTCAAATGGACCAGTTGCCACTCTGACGCTTTGTTTTAATTCAAAATCGACGCGGGCTCTGGCTTCATCCATACCCATTTGCTTTAATATAGTCTTGACTTCATTTTCATGCAAAGGAATGGGTTTAGTCCCTGTACCCACAAAACCTGTTACACCGGGAGTGTTGCGCACTACATACCAGGAGTCATCAGTCATAATCATTTCCACAATAACGTAGCCTGGGAAGACCTTGCGCTTAGCGACCTTCTTCTTCCCATTCTTGATTTCAACTTCGTCTTCCATAGGCACCAGAACACGGAAGATGTTATCTTCCATGTTCATTGACTCTACCCGTTTTTCCAGATTCGTTTTGACTTTGTTTTCATAGCCAGAATAAGTATGAATTACATACCAATTTTTCTCCATAACACAAAAGGGACACTCCTAATACGGAATCCCCTTTTCACCCCCCGCGGTATTACTACAGGATCTTCGCCAGCGCCAAAGTTAGGGCGCTATCTACAATCCAAATAAGGAAGGCGACAATTGCTACGGAGATAAATACGACTGACGTGTAGGTTATTAATTCCGATCGATTAGGCCAATGAACCTTTTTCAGCTCGGCCCATACTCCCCGGAAAAATTTCCCAGTGTTTTCTACCGTCTGGTTGGCTTGATTAGGTTTTTTCACAGCGCTCATTTATCTCACATCCTTGCGCTTAATTCTCCCACATTCGCAGCAGTATAACAACGCTTCCTGGCGTACAATCGTTACTTGGTTTCTTTGTGTACAGTATGTGTCTTGCACGTACTGCAATATTTTTTCATTTCCAAGCGGTCAGGGTTATTTTTCTTATTCTTAAGCGTAGCATAATTACGATTTTTGCAATCCGTACAAGCTAGAGTAATTCCAACTCGCATTTTTAGCACCTCCCGAGCCATAGTACAGCATGATAGTTGATTACCCAAACTAATTTATCACAGTTTAGTTTTGCTGTCAAGAAACCTAAACAGTAATCGCAGATTATTTCGGACAATTCATGTACTTATTTGAAATTTTATCATATGTAAATTTATTGTCAACAAGCATAATTTTCCCATTTAGCACAGTCTAAAAAACAGAGAGCTCGTCCCTCTGTTGAAAAATCATTGGAGCCGTTAACCGGATTTGAACCGGTGACCTTATCCTTACCAAGGATACGCTCTACCTACTGAGCTATAACGGCAACGGTCATTTAGCTATACGCTCGAACTTCAGATTCCACGCTTCGCATAGCGTAATGGTGGGCAGGGATGGATTCGAACCACCGATGTTTCCCCGTACCTGATTTACAGTCAGGCGCCTTCGACCAACTCGGCCACCTACCCATGGTTTGGATTAGACAAAAATGGAGCCGACGATGGGACTCGAACCCGCAACCTGCTGATTACAAATCAGCTGCTCTGCCAATTGAGCTACGTCGGCTTGCTTTTTGACCGCAGAAATTATAGTATCATAGCACTATTACTTTTGCAAGAACAATATTTACTTGTAATTTTTTGCCTTTATAGGGCACAAACAGCACTCGCTTCGTTTTCCTTGGATAACTCTAGTATAACTAGTGTGTTTGAGCACGTATTAGATATACTCAGCTAAAGTTGACGTGTTTATCCTTGCCTAAGTTAAAAATAAAAGGACCCCTTTGGCCCTTATCTATGCTATGTAGTCTATTTATCCCTTTTTTCCAGGTATCTCTCCAATTTGCGTTTAACCCGTTGCAAGGCGTTGTCAATCGACTTCACATGCCTTCTAAGGTCTACAGCAATTTCTTGGTAGGACTTACCCTCCAGATAAGACATCAGAACTTTCCATTCCAACGAGCTAAGAATTTCACCCATTTTTTCTTCTATATCATCAAACTCTTCGCGACTGATGATTAACTCCTCGGGATCCGTTATCTTAGTTCCCGAAATTACATCCAGTAGCGTTCGGTCAGAGTCTTCATCATATATAGGTTTATTGAGCGAAACATAGGAATTAAGCGGAATATGCTTTTGCCTTGTTGCAGTCTTAATAGCAGTAATAATTTGTCGAGTTATGCATAATTCAGCAAATGCCCGAAACGATGACAGCTTGTCCCCACGGAAATCGCGAATGGCTTTATATAAGCCAATCATTCCTTCTTGGATAATATCCTCGCGATCTGCTCCGATTAAAAAATAGGACCTAGCTTTAGCTCGCACAAAATTCCTGTATTTATTGATTAGGTATTCTAGAGCAGCGTCATCGCCCTCTTTAGCCAGTTCCACAACCTCTTCATCAATTAGCGCGTCAACGAGAGATTCGGGTAAATCTTTTGGGGCGCTAACACTCAAAGTTTATCGCCTCCGTTTTAGAATTAAGATTAGTTTTTGAACCATAGTATCGCTTTACGTCTCTGCAATCCAGCAACGGAGGCGGTTATCGTTAGTCGATACAGACAATTCCATTATAACTGAAATAAAAGAAGACAGTCAAGGTCAAGTTTTCATCGCCAGCCAATTGCTCACTGTTTTTGTAATCTTTGCCGTACCGCTTCGTACATTAATACCGACCCTGCCACCCCCGCATTCAGCGAGGAAATTTGACCGAACATAGGTATTTTGACTACGAAATCGCAATTTTCGCGTAATAATCTGCCTAGACCCTTATGTTCGCCACCAATCACTAATACCAGGGGACCTTGCAGATCAACATCGTACGGATACTTCTCGCCTTGCATGTCAGCACCTACCACCCAGCAGCCGGCGTCCTTTAATTTTGCCAAAGCTTGGCTAAGATTGGCTACACGCGCTACTGGGACATATTCCACTGCGCCTGCTGCAGCTTTGGCAACTGCACCGGTAAGTCCAACGGCACGCCGTTTGGGAATTATTACACCGTGGGCCCCTGCAGCTTCAGCCGTTCTAATCAAGGCCCCCAGATTATGTGGATCGGCCACTTCATCAAGGGCCAGAATAAAGGGAACTTCTTTCCTTTGTGTAGCCCGCTCCAGGATATCTTCTAATTCTACGTATTCTTTGGCCGCAAGGTAGAGTACAACGCCCTGATGATTGGCGTTTTCAACTACACCATCTAAAACCTTACGATCCACCTCTTGTATCGGCAACTTCTTATCCCTGGCTAGTGCAACAATCTCCTTAGCCGAACCGGTAAGTAGACCTTTCGCCAACATCAGCTTGTTAGCAGGCCTGCCACTCTTTAAAACTTCCAAAACCGAATTGCGTCCGTAAATTAAATCATCCAAGGTCATCCCATCCCGTCCGAACATTTTTAGTTTGCTTGGGTTTCCTGCTGCAACAGTTGCGTAACTACCTCAAAGACCCTTCTTATTCTGGCTTGGTTCCCAGTTAAGTACCAATATCCTACTAAAGCCTCCAACGCAGTTGCGTATCTATACTCAGTCACGCCAGTGTTCTTAGGCACCATACCTGACTTAGCATTACGACCACGCCTGACTACTCCAGCCTCAAGCTCGTCCAGTTCCGGGAGTATGCAGTGCATAGCTTTAGCTTGAGTCGTAGCCTTTACCATGCGGACCGCAGCCTTATGCAAATCGTTCACCTTACTAAGACCTTGATTCAGTAGCATCTTGCGGGCTTCAAGTTCAAATACTGCATCTCCCAAATAGGCCAGTGCCAGTGAATTCAACTGAGAATAATCCATTTACTCACCAACTTCTCATTTTAGCCCCGCTATTGACGCTTCCAACGCACACCTTGAGGTGTATCCTCCAAGACAATCCCTAACTCCTTAATACCATCTCGAATTTTGTCAGCAGTAGGCCAGTCCTTGTTCTGACGAGCTTGGGCACGGATACTGATAATCAACTGCATCAGTCCATCCACCAAATGATCATCCTGAACATTTTCCATATTTTCCAAATCAATACCCAAAATCCCACTCAATTTGTCAAAGGTACCTAAGACGAATTCCAACGCACGCTGTCCCTCAGTACAAGGTACATAGTCCGCCAAAAAATTGTTAGTATCTTTGCTCAGGTCAAATAACGCAGCAAGAGCAAGGGCAGTGTTAAAGTCATCATCCATAGCTTCGATAAAAGCCTTCTCCGCTTGTTGCGCTTGAGCAATTATAGATTCCGCCTTCGCACAAGACGCATCCTCAACCGACCGTGCCAATGCTTCTTTGCTTAAGGCACAGGTGTTTATAAGCCTATCCAGTGCCTTTTTACTCATTGCCAACTTTTGATCATCAAAATCGAGCGGACTGCGATACTGGGTGCCGATTAAGTAAAACCGCACCACCGAAGCAGGAAACTTAGCTAAAATATCCCGAACCGTGAAAAAATTTCCGAGCGACTTTGACATTTTTTCTTGGTTTACGGTAATAAATCCATTATGCATCCAATAATGTGCAAATGGCTGCGCCGAAAGATACCCTTCAGCTTGAGCAATCTCATTTTCATGGTGCGGAAACGTCAGATCCCCGCCTCCACCGTGGATATCAAAGCCCGGACCAAGATACTTTAAGGCCATGGCGGAGCACTCGATGTGCCAGCCCGGCCGACCTTTTCCCCATGGGCTCTCCCAAGATGGTTCCCCCTCTTTAGCACCCTTCCATAAAGCAAAATCTAACGGATCCTTTTTCCTAGTATCTACTTCGACCCTTGCCCCGGATCGCAAATCATCTGGGTCACGCCCGGACAATTTACCGTATTCGGCGAACTTGCGCACTTCAAAATAAACATCGCCGTCAACCGCGTACGCCAGACCCTTAGCGACCAAAGTTTCAATCATCTCAATCATCAACGAAATGTGCTCTGTAGCTTTAGGATGAATGTCTGCCCTCTGAATATTAAGTGCATCAGCATCTTTAAAGTATTCCTGAATATATTTTTCAGCCAAGGCTAACGCATCCATACCCTCTTCCTTGGCCCGATTAATGATCTTATCGTCAATATCAGTAAAGTTTTGCACGTAGGTAACCTTATAACCTTTATATTGTAGGTACCGCCGTACCGTATCAAATACCACAAACATCCTGGCATTACCCAAGTGGAAAAAATTATACGTAGTTGGCCCGCAGGCATATATGGCTACCTTTCCCTGTTCTCGCGGTATAAAATCTTCCTTTTTTCGAGTCATCGTGTTATAGAGTTTCAGACTCACTGGCTTTCCCCTCCAATATACTTATTCTGTGTTCCAAGCGTTGGACGTGTTGTTGCATGCAAATCAGCATTTCTGCCACTGGATCCGGCAAGTTCTCGTGGTGCAAGTCAATTACTGAATTGACATCTGCAATGTTCACCCCTCCACGCGCTACCACTCGACCAGGTACCCCAACGACAGTAGTATTAGGAGGAACGGCCTTAGTTACTACCGAACCTGCACCTATTTTTACATTGTCGCCAACGGTAAAAGATCCTAGAATTCGAGCCCCGGAGCCTATAACAACATTGTTGCCAATAGTCGGGTGCCGTTTGCCTTTTTCCTTGCCTGTCCCACCCAAGGTCACTCCCTGATAAATAGTAACATTATTACCTACCTCGGCGGTTTCACCAATAACCACCCCGGTGCCATGATCGATAAAAAGTCCTTCGCCGATGGTTGCCCCAGGATGAATTTCGATACCGGTCAAAAAGCGGGCAAACTGAGAAATCAAACGCGGTAAAATAACCCAACCTTGGCCATAAAGTTTATGCGCAATTCTGTGCATAAGGATGGCATGCAGACCAGGATAACAGAGGACTACTTCCAATACGCTTTTTGCAGCTGGATCACGTTCAAAGATAACCTTTATGTCCTTGCGTACACGGTTAAACACGTTATGCCCTCCCCTGCAATTCTATCGATATACACTATTGAGCACCTAATCAAAAACATAAAAAAAGTCCTCTTCCTCTCGACAGAGACGAAGAAGACTCGCGTTTCCACTCTGTTTGGGTCAAAGACCCCCCTCACCACTCCTAAAGGAGCGACCGATAACGGCGGCTGCCGGATTTGCCTACATATTTTCAGCAAAACTGCTCCCGGGCGCACTTCAATAGCTAACCTTAGGTCACTCGCAGCCTATGGCGACCCCTCTCTATCAAGGACAATGCTATCTGACTTCCCATTCATCGCATTTAAGTGTGCTTAATTTACATGTATTATACGCGCTAGACTATTGCCCGTCAACTAACTGGGCCATCGCCAACCTAATTCTATTTTGGACATTTTGTTTGCCTAAAAGCGGAATAATATTATCGAGCTCCGGACCATGAACTTGACCAGTAATCGCTACCCTAACCGGCATAAAAACGTGCTTTCCGCCTAATTTTAACTCTTTTCCGATAGACTTAAGAATAATCTTGACAGACTCAGGCGTTAAAACTTCGACCCCAGCTAATTTAGTTAAGAATAAATCGATTACCGTATGCACATGCTCACCCTGCAACACCGACCGTGCCTCTTCATCCTCAATCGTAACCTCTTCTCCGAAGAAAAGACCGGCAAATTCAACTACCTGTGCGACATACGCCAAATGCTCTTGAATGGCCGCTGCCATATTAGTGAGCCATTGAAAACCTTCTGTTGTAATTATATCCGGCAAAAATCCTGCCTCTTGCAGGTGAGGAATTGCCAATTTGGCAATGGTCTCGGGCGAACTCTTGCGAATATAATGACCGTTAATATAATTGAGCTTGTCCATATCAAAAACGGCCGGACTCTTTGCCACGCGATCCAAATCGAAAACAGAAATCAATTCTGACATACTAAAAAATTCTTCTTCGCCCGTCGGTGCCCAACCAAGCAAAGCTATAAAATTAACAATTGCCTCCGGCAGATAGCCCTTATCCCGATAATGCAGAACTGAAGTTGAGCCGTGACGCTTGCTCATTTTACTTCTGTCTTTACCTAAGATTAAGGAAACATGTCCAAAGCTGGGTTCAGCTAGTCCTAGAGCCTGATAAATCAGCACTTGGCGCGGGGTATTGGAAAGATGCTCCTCACCCCGAATTACATGGGTAATCTGCATGGTCGAGTCGTCAATAACTACCGCAAAATTATAGGTTGGAATACCGTCTGATTTCACAATTACAAAGTCGCCCACACCATTGGAATCAAACACTACTTCGCCCCTAACCAGGTCATTTATCTTGATAGCCTGATTTTCAGGTACGCGGAATCTGACAACGGGGTTGCGACCTTGGGCTATGTGGTTTTGAATTTGTTCTTCACTCAAGCAGCGGCATTTTCCTAAATATCGTGGCGTTTCACCTTGTGCAATCAAGCCTTGCCTTTCAGCTTCCAATTCCTCTTCACTGCAATAGCAATAATAGGCGTTTCCTTGTTCTAGCAGTCGTTGCGTAAATGATTGATATATACTCAGACGCTCTGTCTGCCTGTAGGGACCATACTCCCCTCCCACATCTACGCCTTCATCCCAGGTAATGCCCAGCCATTGTAAAGCTTCTAAAATATGATCCTCCGATTCCCGACTGGAACGCTCTAAATCAGTATCTTCAACGCGTACAATAAATTTGCCACCTTTAGCCCGCGCATAAAGAAAATCGAATAAGGCCGAGCGAGCTCCGCCTATATGGAGAGGACCAGTTGGACTAGGCGCATATCGAACTCTAACTGTCAATTCATAAACCTCCTTACATTCCATGCCAGCCGTTAGTCAGGTGTAACCGTCTGTTCCACCTTAGTTTCAACAATACTTGCTACCGCATAGGCAGCAATCCCTTCGCCACAGCCTGTAAACCCTAAACCTTCTGTTGTAGTTGCTTTAATGTTGATTTGTCCTTGCGAGACAGAGATGGCAGTCGCGATACAATGCTCCATTTCCGGGATGTACGGCGCTAGCCTTGGTTGTTGGGCGACAATTGTAGCATCAATATTACCCACCGCAAAGCCTGCACCATGCAGTAAGGTCGCAACGCGCTGGATAAGAGCAGTGCTGGATATACCGCGATATTCTTCATCGCTATCAGGAAAATGTCGCCCGATATCCCCTAAGCCGGCTGCTCCAAGCAAGGAGTCCATGATAGCGTGTATAAGTACATCTGCATCCGAATGTCCTAACAAACCTTTGCTGTAATTGACTTTAACACCGCCTAGAATTAGTTCTCGCCCGCTGACTAAGCGGTGCACATCATATCCAAACCCTATTCGCAAATGGTTTCTCTCCTTTTTAGGATAGCACATGCCACATCCACATCGTCCATAGTCGTTATCTTCAGATTGTCGTAGTTACCATTAACTACATATACCGGGAATCCCATCCACTCCATGAGCGAGGCATCATCAGTCCCGGCAAAACCTTCTGCATGGGCTTTCATATGAGCCTCTTGCAACTTTGCATAAGAGAATACCTGCGGAGTTTGGACGGCCCAAAGAGAATCCCTTAGTAGAGTTGTCTCAACGCGACCCTGCGCATTAATTTGTTTAATCGTATCTTTGACAGGAACTGCCGCAATGACATTTCCCAAAGACTGAGCTTTTTTAATAATTTTTACCAGTTCAGACGAAAGTAAAAGAGGTCGGGCACCATCGTGCACGACCACCCATTTACAGGAGTCATCTAAAACTGCCAATCCTGCTCTCACAGAGTCCTGACGTTCTTTGCCTCCCTGAACGATCTGACTGACTTTGGAAAATTTATACCGATTAACTATCTGGTCCCGTATAACCGAAACTTCGTCTATAGCTGCAACAACAACCACTTCGTCCAGCAGATCACAATCCTGCAGGATTGCTAATGTATGCGCCAACACAGGCTTGTCCAAAAGGGATAAAAAAAGTTTATTGCCCTCAAGCCCCATGCGTTTGCCCTGTCCGGCAGCTGGCACTATTGCCGCAACCCTATCCAATAATGTTCACCTCACTCAACTGGTGCGGTCCCAACTTTTTTTCGGCATTTTTAGGTTTAGCAAAAATCATTCTTCCTGCGGCAGTCTGCAAAACACTGGTTACCAGAACAGTTAGGGTTTGACCTATATATCGCTTACCTCCGTCAACCACGATCATAGTACCATCATCAAGATAAGCGACACCTTGTCCCATCTCTTTGCCGTCCTTTAACACCTGAACTATCATTTCCTCACCCGGCAGCACAACAGGCTTAACTGCATTTGCCAGTTCATTAATGTTAAGGACCTTGACACCCTGAAATTCAGCAACCTTGTTTAAATTATAGTCATTGGTGAGAATCATAGCCCCCATTACCTGAGCTAAACGCACCAATTTACTGTCTACCTCGGCAATATCCTCAAAATCCTGTTCATGAATTTGTACCTTGATTTGTGATTCCTTGGAAATTTTGTTGAGTATATCCAAACCCCTGCGACCACGGTTGCGTTTTGACAAATCGGAGGAGTCAGCAATGTGACGTAATTCTTCTAACACAAACCCCGGAATTAATAACGTGCCTTCAACAAAGCCTGTATTGACAATGTCGGCAATTCTTCCGTCAATTATGACACTGGTATCTAGCACTTTAAAACTACTGCCTTTAGGTTCTGCTTTGCCGGTACGTTCTTTACCAAAACGTGGCAGAAGCGCAAATATTGCAAAGACATCTTCCTTTCGCTTCGTGCCAAGACTAACTCCCAGATAACCCATGAAAATAATCAACAGTATAGATAACAATGTCCCTACGGCCGGTACTTTAGAAAGCACTGTGCTCACCAAAGTAGAAATAATTAGTGCAATAATAAGACCGATTGCCCCGCTGACCAAGTCATTCGTAGGCATTTTTTGTAGTCTGGCTTCAAACCAGCGGGTAATTTTCAAAGACAGGTTCATCAACAACGGTGCCAATATAAACCCGATAGCTCCCGCAGCCACACCCGAACCAACAACATAAAGTTTTTGAGTATAAGGCCAGCTAATAAAATTGTAGCTGAAGTTTGCCGCAGACATAGCCTGAAGGATAATATAGGCTAACGAAAATCCAGCCGCAACAAACAATACTGTGATGATTCCGCGAACAACCCTGCGTATCATCTCTTCACCCCCTTTGCCTATATTTTTACTTGCTTACTCGTACATTATACGATACCATATTATATTTTTTCAAGGAAGCCGACATTGGCAAAAAAAAAAGCCTTTATGGCTTCTTAAACTAATATGCCTTGAATTAAATTAACCACGTCTTCTTCCAGTCGGTTCCCTGCCAAAACCAGTTCACTAACTAATATCTGCCTGGCGCTCTCCAACATTTTTCTTTCCCCTGTGGAAAGACCCTTCTCGCGTTCCCGCAGCACTAAATTTTTTACAACTTCCGCTACTTCAAAAATATTGCCGCTGCGCATTTTTTCCAAGTTTGCTCGGTAGCGCCTGTTCCAACTCGCGGTCATAGTATTGGACCGGTCACCGAGTATAGATAAGACTCGTTCCACACTACAACCGTCAATCACCTGTCGCAGCCCAATCTCGTGGACACTGGCTATCGGAACCATAATCTTCATATCCCCTAAAGGGAGGCGCAAAACATAATACTTTCTGTTTTGTCCCAGGACTTCTTTCTCTTCAATCGCCTCTATTACCCCCGCACCATGCATGGGATAAACAACCTTGTCCCCTACCTTGAACATCTTATTCCTCCGTTCAGGCGCAACTGCCTCATAGGCTTTGATTGACAACCAGGCTTGCCAATAGATATAATAAGGGCAACTTCTGGGTGAAAGGGTGACTCCTGCACATGAAAGATTTACTCTGTGATGAGTTTCAGAACACGGTTGGCGAATTATTAATCCGCCATCAAAGCATTTTAGATATCCTTTCCAAATCTCAGGAGAGTGCCGCGAGGGTAAACCGCGCGGTGGCAAAGGCCGTAACTAGATGTGGGTGTGTACAAATTAATGCCTCCAAGCAGGAAATACCGGAAGAAGCCGAACTACAAGACCTAAAGCAGTTACTCAACACCCATTTGTCCGGACACCTTTGCCAAAATTGCAAGGAAACTACGGAGGAAGAATTGGGTAAAAGCCTTTTCTACCTTGCAGCTTTATGTAATGCTCTTGATATAAATATGTATGATGTACTTTTGAAAGAGCACAAAAAGATCTCTACCTTAAGGTTATTCAATTTCACCTAAAGTCATGATTGTTAAAAGCAAGTCGTTGAGACTTGCTTTTTTTCTTGATATCACTAACTCAAGCATTTTTTAACTGCCGCTGAGAAAAGTTTGCTCACGCAGTCGGCGTAATCCGTCTTTAATAGTTCTAGCTCTGACCTCACCAATACCCTCGACCTCATCAAGTTCTTCCATGCTTGCTGTGAGAATCTTTTCTAACCCGCCAAATGTCTTAACAAGATTATCAATTACCGGAAGCGGCAACCGCGGAATTTTTTGCAATAGCCGGTACCCGCGCGGCGGAATCAGTAAATCCAGTACGCTTAAGGTCGTTCCGTACCCAAGTACACGGCTAATATTGAGAAGATCAAGAAACTCCTCGTTGAACCATTCCTTAATCGATTCAGATATGTCATTTACCGCCTTTTCCAAGTCTAAGGCGTGATAGTCCTGCAGTATCAACAGACCTTCGTTTTCCACACCCGCGACAAGTTCTTCCAGTTGCATACTAACTAACCGTCCTTCACACCCCAACTCCAAAATATATTCCTCTATTTCGCCGCTAACGCGCATGACCATTTCCGTGCGTTGGATTGCCCGCGCAACGTCGAAAACAGTGACAATACCTTGGAACTCCAGCGCATTAAGCTGCTCAATAGCTTTATCCAAAACGGTTTTATATTTTTCTAAAGTCTGTAGGGCCTGGTTGGCTTTATTCAAAATCACGCCAAGATCTCGTAATAGGTATTTATAGACACCTAAATACAAAGTTATTACATTGCGACGTTGAGAAATGCTTATTACCATTTCTCCGGTCTGCTTAGCAACCCGCTCCGCCGTACGGTGTCTTATGCCGGTTTCCGAAGACTGCATGGTCGAACTTGGTATTAATTGTGCATTGGCTTTAACAATTTTTTTACCGTTAGCCGATAAAACAATGGCACCGTCCATTTTGGCTAATTCATAAAGAGCCGAAGGGCTGTATTCTGAGTCCAAATTGAACCCTCCCTCTACCAACTCCATCACCTCAGGCGTGGTCGCCAGTACAATTAAGGCCCCGGTTTTGGCACGCAAAATATTTTCCAGGCCCTCCCGCAAGGGAGTACCCGGCGCAACCATCCGTAAGCAGTTGTTAAATTTTTCTCTAAAATCCTTCACGCTTAACCCTCCAGCGCTGTTGCTAAAGCCTGCTGTACATTAGTGACTCCAATTAAGGCATGTTTCGGTATGCTACTCAATTGCTCAAGATTAGATTTAGGCACTATACATTGCGTAAACCCCAATTTAAACGCCTCTTTAACCCTGGTTTCGATTTGCGATACTCCTCTTACCTCTCCCGTCAAACCTATTTCACCAATAAGAATTTTGCCCGGCAGAATGGATTTGTCCCGAAAACTGGAGGCGATTGCGGCGATCAGTGCCAGGTCGATAGCTGGTTCCTCAACTCTAAAACCACCCGCTAGATTGGCGAAAACATCATGCTGACTAAGATGCAAACCTACCCTTTTGTCCAATACGGCCAACAACATGGATACCCGATTGTAATCCACTCCCGTCGCCATCCTCCGCGGCGTACCGAATGTCGCCGAACTCACTAGCGATTGAACCTCTACCACCAGGGGACGAGTGCCCTCCATGGTGCAAGTTGACACTGCACCTGCTGTACCGCCTGAACGCATTGACATGAACAGTTCTGAGGGGTTCGCAATCTCTTTTAATCCGTTCCCCCCCATCGCGAATACTCCTATCTCGTTAGTCGCTCCAAACCTATTTTTTACGCTGCGTAATATTCGATAAGTATGATTTCTGTCTCCTTCGAAGTACAAAACTGTATCTACCATATGTTCCAAAACCCGTGGTCCTGCCAATGCACCCTCCTTGGTTACATGTCCGACTAAAAATACCGGGATTTCACTTTCTTTAGCCATACGCATTAGGCGTGATGCGCATTCCCTTACCTGTGAAACACTTCCAGGGGCTGATTGTACATCTTCACAGTACACAGTTTGAATCGAATCAACTATTACCAGTTTAGGTTTAATTTGATTTATTATGTCTGCTATGTGCGTAAGATTTGTCTCGGAAAGCAAAAATAGTTTGCCGCCACTAATGTTTAATCGATCTGCCCTCAGCTTAATTTGATTAACTGACTCCTCACCCGATACGTAAAGCACTAAATCATTCCTACTGGCACTATCAACCATCTGGAGCAATAAGGTCGATTTACCAATACCGGGGTCACCACCAATAAGAACTAAGGACCCCTTTACTATACCTCCCCCGAGAACACGATCCAGCTCAAAACTCCCGGTGGAAGTTCTGGCTTCGTCTGTCAGTGCGATAGAATTTAACAAAACCGGGCTGTTCGCTACACCACTTGATTGAACAGCCTCGCGCACAATTTCTTCAACAAAACTATTCCAACTTTCACACCCCGGACAACGACCCAACCATTTAAGTGACTCCTGGCCACAATGTTGGCAAATAAAATGACTCTTAGTTTTTGCCATCGATTTCTCCTCTAAGACTATAACTTTACGTCAATAATTATACCATAAGCAGGAACAATGGTTTCCGAGGTTTTGAATCGAATAAGTAAAGCAGGCTGCCTGAGCAGCCTGCTTTACTTATTTTAAAACTATTTTACCTTCGTCTACATCCACTGTAACATCTCCGCCCGATTTAAAGCGGCCTTTAAGCATTTCTTCCGCCAAAGGGTCTTCGATAAGGTTCTGGATAGCCCTACGCAGTGGTCTAGCGCCGTACACCTGGTCATATCCCTTGTCTGCAATCAAACCTTTGGCAGCATCAGTTACTTGTAAAATTAAATCCTGTTCTCTTACTCGCTTGGCCAAGGAGTCCAGCATAAGGGTAACTATCTCTTGCATATGCTCCTTATTCAGCGAATGAAACACAATCAATTCATCAACCCGATTAAGGAACTCGGGTCGAAAAGATTTCTTGAGTTCTTCCATTACACGTTGTTTCATTGCTTGATAATCGTCTTCAGCCGAATCTTTTTTGATGAATCCCATTGACGCTTCTTTTTTGATTAAATTAGCGCCTACATTGGATGTCATAATGATTACGGTATTACGGAAGTCCACGGTGCGTCCTTTGGTATCTGTAAGACGACCGTCCTCAAGTACCTGCAGTAGGATGTTAAACACCTCCGGATGAGCCTTTTCAATCTCATCCAGCAACACTACAGCATATGGTTTTCTGCGCACCGCTTCAGTCAACTGTCCACCCTCATCATGCCCGATATAGCCTGGAGGGGCTCCTACCAAACGCGAAACTGCGTGTTTTTCCATATACTCTGACATGTCAATACGAATTGTAGCATCCTCATCACCAAATAAGGCCTCTGCCAAAGCGCGCGCCAATTCTGTTTTGCCAACCCCCGTTGGCCCCATAAAGATAAAGGAACCGATTGGGCGTTTGGGATCCTTCAGGCCCGCTCTGGCCCTGCGGACGGCCTTAGCAACAGCAGTAACAGCATCACTTTGTCCAATAACCCGGCGATGCAATACTTCTTCCATGTTGAGCAGGCGCTCGCTCTCCTCCTCTGCTAACTTTTTAACAGGAATACCGGTCCAACTGGCAACGATGTGGGCTATATCTTCCTCCGTCACTACTGAGTTTTCTAGCCTACGCTCATTTTGCCATTCTGACTTTAGCTCTTCCAAACGCAATTTGATTTTATGTTCTTCATCTCGAAAATGTGCTGCAGTTTCAAAATCTTGACTTAGTACAGCAGCCTCTTTTTCCTTACGCTGATTCTCCATTTCGGCTTCAAGTTCCTTAAGGTTTGGTGGTGCTGTGAAGGACTGGAGT
Organism: Bacillota bacterium; assembly: GCA_021783135.1. GTDB lineage: Bacteria > Bacillota > Desulfitobacteriia > Desulfitobacteriales > JAJXUE01 > JAJXUE01. The sequence continues at coordinate 11,181 of JAJXUE010000009.1, read as the reverse complement.
CGCACGCGGGAAGCAGCCTCATCGATCAAGTCAATGGCCTTGTCCGGCATAAAGCGATCTGAAATGTATCGATCTGATAAGGTCACTGCCGCTTTAATCGCCTCATCGGTAATCTTGACTCTATGATGCGCTTCATAGCGGTCTCGCAAGCCTTTTAGAATTGCAACGGCCTCTTCAATTGTTGGTTCACCCACATTAATCGGTTGAAAGCGTCGTTCCAAGGCTGCGTCTCGTTCGATATATTTGCGGTACTCATCCAAAGTGGTGGCACCTACACATTGTAGTTCCCCCCTGGCTAAAGCAGGCTTGAGGATGTTAGCTGCATCAATTGCCCCTTCCGCCGCACCGGCCCCTATCAGAGTATGCAGCTCATCAATGAACAAGATGATATTACCACTTGCCCTAATCTCTTCCAGAACCTTTTTAAGCCTTTCTTCAAACTCTCCCCTGTATTTTGACCCAGCCAGGACGGAAGATATGTCCAGAGTAATTACCCTTTTTTCCGTTAAAGTTTCCGGAACCTTATTTTCTACGATACGTTGGGCCAAACCTTCAGCTATAGCAGTTTTACCGACTCCGGGCTCTCCAATTAATACAGGGTTGTTTTTGGTTCTGCGACTCAGAATTTGAATTACCCGTTCAATTTCATTTGCTCGACCGATTACAGGGTCCAGCTTGCCCTCACGCGCAAATTTTGTTAAATCACGTCCAAATTCATTTAAAGTAGGTGTTTTAGAAGCACTGGTTTGTTTAGCTTCACTGCCTGTTCCGCCAGGCATACTTGTACCTTCTCCCAGCAAAAACATCACCTGACGGATAACTTTATCTGCATTTACATTCATGTTAGCTAAAACACGCGCGGCTACACCTTCGCCTTCACGAATTAATCCAAGTAGGATATGCTCCGTACCGACATAATTAACACCTTGGCGTCGCCCTTCTTCATTGGCTAACTCCAGTACTTTCTTAGCTCGTGGTGTGAACCCAACCTCGCCCCCAACTTGATCTGAGCCTTTACCGAGAATGTTTTCCACCTGACTTCGCACACTGTCTAAATCTATTCCCAATCCTTGTAAGGCTTTAGCAGCGATACCTTCTCCTTCACGTATCAGCCCCAACAATAGGTGTTCTGTACCTACAGCAGGGTGGTTTAAGGCTAGCGCCTCCTCTTTAGCCAGCAATAATACTTTTTGTGCCTTTTCCGTAAATCTCCCTAACATCGTTGTTCCTCCCTATCAGCATTGATTAAGCGCGAACGTATTAATATCGCCCGCTGCCCGGCTCGAGCCATTGAGTTTATTTCTTGACCTGCAAAATACTGGAGATGAGCAGGTCCGGTACTAACAATTAATTCATTAAAAACTTCAAGTTCAAGATTAGATATAAAACCTAAATCTGCACCTAAACGCACGTCAGACAATAACTTTAGGGCCTCTTGCCCAGGAATAAGCCTAGCATTAGTTAATAACCCGTAAGCCCGCCACACCCTATCTTCAAGTTGCTCTTTAGCACCTTCACTAAGAGATTGCCTAGCCTCACGTTCTTTATCGACAATTTGGCTCGTTACTGCGGACAAATTCGCCAGAATATCCTCTTCTGTCTTACCTAAAGTTACCTGGTTCGAAATTTGAAATAAGTTTCCCATTGCATCTGAACCTTCGCCGAAAAGACCCCTGACCGTTAAGCCTAACTGGGGCAGGGAACCAAGGACCCTATTCACCTGATTGGTCATTACTAGCGCAGGTAAATGCACCATCGCTGATGCCCTAAGCCCAGTACCCACATTTGTTGGACAAGCCGTAAGAAAACCTATTTTTTCGTCAAAGGCAATATCCAGACTTGCTTCCAATAGATCATCTACCTTGGCAGCACAATCCCAGGCTTCTTCCAAATTAAACCCGGGCAGGAAACACTGAATACGCAAATGATCTTCTTCATTAACCATAATGCTTATGGACTGATCGTCATTGATTGCAACTCCGCGCCCCATCGGATTTTCCACATATTGCGGACTAACTAAATGCTTTTCAACTAACACGTGGCGTTCCAACGGGGAAATTTCACTCAAAGAAACATACTCGAATGGTCCGTCAGGAGCCTTTGCTACTGCTTCCTTGACTTGATTGATTAACTCGAGTGCCTGGCTCTCTGACAACTCTAGCGGAAAGGGATAGCCCTCCAAATTGCGGGCCAAACGGATACGGCTGCTTATTACGACATCATTAAGGCGTCCACTAGCTTGCATCCAATGGCTGACAGTTTTTTGGATAATCGATTCAATGCTCATGGCTAACCCTCCAAGCCCTGTTCCAGCTTACGAATTTCATCGCGAATTACTGCGGCCTGTTCAAATTCCTCACGTGCAACAAATTGCTGCAAATTTACGCGCAGCTGAGAAATTTCATGTTTTTGCCGAATTAGTCCGCCTCGTCTCTGCGGCACTTTACCAAGATGTTGTCCACTACCGTGAATTCTCCGCAATAACGGTTCAAGTCTATCCGAAAATTCTTGATAACACTGATTACACCCCAAACGTCCGGTCTGCGTGATCTTGTTAAAACTAACACCGCATTTTTTACAAGTGTCATCCGCATTATCTGGAACAAACGGGGCTGCAATTTCTGGATTTAAATTAAAAAGGGCAGCCAAAAAATTTGGTATGGCAAAGCTAGGCTGAACACCTACATCCATCTGATCCTTTTGCGCACATGTTGCGCACAGGTGACTTTCGTGTTTCTTGCCGTCAATAATTTTAGTAACGTGTACCGTTGCCGGTTTGCGTTTGCATTCTTCACAATACATGTGGTAACCCCCCCTTTAAAAATCCTTCCTGGCTAGAGTTCGCAGTAGTGCTGCCATCAATCTAGCTCGTAACTGATCCCGTTCTGGAACAGCCAACTCAATGGTCTCCTTGTCAAGCATTGCTCGCAGCAGCATTACCTCCCGCCTACTGAGCAAATCCTCTTCGTGCAGTCTTTTTAGCAGGCCTTCTGCCGCCGGCTGCGACAACTGTGCCCCAATCAACTGTCCTAACATATTATCCAAATAATCTCTGATGTCGATGCCAAGTTTTATAATGCGCAAATACCCGCCGCCACCCCTGCGACTTTCTATCACATAACCTTGTTCCACTGAGAACCTGGTACTTAGCACATAGTTAATTTGTGAAGGGGCACACTCGAACTGAGATGCCAAATCACTCCGTTGTATTATTATAAAACCATGGGGATTTTCATTCAGGACCTGTTTAATATACCGTTCAATTTTTTCAACTAAACTACTCATTTTTATCATCCTGACTATCTTTGACCTTATATATATTATAATACCCTAAAATGCAAATTTTGCAAGTGGCGATGTCGTAAAATTGTCTCCCCAATTACAATTATCTATTAAGCACCTGTATATGCATCTGCATAGTTTTTTAACTTGACAAATTAGGTTACTTAGTAAATAATTTATAAAGTAATCTATGTCCTGTTTGATGAGGTGAATGTATTGCTTTTAGATGAAAAGACAATCCTAGCACAGGAGCTGGCTCGTACAATCTCCCAGTTTTGGCGTGTTGGAAGAAGAAATAGCTCTTATCAAGGCATTAAACAAAGCGAGTTCATGTTACTAATTACATTAAGCCATGCGATAACACCTACCTCCGACGGCATCCGAGTATCCGATTTGAGTTCCCGGCTTAATATTACCTCAGCCGGTGTAACTCATATGGTCAATGCACTGGAAAAGGGCAATTTGGTTGAACGCCAATCTGACCCAGCGGATCGGAGAGTCGTTTTAATTAAACCGACCAGCGCCGGTCGAACTCTAATTAACCAAGCGACAGAAGAGCGGCAAAACTATCTCAGAGGATTAGTTGATTTTCTCGGCGAGCACGACAGCAAAGAGTTAATTCGACTCCTAAGCTTATCCCTAGTTTATGCTGAGTCAAACCAAGATTCAAAGGCCAAACACTAACAATTGTCTGCCCCCAATTTAAGTTCAATCAAGTCAGGAGGAAGCTCTATGTACAAGATATTAAGATTCCTAAAACCATATAGGATTTCAGTGGTCTTCATTTTAATCCTAATGTTTCTTCAATCACTCGCCCAATTATACCTACCTACCCTAATGTCGAACATCGTCGACATCGGCATAGTTAAAGGCAACACCACCTATATATGGCGAATAGGCGGACTTATGCTGCTTGTGGCAGGTATCGGAGGTCTGTGTACAATTTTATCCAGTTTTATATCTTCCAAGACAGCTGTAGGCGTCGGCAGAGATATCCGTAGCGCTGTTTTCTCACGCGTTGAAAGTTATTCACTACATGAGTTTAACAAAATTGGCCCCGCCTCACTTATCACTCGGACAACTAACGATATTACACAAGTACAGCAAGTTCTCGTAATGATATTGCGGCTGATGATCAGTGCTCCGATGATGGCAATTGGCGGAATTATCATGGCGGTATCCAAAGATGCAACTCTTTCCCTAGTCCTCGTAGTGGTAATTCCCATCCTTGCGGGCACAATTTATATTGTAGCTAGTAAAGGTATTCGACTTTTTAAAATAATGCAAACTAAACTCGACAAGGTAAATCTGGTTATGCGGGAAAACCTCACAGGTATCAGAGTAATTCGCGCCTTCAATCGTCAGGAACATGAGCGTGTAAGGTTTAACTCGGCCAACTTAGAGCTTACTAGTACTGCAATAAAAGTAAATAAAATCATGGCTGCCCTGATGCCCATTATGATGTTGGTAATGAACTTTACTACAATCGCAATAGTATGGTTTGGCAGCATCAGGGTTAACCAGGGGGATATGCAGGTAGGGGATATGATGGCATTTATCCAATATGCTATGCAAATTATGTTTTCACTGATCATGTTTTCGTTTATGTTTATTTTGATCCCACGGGCGGAAGCTTCGGCAGTAAGAATCAATGAAGTATTCGAAATGATGCCTGAAATTACAGACGCCGCTGAACTTAAGCTCGCCGACCACAAACATGGTTTTGTTGAGTTTAGGAACGTTACTTTTAGTTACCCAGGGGCTGAACAACCTGCCATCAACAATATTTCATTCTTCGCTAAACCAGGGCAGGTATCCGCAATTATTGGCGGCACAGGTTCAGGCAAATCCACGTTAATTAGTCTAATCCCACGTTTTTACGACATTGACAGCGGAGCTATCTTTGTTGATGGTGTAGATGTACGCGTGATGGCTCAAGCCGACTTAAGAGCCAAAATAGGCTTCGTGCCACAAAGTGCCATACTGTTTACCGGCACCATAGCGGAAAACATCAGATACGGTAAAGACGATGCTACTAAAGATGAAATTGCGCATGCTGCCAAGATTGCCCAGGCAACAGAATTTATTGACAGTATGCCGGACGGGTTTGATTCTATAATCGCTCAAGGTGGTACCAACGTTTCCGGCGGACAGAAACAGCGGCTTTCCATAGCCCGCGCGTTGGTTAGAAAACCGGAAGTATATATCTTTGACGATAGTTTCTCGGCACTTGATTTTAAAACAGACGCTAAATTACGTGCTGCACTTATACATGAGACCTTAGATTCAACGGTACTAATTGTGGCCCAGAGAGTTAGCACAGTTATAAATGCCGACCAAATTATTTGCCTGGATGAAGGTAGAGTTGCCGGAATAGGTACGCACAAAGAACTTATGAAAACATGTGATGTATACCGCGAAATTGTATCCTCACAACTGTCTGAGGAGGAAATAGCATGAGTGAGATAAGAAAAGACAATCCTCCCGCTTCAGGGCCTGGCAGAGGTCCCATGGGTGGACCTTTTATGGGGATGCCGGTCCAAAAAGCAAAGAATTTTAAAGGTACGCTAAAGAGACTTGTCGTCTACCTAAAGCCACATAAACTTGCCTTGCTCGTAATATTTTTCACCGCGATTCTTAGCACGTTATTTAGTATTGTAGGCCCTAAGATATTGGGAGAGGCAACGACAAAGCTATTTCAGGGTATGATGCAAAAATTCATGCACGTCCCAGGCGCGAAAGTTAACTTCCAATATATTGGTAATATAATTTTGACACTCATCGGTCTCTATCTACTTAGCGCAATTTTTAGCTATATTCAGCAATTTATCATGGCAAGTGTTGCCCAAAAAACAGTATTTGCCATGCGCAATGACATTAATACGAAACTAACTCGCCTCCCCTTAAAATTTTTCGATTCACGTACGCACGGTGAAATCCTAAGCCGTGTAATCAATGATATAGACAATATTGCAACCACCCTCCAGCAAAGCTTAACCCAGTTAATAACTTCCGTTATTACTATAGTCGGGATTATAGTAATGATGTTGAGCATCAGCCCGCTATTAACTTTAATCGCTTTAGTGACACTGCCTTTATCCTTTTTAGTTACGGCACAAATTGCGAAACGATCACAAGTGTACTTCGCCGACCAACAAGAAGAAATAGGGATACTAAACGGGCATGTTGAAGAGATGTATACCGCTCATAAAATTATCAAAGCGTTTGGGCGCGAAGCAAATTCCATCGACCAATTTAATGTAATTAATACCAGACTCTATGATGTAGGTTGGAAAGCACAATTCATTTCAGGTGTGATCATGCCTTTGATGAACTTTATCAACAACATTGGCTATGTGCTAATATGTGTTGTCGGAGGAATCATGGTCACAACAAGATCTCTCCAGATAGGAGATATTCAGGCCTTTATCCAATATATTAACCAATTCACCCAACCTATTGTGCAAACTGCTAATATTGCCAATATAATTCAGTCAACTGTCGCATCGGCTGAACGTGTTTTCGAACTATTAGACGAGACCGAAGAAGCACCTGACCGTATCGATGCGAATATCATCGAATTTCCCCGTGGTGAAGTTAAATTTGAGCATGTCAGGTTCGGTTATAAAGAAGACGCTATCCTTATTGAGGATATGAACATTGATGTTCAACAAGGCCAGACCATCGCTATCGTCGGCCCAACCGGTGCAGGCAAAACTACTCTCGTCAACCTTTTAATGCGTTTCTATGAAATTGCCGACGGCAAGATTACAATTGACGGCGTGCCAATAGAAAACCTAAAACGAGGCGACTTGCGCACTATGTTTGGGATGGTCCTTCAGGACACTTGGCTTTTTAACGGAACGATCCGGGAAAATATCGCGTATGGGCGTATTCAACCCACGGAAGCGGAAATTGTCCAAGCCGCAAAAGCCGCGCACGCCGATCACTTTATTCGAACTCTGCCCGAGGGCTACGACACCGTGCTAAATGAAGAAGCATCGAATATCTCCCAAGGTCAAAAGCAGCTCTTGACAATTGCCAGAGCTATCCTTGCTGACCCCGCAATCTTGATTCTTGATGAAGCGACAAGTAGCGTAGACACGCGGACGGAACTTTTGATCCAAAAGGCGATGATTGCGCTCATGCAAGGGCGCACCAGCTTTGTTATCGCGCATCGGCTCTCCACAATCCGTGATGCTGACTTAATACTGGTAATGAACCATGGTAGCATAATTGAAAAAGGCACACACGTTGAACTTTTGGCTCAACAAGGTTTTTATGCCGAACTTTATAACAGCCAGTTTAGTGCCAATGTACCTGATACAGAAGATGATATATTAGCAGTAGTTTAACTAAAATGTTTGCAGCCATGGCCCTAGAATAAGGTAACAATTGATTTCACTAAAAAAGATGCCCTTAGGCATCTTTTTTAGCATAGCAACACCGGTCATTAGTCTTGCCACTCAAATGGTAATTTTTTGATTTCTCCCAGTGTCTGTATATCTGTCAACGCTAAAAGCGCTGCCTTAACTACCTGTGCCTGTGTCTGGGCGTCAAAAGCCTGGCCACACAGTTAATTTTACAGTTCAACTTAAAAATGTGGCTTTATTACCTGTAATTGATTAACCGCATTTGGAATAACCACAAGAAACACAAACAACACAGCCGCCTTCATGATTAATTGCGGCGCCACATTCCGGACAGCTATTTTTTCCATCACCACGTAAGCTCGCCTCAGTAATTTGTTGCGAACTTTCAAAGCCGGCAGCTAGTTCTTTTGAACTCTGGGCTGAATCAGCATTATTATACTTTTTAATAACCTTTGCGATAGCATCGGGACACGATGTTACATTAATTCCATCTCGCCTTATACAAGCAGAACAACGTATTCCTTTTAATTGTTCCACGATAGCGTCTGTCGAAAGTCCTGCCCTAAGGGCGATCGAAACTAACCGTGCCGTAGCTTCTGATTGGGATGAACAGCCTCCTGCCCTGCCGGTATTTGTAAACACCTCGCATATTCCTTGTCCGTCTGAGTTAACGCTTACATATAAGTTACCGCAGCCTATTTTTACCTTTTCCGTTATCCCTGTCGTAATCTCCGGTCGCGGTCGAGGCACAATAGGCATCTTCACGTTCTCAACACCTTGATTTACTGATTGCGTGTCGCTTTTTTGCGTTCCAGCCGAAAGAACTTGCGATTCACGACTGCCGTCACGGTATACGGTCAACCCTTTACAACCAAGCTGGTATGCCAAACGGTAGGATTGGGCTATATCTTCTTCGGTAGCTTCCTTGGCAAAATTAATTGTCTTGGACACGGCATTATCCGTGTACGTTTGGAAAGCTGCCTGGATTCTTATATGCCATTCCGGCGAAATTTCATGAGCTGTTACAAATACGTCTTTAACCCATTGGGGGATACCCTCTATCTTATGCAGTGAACCTGATTTAGCCACTTCCTTCATCAATTTTTCGGAGTAAAATCCTTCTTTTTTCGCCACTATTTCGAATAGAGGATTAACTTCAACAAGCTCAGTCCCATCCATTACGGTTTTAGTATACGCAATAGCAAACAATGGTTCCACTCCACTTGAACTAGTGCACAGCATCGAAATTGTTCCAGTCGGTGCAATAGTGGTTATAGTAGCATTGCGCAATTCCATTACGCCATCATAAATGCTACCGGTAAAATTGGGAAACAGCCCACGTTCTTGCGCCAAGCGGTGTGATTCTTTCCGAGCTTCATTTCTAATAAAATTCATGAGTTTAGTAGCCAACTGTTCTGCCTGTTCCGAGCAGTAAGGAATACGGAGTTTAATCAGAAGGTCAGCAAATCCCATAACTCCCAGGCCAATCTTACGGTTAGATTTTACGACCTGATCAATAACTTCTAGAGGATATTGGTTAATATCAATAACGTCGTCCAAAAATCTTACTGCAGTATGCGTAACCTTAGACAAACGCTTCCAATCAACTATCGGGCCTTCGCTTTCATTGCTGACAAAATTTTTCAAATTAATAGAACCTAAATTACAGGCCTCATTAGGTAGTAAAGGTTGTTCTCCACAAGGATTAGTCGCTTCAATATTGCCTTGTAAAGGTGTGGGATTATCCGAATTAAGACGATCCAGAAAAATTATGCCCGGTTCCCCATTCTTCCACGCATGTTTAACAATAGTTGAGAATACCTCCCGAGCTTGAAGGTTACCCACCACTTCATTGTTATGAGGATCAATCAGATCATACGGTTGATCATGCTCTACTGCTGCCATAAATTTTTCAGTAATACCAACCGATATATTAAAATTAGTAATGTCATTATTATTAATCTTGCAACTTATAAACTCCAAAATATCAGGGTGGTCAACTCTGAGAATCCCCATATTGGCTCCACGACGCGTGCCGCCCTGTTTAACAGCTTCTGTCGCCGCATTAAACACTTTCATGAATGATACAGGTCCTGAAGCAACCCCTCCGGTGGACCTCACTGAGGAGTTTTTCGGTCTTAAGCGCGAAAAACTGAATCCTGTTCCTCCACCTGATTTGTGGATAATTGCAGCATTCTTAATTGCATCAAAGATTTTGTCCATGCTATCTTCAATTGGTAAAACAAAACAGGCGCTTAATTGACCCAATTCACGGCCGGCATTCATTAAAGTAGGCGAATTAGGCATAAAATCAAGCTCGGTCATTACCGTATAAAATTCCTTAGTTAATTTAGTAACTTCGGACTTAGACTTGGCATATAGGGTGCGCTCCACATCTGCTATAAATCGAGCTACCCTATAAAACATGTCTTCAGGGGTTTCGCAAACTTCTCCGTCGATTTGTTTTAAGTAGCGTTTTCCCAACACCTTTAGGGCATTTTTGGTTAACTCAACCTTGGGCCAATCACTCGGAACTTCATTTTCATTCATTAATTTTTGCCCTCCATACGTACAAGCCTAACTCTTGCGTTGCAATAATTCGTTAAGTTCTTCGATAAAGCGATTGATGTCTTTGAATTGACGATAAACGGAAGCAAAACGAATATATGCAACCTCATCAATTTCTGCCAGTTTATCCATAATAAGTTCGCCAATTGCTTTACTTGTAACTTCGCGATCCATGGTATTGCGCAATTGTTTCTCTATCTCACTAGTTGACTCCTCTAAAATCTCCACCGAAATGGGCCTTTTTTCACACGCCCGAATCATACCATTTAAAATTTTGGTTCGCTCAAATGGCTCTCTTCGGCCATCCTTCTTTACAACTATTAACGGAATTTCATCATACTTTTCATATGTAGTGAACCTACGCGTACACTCATCGCATTCACGGCGTCGCCGAATGGCTGCGCCCTCTTCCACCTGTCTTGAGTCCAAAACCTTAGTCTCTAAGTGCCCACAAAACGGACAACGCATAAATCACCTTCCCTAAATATAGTACCATAATTATTTTAATGTACTACATATGGTGTAGTCAAGCTAAATAGTGTTAAATATTGTTTTTAGTATGAGCTGCAGCTCTTGGGTCAAAATCTGGCTTCTCCAATTAAAAAAAGTCCGGTACTCACAAGAAGTACCGGACTTTTTTACCTGGCAACGACCTACCTTCCCAGGACCCTGTGGTCCAAGTATTATCGGCCCTGGAGGGCTTAACTGCCGTGTTCGGGATGGGAACGGGTGGAACCCCTCCGGAATCATCACCAGATACTGCTCGAGGTTCAAAGTTCAAAGTTCAATGTTCGATGTTCGATGTTCGATGTTCGAAGTTCGAAGTTCGAAGTTCGATGCATGGAATTCGAAGTTCGAATCCTAAGCTTTACTTTGAAGCAAGCAACTTGTGTTGCTCCCTCAAAACTGCACACTAAGCATTTCTCTATCAATTAAGGTTTTGAGCCCACAAGCTAGG
>JAJXUE010000044.1 GCA_021783135.1 Bacillota bacterium | reverse complement strand
CCTCTCGGTGTTTGTTTGGACACTTACACTTTCGAGATTTTGGGGAGGTACTCCTTTTTTTGTGGGTAAAAAATCCGCCTATATCAAGGGTTATGAGTTATGAAACTAACTCACTCATATATTTAATTGTAGGTCGGACACACTCCCTATTGCAAGCAAAACAATTTGCCTTGGCGCACCACCAAAAGACGCCGGCAAAAAACCTGCCGGCGTCTTCTTGTATGCTTTACTTGGGCTTAATTTTGCCTGCCTATGCGGCGGCTGTTTTCGAGTCAAAGGTGACTGCGCTGCGTTTCTTGGCAAAGGCCAGAATTCCGCCTAGCGCAATCGATAAGAAAGCTGCAAATACCACTTGATATTGAGGCGGGAGCATGAAGGTGATAGTATGAGCCGGAATCCAGAAAAAGGGCACGGTTTTTAGCACCACGAAACTCACGTATCCGTTCCAGTCTATTTTGCGGACAACATCAGCGAGTTTCACCTTAAAAATCCTGTCCAGTTTGCCTTCGCCTAAGTCGATAAAAGTGTCTGTTAGGCGATGAAAGGCCATAAACGTCGGCGCATATCCGAGATTAATCAGAGCACTCGTAAAGAATGAAGCACCTAATTTACCACCGTCGGGCAGCAAACCCATGTGCACAACTGAACCAACACCGATAGCATATAAAGGAAACATTAAAACAAAAGTAATACCCAGGAAACCCCATATTAAAGTACGATAAATAAGTCCGGTTGGTTTCTTCCAATCGCCTGTTATGATGCGTAAGGCCAAGAGTTCACCCATAGTCGCCAATACCGCAAATTTTACAAATCCAGCCAAGTAGGGATGGATCTCTCCGGCAGCAGTGATGGCATTATTGGTACTAGGAATAATGAATAAGCTAATCACTGCCAACAAGGCAACACCCCAGAGAACATCAAATTTTTTCACGCTTTAATCCTCCTTATCGTTTTTTGGGGCAAATCTGTGCTATAAGTATACACTAACATTGTTTTTTATACTAGCACAGTTTTTTAGTGCCGAATCTTGTCCAGTTCGATTAAGGAGGTTGAATTGTGATTAGCTAATAGCCTGTGGTAGAATAATTTAGATACTTTGATTGAGGTGAATAGATTGGAAGGTTACCACGTTTACACTGACGGTGCCTGTTCAGGTAATCCCGGCCCGGGAGGTTGGGCCTCCGTTATTCTTGACTCTAACCAAACCGTTTTAGCTGAAACAAGCGGTTATCAACCCAATACGACCAATAACCGCATGGAAATTCAAGCTGCAATTGCCGGAATTGAACATGTGCTTAACGTGGCCAAAGAGCCGCACATAACCTTATACAGCGACTCAAGTTACCTCATCAACGCTTATGCCCAGGGTTGGATGCGTACTTGGCTCAACACAGGCTGGAAAAAAGGCACGGTTAAAAACCAAGACCTTTGGCAGCAGCTCAACACACTGGTGGCTAAGGTTACAATCAAATGGGTCAAGGTCAAGGGTCACTCCGACAACTTCTATAACAACCGTTGTGATCAGCTAGCCGTCGGCGAAGTTACCCAGCACACAACACACCGCAACAAACCTGCAAGCCGAGCCGTTGCCCTGTCTGCAGAGCCTTCCCCAGCGGCTTCCCCAGAATGCTCCCAGGTCAATCCCATTACCCTTAACAACCCTTCCAGTACCAAAGCCTCGGAAAACCGTTGTCTGGTTTCTCTGGCTGATGCCGCGATTAACGTCAGCAAAATACAGCAGGTTGCTGCCAACTGTAACTATGCAACAGTAAAATCCAACCTAGCCCCTTTGACCGTTAGCAGTGTCACTGCGAGTATGGCTCAAGCTACTTTCAATCATTCCTCGCATCCCATTCACCCCTTCTTTTTGCAGGTCGGTGAAATGGCCGATTTTTGGTTGGAGCGCAATGCCAAAAGGGCCCAACCCTACCCCAGTCCGAAGCGCACAGACCTTGTTAAGTTTATGTGTTGTTTCATCGCCACCGTCGGGGCCGTCAAAGCAGAGCAACTCGGTCTTAGGCCGCCACAAAGCAACGAAATATGATAAAAAGGGAACTCATATGCTAGTGTTCCCTTGTATAAATAAGCCCTTTATCAATGCTTGGCCGTCTATCTAGTATATCTTATGAGCCTTTTGTCCTAAATGTCTATTCCCGTTCAATCCAGGTGCGAATATCGTTTAAATCGATAAAACTATCACACTCGTTAATCAGTTCAATCGAAGTTGAGGCTCGCCGCCCCACGCAGCCCACTACCTTGCCGAGGTTACGCAGATGCGACACCACGGACAAGTAATCGCTATCGCCGCCAAAAATCACTGCTTCATCATAGCCGTTAATCCCGGCTAACATCCGGAACACCAATTCGATGTCCAAGTTACCTTTGAGCTTAATTTGACCTGTACGCTGATCATTAATAACTTTTACCTCTTTATCGATTACGTGATAACCGGTATAGATTAAAAAGCGCTTAAATCTGCGGTAATTGTCTACAGCTTGGTGATTGCTCGCAGGCGGTGTTGCCGTAAAATAATAAGCTCCGCTGAGTTGTTTGTTGTCCGAAAAGTAATGATATACTTTTTTGTAGTCAATAAACCATCCATTTTCTCTTTGTGCATAAAACATCGCTGCCCCATCGATAAAAGTAGCAATCCTCACCCCATACTAAACCCCCTTTGAGCGAAGTCCATTATCATCATATGTAGTTTTTCGCTAAAACAGGACATCTGAAATCTATTCGTTCAAAGTGCCAACCGCAGCCTTCCAGTCCCTTTGCGCCAAAAAGCAGGAACCGATTAAAGTTCCTGCTTCAGTTGCAATAGACCGTTTACCTTATCAAATTTAGGCAACTAAGATGTCTTAGCTGCGTTGAGCAATCCAAAAACCTGCTCAACGTCTTTGTCGCCACGACCGGAGAGATTGACAATAATAATTTTATCTCGGTCCAAGGTCGGCGCCAGCTTTAACGCATAAGCCACCGCATGAGCACTTTCTAAGGCTGGAATAATGCCCTCAACCCTTGATAGGGTCATAAACGCCTGGAGTGCTTCATCGTCTGTAACGGCGACATAACTCGCACGTCCTGTTTCCTTCAAATAGCTGTGCTCCGGACCAACTCCCGGATAATCAAGTCCCGCCGCAATCGAGTGAGTCGGCAGCGGCTCCCCGGCTTCATCTTGCATCACATAACAACGGAAGCCATGAATCACACCCACACTACCTAAACTTAAAGGCGCAGCGTGGTGACCTGTCTCCAGACCTCGCCCGGCTGGTTCTACACCAATAATAGCCACATTCGGATCATCAACAAATGGCGCGAACAGACCTATTGCATTGCTGCCTCCACCTACACAGGCCATAATATAGTCCGGCAAACGTTGCTCTGCTGCCAGAATCTGTTCCCTTGCTTCCCGTCCCAGCACCGATTGAAAATGTTTTACGATCGTCGGGTACGGATGCGGGCCTACCGCGGAACCTAACATATAATAGGTGTTCGATGCATTTTGCATTAAATCCAGCAAAGCTTCGTCGACAGCGTCCTTTAAGGTCCTGGTGCCGGTGCCAACCGAAACTACTTTGGCACCTAATAACTCCATCCGAAATACATTCAGGGCTTGACGGCGCGTATCCTCCTCGCCCATATAAACAACGCATTCCATGTCAAACAACGCACATGCTGTTGCAGTCGCAACGCCGTGCTGACCTGCACCCGTTTCAGCAATAACTCTTGTAAGGCCTAGCCGTTTCGCCAACAGGGCTTGCCCTAATACGTTATTTATTTTGTGTGAACCGGTATGATTTAGATCTTCACGTTTAAGGTAAATCTTCGCTCCGCCCAGCTGCTTAGTCAATTTTTCCAGCAGGTATAGCGGGTTGGGACGTCCTACATACTGGCGCTGGTAATACTCAAGTTCACGCCTAAATTCCGGATCATCCCGATACGTCTGAAATGCCCTGGATAAATTATCCAGTACCGGTTGTAGGGCTTCCGGTACATAACTCCCCCCAAATTGACCAAATTGACCGTTTTCCAACACTCTGCTTCCTCCCCTCAGCTCAGCTCCTCAGCTCAGCTCTCTAGCCCAGCCCTCAGCTGCAGTCTAAGTTATTAATAATATACATTATGTATATTTACCGCAAGGAAACACCTCTATTACCCTCTGCGGGTGAAAAAATCAGACCACGACCAATTCTAGCGGTCTAATTGCTGATTATCCGCGATATTTTTTTTGCGGGGATTAGGGTTGCCCTTGATTTTCTTCATATTATAAAGTTTACTGTCAGCAGCGTCAATGATCTGATCCATATTGGGCATATCCTGCCCCCGCGTAGTTATTGTTCCCCATGCAACTGAAACTGCTACCTGTTTGTCGCCCCGGCTAAACGGAGCTTCTCCCACTGCTACTTGAATCCGCTCCGCGACTTGCATTGCTTCTTCTGTATCGGTACCCGGCAAAATTATCGCAAACTCATCCCCGCCATAGCGGGAAACAATATCTCTGGCCCGTACGTTCCGTTGTAGAACCGCGGTTAATTCCTGTAAGACAAAGTCGCCCATTGTATGCCCATATGTATCATTAATAACCTTCAAATCATTGACATCCATCATAATCAACGAAACCAATTCAGTCGGATGCCCTGTAAGCAGTTGGTCTAATTCGTCATGAAAATAACCGCGATTAAAAGCTCCTGTGAGTGAATCCGTAAACGCGGCTAAATGTAATTCGTGCATCAGACGCGCATTTTCCAGGGCCAAGCCTAAGTGGTTGCCCAGCATCAGTAAAAATTCACCATCGCGCTTAGTAAATTTATTTGCCAGCATCGAGTAGATTACGATTGCACCGATTATGTCGCCTTTAACCACGATTGGTGCTGAAAGAATGGATTTATGACTAAACCACTGAACCATCTCTTTAATGACACGCGGATCATGTTCCGCATCATCGACAATAATTACCGTCCCTGACTTCACCGTCTCCCCGCATACCCCTTTAGTTTCATCCACGTCCTGAGGGAACGGCTTAACCCCGTCATGCACGGCGGTTGCCAAGTGTAATTCGTTTCTTATCCGCTCAACAAGTGCAATATGACATCCGTCCGTATCTAAAATTTGCCGAATTGCTTTGGCGCTTTCTTTAACTATTTGGTCAATATTATGTGTGGAGTTTAAAATCAAACCGAATTCATGCAGTCGGACTAATTCAATATTATCAATAATTGGTCTGTAGTTTAAATCATCAGCTGCAGCGGTCATCATTATCCCTCCTTGTGCGCCGAGCGCCGAATTTCTCCCTGTTAAATTGCAATATAAACAGCACTCTAAATTAGATTTCTCCTAAAGGACTGTAATTCCTTCTTTACCCTTAATTTCTTGCTAAACTTCCCTGAATAAACAGATTCAACACAAACCGTACTTTTTCCTCCAGGCCGTCTTTCTCTCTAGTGCGATACCAAGCCAGGAACTGACTTACGGCTGCCGCCTCTATGCTCTGTGCCAGAAGCAATGCCGCAAAATCTTGTCGAATTTCGCCTCGAACTTGTCCCGCGCCAATTATCCCGACCAAAAGTTCCTCGAGATTACCGGTAGCCTCTTTAACAATCAAAGATGCCCCTTCCGCAGCTATGACGAAAGCTACTTCGGGATGACCTTGAATGAAACGAGCCCAATTTTCCATTACAAAGAGCAACCGTTCCCCTGCCGTCTGCATTTGCGCCATTCTGTCCCGGCCTCGATCGAGGATTTCCCGATTGATTTCACGTGTATATTGATAAATTACAGCTTCTTTAGACGAAAAATAGTTATAAAACGTCCCCTTCCCCACATCGGCGCGTGACGTAATCTGGTCCACGGAAGTTTTCTCAAACCCTTGAATTCTAAACAGACTTAGTGCGGTGTGGTATATTTTTTCTCTGGTTTCTTGCTTCTTGCGTTCGCGCCTGGAGAGTGCTGGCTGCATTAGTTCATGCTCCTTTCGCTAACCGGACCTACGATTTAGCTGAACAACCAAAACAATTGCAAGTTACCCTTAAAGTCTTGTAAACTATAGTAAACTAATTTCGCCACTTAATTGTTAATTCCTTCCTTCTTAATTAATTTTTCCCAAAGTATTAAAGTATTGCTAATAAGCGATGGAGGCACAGTGCATGAACGAATTAGTTTTGATAGTTGATGACGATGAACATATCTGTGAAGTGCTCCGGCTCACCTTGGGTAGCGAAGGCTATCGGGTAATCATTGCGTTTGATGGCAACGAAGCTCTGCTGCGATTTAAAGAGGCTCAACCTGATCTGACAATACTAGATATTATGTTGCCAGGCCAGACCGGTTGGGATATATGCCGCGAAATTCGTAAAGTTTCAGACAAACCAATCATCATGTTGACAGCTAAAGGCGAAGAATTAGACAGAATTCTCGGCTTGGAGTTGGGTGCAGATGATTATGTTATCAAACCCTTTAGTACACGGGAATTGTTGGCGCGTGTCCGAGCTATTTTGCGCCGTTCCTTACCGCAATCCGACCCACAGCAAACCCTTGCCCTCTGCTTTCCTGGCCTGACTATTGATCCTCAGGGCCATGAAGTGAGGGTGGCCAATGAGATAATTGCGCTAACCCCCAAGGAGTTTGAATTACTAACTCATTTGGCCCAAAACCCCGGGCGCGTATTTACACGCGAACAACTATTATCCAGCGTGTGGGGCTACAATTATATCGGTGACGCTCGTACCGTGGACGAACACATTAAGCGTTTACGGCAGAAGGTGGAGACCCGTTCCTCCCAGCGTTATATCAAAACTATTTGGGGGCTTGGTTACAAATTTGAGGTGATGACAAATTGAAGCCAAAAAGCCTGTTTACCCGCTTATTGCTAAGTAATGCCTTAATTATTTTACTGACCTTACTTATTTTAGGCGGCGTTTTTAATTACCTGCTGCAACACTATTTAAGCAAATCGCGTGAAGCCCAATTTACCAAAGTTGCCAAAACTATGTCCAATACTATTTTATTGAAGCAAAGTATGCAAAATGAGGATACCTGGACCTTGGATAGTATAATTAAGCAAGTTTCACAATCTGCTGCTACAGATGTCGTGATCATTAATGCCAAAGGGCAAGTTTTAGCTTCGACTAATTCCCGCATTGCCGACCAGACATTGACTAACACTGAAGTTATATCCGTACTTTCCGGCACTCCATATGACAAATGGGGCGGTAGCTTTCTGGGGGTACCCAGCTTAACAGTTGGTTACCCGGTTAAAGACAAAGGACAAATCATCGGCGCCATTTTTTTAGATGCACCGCTCAAAGGTTTTCAAGCCAGCCTGTTTACTTTTCGGTTGTTAATCCTCTACGCCGCACTTTTTTCTCTACTCATGTCGGCGATTGTTGCCTACATCCTGGCCAAGAGCATCTCCAGACCAATATTGGAAATGAACAAGTCAGCCAAAGCCTTGGCACGCGGCAAAGACCTTAACCTCGTAAACTACCATGGCAATGATGAAATCGCCAGTTTAGTTGCTATGTTTAACCGTTCCGTACGGGAAGTTCAAAACACCCGGGCACAGCAACATAAGCTCGAAGAACAACGCCGGGAATTTGTTGCCAATGTTTCACATGAATTTCGTGCACCGGTTACTTCTTTGCAAGGTTTTTTGGAGTTAATGCAAGACGGCATCATCCCTGAGGCAGAAAGACCCAAATATTTTGCCTTAATGTTAAACGACACTGCCCGCCTCAACCGTCTTGTCAACGATTTGCTGGACATGGCACGTTTACAGGCCGAACAAGTCAAGCTTAAACCTGAAGCGCTTAACCCAATTAAGCTAGCTGAGACGCTATTACTCAAGCTCTCCCCCCAAGCCACCGAACATGGCGTATCACTTGTTATGGATTTTCCCACCTCAGTAACTTTTGTTGTTGCCGATAAGGATCGTTTGGAACAAATCCTGCTAAATTTACTGGACAATGCCCTCAGATATACTCCTGCCGGCGGTAATATTGTCCTTAAAATTCAACCCGACCATACTTCTACTTGCTTCGAGATTCAAGATTCCGGTCCAGGTATACCTGCGGCCGATTTGCCTCACGTATTTGAACGTTTTTATAAAGTAGATAAAGCTCGCACCCCCGACAAAGGTGGTACGGGCTTGGGCCTAGCTATAGTTAAAGACCTGGTGGAGGCCCATGGAGGCCAGATTGAGGTTGTGAGTGAACCCGGTCAGGGCGCCAAGTTTACCTTCTGCATACCTAACGCTTAAAACAGCCTGACTGAATGGGTATTAAATAATGCAGCAATAGGAAATCCCCTCCGCTTTTCACACGAGGGGATTTCTTGTTATTTAACTGCAATTGGTAACCAGAAAAGCACATTTAGTTATGTTCTTGCTCCTCCGAATTAATCCTAGCCGCAAAATATTGCAAATGGTCATGCTCATCGCGCATAATTTGCTGCACCATCGCCTTACTTGCTTCATCGAGCGCATCAATTCTATCCTCGTATGCATGCAGTCCTTTGTCCTCACCATCATACACTTGTCTAATAAGATGTTCCGGCCCGCGCACAGCATTAATAATCGCGCCCATATCCGCCATTGCCCCGGCCAGTCCGGTCGCAGCGTGTGGTTCACCGCCTAAATCCTGCAATCGTTGCGTGAGCTCACCGGCATGTCGTTCGTGATCCCCCTGAAATTTACTCAGCATCTCGCGCAGTTGCGCATCCGCCTGCACGTTTTTAGTCCGTTCATAAATGTGGATGGCCATGTGCTCACCCTTTAAAAGTTCATTTAACGCGGAGACAGTTTGCGAATTTTGCATTTCCCGTAAGACCCTCCCGTTGCGCGTTTTGTGTCTGACCTTTGCAACGCTAGTAATTCCCCTTTTATGCGCCAGGTATACAACATAACTCCATCCTTACCCGTTATTGCATAAAATTGCTTCTTGCGGCAAATCTTGTTACTTTAAAACTGTCGATGAGGCAAAAAGAGTGGTTAGGCTGTTGGTATAGACATCGACGATGCCCTTGTCCGTCAGTCTTATGGCAGGAATTACAACTAGCGACAATAGTGACAGCGTCATAAAAGGTGAAGCAAGCGGCGAACCAAGTTCAATCCAGGCATCAGAAAGCTGTCTAAGTGCAGCTGCAACTTCCTGGGCGGTCATGTCACTCATCAGTCCGGCGATAGGCATTTCAAACAGTGACAGAACCTCTTCTCCTTCAACCACAGCCATGCCGCCCGAACAAGCGACCAGCGTGTTGGCCGCTAAGGCCATTTCGACCTCACTAGTCCCCAGCACAATCAGATTATGGGCGTCATGGGCATAGGTTGAGGCGACCGCGCCCTTTTTCAACCCGAATCCGTGCACAAAACCCACACTCATGCCGCCTTCTGGCTGATGCCTGTTAATTACTGCAACTTTGCAGATATCCCTTTCGGTTGCCAACTCGACTTCTCCATCGCTGACTGGCAAAACTTCAATCATTTCGGTCGTAAGCACACTTCCGTTAAACACGCCAATGACCCTAACCCCTGTCGCCTCGGAGTCTAAGGGCGCTTTGATAGTAAAATCGCCCGGTAAAAATCGGCGGGTTATTTTAACCGAAGTCTTGAGCTCCTCCGGGTATACATAACCACCGACAGGCACGGTAAGCCTGCCTTGTTCCGCCACAAGTTCCCCATTTATGATCACCTTTTCCACCTTAACCTGAGCCAGGTCACTTAAAATATTAATATCGGCAAAACGACCCGGCGCTATCGAGCCGATGTCCCTTTCCATATTAAAGCAGCAGGCAGGGTTGATGGTGGCCATCTGTATCGCTGTCGCTGGTCGCACACCCTGGGAAATTGCCAGGCGAATAATATAATCCATGTGCCCCCGTTGCAAAATAGTGTTGGCATGCAGATCATCGGAAACAAGCACAGCAAGTCTTGAATCAACATGATGCTCTGTAATTGCTTTTATCACCTCAGGTACGTCGTCCCAAGCCGAACCTTCCCTTATCATCGCATACATACCCAAGCGCATTTTGGCCAGAGCCTCCCGCGCACTGGTAGACTCATGACAGCAGTTAATTCCGGCTGCAATATAGGCATTCAGAGCAGCGCCTGTATCCAGTAGCGGGAAATGTCCTGTTACCGTCTTTCCCGCCTTCAACGTCTTTTCAACCTTGGCAAAAGTTAACGGATTACCGTTCAAAATGCCGCTAAAATCCATCATCTCACCCAGGCCAACGACACCTTCCCATTGCAGCGCGTTTTCTACATCCTGTGGTGTGATTGAACTGCCTGTGTTTTCAAGCCCCGGTGAAGCCGGAACACAGGAGGGTACAGTCGTAAAAACGCGCAGCGGTGTTGTCTCCCCGTCTTGCATCATCGCAGTCATGCCGCCAAGACCGGCGACATTTACGATTTCATGCGGGTCCATAACTATGGCAGAAGTCCCGTGAGGAATCGTGGCTTTCGCGTATTCGCCAACAGTCATCATACTGCTTTCCACATGAATATGCCCGTCAATAAAGCCTGGTACCAAATACATTCCTTGCGCGTCAACAATAACCGTATTTTCGTCAACAACTGTCACGGCAGCACCAACTGACGCAATACGCCCACATTTTACGACAACATCAATGTTTGGCTGAATTTCTCCTGTAAAAACATTGACAAGTATCCCGTTTTTAATGACCAAATCGGCCTTCTCTTTGCCCTGAGCTGTTGCTGAAAGCTGCCTGCCGACTTCCCAGAGCTCATATCTTCTTGTCAATTCGTTCCCTCAATCCTACTGCACTCCACAGCTTCTTTTACAGTTGACTCATACATAGTTTGGGTGAGCTGGCTAGTTTTTCGTGATATTAATTGTTAGGATTTTATTACTAATGCCTATGGCAGCCTTCTTATTGCCAAAATACGCAGCTGTTTTCGAGCCTGTTGCACTCGCATCGTTTATTTCGCTTTTAATCGCGTTTTCTGCTTCCTTCGCACTACTTTTTCCCACAATACCGTCAATAAATAAATACATATCACTTTGAGCCTGGTCAGAATTCAGAGGCAGTTGCACAATTGCAGCGGAAATTTTTTCGACGCTCTGACCCTTCAAAGCAAAATAGGTACCTAAAGTTGGCGACTGCAAAACCGCAATATATCCGTTCGGGAGTTCGCTCTGAGCGACATTACCCTTGCTTCGCAGTTGCAGTAACATAGCGTTCACGGATTGACCGTCAGTACTCATGTAGGCAGCCGAGGTTGTAGAATGGAAAGCAAAAGCAACAATGCCAATTATAATTACGCTACCTAATAAATACCACCGTGTTGCTTTGTTAGCTTTAGCCTTAACTTCCATCATAGGCACTCCTTCCTTATATTGCTATTTAAGCTTCTCACTCTTATCCGCTACGATGACGTCCCCGCGCCAATTTTTCAGTGCTGCTTGCACAGATCTTGCCATCTCCGCCGCATAATCCGCGCCGGTTTTGCGGGCATAAAGGAATTGACCGTAATTTTGGGCGTTGAAAGCATTCTTGGGATCAAATTTATCTGCCGACCTTTTTGCGAACATACTGGCTAATTCCGCGTCATCAAGGCGCTTATAGCCATTTTCCGAGACAATATATTGACGTTCAAACCGCGGCCTTTGCTCAGGTCGCTCGCCCTGCGGATAGTACCCAAAACACAACATAGTCACAGGAAACACCCATGGCGGTAACTTCAATAAATCTCGATGAGTTTCATAATTTTCCATAATATCGCCAATATAGCACGAACCAATCCCCAACGTTTCCGCAGCGATCACAGAATTCTGCGCCGCAATTAGAGCATCACAACCGGCCAATAATAAATCTGCTTCGTCCGGTCCACAGAATTCCTTGCCTTCAGCAATACAATATTCAGCGACATTTGCATAATGGTAATAATCAAACCAACGCTGCATATCAGCCAGAAACACTAAGACGAATGGGGCCTTAGCGATAAATGGCTGGTGATCGCAAGTTTCACTCAAGCGCTGTTTTAGCTCATTATCCGAAATAATCAGGATTGAATACATCATCATATTGCCTGCGGTAGGTGCCCTCATCGCAGCCTCAAGTATAACATCCACATCTGCCTGGCGAAGCGGTTTTGGGTCATAACGCCGTAGCGAAACACGCTTTTGGAGCACGTCAAGTAACGAACTCGGCAGGCTCAAAGTTTTCTCATCCAGTTTAAATCACTTCCTCTCCTTGTCTTTTACATTTCTACCCAAATAATTAGTGTTTAAAACTTCCACATCTTATGCTTGTTTTCCTACTAACTGCCGGGAAATAATTCATGGACCAAAACTACAGGTGTGGGATAAGGTTTAATCCGTCCAATTGGACGGATTTTTGGTTTGTTTGGCTATGCTATTTGCTAACACAATTTCTCCCTTTTTTCTTGGCCCGGTATAAGGCAGCATCGGCTGCTTTCAAAACAGCGTCAGGGGTTTTTAAGTTTTCTTTTTTGGGGGATACGCCGATACTTACCGTTATGAAAATTTGCTTTAACTGTTTGGCGTTTTTGGGTTTGCCTTTTGGTTTACTTTTCAATCTATCCTTGGAACGCGGGGTGAAACCTCTTTGCGATATTGCTTGTCTTAGTTCTTCAAGATAAGGTAACACATCTTCTACGTTTTTGCCGGGGAAAAGGATAGTAAATTCCTCTCCCCCATAACGGTAGCACTTGCCACCACCCATAATATTTTTTAAGATTGAGGCAACTAATTTTAAAACTTCATCGCCTGTATCATGTCCATAAGTGTCATTAAACTTTTTAAAAAAATCGATATCCAACATCGCAATTACATATTTCATACCCAGTTGCAGCATGTCTTGGTTTAAGGCCCGGCGTGAGGGTAGTCCGGTAAGTTCATCAAAGAATGCCATGGAGTATGTAACTTGAACTATTGAAATTATAAGTATTATGCCGGCAGCAGCAAAAAATATTGCCGAGAGTAAAAGATTTTTATGATTGTCTAGTCCCAAAAACAAGGCAACTAGTACTCCTATAAAGGCAATATCTTGGTATGATTTGTATATTACATGTCTGATAACAAGTATTGTAAGAGTTATTAAAAACAATATCAGCGAAATTTGTGAGAGTGAAGTTAGAGCATGCAGATTTACAGGCAAGATGTTGCTATTAATTACTTTAAATAAGTTGCCTTGTCCCGAGATGATTAGCCAAAATGCCAATAGTAATTGTAAAACTATAAGACCTACTCGAACAAGTCCCCACAAACTAAATATGCCCCGTTCTTTGAGAAAGGAAAACAGCGTAATATTTACCGGTAACAATAAACAAAGCATGGCATAACTTTCAGCAGCTTGTTTGCCGACTACACCGAGCAAAAATAAGCATAAAGTAAGCATTATTAGGGTGAAAAAGACGCGACTACGGTTAAACCGCCAAGCAATAACAAAGCCCAGGAGAAATACTGCATAAGGAAACAATTTTATCAGGTCTAATTGCTCTTTTGACATCGTGTTAGTCTTACGAAAGAATATATAGGCTAGAATAAGTAAAATAAATGGAGATAATACTGCAAAAATATTTTTGATTGGAGTCTTCAAGTCAAATTAACCCCTTAAAAATTCTATTCATTTATGAACTGACATCCCCTACAATCATAAATTAATGTCTAAAGCTAAACGCATTTGCATTTAATGTCGAATTCCACAAGTTTTATCGAATTCCTTCAAGCCTACGATTTTATCAAGGTTAATCTGTCACAGCATGACCTTAACGTTGGGGAAGCAACTTTTCTTTAGCCGTTTCCAGCAAGCTATACATAATCGGCACTATAACAAGCGTCAACAGCGTAGAAATCGTCAAGCCACCAATAACCACAATGCCCATACCTTGCGAGATTATCGTACCCTCCGAAAATCCTAAAGCTAGGGGTAAGGTTGCCATAATGGTAGCTAGGGCTGTCATTATAATCGGACGCATCCGCACTGAACCCGCTTCAATCAGCGCTTCCTTAAGCTCGATGCCCTTTTTACGGTTGGTTTTTACCCGATCCAACAGCACGATAGCATTGGTTACTACTATACCTATTAGCATTAACATGCCGATTAAACCTGACATTGTCAACGGTTGGCGGGTAAGGTACAAGGCAATCAGCGCACCGGTGGCCCCAAAGGGCAGAGAAAACAAAATCGCCAAAGGGGTTATCCCTTCACCAAAGGCCACAACCATTACAATATATACCAGCAGTACCGCTGCTAACATCGCCGTTCCCATTTGGGCAAAGCCGCTGCTAATATCCTTAGTTGTTCCCGTTAGGGAATAAGTTACTGCTTTGGGTAACTGGCCTTTAATCTCGTCTACCATCGCTAAGGCAGCATTCGAAACCTTCTGGGTATCATCACCCTTGATATCAGCAGTAACCGCTGCATACTGATTGCCATCTAGCTCAGAAATGCTCACAGCCCCCGTCACTTGCGTGACAGCTGCGATGTCCTTAAGTTGCACGGGGCCATTGGCACCGTCAACTTCAATGGCACGAATTTTAGCTATACTGTTAATATCACTACCGGCAAATCCCAACATGACATCGATAGGTTGGTTTGGTTCTTGCATTGTCATGACATAATTATCACTAAGGACGCTGCGCACCAATCCGGCCGCAGCCACAGGGGTAAGACCATTCTGGGCAGCTTTGTAGCTGTCAATTTTTAAAGCAATTTCAGGCTTCTTCTGATCCAAATTAGTGGCCAAATTCACTAAATCTTGATCTTTAGCCAGGGTTTGCATGATCAAATGGGTGGCAAGGCTAATGTCCTCCAGGTTGTTGCCATTGACCGTCAGTTCAAAATTATCTTTTTGCCCTGTGCTACTTTGGGCTTCAACCACCAAGGTCGCGCCGTCGGTCTCCAACAGCTTGGCCCTGTCGATAATAGTTTGAGCAGCCTCTGCCTTGTTAATGCCGTCTTTGAGCACGATTGTAAAACTGCCTTCGTTTTCTTGCTGCATCGCTCCCGGTGTTTTATTACTGGCGGTGTTATTGCCAATAACCGACACTACTGTTTTTACGTTAGGATTACTTACAAGGCTTTGTTCAAATTGCTCTGCTTTAGCATTGGTCTTAGCCAGTGAAGTCCCCGGCGGTAATGTAAGATTAGCTTGCAGCACACCGGTAGTATCCGAAGGCAGAAACTGAATACCCACCTGTTTAAGCAACACAAATGATCCTAACAAAATTACTACTGCGCCCAGCAGTACTGTCAATTTATAGTTTAAGGCTGCCTGGAGCACTCTGCCATAACCGTTGATTAGCTTGCTAGCTTTAGCGTGATGTTTAACGGGCCGGCGCGAAAGCATTAACTTTGCCATTACCGGGACCACAGTAAGTGCAACTATTAATGATGCCAGAATAGAGATCACAACTGTATAGGCAAAGGGGACAAAAAGCTTCCCAACTATACCACTAACCATACTTAAAGGCAGGAAAACGGCCACCGTAGTGAGAGTTGAAGAAGTAATGGCAGCTCCTACTTCTCGCGACGCTGTTGCAACCACGTCCTGCCCTGCGGCACAATCGCGTTGCTTGTGCCGGTAAATATTTTCAATGACCACTATCGAGTCATCCACTATTCGTCCGACCGCTACGGCAATCCCACCTAAAGTCATAGTATTTAAGGTAAATCCGAAGCGGGGTAGCAGGATCATCGTGATTAAAATAGAAAGCGGAATTGAAATTACCGCAATTATAGTTGCTTTAATGTCCCTGAGGAACAAGGCGATGACAATGATGGCAAATAAAGCTCCCAACAACCCTTCCCGCAACATGCCTCCCACTGAAGTCTTGACGGCATCGGCAGAATCACTGATTTTTGTGAAGGTGAATGTAGGGTTGGTCTGAGCCAGGTTGGCCAAAGTACTAGCCACGTCTTGAGCAAGACTTACCGTATTGGCAGTATCAGTTTTATAGATGTTAATCACTACAGCTGCCTTGCCGTTTGTTCTGGCATACAACTGACTTGCACCGCTTCCTTGCGTGATACTGGCAACATCTCGCAAAAAAACTACCTTTATCCCTGGTGCCGGTGTAGGTGGAGCTTTAATACCCATCACTGTACTAGGCTTTAATACGTTACCTGGCGCTGTCGGCATGTTGCTCCCAGAACTTGCTATGTTCTTACCCTTTGCCGCCTGCTCAGCCAGCAAAGCGTCTAACTCGCTTTGGGCTCCCTGCAAGGTAGCCTGGGCCTGCTTGGTAGCAACCTCGGCCTGTTGTTTCGCAGCCGGAGTGACCAAAGGGTTCGCCAACACCTTTTGTTGGCTTAAAATTGTCCGCTCAGATTTTTGGATAATATTCAGCATCGCTAGGGCCTGGACATTACCACCTACCATACTGCCCAGTTGGCCAACACTTTGCCCGATTGCGCCCGTAGTCTTACCCAAGTCACCTACGGCCCCACCAAGTTGTCCAACTGTCC
The DNA here is from genome assembly GCA_021783135.1 of Bacillota bacterium. GTDB lineage: Bacteria > Bacillota > Desulfitobacteriia > Desulfitobacteriales > JAJXUE01 > JAJXUE01. Next base: position 4,281 of record JAJXUE010000044.1, on the reverse strand, counting down.
CACCCAGTTTGTTCATTCCATTGGTGATCTGGCCCAGAGCAGCTCCAATGCTCTGGTTAGCATTCGGAACAACTAGGAGCGGAATTGCCTGCAAATCGGTGATACTCTGCAAATTGTTGTTAACACTAACGCTAAGGGTCTGATCGCCTACATTTACCTGCCCGCTTGGCAAGGAAATATTATTGGCGGCCAAGGCCTTTTGCACGTCTTGAATCGTTAAATTGTCGTCGCGAAGCTGGTCATTATTCAGCTTAATGCTGATTTGTTCAACGGCGTTGCCTTCAATGGCAACATTAGCTACACCGCTTACCCCACTTAGTTTTGGCTGGAGTTTATCAGTAATGAACTGATTTAATTGGGTTATGTTACCACTGCCTTGCAGAGAATAGGTCATGACAGGAAAACTACCAAAGCCAACTCGATTGACATTTGCTGGGCCGGCACCGTTGGGCAGGCCAAATTTGTTGACCGCATCCTGCACTTGCTTTTCAGCGTTATCCAGGTTAGTTGAATAGTCAAATTGCATTAACACAAAGGATATATTTTGGTTGGAAATTGTCTCAATACTACCCACACCTTGCATCCCAGCAAGCGATTTTTGTAATGGTAGAGAAATACTACTATCCACGTCTTCCGGTGATGCACCCGGATAGAGAATTGAAATTGTGATCATCGGAATTTCAATATTCGGCATTGCTTCCATTTTCAGGTTACGGGCTGAGTATATACCGCCAGCCACTACTAAAATTAGGACGAGAATTACCACAAATGAGTTTTTCAGGGCCAATTTCGTTAATGTACCCAATTTAACCGTCCTTCCTCATTACCAATCCCCCTCTAGTTTTTGCCAAAAGCAAAATTTTTACCGAAAAATAATGAACCACCGCCAAGGTAATTAAAATAAAGGGATGCAGCGTAAATACACACTTCAGTTAAATGACACTTACAGATCAGAAAACTATGCTATAATAAATTGCCACAATTATCTGATAATTAAATTTTGAGCTTGAGGTATACGTTATGTTTATTAAGCAACCATTTGATGAATTTTTGGGTTTCAGCTATAAAAGAGACATGAATATACTTGAAGTAGGGCTGCAAATCAAAGATTTATATCTAAACAGTGTAGGTGTCATCCACGGCGGAATCATTTCTACCCTGGCAGATGTAGCCATGTCCAACTTGATACCACCGAACCAGCAGGGGTTGCAGGAAATTGTGACGGTAGATCTTAAAGTTTCTTTTTTAAAACCAGCCAAAGGGGAGTACTTGCGTGCACATGCTAATCTGGTCAAGGATGGAAGAAAGTTAATTTTTACTGAGTGTCAAATTTACAATAGTACGGAAGACCTAGTTGCGGTGGCGCACGGGATTTTTTCCAGACTTACAAACTGAGCAAGCGTAAAAAAAGCCTCTGCAATTATTTGCAAAGGCCTGTGGATAATTTTTATTGTTACTTACCGACTTTAGCATTCTGGATTAACTGTGCTATAGTATCATTAATTTCCGGGTACTGCAACTTAAGTCCTTCCAGTGTCTTTACGATATGCTTAAGAATAATATAGTCTCTAAACCAGCGACAATCCGAAGGTATTATATGCCAGGGGGCTTGTTTCGTACTGCAATTGGATAGTACATCTGCGTAACATTCTTGGTATTGGTCCCAAAATTTGCGCTCCGCTAAATCGGCCATGGAGAATTTCCAATGTTTTTCCGGCGTTTCGAGGCGACTCTGGAGTTTCTTCTGCTGAAATTCTTTGGAGATATGCAGAAAAAATTTCATGACGATAATTCCATTATTGACAAGATATTTTTCAAATTCAACAATTTCTTTGAAGCGCGTTTTAGCCGTTTTAGCATCAATAGTCTTGTGCACTCGCGTTACGAGAACATCCTCATAGTAAGAACGGTTAAAGACCGTGATATTTCCTTTGCGTGGTATTACCTTATGCGCTCGCCAAAGATAGTCATGGTCTAATTCTTCTTGAGTAGGTACTTTGAAGCTTTGTACCACAAAGCCATTAGGGTCAACTCCCGTGAGTGCCTTTTTCACAGTACCATCCTTGCCACTACAGTCCATGCCTTGCAAGATAATCAAGAGACCGTAGCTTTTGGCAGCAGCAAAGATTTCTTGCAAGGCAATAAATCTCTGTTGTAATGCCAGATATTCATCTTGAATGTCCTTTTTTTCCAACTTGTCAGTCTCATTTGGTTTAAAATCATTTAAACTGACTTTTCGCGTGGAATCAATCGTATAATCGTTTAACATCCAAAACTCCTTTATACCCTTAGACTAGAATTTCCTTCTGCTCTTTCCCTTTGTTCTTAGCATTTGCCTTCGCTAATTTTTTAAGTTTACATTTGCATTTAGAAAGGGCAACCTTCTTGCCGCGGCATTTACACTTAACCCTCTTCTCTTTGATCCCTTTTTTATTTTTCTTCTGCTTTAGCGTAGCAAGTTCGGCACTCAATTCTGCCACTTTTGCTTCAAGTTGGGAAATCCTTTGGGCAACGGTTTTTAGATCAAGAGTTTCCGGTACTTCTTCAATAGCTTCAATCATGTCTAAATTTGGCATAATCTCTTCACTTTCAGGTGCTGCAGGAAGTTCCATATCTAGCGTTTCACTCGCTACTAAGGTTGCTTCCTCTGCCCTTTCCGTAACAAGTGGCTCATTATTTATAGTTTCGAGGAGGACTTCATTTTTTGGGGGAGTAGCTGCTGACTTTTTCATCATTTTAATCCCTCCATTTTTATGGTTCACTGCACACGACAAGTTTCACTCGGATATGGTAGTGTCTTAATTTTGCAATTATCGCATAGTTTAAGTATATAATAATTCTAGGCAATAGCAAGGCTCTATCCTTTTTGGGAAATAACAGGAATAAATTCCGCATGGATACTTGAGCTTTCGGAGATATGGTCCTGTGAAATAGACTTTGCGAGTATCGTCTGACTATTAAAACTGGTTTTGCGTTTACTATTGACCTTGATATAGGTGCCGTCCGCATTAAGCGTCCTGGATTTTGCAGTATCGCTGAGGGCTAGTTCGAGCACATTCATGGTCTTTTGGCGTGCAACCGGGTCTTCGATCGGAAAAAGCAGCTCGACTCTGCGGTCTAAGTTGCGGTGCATTAAATCAGCGCTGGAAAGAAACATTTGTTCTTCACCGTCTGCATAAAAGTAATAGATTCGACTATGTTCTAAAAATCGACCAACGATACTTTTGACCGAAATTCGCTCGCTAATTAACGGTAGCCTTGGCCGCAAGCAACAAATTCCACGTACAATTAATTCAATCGTTACGCCTGCCGCAGAGGCATTATAAAGGGCTGCGATAATTTCTGTGTCAACCAACGAATTGAGTTTAGCTATAATTTTGGCGTGCTTGCCTTGTTTGGCGAATTCAGCTTCCTTATTGATTAAATCCAAGAATTTTTTGCGCAGATTTGTAGGCCCCATGACCATTTTATAGAGTGGTGCAGGACTGGAACAGCCGGATAAGGTATTGAAAACAGCTGAAGCATCCGCGCCGAAATATGGATTGGCAGTCAATAAGCCTAAATCAGTATAAAACTTCGCTGTGACGTCATTATAATTTCCCGTACTCAGATGAACGTAACGCTTTATTTGGCTGTTTTCCCGCCTAACTATTAAGAGAAGTTTACAATGTGTTTTCAAGCCGACAAGTCCATAAATGACGTGGCAGCCGGCCGTTTCAAGTTTTTTGGCCCAAGTTATATTGTTCTGTTCATCAAAGCGTGCTTGCAGCTCCAAAAGAACGGTCACTTGTTTGCCGTTATCTGCCGCCTGTACTAAAGCTTCCACAATTGGCGAATTACCGCTGACGCGATAAAGAGTTTGTTTTATCGCCAATACATCCGGGTCTTCGGCGGCCTTTTTTACAAGCTCAACAATGCTGTCAAAAGAATCATAAGGATGATGCAGCAAAAAATCGCGATTAGCAATTGCCTGAAAAATATTTTCGGGATTAGCCAGGCTCTTATAGTATTTAGGTCTTATCGGTTGATATCTGAGTGCGTCATATCCTTTTAAAGCACTGAGCTTTAGCAAGAAGGTAAGATCAATCGGGCCGTTAATTTGATATTCTGATTGCGCCGAGAGGTCTAATTCTGCCTCTAAAATTTTAAGCAGGGTAGGATGGAGACCATTTTCAATTTCTAACCGAATCGCACTGCCCCATTTTCGTTGTTTAAGCGATAACTGAACAGCAGCCAGCAGATCTTCTGCTTCATCTTCCACGATTTCAAGATCTGCGTTTC
>JAJXUE010000064.1 GCA_021783135.1 Bacillota bacterium | reverse complement strand
CGCAGAGAAGCATTACGGAAGCGCCGTTAGCATACTCGGCGAGCGCCCGAACGAGAGCACGCCTGCTCGCGCCCAATTTAAGGCTACGTTTGCGAAAGTGAGGCAGCGAGCCGAAAAGTATGCTAGGCGCTGTAGTCTGCTGATCGGGGCAGAAAGCAAACTCGACCCCAGCGACCCGAAGCTAGTTTCAGGATAGTACAAGAAAAGACAGAGGGCACACGCTTTCAAGCGCGCACACCTCTGTCCTTGTAACCTGAGAGATTTAGCCTACCGGCTCTTCCCCTTTGGTGTTCTCTTACGAGAAACTCTCCAGAGTTCCGTCTCCTACCAGTACATTTGCCTGAGAGCTTCTTCCCTCAGTTGCGAGCTGGGGGGTTTTCTCCTTCGGCGCCTGTTGCCAGGTCTCTCCCGGTAAGATCATTCGGATCATATTTAATTCACTATAGTTCTATGCAGTATAGTTCTATGCCGCAACACTTATTCCTGCCACCCCTAATATTTTTTCTCAATTTTATCACAACCCTTTTAAACAGTGGGTTTTTATGGTTTCTTTATTCTTTTACCTAGTTTCTTTACGCTAACTTTATGAGCAATCGGCCTATAATAAGTCTGTCTTCGGATTATTTTTGCGCACCGACACAATATTTACCATACAAGGAGGGGATAATACCCAAAAGATAATGGTTTATAAGCTTTACAAAACATAACCGTTTGAACGGTATAGCAGCAAAGGGGGATAGATTAATGGGCGACATGATCTTAGGCGGCTTAGTTGCCATAGGCCTTTTAATATATCTTATCTACTCACTCATGAAGGCGGAGGAATTATAATGAAGGGTGCCGATCTGAGCCAAATTTTATTCTACATTGTCGTACTCATCATTTTAGCAATCCCACTCGGACGTTATATGGCCAAAGTGTTTGAAGGGGACAAAACCTTTATGGACAAGGCCATAGGACCTCTAGAAAGGTTAATTTACCACATTTGCGGCATTGACGCCGCACAAGAAATGAACTGGCGCGAATACGCCTTGTCCCTGTTGACCTTCAACTTATTCGGCATTATCTTGTTATTCCTGCTTCAATTACTGCAGGGCCATCTGCCTTTTGATCCCCAGGGTTTCGGAGCGCCGCACTTGACCACGGCTATAAACACTGCAGTTAGTTTCGTGACCAACACCAATTGGCAGTCCTATGCCGGGGAATCGAGCCTAAGCTACCTGACGCAAATGGCCGGAATGACAGTGCAAAACTTTGTTTCCGCGGCAACAGGCATAGCTGTTGTCGTGGCGTTAATTCGCGGCTTAAGCCGCCGCCAAGCAAACTCTATCGGCAACTTTTGGGTAGACCTCACCCGTTCCGTCCTGTGGATTCTCCTGCCGCTCTCTGTGGTTGGTGCCGTTCTGCTGGCTTCCCAAGGTGTGATCCAAAATTTGTCACCCTATCTGACCGTGCATACCCTGCAAGGTGCAAACCAAACCCTCGCAATGGGTCCGGTTGCCTCCCAAGAAGCAATTAAGGAGTTAGGCACTAACGGCGGTGGCTTTTTTAACGCTAATTCGGCTCACCCCTTTGAAAACCCTACTCCGTTCTCAAATTTTTTAGAGATGCTCTTTATCTTGCTGATTCCGGCGGGTCTAACATTTAGCTACGGCAAAATGCTCAAAGATGTCAAGCAAGGGCGTGTCTTGTTCGTTACCATGTTGGTTTTGTTCCTGCTTATGCTGGGTACAACCTATGGTTCAGAACTGGCGGGCAACCCGCAAATTAGCAAGCTTGGTATCATCGGCTCTTCAGTAATGGAAGGAAAAGAGGTGCGGTTTGGCGTTGTCAACTCAGCCTTGTTTGCCACAGTGACCACTGCCACCTCATGCGGTGCGGTTAATGCAATGCACGATAGTCTTACTCCCTTAGGCGGACTACCGCCTTTACTCCAAATGATGCTGGGGGAAGTTGTGTTTGGCGGGGTTGGTACGGGCCTATATAGCATCTTAATTTTTGTCATTTTGACCGTGTTCATTGTCGGCCTGATGGTCGGCCGAACGCCAGAGTACTTGGGTAAAAAAATTGAAGGCTTTGAAATGAAAATGGCTATCCTGGCGGTCCTTATCCCTTCTGCTTCTATTTTACTGGGTAGTGCGCTAGCCTCAGTCATCCCTGCCGGTACTTCGTCCATCGCAAATCCCGGCCCGCATGGCCTTAGCGAAATAATCTATGCGTTCGCTTCAAGTTCTGCTAACAATGGCAGCGCCTTTGCCGGGCTCAATGTCAGTACCCCTTTTTATAATCTAGCACTTGCCCTTGCCATGCTCGTTGGCCGCTTTGGGGTTATCCTGCCCGTGTTAGCAATTGCCGGGAGTATGGCGCACAAAAAAATCGCAACTGCAGGCGCTGGTACTTTTGCGACAACGGGAGGGCTATTTTCCGGACTCCTAGCCGGAGTCATCTTAATCGTGGGCGCGCTGACCTTTTTCCCGGCGTTAGCTTTAGGGCCAATCGTCGAACAGTTGTTAATGTGGTCTGGCAAGGCCTTTTGAGGGGGTAACATACACAGATGCGTAAAACTTCTAGTCTAAACGGGACTATTCTGAGACAGGCGGCCAAAGATTCGTTTGTCAAGTTAGACCCCCGCGCCCTATGGAGCAATCCTGTCATGTTTGTAGTCGAGATAACCGCTCTATTAACTACCTACTTCGCCATCCGTGATGCCGCCGGCGCTACCGCAACCAGCTTTTGGTTTGACAGTCAGATTGCCTTGTGGTTATGGATTACAGTCCTCTTTGCCAATTTTGCGGAAGCCCTTGCCGAAGGGCGGGGTAAGGCTCAGGCGGATACACTACGTAAAGCGAAAAGCGAAACTATCGCCAAAAAACTTAACGGGGAAAAAATAGAACCTATCTCAGCTGCCCAATTGCGCAAGGGCGACATTGTTTTGGTTGAGACGGGCGACTTTATTCCGGGTGACGGTGAAATCATTGAGGGGGTAGCGTCAGTCGACGAAAGTGCGGTAACCGGCGAATCGGCACCCGTGATCCGGGAATCCGGCGGGGATCGCAGCGCGGTAACCGGCGGCACCCGAGTCTTGTCGGACTGGATTAAAGTTAAAATTACCGCCAACCCGGGGGAGACTTTTTTGGATCGTATGATCAACCTGGTCGAAGGCGCTAAACGGCAAAAAACGCCGAATGAAATTGCTTTAACGATATTATTACTTGGCTTGACCATTATCTTCTTATTGGCTGTGGCAACCTTGGAGCCCTTTGCCATCTACTCCGGCACGACCGTATCCATCCCCGTGCTGGCAGCTTTACTGGTGTGCTTAATCCCAACCACCATCGGTGGCCTGCTCAGCGCGATTGGGATTGCCGGCATGGACCGCTTATTGCAGCATAATGTTTTGGCAATGTCGGGCAGAGCGGTAGAAGCCGCCGGTGATGTTGGCGTGCTGCTCCTCGACAAAACCGGAACTATTACCTTAGGTAACCGCATGGCGACCGAATTTGTGCCTGCGCCGGGTATATCAGCAGCAGAGTTGGCCGATGCCGCCCAGTTGTCATCACTCGCGGATGAGACTCCGGAGGGTCGCAGTATTGTCATCTTGGCGAAAGAAAACTTTAACATCCGCGAACGAGATATTGCAGCGCTAGGCGCAACGTTTATCCCCTTTAGCGCCAATACCAGAATGAGTGGGGTAGATTTGCAGGGGCGCGAAGTCCGTAAAGGGGCCATGGACTCGATTGAAAAATATCTGCATGCCAAGGGAAAAAGCATGGACCCCCAAGTTAAGTTGGCTGTCGAGGCGATCGCCAAAAAAGGTGGCACTCCTTTAGTTGTGGCGGAAGGCAGCCGCGCCTTGGGTGTGATTTACCTGAAAGACGTCGTAAAGGGCGGCATCAATGAGAGGTTTGCGCAGCTACGCCGCATGGGCATTAAGACCGTGATGATTACCGGGGACAACCCCTTAACTGCGGCTGCCATTGCTGCTGAAGCAGGCGTTGATGATTTTCTAGCTGAGGCTACGCCGGAAGCAAAATTAAAACTAATCCGGGATTATCAAGGCCAAGGTAATCTGGTAGCAATGACGGGGGATGGTACAAATGACGCGCCTGCCCTGGCTCAATCGGATGTGGGCGTAGCCATGAACAGCGGTACGCAGGCTGCTAAAGAAGCCGGCAATATGGTTGATCTGGATAGCAACCCCACTAAATTGATTGAGATTGTGGAAATCGGTAAACAGTTATTGATGACCAGAGGGGCTCTAACCACCTTCAGCATAGCTAACGACGTTGCCAAATATTTTGCCATTATTCCAGCGCTATTTATTGTTACCTACCCCCAATTAGGTGTGTTAAATATTATGCACCTATCTACCCCACAAAGCGCTATTCTTTCCGCCGTAATTTTTAACGCCCTAATTATCGTGGCCCTTGTTCCCTTGGCTTTACGCGGGATTACCTACCGTCCCTTAGGTGCTAATGTAATCTTGCGCCGCAATCTGTTAATCTACGGCTTAGGCGGGCTAGTTGCGCCATTTATCGGTATTAAATTAATTGACTTGCTCTTGACTGCTTGGCATTTAAGTTAGGACTTGGCTGATTGAGAAAGGGTGATTACTGCGTATGCTCAAAACAATGGGTAAAGCCATACTGTTACTGTTCACGCTAACCTTACTAACCGGAATAGCCTATCCACTGGTTGTTACTGGCCTTACTCAGCTAATATTTCCGCATCAGGCCAATGGCTCATTGTTGAGCCAGGACGGCAAAACCATTGGTTCAGCCCTGATTGGACAAAATTTCAGTAGTCCGCGCTACTT
>JAJXUE010000008.1 GCA_021783135.1 Bacillota bacterium | reverse complement strand
TCCAAGGGGTACGCACCATGCGCGGACCTTCTTCCTCTTGATAGCCCAGTGCTCCCGGAACAGCGTAACCGACACAATCCACCACTCGCACATTCATAGTTAACCCACTGCGTACATCAATGGTCACCGCGTCCGCGGGAATAAATTTTGGTTCGGTAGTCATGATGGTCTTTCCGCCACCGCTTTGCGGTAACTCGTCCTTGGCCCGTTCACGTTCATAGATATCTTTAATATTAGGCAAAACCAACAAGTCCATGAACTTTTTGATGAAGGTTGACTTGCCGCTCCGCACGGGACCCACTACTCCTAGGTAAATATCGCCGCCAGTTCGCTCCGTGATATCCTTAAAGATATCAATTTTCTCCATGGTTTATAACTCCCTCCTTGTATCCACATTGGACTAGGGGTCTTGGCCCCGGGCATATTAACAATTAAGATTACTGGACTAGCATGGCTTAGCAGTATAAATATATGAGAATAATTTGCGAATATTACCGGTTTATCATCACAACAGAAAAAACGTGCTAACAACAAAAAAACCCGGGGTAATTTACCCCGGGTCAACTCCAGCTTTAACTTAATCGTAGCTTTAACTTAACCTTAATCGGTCCAGCTGTGTGCCACTTCTTCAATTTCGTGTTTCCGACCGCGTTGCATGAGATTGGCCACGGCACGGCGTGGGCTGGCAACACCAAACAATACGCTATACGCTTGCTCCACAATTGGCATCTCCACGCCATACCTCTCGGCTAGGGCATAAGCGCCCCGGGTTGTCAGCACACCTTCAACTACCATTCCGACTTCTTCCAGCACCTGCTTAAGTGGCTTGCCTTGCCCGAGCAGAATGCCCGCCCGACGATTGCGGCTATGCATGCTAGTGCAGGTAACGATTAGATCCCCAACCCCCGTCAAACCGGCAAATGTGGGCGCCTTAGCCCCCATTGCCACGCCAAGACGTGCTATTTCAGCGAGTCCCCGCGTCATGAGCGCAGCTTTGGTATTATCACCAAAGCCCAGACCCTCGGCAATGCCGGTACACAACGCAATTATATTCTTGAGCGCGCCGCCTAGTTCAACCCCAATAACATCCGGATTGGTATAAACCCGAAAATGTGGGGTCATAAAATAGTCTTGCACTCGTTCTGCAACCTCGCGACTATGGGCGGCCGCTACGACTGTAGTCGGCAAATCTCGCCCCACCTCTTCAGCGTGACTGGGGCCGGAAAGTACGGCAAAACTGCAGTTGTCCAATTCCGATGCTAAAACTTGCGACAAGCGTAACAATTTTTCTTGTTCGAAACCTTTGGCAGTGTTAACCACGACACAGTCGCGAGCCAGCAGCGGTTTAATCGCTCCTACCGTCTCGCGCACGGCATGCGAAGGCACCGCAAGAATTACAAGCTGCGCATCACTTAGGGTGGCAGCCAAATCGAAGGTCGGCAACAAGAGTTTAGGGAACATAACGCCCGGTAAATAGCGTTGATTTTGCTGGCTGACTTGTAATTGACCCATAAATTCAGCACTACGGCCATACAAGCAAACAGGATGGCCCTTTCGTGCCAACAGCACTGCCAATGCAGTCCCCCAGCTACCCGCGCCTATCACAGCAACTTTATCCATGTCCTACCTCACCCTGGCTAAAATCTACCTTTATGTTTTCCAATCCTCGGTTCGCTGCCTGCTTTAAGCCGGGCTATGTTCTCACGGTGCCGATATAAAACCAGAATAGCTCCGCCGAGGGCAAATAGAATATAGGCCTTATTATCCTGTAATAAAATTGCAGTAACTATGGCACAACATGCCCCCACAATCGAACCGAGCGAAACGTAGCCGCTCAAATAAGTAACGGCAGCAAACACCAGTAGCGTAATGACGGTTGGTAAGGGCATCAAGCGCATAATAACACCTGCGCCTGCCGCTACTCCCTTTCCTGTCGGTCGAAAGCCGAAAAATGGGTTCCAACTATGACCAAGCAGCGCCAGGATTCCTGCCGCTACCGCCAACCAAGGGCCCCCGAACATCAACCCCACTTGGGCTGCCAGCATACCCTTACAAAAGTCGCCTACAAACACCACGCTGCCCCAGCGTTTCCCTAGGACACGGAAGGCATTGGTGGTGCCCATATTGCCGCTGCCATGGGCACGAATATTGATGCCCTTCCACCGTCCTGCTAGGTAGGCAAATGGAATAGCCCCTAACAGATAGCTTACTAATAGAGCAAGGAATGTGTGCAAATCTAACGCCCCTCCTCATCCCTCTGGCGAACCACTAAGCGGATTGGACTGCCTTCAAAGCCAAAGGTCTTGCGTAATTGATTTTCCAGGTGACGCAAATAGGAAAAATGCATAAGTTCAGGATCATTGACGAAAAACACAATTGTCGGTGGCTTAACACCTGCCTGTGTAGCGAATAAAATTTTAAGTCGATGACCTTTGTCCGTTGGCGGCGGAGTATGCGCCACCCATTCGCGTACTTGCGAATTTAGTGTGCTGGTTGCAACACGCATCGCATTTTGTTCAGCCACGAAGTCGACCAACTCTAGCACTTTGGGTACACGCTGGTGAGTTTTAGCGGAGATAAACAAGGTCGGAGCATAACGCATGAAGGCTAGCTCTTCGCGGATATCCTCCTCAAATTTTTTCATGGTTTTCTCGTCTTTTTCGATTAAATCCCACTTATTGACGACTAAAATTATGGCCCTGCCAGCTTCATGGGCATATCCGGCAATTTTTTTGTCCTGCTCAGTTACCCCTTCCGTAGCTTCAATTAACATTAAAACTACATCGCACCGGTCAACTGCCCGCAGAGAGCGAACGACACTGTAGCGCTCTGTCGGTTCGTCTATTTTGCCTTTGCGCCGCATTCCGGCCGTATCAATCAAGATATATTCTTTGTCCTCATGCGTAAAGCGGGTATCTATAGCATCACGGGTGGTACCGGGTACGCTGCTGACTATGACCCTCTCCGTTCCCAAAATGGCATTCACCAGGGAAGACTTGCCAACATTTGGCCGCCCAATAACGGCGATTTTGATAATGTCAGGATCGTCATCTTCCTCAGTTGGGGGCGGGAAAAAATCAACAACCTGGTCCAATAAATCCCCTGTATTCATGCCATGTACCGCGGAAATCGGGAGTGGCTCCCCCAGACCCAGGTTATAAAACTCATACAGATCCGAGGTGGCAGTGCGAAAATTTTCCACCTTGTTAACTGCAACCAGTACCGGCCGGTTAGCACGCCGCAAGGTTTGCGCCACCGCGGCATCATCCGGGGTAATGCCGGCTTTCAAATCAACCACAAAAATAATAACGTCAGCCTCAGACATAGCCAATTCTGCTTGTTTTTTCATTTGAAACGGAATAGAGTCGGTTCCACCGGTAAATTCAATGCCACCTGTATCCACTAAAGTAAACTTACGTCCGCGCCAATCAACGTCTCCGTAAATTCGATCCCGCGTGATACCGGGTTTATCTTCGACAATCGCTACCATACCGCCAACCAACCGGTTAAACAGGGTAGACTTGCCGACATTTGGTCGGCCAACGACAGCCACAATTGGCTTTGCCACTTTATTTCACCTCATTATTCTACGCTTGCTAAATCTTGTCCCACAAGCTCAGTCAAAAAATCTAAACCATTTACTTGAACTACAATTATCTCTGCGTTTAACTCACACGCTACCTGTTTCGGGGTGAGATTATCCAAAAAAAGCTGCTCATCGGTTTTAAACATTACTTGCGGGAGCAGCAAAATTCCACCCTCTAAGTCCGCTATGCCCTCCACCAAGTCCTTGCCGGTTAATAAACCCGCCACCGTAACATCAGGTCCGAAAAACCGGTTACGCACAACGTGCAAACTTACTTCAAGTCCGTTAACCTGCCCGCATACCTTATCGATGACGCTCTGCATGGTTTTGGCGGCGGACACTCCGGTAGCAATATGTACCCTGCGCGCCGCTATCTGGTGCGGCAAAACCGGCAGCAAGGCGTCAATCTCATCCAAAAAAAGACGGCTTAAACCAATCCCATTTTCCAGTTGGGGAAAATCATCGTAGTAAGCGGCCTCAGGAAAGTCCAATTCTGCCTCAACATAAAACTCATCCGAGAAATATACCAAGGTCCGAGCAAACTCACTTTGGAACTTGGCTTGCCAGGCTAAGCCGAGCTGCAAAACGCGTCGCGCAGCTTCCGCGGTGTATTTCGCCAAAGTTGGGAGCTTAGCTCTAAATGCAGTTAAACCAACCGGAACTACACCAATTGATTGCACTTGCGGCCACAGCTTTGCCAAATCACCTATTGTTTGCTGCAACACCGCTCCGTCATTGATGCCCGGGAGCAAAACTACCTGAGTATGCATGACAATGCCGGCTTGCGCTAAAGTTTTCAGTTGTTGCAAGACGTTACCTGCGCCGGGATTATTGAGTAATTGGCGTCGTATCTCCGGATCGGTTGCTTGCACTGAAACATACAACGGACTCAGATGCAGTTTGAGTATCCGCTGCAGGTCGTCCTCCGCTTGATTAGTTAAGGTGATAAAACTTCCCTGCGTTAAGGAAAGTCGATAATCATCGTCCTTTTCGTACAAGGTCGGCCGCATGCCGGGTGGCATTTGGTCGACGAAACAAAAAATACATTTATTGCGGCAGTGTTTAATACCCTCCGCCGCCACTGTGGCAAACTCAATGCCAAATTCTTCCCCCGGTTCCCGGTCAATCTCTAACTGCCATTGCTCACCGTTAGCCTTGACTACGTCAACCTGCAGGTAGTCGTCACTGACTAAAAAAAGAAAATCAATCAGGTCAAATACCGCCTGACCGTTAATCCGCACAATTTTGTCCCCAGGCTCGATCTCCATTTCCTCGGCCAAGCTGCCCTGTCGTACAGATGCCACCACCAGACCTGGCTCAAGTACCATAATTTTTCCTCCTCGCCCAGAGATTTCTTCATAATTATCTTATAATAGCCTTAGTTAGTCAAGGCAGTCTGCTCCACCGGGTGTTCCGGTCCTATTAGCCAGCGGGCGAAGCTAGAGTTGACTTAGTCAACTCCACTATATCACGTATTTGACCTAAGTTACGTTGATTTAAGTGTGTAAACAGATTTTCCGTCCGACGACCAAGCCCAGGCATGGCCTCGATCACAGCACCTATCCCATATGCATATTTTGCCATTCCGACCAGGTCAACTAAAGTAAGCTGGGCCTCAGATATTTCATAAAGCTTAGCGAATTCCCGCATCAATTTGGGTAATAATTCGTTTTCATAACTGACACTTTGACTGTAAATTTGGTTGCCCTCAGCATCATCGCCCCAGTGAAACATCTCCCCAACCTTTACTCGCGGCGTCTGCATCGCGTGAAAATCACGGTTAAGATGTAAGGTGGCAGCAACTGCAGCTTGGTGTCGACCGGTGTAGTCGCAGTAAATAACCGCACGCGCACCGTTATTGTGATAATCCAGCGGCACAGCGGGAGACAAATTTGCCTTCACCCGTTTTACCAGGCCTGCCAGGTGAGGATAGGCTTTACGATTGCCCCACGTAACCACAGGGCGCCCTATGGCCACTAAGCCCAAGCGCCGCGAAGTAATTCCGCCAATTTTCATCGCCCAATTGACGAAAGGCATAGGGTCAACGAGCATAAAGTCGTTTTGGGGTATAGCATAAATCTGAGCTAAGGTATTTAAGGCGCGTTGGGCAGGCTTGCCCATACTGCGGCGTCCAACTACATAGACAGCGTTTTCAAGTTCATCCGTGCCCATGAAGTTTAGTGTACCATGATCCTTTTTGACTTGCTTATCGTACAACGGCAAGCGCCAAAGCTCTTCTTTACAAGGAATGCTGTCACACTGTAACAGGCCGAGATGAATAGCCGCTGACGTGACGGACGAATGGGAACCACCATAACAATTATAAATTATCTTCATGTTCTTCCCTCGGCAGTGCTATACGCTGCCTCACAAGTTTTACTTGTTGCTTAAACCATACCAAGGCGAAACTACCCACTATAGCAAGGCTCGTCGTATTCCAAAGCAGTTGCCCCGGCAGATCCACCACTGTATTGACCGGGAAGGTAAACGCGCTTTCGATATAGCGTAAGAGTATCACCAAACTGCTCCCTCCGACCAAGGCCAAAGTAGCTGCCGTGGTAGTCTTAGCAGTAAGACGCGCAATGATCACAGTCAGGGGCAGTGAAAACAGCAGAGGATAGCCCATAATTCCAGGTTCTATGTCAATTAAACCGGTAAAACCATACAGGAACAACCCGACCGCCAAAGTGCCTAAACTGGCATGATATTTCTCATCTTGCGGCAGGTCCAACCAGGCAATTAACCCTATCAAGGCCGGAAGTAAAGACTGTCCCACGTTAAGTTCGACTTGGACAGCCTTAGGGGAGGGCACAGGTACAATCAGCCAGCTACCCAGCAATATGGCGGCAAAACCCACAATGAGGACTCTGCGCTGCACTACAGTAGTGTCGATTATATTGTTGAATAACAGCAAAACCAATAAAATTAGCACGGAGACAGACCCAATGGGAAAGTTCATATATCTTCTCCTTTCCAGTTGCAGTCACAACTGTACTTTAGTTTTTCCACTCCCCGCTGGAATATTACAAGAAAAGCGCGCATCGGTTTCTTCTGCGCGTGCTTTTCCTCGTACTATCTTCCACTGTCCTCGCCTGGTTGGCGAGGTTATACTTTCGATAGTACAAAAAAAAATGCGTGCCCTCGGCACGCTGCGTCTTTCTGTTTCAACAAGCTAACCTGTTAGTTATTAATCCCGGCTTGAAGATCACGCCTAGGTTTGTCAGTTGTTTCAGCATAACGCGAAATATTAAGTAAAATTCCTACCCCTGCTAATAATATAGTGAGTGAACTTCCGCCGTAGCTAATAAACGGCAGGGTCACACCCGTAACCGGCAGTAGACCCGTTACAACGCCTAAATTAATTATCGCCTGAAACCCAATCATAGAGGTGATACCTACTGCCAGGTAACGAGAGAAAGGGTCCTTGACCCTAAAGGCAATATTTAAACCCCGCCAGAGAAAAAAAGCAAACAGCAATAGTACCAGCGTAGTCCCGATTAAGCCCAATTCTTCCCCGATTACAGCAAAAATCATGTCAGTGTGATTTTCCGGTACATGACCAAATTTCTGCATGCCCCGTCCCAATCCTACGCCAAAAATTCCACCTGAACCTAAGGCCATGAGAGCGTTTACTGTTTGGTAACCGGACCCATTGGCAAATTTCCACGGATCCAGCCAGGCATTGATGCGCTCAAGCATGTAAGAAGTCCTAGTAATTACGAGCGTAACGAGAACTCCCCCCGCACCTAATAGGGGTAAAAAATAATAGGTTGGCATTCCGGCAACAAAAATCATGCTTAGAGTGGTACAAGCAATTACCATAGTGGTTCCTAAGTCTGGTTGTTTCACCACCAAAATAGCGCAAACTCCCGCAGCTACCAAGGGCAGAGATATCCCCCGCAAGGTTTTGGCGCCGCGTTCCGCCAAGGCTGCCGCTAAAAAAACTGCTAAGGCCAACTTGATAACTTCCGATGGCTGGATGGTTACTACCTTTAAGTTAACCCACCGCGCCGAACCACGCTGGGCCGAACCACCCAGCGCCGGGATATAGACCAGTACGAGCAACACGATGCCAATCAGCAAAATTGTTGGTGCCATTTTGCGCAACAGCTTATGGTTAAAATTCATTAAAAAAAACATCAGGGTCAATCCAAGTGTAGCCCATAGGGCCTGAGCCTTGAAAAACTTGTAAATATCAACCTTATCAACTGAGGTGGAGTTGCCGACCAAAAAACCAACACTGGAGCTAAATACCATAACTATACCTAGTGCGAGCAAAGCCAGCGTAACCAAAATCAAGGGAAAATCAGGCGAATGGTACTTTTTGCTGTTTATACTCTTTGCGCCCATCGTTTGGTATCCACTCCTCTCTCCTGCAGCCAGGCCTTGCTGTCGCCTGTGATTACCAAATTAAGCCTAGTCAAATCCGCAATAGTTTTGGCACCGGTCAATAACATTAATTCTATTAAACCTTGCTTAAACAAGTCCAATTCTGTGAGCAATTCATCATAGGATTTTACGAGCAATGTCTTAAGCCAAGACCCGGCTATGCCCACCGCAACTGAGCCGAGGGCCAAGGCCTTGATACAATCTAAGGAAGACCGAACTCCGCCGGACGCAATTACCTGTAAGCCGGGAACAGTGGACAGCACTTCCGCTAAACTTGCCACCGTTGGAATCCCCCAATCTTCCGGCAATGCGGTCTGACGCCCCCGTCCATGTTCAATAGCGATGAAGTTTGTACCTCCGGCACCGCCCACATCCAACCAGGTAACACCAACATCGCGCAAACGTTTCGCCACCTCTTGGGAGATGCCAAACCCTACTTCCTTGACGATAACCGGTACCGGACTCACCTTAACCAGACTTTGAATTGTGGTTATTATCCCCTTAAAGTGCCGGTCACCTTCAACCATGGCCAACTCCTGCGGCGCGTTGAGATGAATTTGCAAAGCGTTGGCCTCCACCATATCTATCGCGTGCAAGGCTGCATTTATGTCCGCTGTGCCGCTTACATTGGCGATTACCAGTCCACCGGGATTTTCACGCCGCACAACAGCGTAAGTTTCTATTAGGCCAGGATCCAGCACGGCGGCTGTTTGCGAACCGACGGCAATGCCAAAGCCGGCATGGCGTGCAACCCGCGCCAGACACTGATTGATTGTGCGCGTATCAACATTGCCTCCGGTAAGTGCGTTAATCAGAATCGGCGCCTGAAGGCGGCAGCCCAATAGCTCTACCCCAGGATCGATTTCCGCTAAACTCAGTTCGGGCAGGGAGTTATGGACAAGCCGAACATCGCCAAAACCTGGGTTCAAGGGCCCATCAGGCATTGCGATAGCTTGGTTAATGTGTTCTAATTTTCTGGTTTCACGCATTGCTTAAACCTCTACGGTTACAGATTAGGCAACGCTATCTTGGCTAAGCACAGCTAAAAAGGCGTCAACTACTTCGGGGTCAAATTGCGTACCTTTTCCCTGTTCCAATACCATTTTGGCCTTGCCTTGGGACATCGCCGGACGATATGGTCGATCAGTGGAAATAGCATCGTAAACATCAGCCACAGACAAAATCCTGGAGCCTAAGGGAATGGCCAAGCCAACCAAACCGTGGGGATATCCCTCGCCATCAAAGCGCTCATGATGATGCAAGATAATCTCTGCCACGCCTTCCATAAAATAACAAAATTGCACGATTTGAGCCCCGATTTCCGGGTGACGTTTGATTAAACCAAACTCCGCAGTGTCCAATGAACCCGGTTTATTGAGGATGCTCTCCGAAATGCCTATTTTGCCCACATCATGCAGAATAGCCGCGGTCTCCAGCAGTCGCAGCTCCTGTAAGCTCAACTGCAAGGCTTGACCGATACGCATGGCATAAGCAGCTACATTCGCAGAATGTTGGGCCGTATAGTGATCCTTGGCGTCTAGTGCCGTTAGTAAAGCCGCTATGGTGCCGGAATTGGCCTGAGCCAGGAAATTGTTGCTTTCGTCCAGACGTGCACTTAGGCGTTGTAAGGTTTTATTTTTGCTTTCAATGGCGACGGTTGCGCGTTTAATCAACAAATTAAGTGCGGAAAGCGTGATTATAGCACTTAACACGATAAAGGCACCGATTATTAGTCTGAGGTTGTTGATAAATCCGGTTAGACCGTTGGTATTGACGTAAAATTCAAAGGTACCCACGCGTTGTGCCGATCCGCCCAGGTCAATCGGCACAAATACGGAGTACAGACCAGCGTCAGTGACTGAACCCACCTGACCACTCTTGATCAGCGGCATATCCTCCGTTTCGTACCCCCCAACTTGACTATGATCGCTGGCATAGAGAATTTTGCCGTTGCGGTCAAATATCTTGATCCTTGCGATGTGATTATTATTCAAGCGATGTACGGCAAATTCACTATCAAGTTTTCGGCTCATTGCAGGAGAAAAAGTACCGGCAAAATCCTGCGGCGTGAAATTATCGGCTAACATCGCCGCGACCATGTTCCCGGAATTGCGCCCTATGGCATTAATCATTTGCCCTTCCGCCAAATGAGCAAGCGCAACACCAAGGACTAGCCAGATAATGGCATACAACACTAACCACCGAAAGTAGCGCGGAGTTAACCATGCCAAAACTCGGTTAAGCTGCTGCTGGAGGAATTTATACATACAACACCCTTTTACCTAACATTGATTGCTATTGATTGCTATTAAAGATGATCAATGTTAGAAATTTAACTTTAGTAGTTCGACAACCTAAGCCGCATATCCTGCTGCTTCATACAATAAATCCCATTTTTTCTTTTACCTGCTGTAAGGTCTCTTCTGCTACCTGGCGGGCTTTTGTTGCTCCCTGACTGAGAATTTCTTCCACCGTACCCGAGGCTTTCAGTTCTTGATATCGCTTTTGGATTACACCCAATTCGCGATTAATTAGCTCTGCCAAGTCGCCTTTAAACGCGCCATATCCTTGACCAGTGTAACGCGAAGCAATTGTTGCTACACTTTCACCGGAAAAGGTGCTGTAAATCGACATCAAATTGGATACTCCTGGCTTGTACTCCGGATCGTACCGCACTTCATTGCCGGAATCGGTAACAGCCCGGGCTATTTTCTTTTGGACTGTTTTAGCATCATCCATGAGGTTGATACGATTATTGATGTTGTCTGCGCTTTTACTCATCTTTTTACCAGGATCATCCAACGCCATGATCTTAGCACCTACCTCACCAATCATCGGTTCCGGCACTCGCAGGATCGGCCCGTAGCGTTGGTTAAATCTTTGCGCCAAATCGCGTGCCAGTTCCAGGTGCTGCTTTTGATCCTGCCCGACAGGTACGATATCTGTTTGATACAGCAAAATATCGGCGGCCATCAAAGTAGGATAGGTAAACAAGCCCACGCTAAAATTCTGTTTACCTATGCTTTTGTCTTTAAACTGGGTCATACGGCTCAGTTCACCGTAATAGGTCAGACATTGCAGCATCCACGCCAGTTCAGCATGAGCAGGTACCTCAGATTGGACAAATACGGTTGCTTTAAGCGGATCGATGCCTACGGCTAAGTACAACGTAGCCACTTCCAAGGTCTTCTGACGCAGCACTGCAGGGTCTTGCGGCACAGTTACAGCGTGGAGGTTAACCACGCAAAAAAAACAATCGGCTTGGTCTTGCAGTTGAACAAACTGACGAATGGCCCCTAGGTAGTTGCCGATATGCAGTTCACCGCTCGGTTGCACGCCGGAAAATACTCGTTTCACATTGATCTCTCCCTTTTAAGTTATAATTGACTAATTATACTCTTATTCTGAGGTATGCAAAAAGAACTCTCCGCCCCACAAGGGACGAGGAGTTCTCGCGGTACCACCCTAGTTGGCTGCGCATCCTGGGTCCATTCGCAACAGTTCCCGGCCACCGGGTTTTCAGCTCACCCCGGCTCTCTGTGACCTTTCCTGCTCTACTCTTCCCACTCATCGTTTTGTCACTATGGTAAGGCCGACGCCCCATATGTTATGCACAGTTATGGTTTAAGGTAAATTTACTCCGCTGTGGGATGCCCGACAGCTTCACCGATGGTTGCGCCTAAATCATGTACCTGCTGTTCGATCATTTCGGTTGCTTCTGAGTCAACGTCTGCTCCGGCAACATCCTTTAAGCTGAGGCTGATACGTCTTTCCGCCCCGTTACAATCGATAATCTTAACCTTGACGGTTTGACCCACCTGCACAACTTCATCAGGTTTAGCGATGTGTCGATCTGACAGTTGGGAGATATGAATTAATCCGTCGATGCCCTCCGCCAGTTTGACGAACGCACCAAATGGCGCCAGCCGCACAACTTGACCTGTTACCACTGTCCCCACGCTAAATTTAGCCGCAACGTCTTCCCAAGGATCAGTCAAGGCTTGTTTCAGACCCAGTGAAACACGCTCGTGTTCGCGATCCACCTTCAAAACACGGACTTCCACTTGTTGATTTTCTTTTACGACTTCTGAAGGGTGTTTAATGTGGCCATAAGTCATATCGGAAATATGCAATAGCCCGTCGATACCACCAATGTCAACAAATGCGCCAAAGGTTACTAAACGGCGCACTACGCCCGTCACAACCTGTCCTTCGGTAAGGGTTTCCCATAATGCTACCTTTGCTAACTTAGCTTCTTCTTCTAAAATTATCTTTTGAGACAAGACGATCTTATTTTTGTCCCGATCAAATTCCAAAATACGCAGACGCAAGGTCTTGCCGAGAAATTGCCGCAAATCTTCGACATAGCCGCGTTGAATTTGGGATGCGGGGACAAAACCACGCATACCTATATCGACTAAAAGGCCTCCTTTGACAACATCCACCACTTCTGCCTGCAGTTCTTGGCCGGTTTGAAATGCTTCTTCTAAACTACCCGCAGACTGAAGTTGGTCAGCCCTGCGCTTTGATAATACCGGATAGCCTTCTTTATTTTCGACCCTGAGAATTACTACATTAATTTTGTCCCCAATAGCAACCACTTCGCTGGGATGATTTGGTCGTTTCACAGCCAGCTCATTAATTGGAAGAACACCTTCGGACTTACCGCCGATATCCACCAACACTTCGTCAGATGTGATTTGCACTACGGTGCCGCTTACCATTTTCCCGCGACGAAGATCCTGTAATGATTGTTCCCAGTTGGCCATATCCTCAATGTCGTAACTGGCTTCATCCGAGACTTGTTCATCATGTGTACTGATTTCTGACATCTTTTTGTAAACCTCCTCGATAATCCAATCCGGTGTAGAAGCGCCAGCCGTTAAGCCTGCACTGTTCGCTCCCGCAAACCAGCTAGGTTCTAATTCTTCAGCCGTTTCGACCTGATAAGTTACAGTGCCCGTTTTTTGGCACAGGCTCATTAACTTCCTGGTGTTGGCGCTGTTTTTACCGCCAACCACGATCATTATTTCTACCTGACTTGCCAATTCCAAAGCCGCCTTCTGGCGTTCTCCGGTAGCACTGCAGATGGTATTATGCACCACAACATCCGGACTTTTGGTTCGAAGTTCTTCCACCACAGCGGAAAAGTTCTGTTCTGGCTGTGTCGTCTGTGCCAGCACTGCTACCGGCCCCAACGGTGGGAGTTGTTTCGCCTCGGCAGGATTTTCAACCACAAGGCCTTGATTGCCTGTCCAGCCGATTATTCCCTGGACCTCAGGATGGCTCCGGTCACCTACCAAGATAACCTGACGACCTTGTTGTTGAAACTGCATAGCCAGGCGTTGAGCTTTTTGGACGAACGGACAAGTCGCATCCACCAATTCAAGCTTAAGCTCCTCACCCTGCGCATAGACCTCAGGTGCTACGCCATGGGAGCGAATTATTACTGTTCCTCGGCCTTCAGTCAAGTCATTTATCGGTCGCAAACCTTGTTGTTCTAGGCGTTCAACTACTTGACTGTTATGAATTAACGGTCCGTAAGTATATGCTTGTCCGGTATTGGCAGTCTTTTCTGCCATATCCAAGGCACGTTTGACACCGAAACAAAAACCGGCACTACGTGCTAAGATTACTTGCAAAGCCTAACCTCCCAGTTAGTCTTAGTCTTTATATTAGACTAGGAGAATATGCAAATGTCAAACCAACATTTTATTTTCGCTAGTGCTAAGTCTAATTCCTGCTTAAACGGTTAAATCGATTAAAATTCTGCACTAATGTACGATAATATCTTATCTATCACCTGCTCAAGGTTAAGACCATCACTATTAATACAGATTGCATCCGGTGCCATTTGGAGCGGTGCAACGGCTCGATTGGAATCTTGGCGATCTCTGGTTGCAATTTCGGCCTCTAAATCTTGATATTCTATTTGATAACCACTAGCTTGCAACTCCAGCCAGCGCCTCCGCGCCCGCTCCGCCAACGATGCCGTTAAAAAAAATTTGTAAGCGGCATTTGGTAAAACGGTGGAACCGATGTCGCGCCCATCCATAATCACGCCGCCTTGGGCTGCCATGTGCTGCTGCATTTCCACCAGACGGCGCCTTACACCGGGGCAACTGGCTAGCTCTGCGACATGCGACGAGACTTCGGGGGTGCGTATGGCGTCACTGACGTCAACCCCATCACACCGCACCACCAATTGTCCGGTTAGGGCCCGGCTAAGAACGACTTCTGTTGCCGCCGCTAGTTTAGTCAACGCTGCTGCATCAGTAATGCTAACTTTATTTTGCAACGCCTTCCAGGTCAGCGCGCGGTACATAGCTCCGGTATCGATATAAATAAGGCCGAGCTTGACTGCTATTTGTTTGGCTACTGTACTTTTGCCGGCTCCGGCCGGTCCGTCTATGGCAATGTTTAGCCTATTCATCTGACTCGTCTCCTTTGCTGCACCTAATTGTAGCACAAACCAACTCCGTGTTGCTAGTATAGGGCTAGCGCAGACAATTTGCTTGGTACATGAAAAATCCCGCCTCAGAGGCGGGAAATACAGCGTGTTAGTTTTGCTGCAAATCGGCAAGACAACGGTAAAACCCGGGAAAGGATACATCGGCGACATCTGCAGCCTTGATAAGTGAGCTTCCACTCGCAGCTAAGGCGGCGATGCTCATCGCCATGGCCATGCGATGGTCCCCATAGGTATCGACCTCTGCTCCGTGCAATTTGCTCCCCCCGTGAATCCGCATGCCGTCCGGGAGTTCCTCAACGTTAACCCCAAATTTGGCCAACTCCCTAGCCACTGCCGCAATCCGGTTGGTTTCTTTGACTTTAAGTTCTGCTGCATCGCGAATCTCGGTGGTCCCCTGCGCCAAGGCTGCCGCGACAGCTAAAATCGGAATTTCGTCAATGAGCCGTGGGATTAATTCCCCACCGATTTGAATGCCGCGTAATGCAGCTGGTGTGACCACCAAATCGGCCAGTTTTTCGCCGGAAACTTCTCGCTCGTTGGTAAGCCGGATGTCCGCCCCCATAGCCCTGAGTGCTGTTATAATGCCGTCACGCGTTGGATTAACCCCCACATTTTGCACACAAATTTCACCTTGCCCGATGATTGAACCGGCAACCAAAAAGAATGCCGCAGAGGAAATATCTCCTGGCACTTGCACCTTTTGTCCCTTCAGCATTCGTCCGGGATAAACACTTACCGTATTAGCTTCGCTTACGACATTGGCTCCGAAAGCACGCAGCATCCTTTCAGTATGATCCCGCGAGACATAGGGTTCTTGGACACTGGTAACACCTTCAGCATATAAGCCGGCGAGCAAGATGCCGCTTTTAACCTGAGCACTCGCCACCGGACTTACATAGTTGATGGCGTGCAAATTGCCGCCGTTGACGGCTAACGGGGCCAATTTACCCCGCTCCCGCCCGACAATCGTCGCTCCCATCTGCTGCAGGGGAACCGTAATCCGAGCCATCGGTCGCCGCCGGATTGTACTATCACCGGTTAACATGCTGACGAAATTTTGGCCGGCCAGTATGCCTAACAATAAGCGCAGCGTGGTACCTGAATTACCTACGTTAAGCACGTCCTCCGGTTCCTGCAAACCGTGTAGCCCCTGACCATATACCCTTAGGTGTTCCGGGCCGATATTGTCAATTGTTATGCCCAATTGTCGCACACAGGCCACAGTACTCAGACAGTCTGCCCCCGGTAAGAACCCTTCGATTTCGGTAACTCCTTCGGCTAAAGCGCCCAGCATCACGGCTCGGTGCGAAATTGACTTATCGCCGGGAACACTCAATTGGCCGGACAGTTTTGCCGCGGGGTTGATTACAATATCCATAACCTGCTCCTTTACCTAGCTTGTACCGGAATATGAAGGGAGTTGATGACAGTCGAGGCCGCATCAGCTGTATCTTTATCTTGAAAGCTCAACACTACGCTGCCAGGCAACCCTTCACGGCTGTGCAAAATTTCAATGCCGACTATATTAATGCCGGCGCAGCCTAAGGCTTGAGCCAATTGGCCCAAAGCACCGGGGGCATCAGGAATACTCACTGCGAGCTCCGCAATTTCCTCCCCAAACTTATG
The DNA here is from genome assembly GCA_021783135.1 of Bacillota bacterium. Classification (GTDB taxonomy): domain Bacteria; phylum Bacillota; class Desulfitobacteriia; order Desulfitobacteriales; family JAJXUE01; genus JAJXUE01. The sequence goes on along the minus strand of JAJXUE010000008.1, from coordinate 60,724 downwards.
GGTTGAAGTCTGCTTAACCTTACCGGCGGCGATAAATGCGTTAGCGATGGCTGCGCCGTCCTTAGCCACAACGGCCCGTTCTAATTCCGCTAGTGTGTGGCGAAAGGTTTGCAGCGCTTCCAAAATCATTGGTTGGTTGGCCACACAAATATCTTGCCACATCACTGGGCTGCTGGCGACTACTCTGGTGCCGTCGCGAAAGCTGCCTGCCGCCAATTTAATACTGCCCGGCTGTTTAAGCTCCAAAGTTCCGGCCGTCTGGGCCAAGGCTACGGCCAACAAGTGCGGCAAGTGGCTGAGCGTCGCTACAGCCCGATCGTGAATTAAGGCATCCATAATGACCGGAAACGCCCCCAGCTTGCGGACAATGTCCGCTACAACTTCTACCGCCGAGCCGGAACATTTGGCACCGGGTGTTAAGACGTAGTAGGCATTAACAAATAACAGTGGGTCCGCTCCATCAATCCCGCTGTGTTCGGTCCCCGCCATAGGGTGACCACCCACGAAATTGACTTGCCCATCGACCAGTTCCTCGGCTAAATGCACAATTTCGGATTTTACACTGCCGACGTCAGTTACAATGATATCAGGCGGCAAGAAGTCGGTCATCTGGCGTAGAATATCTACGGCGGACCCCACCGGTACTGCTAGAAAAATTAGTTGGGCGTTGGTGATCCCGTCCGCCAAATCCCGAGTTCCGCGGCAGGCAGCACCAAGTGCAACACCTTTATCCAAAGCAGCCTGATCTTGATCGACTGCTGTCACGTCATAGCCTAATTTGACCATCGCCCGGCCTAATGAGCCCCCAATCAAACCCAAGCCAACAATGGTTACACGCTTGATTTCCACCCGCAACCCCCTAGGCCAAGCTTCGGCCGGTGACTTGGACAATCTGACGCAAGTCAGCCATGAGGCTCGTAAAATTATCTGGGGTGAGGGATTGGGGTCCGTCGGACATAGCTTTGGCCGGTTCCGGATGCACTTCGATGATCAAAGCGTCTGCCCCGGCTGCTACCGCCGCACGCGACATCGGTTGCACCAAATCCCAGCGACCAGTTCCATGACTCGGGTCAACTACGACCGGAAGGTGTGACAAGCTTTTTAAGACAGGCACTGCACTTAGATCAAGCGTATTACGGGTATAGTTTTCAAACGTGCGAATACCGCGCTCACAGAACATGACATCATAGTTACCGCCGGCCATGATATATTCAGCGGCCATAATCCACTCTTCAAAGGTGGCGGAAGGTCCTCGTTTCAGCATTACAGGCTTACTGAGTTTGGCTACCTCGCGCAAGAGCAAGAAATTCTGCATATTTCGCGCACCAATTTGCAAAATATCTGCATACGAGGCCACCAAGGTTACATCGCGGGGATCGACAACTTCCGTTATGATCAAAAGACCGGTCTCTTCCCGCGCTTCGGCCAAAAGTTTGAGCCCTTCTTCCTCTAGCCCTTGGAAAGCATAAGGTGAAGTGCGTGGTTTGAAGGCTCCCCCGCGTAAAATTGTAGCGCCTGCGGCCTTTACCGCCCGGGCGGTCTGCAAAATCTGGTCTCTACTCTCAACTGCACACGGGCCTGCCATAACCTGAAGGGTATCCCCGCCAATTGTCAAATTTCCTACATTAATTACAGTATCATGCGGGTGAAATTCGCGTCCCGCCAGTTTATATGGCTTGAGTACTGGAATGACCTTTTCCACTGCCGGGTATGCTTCCAGGGACATAGCGTCAAGACGCGACTTGTCTCCGACAGCGCCGATAATTGTCTTTTCTACCCCTTCCGAAAGGTGAATTTTGAAACCGTCTTGCTCTAAGCGATCGGTTACCTCCGCAATTTGTTCCGGGGTAGCCCCGTGCTGCATGACAATAATCATAAGTTTGTCCTCCTTATCAGGTTTGCGATCAGGTTACAATTAGGTTTACGATCGGGTTTTCAGTTAATTCCGTGGTTAGCGTCGCAAAATGCCGGTTAAAGCCTGCAAAAAGGCTTGGTTTTGCTCTGTTGTGCCAACCGTAACCCGAATTGCGTTAGCATAGCCAAAGAGATGTCCCGGTCGGATAATGATTCCTTGCCTAAGCAAAGCCTGGAACACTTCTGGGCTGGGCTGGCCGACATCTACAAGGAAAAAGTTGGTATGCGAAGGTATCGCCTGCAGTCCTAAACGTGCCAGGCCTTGCGTCAGCTGTTGCAGTCCGGCGGCAGTGTTTTGCAGCACCTGTTGCAAATGCTCTTTATCCAGCCAAGCAGCCTGAGCGGCAACTTGAGCCAACAGATTACCGTTAAATGGTTCACGCACCCGATTCAACATGTCGATAACAGCGGCATCGCCGATGCCATATCCTAAGCGCAGGCCAGCCAGCCCATATGCTTTGGAAAAGGTACGCAGAATCAAAACGCGCCGTCCGTCCTTAAGATATTTAAGCCCGCTGACGAAGCTTGGATCTGCAACATACTCATAGTAGGCTTCATCAAATACTACGAGAATATCCGCCGGAACCTGGCGCATAAATTCATCTAGCTCCGTTTCAGTTACAATGGTACCTGTCGGATTATTGGGGTTGCAAACAAAAATCACTTTGGTGCGCGACGTGATTTGCTGCGCCATCGTCAATAAGTCGTGGCGGTAATCGACCAGCATTACCTCTCGCGATATACCCGCCATCATCTCGGTGACAGTTTGATAGCGTGGAAAACTGGGCGCTGCCATAACGACCTCATCGCCTGGATCGACGAAGGTTTTGGCAATCATTTGCACAATTTCTTCCGAGCCATTACCAATAATGATTTGATTGGCATCAACTGCGAGTTCACTTCCCAGCGACTCTTTTAAGTCCTGGGCATTGGCATCAGGGTAAAGATAGATTTCACTTAACGCCTTACTTATCGCTTGCAAAGCCCGGGGTGACGGGCCCCACGGGTTTTCATTGGAAGCCAACTTGATGACCTGCGTCAAACCAAGTTCGCGCTGGACCTCTTCAATCGGTTTGCCCGGTACATAAACTGCCAGGTTCTCGACACTCGGTCTTACCTTACTTAGCACAGCCTTTCCTCCTCTTTTTGCCTATAAATAAAGACGCCCCGGTATAAGGGCGCCCTAAAATCTCACCTGTCCCTACCGTACTACCATCCTACATAAGTTTTTAACTCCAAAATCCATACTACCATTCTACCGTGGGCCAAGCCCCTACCTACCAATAATTAAGTTAGATAATACCATAGTTATATGCGGCTGACAATCCCTTTGCTACCAAAAAGCGGACCTAGATGATACGGCCGACTGCCTTCGCCAACGGTTTTAGTTCCTGCATCAGGGTGTGAAAGTTCTCCGGTGTTAAGGATTGCGGACCATCACTTAAAGCACAGTCAGGGTCAGGGTGAACTTCAATCAGTAAACCATCCGCTCCTGCGGCAATTGCGGCCTTGGCTACCGGCGCAACCATCTTCCAGCGGCCTGTGCCGTGACTGGGGTCAAGGATAATCGGCAGATGCGACAGTTCCTTCACTGCCGGAATCGCCGTGATATCGACGGTATTTCGCGTCCAAGTCTCAAAGGTGCGAATACCGCGTTCACACAATACCACTTGCGGATTACCGGTAGCCAAAATATATTCCGCAGCCATTAGCCATTCTTCGAGCGTTGCGGACAAACCACGTTTGAGTAAAACAGGCTTAGCGACATCTCCCACTGCCTGCAGCAAAGTAAAATTCTGCATATTGCGGCTGCCGATTTGCAGCATATCAGCATAGCGGGCAACGAGTTCTACGTCTCTGGCATCCATCACTTCGGTGACAATCGGCAAGCCGGTAAGTTCCCTGGCTTCCGCCAACATCTTAAGGCCTTCTTCGGCCAGACCCCGAAACGCATACGGTGATGTGCGCGGTTTGAACGCACCGCCGCGCAGCAACGATGCGCCTAAATCTTTCAGACTGATGGCGACTGATAACAGCTGTTCCCTGCTTTCCACAGCACAAGGACCGGCCATGACAGGAATGGAAGGACCGCCGATTAATACAGAACCAACGCTCACAACTGTGTGGTCATGCTCCGCAAGTCTTGCGTATTTCAATGTTTTCATTACTGTCCCTCCTCGATCTCAAGCTGCTTGAGCTGTTGATAGTGTACCCAAGGGCAATTAAGCTTTAAGCCCTGCTTTTAGGTTTGCCACAAACTGTTTAATTTTTGTATGCAATAACGCCTTGTCTGCGCCATATTGTTCAATTAGATTCACAATAGCGCTGCCGACAATTACACCATCGGTGTAACTGCTCAACTGGCGTGCCTGTTCCGGGGTTGCAATGCCAAAACCGACTGCCAGCGGGCGCGGTACTCTCTCACGAACTCGGGCTAAAAATTCACCCACATTGAGCGGCAATTCCGTTCTGGTTCCGGTCACACCTGTCAAAGAAACACAGTAGACGAAACCACCGGCTTGCGCGGCAACTTTAGCAATTTTGGCTGCAGTGCTGGTTGGTGCCAAAAGAGGAACTAAATACGCCCCGCGCGCCGCAAGCAACTCGGCCAGAGTTACACTTTCTTCCAGAGGGAGATCCGGCACAATTACACCATCAACCCCGACAAGGGCAGCCTGAGCGGCAAATTCAGCCAAACCATATTGTAAAATCGGATTGTAATAGCTCATAAGGACCAAAGGAACCTCAGTATCCTGACGCAGGCTGCGCACCAAGTCCAAGATAGCCTGCAAACTTGCTCCGGCTTCGAGCGAACGTTGGCCCGCGCGTTGAATGGCTAAGCCGTCTGCCACCGGGTCCGAAAAAGGTACGCCCAACTCAATTAGGTCTGCGCCACCGGCAGCAAGGGTTTTTACCAACATTTCCGTGGTAGGCAAGTCCGGATCCCCGGCCATGATATAAGTTATCAAGGCCTTTTCGTGCTTAGCGGCTAAAGCGCCGAACATGCTATCAATCCTATTTTTGACCCTAAGCTCCATTTTACTCCACCTCCAATAGTTGAGCAATGGTCTGGACGTCTTTGTCGCCACGTCCGGACAAATTGACCACCACAACCTGGGTGGACGGCAAAGAAGGAGCCAGCTTGGCTGCATAGGCGACAGCGTGAGCGCTCTCCAACGCGGGAATAATTCCTTCGGTTTCTGACAGCAAACGACAAGCGTCCAGAGCTTCCTCATCCGTAACCGCTACATATTCAGCCCGCCCGCTATCTTTAAGCCAACTATGCTCCGGTCCCACGCCGGGATAATCTAGACCGGCAGATACTGAGTGCGTCGCCGTAATCTGCCCGTCTTTGTTTTGCAAAACGTAACTTAGCGAACCGTGCAACACCCCGGTATTGCCGGCGGTTAAGGTTGCGGCGTGGGCGCCACTATCAATGCCGCGTCCTCCCGCCTCGACTCCAATCAAGCGAACTTGAGTATCCGCGATAAAGGGATGAAACATGCCGATGGCGTTACTGCCGCCACCGACGCAGGCAACCAAGCAATCCGGCAGTCTGCCCAGTCTTTGCAGCGCTTGCTCCTTGGTTTCAGTCCCAATTATACATTGGAAGTCACGTACTATAGCAGGATAGGGATGCGGACCGGCCGCCGTACCGAAACAATAAAAGGTGTCGCCCACATTAGTAACCCAGTCCCGAAATGCCTCATTGATGGCATCTTTTAAGGTTTTACTGCCGGAGGTAACCGAGATTACTTTGGCGCCGAGCAAGCGCATCCGAAACACATTAAGTTCCTGACGGCGGATGTCTTCCTCACCCATATAAACCTCACATTTGAGGCCGAACAGAGCACACGCGGTTGCCGTAGCCACGCCATGCTGACCCGCTCCGGTTTCCGCAATTACTCTGGTTTTGCCCATGCGTTTGGCTAACAGAATCTGACCGATGGTATTATTAATCTTGTGTGCACCGGTGTGGTTGAGATCTTCGCGTTTTAAAAAAATCTGAGCGCCGCCTAAGTGCTGCGTTAAGCGTTCCGCATTATAAAGCAGAGATGGTCTGCCAACATAGTCGCGTAAATACGTGAGGTACTCTGCTTGAAACAGAGGATCGTTTTTGGCCTTGGCATAGGCATCCGCTAATTCTTCCAGCGCCGGCATCAGGGTTTCCGGCACATACATACCTCCGAAATCACCAAAGCGTCCCCGCTCATCAGGCAAGCTCATCTAAATTCCTCCTTGTTGCTGTGATAAGTTGGTTGCAGTAATAAATTGACGAATCAACGCATTATCCTTACTGCCTTCTAGCTCCACCCCGCTGCTCACATCCACTGCATAGGGATGCACCAGGTCAATCGCACGGGCTACATTAGCCGGGTTTAAGCCCCCGGCCAGAATAAGCGGTTTTCCGTATGCCTTAGCCGGCAAAGCTAAGTTCCAATCGAAACTTTGGCCTGTCCCGCCAGTGGCACCCGCTACCTTGGTATCCAGTAAAAATGCATCTGCTTCATATTGCGCTAATACTTCCGGTTGCCAGGCGTGATCAACTGCAAAACCCTTGATGATCTGATAGCTCCACTTGCGACAGTATTCCGGCGTTTCCTCGCCGTGAAATTGCAATACATCCAGCTTACAAAAGGTAGCCAGTTCCTCGACACTGTAGCGCGGTTCATTGACAAAAACGCCCACTTTACTCACAAATGGCGGCAAACTCAAGATGATCTCGCGCGCCAGTTCCGGATTGATGCGCCGCGGACTGGGAGCGAAGACAAAACCTAACGCGTAGGCTCCCGCTTCCACTGCCGTATGAGCAGCTTCCAATGTTCTAATGCCGCAAATCTTAACTCTCGTCATTTCGTTAACTTTTGCCTCCTAAAACCATTTGCTCGGTAGCCTCGACCACATTATCCGCTTTGGCCAGAGCTTCACCTACAAGTACTGCATCTATACCTGCTGCCTGCATTCGTTTAACATCCTGCGCGGCATGGATGCCGCTCTCGCTGACCAGCACATATCCGAGCGGTACCGCTTGCGCCAGACGCAGCGTAACTGCCAAATCCGTATTAAACGTCGCCAGGTCTCGATTGTTGATACCGATAATTGTGGCCCCGGCAGCAATACTTTGCGCTAACTCCTGTTCATCATGCACCTCTACTAAGGCTGCTAAACCCAGCTCCGCTGCCTGACTTATGAATTCTTGCAATTGACTGGGTGCAAGGATACGCGCAATCAGCAACAGAGCATCCGCGCCTGCAGCCCGGGCTTCAACGATCTGGTACGAGTCGATAACAAAGTCTTTGCGCAGGAGCGGCAAGGCGACCTTGGCGCGAATTAGACTAAGAAAATCCAAGGAGCCCCGAAAGAACTGTTCATCTGTTAGGACAGAAATCGCCGCGGCGCCGCCGGCGTGGTATTGCCCGGCCAAACGGACAGGATCAAAGTCCCGGCAAATCAGGCCTTTTGACGGGGAGGCCTGTTTGACTTCGGCGATCAGACTTACGGACTCCTTGCCGGCAATTGCGGCCTTAAAGTCGCGCGTTATCGGTAACCCAGCCACACGTGCCAATAATTCGACCTGAGGGACTTTTACTTGGCGTTCGGCAACTTCAGCATATTTAACTTGCACAATCTTGTCTAGGATCATGGTTACTCTCTCCTAATAATGTGGTCAACTTAGCCATCGCTTCCAATTTGGCTAAGGCTGCGCCGGAATCAAGTGTTTGGGTCGCGATAGTAATAGCCTCACTGAAACTGATGTTGCCTCGACCCGTATAGATGGCCGCAGCAGCGTTTAAGACCACGATGTCACGGCGTGGGCCTTGCTCACCGGTTAATATTGCACGCGTAATCCCAGCATTTGTCAGCGCATCGCCGCCCTTGATTTCCGAGCCTGACACAAGCTGCATGCCGTAATCGCGCGGGTCTAATTGGTATGTGGCAATAGTTCCGTGCTTGAGTTCACTGACCTTAGTCGGAGCCGTAATGGAAATTTCATCTAAACCGTCGCCACCATGTACTACCATGGCACGCCGTGTACCCAACCGGTGTAAAACAGCGGCGATAGTTTCGGTCAGATTAGGCTCAAATACCCCGACCACCTGGTAAGACGCCGTGGCGGGATTGGTCAGCGGTCCTAAGAGGTTAAACACGGTGCGCATCCCGATTTCACGCCGCGGACCAATTACATGTCGCATCGCCAGGTGATGCACCAAGGCAAACAGGAATCCAATTCCTACTTGTTCGATGCATTTGGCCACCTCAGCCGGGGGCAGATTAACGTTAATACCCAGCGCTTCCAATACATCGGCACTCCCGCACTGGCTAGAGGCAAAACGGTTGCCGTGTTTTGCCACCCTTAAACCCGCCCCGGCAGCGACAAACGCGGCAGTGGTAGAAATATTAAAGGTACCGGCTCCGTCACCACCTGTCCCACAGGTGTCGATTAACTCCATACCGGGCAGCTCTACTTGCAGGGCGGCACGGCGCATCCCGCGTGCCAAGCCGGCAATCTCCTCCACCGTTTCTTGTTTCATACGCAAAGCAACCAATAAGGCTGCGATTTGGGCCGGGGTCGCTTCGCCCTGCATAATGTGATCCATAACTGCCTCAGCTTGTAACTCCGACAAGCTTTGGCCGCCTGCTACTTGGGCAATGGCCTGACGTATTTCCATTGTGCTCGTCTCCTCTCAACTTTACTCATCTGGGGTTACACTGGGTTTTACACTGTGGTTGGCGTAATTTCGCGCACGGCCTCAGTGGTAGCCAAAAAATTGCGCAGCAGATCTTTACCTGCTTCGGTCAGAATACTTTCCGGATGGAATTGGACACCTTCGACGACCAGTTGTTTATGGCGTAAGCCCATTATTTCACCCTGATCAGTAGTGGCGCTGATTTCCAGACAGTCCGGCAGTGATTCTTTACGTACGATCAGGGAATGGTAACGCGTGGCAGTAAATGGATTGGGTAAGCCGCGAAAGATGGTGCGTCCGTCATGCTGGATGGAGGAAGTCTTGCCATGCATCAAGCGCGGAGCCCGCACAACCTCACCGCCAAATACCTGTCCGATGGACTGGTGACCTAAACACACGCCCAGCAAAGGGACTTCCCCCGCGAAGCGCCGGATTACGTCCAAAGAAATTCCTGCTTCATTAGGGGTACAGGGTCCGGGTGAAATTACGATGTGGTCGGGACGGAGCGCGGCAATTTCCGCCAAAGTGATTTTGTCATTGCGATATACGCGGATATCCTGGCCTAACTCGCCTAAATATTGGACTAGGTTGTAGGTGAAGGAGTCGTAGTTATCAATCATTAACAACAATTAATTTCCCCTCCTGGGCCGGATTAATGGCTTGCAACAGCGCACCGGCTTTATTTACAGTCTCTTCATATTCGCGTTCCGGGTCCGAGTCAGCTACAATACCCGCTCCAGCCTGAACATACGCGGTCTGATCTTTAATCAAGATGGTACGGATGGTAATACATGAATCCAATTCGCCATTAAAACCTAGATAGCCGATAGCACCACCGTACGGCCCGCGTCGGGTCGGCTCAAGTTCTTCGATTATCTCCATCGCCCTTATTTTCGGTGCTCCGGATAGAGTTCCTGCCGGAAAGCACACCTTTAAAGCGTCAAAACCCGAAAATTCGGGGCGTAATTCTCCGGCAACCCGGGAAACCAGATGCATGACGTGGGAAAAACGTTCCACCTGCAGCATTTGTTCTGCCTTAACACTGCCGTAGCGGCACACCCGCCCTAAATCGTTGCGACTGAGATCCACCAGCATGATGTGTTCGGCTCGTTCTTTGGCATTGGCCAAGAGTTCCTCCGCCAAAGCTTGATCCTGTTGTTCAGTTGCGCCTCTAGGTCTGGTCCCGGCGATGGGACAGGTCTCCACCCGTTTGGCCCCGGCCCTGACCAACATTTCCGGCGATGAACCAATTAGCTTGGTGGGTCCAAAATCCAGATAATACAAATAGGGTGAGGGGTTGATGGAACGCAGACGGCGATATATTTCAAAAGGTTCCTCCGTGATGGGGGAGGTAAAGCGTTGCGACAACACCACCTGAAAAATGTCTCCTGCCTTGATATATTCTTTAGCCTTCTCAACCATTGTGATATATTTGGCACGGGTTAAATTTGATTTTACCTCCATACCTGCTGTGCTGCACGGGACAGGCTGCGCCGGCAGGGGACCTTGCAATTTGCGCACAATAGCGTCCAGATATTTCTGACCTTGGGCATAACTTTGCGCCAAATCTTGTCCCCGTTGCACCAAGGCGATGACCCGAATCTGCCGGGAAATGTGGTCGACGGCAATAACACCCTTGGTGATGACAAATTTACTTTCCGGCAAGGCCAAATCATCCTCTGCCAGGTGCGGTAAGTTCTCTAATCTGCGCACCATGTCGTAACCTAAGTATCCTACGGCTCCGCCGGAGAAGCCTTGCAATTCCGCCACCGGAGCAACTTTTAAGTCGCTTAAGGTAGCCGCTAAAAGTTGCAGCGGGTCGCCGGCTTCGCTGCTTTGAGTGCGACCATTGCCCGTGATCCGGCATAAGTCACCATTTACGGCAAAAGTAAGCATTGTATCGATACCGATAAAGGAATGCCGTCCAAGGCTTTCGCCGCGTTCGACACTTTCTAGCAGGTATACACAACCGCCCAGTTTCTTCACTAACGACACCGGCGTATCTAAATCCCCTGTTAAGTCACTCCACATGGGAATATACTCATAATCTTTGGCTAAAGCCGTAAAGTCTTCATAGGAAATACCTGACATCGCCGTTCCTCCCTTTTTCGGACGCAAAAAGACCAGTACTCAAATGAGTACTGGTCCGGTAATGAACAATTATGTTCCCAGCGCAGCATTCTCATCTCAGCTCAGCTCAACTTTGCTCAACTAACTCAACTAACACAACATAACTTTACTTAGCTCAATCGCATACTTAATTCTCAGCTCAACTACTGCCTAACACTCTGACTACTCTAAATATATATTAAATTATATGTATGCGACTGGGAAATGTCAACCATTTTTTCATACTATCAGAAAGTATAACCTCGCCAACCAGGCGAGGACAGCGGAAGATAGTACGCGGAAAAGCGCGCAAAGAGGAAACAGATGCGCGCTTTTCTTATTGTGCAGCTAAATCACGCCGCAATCCGGCCGCCGCACCCAGGTAAACATGCTTGATCTCAGTTTGACTCTTTGTGGTGTTGGTGTGAATTAAGACCCTGATCACCAGAGGCATCGCCCCAGGTACATCGATCTCAGTTGCGCAAATCAGGGGTACACTATTCCAGCCCAATTCCCGCGCAGTCGAAGCCGGAAAGTCGGCGTTTAGATCTTTAGTAACCGTGAAGATAGCACTTACAAGCATCGAGAGGTCCAGTTCATTTTCCTGCACGATCGTACGCAACAGCTCCCTGGTTGCAATCCTGATGGCCTCAGGGGTGTTCTCCGTTACCGAAGTAGCTCCTCTAATTCCTCTGACAAACATCCTATCCCTCCTTAGCTAGGGCGCGGTGACCAAGCCCTACGGCTACTTCGTCCAAATGCAGTAGCCCAATGCCGACAAATACAGCCACACTGAGATGCTCTTGGTAACGCGCCACGCCTATTTTCCCGCCAATATTGAGTCCTACGGCTTTAGGCATGATCTGACTCAAAGCTTCACGGGCCGCCCCCGCCACAGCGCCTTCACCGCCATGTGTTTCTTGAATTACTCCCTCACGTTTGGCTGCGACTACAGCCCTCTCGACAATTTTGCGCACGGAGGGAACAAATTCACCCCCATAATCTACCCCTGCAGTTTTAATCCCGCTTTTGGCAAAATGTTCTTTTAAATGTGATTCTTCTTCCCTTGATTCACTTAAGGCCATACGCAAGGCCACCATCGCAACTTTTTTGCTGCCAAGATTCATAGCTAAAACCTCCGGAGTTTAAAGCTCAAAAAGCACCCATGGCGGGTGCTTCAAGGCTAATTATCAGGTGAGCAAGGGTAATCCCCGCCACCTGCAACAATCATGCTCTTTCCATCCTACCATTCTACCGTTGATTATAGTCATTGTAGTATGTAAGAGTACAAGATGCAAGCAGAATTACTTATGCTTGACCTGACCTAAATCAAGTAGTGCGGGGCGCAACGGCCATACTTGGTTGAGCTTGGGATAGGCAAGGTCTTGGCCGATTGCGGTAACGGTGAGCCGCACAGACGGTGCTACCAACCGTGCATCCACCGCAAGGCGATCCCCAGCCTGTATTTTAAGGCTTAATTTACCGTTATTGAGCGTGCCGACTTCACGTTCATTCACCAATACCTTTAAACGCGACGCGTCCCCACCGAGTGCGGTTAGTTCCAAATTGGGTTCCCACTGCGCGTTCGTGCCCTCTAAGGGTATTGTCTCAATCGTTTGGGCAAAGGCCAGGTAGAAATCAACCGGGTCCTTAGCCCGCGCTAAAACCAGTTGAATTAGCAGCAGACCGACAACACCGAGCACTACCATGCGCACTAAAACCTTCTCTACTTTTTGCATTAGCCGCATTACTTTACGGTCAAGGTCTGCCAACCCAATCCCTCCTTGTCCTCAAGACAAGTTATGCGGGACTAATGCTCGCTAGAACCTATTGCCGCGCTTTTACCTGCGAGGTATCCGGTGGAAAAAGCCGCTTGCAGATTGTAACCGCCCGTATAGGCATCCACGTCAATCACTTCGCCGGCAAAAAACAGGCCCTGACAAAGCTTTGATTCAAGAGTCTTCGGATTTATTTCCTTGACCGATACGCCGCCGGCCGTGACTATTGCAGCAGCAATCGGCAGCGACTTAATGATTGTCATGGGCAGTCGCTTCAACAATCGGCCCAAATGCAGTCGCTCTTCCCGCGTGATTTGGTGTACTTCTTTCTCTGGTGGAATTTGGGACAGGTCAATAATGACCGGTATCAGGTTTTTTGGCAACAGATCCTGGAGTGAATTTTTAAACTGTTTGCGAGCCAAGGCGGTAAAATCGCGCTGCAGTCTGGCATCAAGTTGTTCTCCACTTAAGGCCGGTTTCAAATCCAGCGTAACCAGGACATGCTGTTTGGCACGTGCTAACTCATCAACCACGGCGCGACTGATGGAAAGGACTATCGGGCCGGTAATACCGAAATGCGCAAACAGCATTTCGCCAAACTGGGTATCGAGCACCTTGCTGCCCCGCCACGCTGTAAGCTGCACATTGCGCAAGGCTAACCCTTGGAGCTGCTTAACCCAACTTTCCGCACTGACCAACGGAACAAGTGCCGGGCGGGTGGGGATAACTGTATGTCCTAACTCTTGCGCCCAGTGATAGCCGTCGCCCGTCGACCCTGTTGCCGGATAAGACAACCCGCCCGTACAAATTATGACGGCTTTGCCCGGCACAATCTCCCCGCTCGTTAGGCGGACCCCTGTGATCTGCTGCTCTTGCCGCAAAATTTTATTAACTTGCGCCTGCGTTCTGATCTCGACACCAGTTTGCCGTAAAAATTGCTTAAAAGCATCCACGATTTGTTCAGCGTCATCAGATACGGGAAAAACGCGCTGTCCGCGTTCCACTTTCGTGGCAACACCACGTTGGGCCAGGAATTCAACCAGAGCTTGATTATCAAAGGTGTACAAAGGACCATATAAAAAATTGCCATTGCCGGGAAATTGCTTGATTATGGTCGCCACATCCGCAGCATTAGTTATATTGCATCGTCCCTTGCCAGAGATGGCCACCTTTTTGCCAAGCCGGTCCGTCTTTTCCAGAAGTACAGCCTTCGCACCGGTCATGGCAGCTTGACCTGCTGCCATCATGCCTGCGGCTCCCCCGCCGACCACAATTACATCGTACAATCCATTCACTCCAAACCTACCATGCTAATTATGCTTGGCCATCGCCTGTTCACGCGCCTTGGCCCTTTGCGCGTCCGCCGCTGCATGCTGTGCCCAAATACGTTCGTATTTTTCTTGCAGCATAGGCACTTTTTGGACATAGTTTAGTGTTTCCGGCAGCTTCACCCAATTACCGCTTGCAACCTCACCCGGACCGGCATTATAAGCTGCTAAAGCTCCTTCTAGGCTGCCGAAATGTTGTAGCTGTACTTCCAGGTAATGTGTGCCTCCGTCAATATTTTGTGCTGGATCGTACGGATTAACTCCTAGGGAAGCAGCCGTACCCGGCATTAGCTGCATCAGACCAATGGCACCAACAGGACTAAGCGCATCAGGGTCGCCGCCGGATTCGGTCTCGATCACGGCCGCAACCAAGGCCGCTTCAACGTGATATTTTTGGGCGGAAGCCTCGATATCCTTTTGCCAACGCAACACGTTGTCGCTCATATTAATTGGCGTGGACGTCGCCCCCACAATACCCATGATATAAGTCTGTCCCTGATAGGTCAGGATCGAAACGCCCCAAAACTCCACAAAAGTATTGCCTGCCGCCTGCAAATCCTGTCGCACTTTAGGCCAGCCATAGAGACTGGGTTTGAGAGTCACGGTCACAAGCGGACGCTTGAGTCCCAGCGCAGTCAGCACGTCGCGACCGACCCCGGTCATTTTGGCATTAAACTCGGCCAGTTCCTGCCGTTTATAGCGTTCCGTGCTATCAACATCAATTTTTGCACCTTTAGGCAGGCTTACCCACGCCGGAGGTTTACGATTACTGAGAACATAAATCAGGCGATTCGCGGTGAGCCGTGTTTGCGGCACGAAAAATACAACTGCAATTATTACCAACCAGACCCCGGCTTCCAACAGCGCTTTGCGGTGTCGTCGCAACGCTTGGATAACTTGAGCCCAACTTGGTAATTTAGGCAGTTTGGTTAATTTGGGGATTTTAGGTAGTAAACTAGACATGCCATACACCTCAGTTTGAAAAGCGAAAACCCCCATGCGGGGGTTCTTAGCACCTATTCATGAACAATACGCTCTTCCACACCGACCAAATGCCGGTACATTTCCTCACGTGCCACCGCGACATCATGCCGGAAGATAGCTTGATATACCTTCTCATGCTCAGCATAGAGCCGTTCCGGCGTACCCTTGCGTAAATATAAGCTCTGCCGACTAGAGCGCAGCGTCTTACGCATAGTGTCAGAAATAGTATTCATTAGGCGCATCAGGATGGAGTTATGCGTAGCATTCGCTACTGCAAAATGAAATTGATGATCTGCTTCCTCGCCCAAGCGACCTTGGGCCAGATCCAACCTCATCTCTTCCAGCGCATCCCACATCTCAGCCAATTCATTCGGATTAGCCCGTTGTGCAGCCAACCCTGCGGCTTCGACTTCAAGCACCTTACGCACCTCTAACAGTTCCAGCACAGTGTCTTTTTCCATGGACAGAATCAAAGCCATTGGGCCGATGATAGAATCCACAGAAGTGTGCCGAATAAACGTGCCACCACCCGGTCTAACATCAATTAACCCCATTATCTCGAGCGCACTGAGCGCTTCGCGAACTGAGGCGCGGCTAACCCGCAATTTTTCGGACAATTCGCGTTCGGACAAGAGCTTGTCCCCTGGTTCGAGGTCACCGCCTTGAATTAACTCGCGAATCTGTTCTACAATCTGTTCGTATATTTTTTTAGTTTTAATCGGTTCAAATTCCAAACTATTTACACCTCAGGCCTTAGATCTTTTGCGCAGCAAGATTATCATGTAACAGAAAAATTTTATCTTATTACAGAAACAATGTCAAACTCAGAACCTAATCGTCCGAATTATGCTAGCAATGCAGCAAAGCATCAAACAAGCGTGGCCAATGCTCCTTAGGCTGGACACAACTCTTTTGATGCTTTTCACCTTACTGCATGTAGTTAGCTAAGATTACTTCGCGGCCTGATCCTTTGGTTGCACTTTGGCTCGATAGGCTGCAGCGAGAAGTTGCACGACATGCACAACATCATGCTGCAGCGAAGCATTTTCTACGCCGCCGGCTAGTTGCATGCGGCAGGCCGGACAGCTGGTTGCAACTGCGTCCACATTAGTAGCAGCAATATTTTTGACCTTATGGGCAAGAATTTTGTCTGATAAATCAGGAAAGGTTAAGCTAAACGAGCCGGCCATCCCACAACAGCGTCCCGGGTCATTCATTTCCACCAGTTCCAGTCCGGGGATGCTGTTTAACAACAGGCGCGGTTCCTTGGTAATGCCTAAACTTCTTGCTACGTGACAGGGGTCATGATAGGTAACTCTACGCTTGACAGGGCCTAAATTCTCTGGAGTAAAGCCAATAACATTAACCAGAAAGTCCGATATCTCGTAAGTTTTGGCAGCCCATCGTTCGGCCTTTTCCTTATACCCAGAAGTATCTTGCTCCAACAGTTTAACATAATTATGCTTCCAGGAATCGGTACAAGTGCCGCAATCAAGCACTATGGCATCGGCGCCCGTCCGGTCAAAGATATCTAAGTTAGATTTTGCCATCGCAATCGCGGTCGCAACTTCTCCGTTGGCATAGACCGGGGTGCCGCAACAGTGCTGATCGTGCGGAATGATGACTTCAACATTGTTAGCCGTCAGCACATCCACCAAAGCACGCCCCATGTCAGGATAGATGTAATTGGTCATGCAACCTACAAAGAAAGCCGCTTTTAACTTTGGTTTAGCAACGTGCACAATCTCCGGCAGTTGATCCTTAAGCGGAACCTTGGCGAGAGCCGGAATAATCTTTTTACGATCAATCCCGATTGGGAAGCGCGCTCTGCCGCCTTTGTCACTCACTCGTTTGAAGGCCAGCGACTGAAAACGCGCACCTGTCTTGAGCCCGAAGTCAAACAATTTTGGATGTTTGAGCGCGGTAAAGGCATACTTTTTGATGGAACCTAAGCCTTTATGGCGCACGGCCTCGGCCCGCGCTCCCATAATAATCTTGTCAAACCTTACGCCGCACGGGCAAATCTGGGTACAGGCCCCACAGGTTGTGCAGAGCAAAAACCGGTCGGCAAGCCCTTCTGTGACAGCAATTTGACCTTCAAGTAAAGCCTCCACCAGCTTAATCTTACCGCGCGCCTCCCCAACCTCTTGCCGAGTTTCCTGATAAACAGGACAAACCGCTTGGCAATTGCCGCATTTCATGCATTTATTTACTTCGTGTTGAACTTCCTGCAAAGATTGGAATTCTGACATAGCTAGTCCCTCCTTACAATCTTGCCGGGGTTCAAGCGATAGTCAGGGTCCAGCGCCTCTTTAAGGCGCCGTAATACATCTACCCCTGCCGGTCCAAACTCCATATTCAAGAAACCTGCTTTAGCCATGCCAATGCCGTGTTCCCCTGACAGCGTACCTCCAAGACTTATGGCAACAGTAAAAATTTCATTGACAGCTTGTTCCACCCGATGCATCTCAGCGGCATTGTGCTTATCCGTAAGAATCGTAGGGTGCAAATTCCCATCACCGGCATGGCCAAACGTACCGATTTTCAAGTCATATTTTAACGCGATCTGACGAATTGCTTTGAGCATTTCGGGAATTCGACTGCGGGGTACTGTGGCATCTTCCAAGACGGTAGTAGGGCTGACTCGGGCCAGGGCGGGCAATGCCGCGCGACGGGCCGCCCACAACTTGTCCCTTGCGGCATCATCTTTAGCCGCCTGAACGTCGCTCGCCCCTTCCTCCCGACAGACCTTCAATACTTGTTCCGCTTCGCGCGCAACACTTTCCCGGTAGCCATCGACCTCAATTAACAACACAGCTTCCGCATCCGTCGGAAGCCCAATTTTCGCATACTCTTCCACGGTACGAATCGTCATATTATCCATAATTTCCAAGGTTGCTGGGATAATCTTATTGCGGATAATGGCTGAAATACAGCGACCTGCCTTATCCACATCATCAAACACGGCCAAGAAAGACTGCCTTGCCTCCGGCGTCGGAATGAGCTTAACCAAAATTTCGGTCACAATGCCTAACGTACCCTCTGAGCCAGTAAACAACGCTGTAAGGTCATATCCGCTGACATTTTTGACTGTTTTGCCGCCCCATTTGATCACTTCGCCACTGGCTAAGACCAACTGCATGCCCATGATATAGTGCTTAGTGACACCGTATTTCAGCCCCCGCAAACCACCGGAACATTCCATAGTAGATCCACCCATGGTTGCCGTGGTTACAGTACCCGGGTCCGGCGGGTAGATTAGACCATATTTGAGAACTTCATTATTCAAGCTTTGAATGACAACGCCCGGTTGGACCACCGCAACCAAATTATCCTGGTCGACTTCCAAAATCTGATTCATATTTAACATTGAGAGCACTATTCCGCCTTCAATGGGGATGGTCCCCCCACTTAAATTGGTACCTGACCCCCGCGGGTAAATCGGAATATTGTACTTGTTGGCCAATTTAACAATGGCCACTACATCCTCGGTCGAATTCGGACAAACCACCAAATCGGGGTTTTTACTAGGCATACCTGCTGTCGCATCAAAGGAATAGGTAATCATATCTTCTTTGTCGGTGAGTACGTTTGCGGCACCTAACGTTGATTTTAATTCCGCAATTAACTGCGTCGGCAACATTGGACAATCCCTCCTGCTCTACTACCTATATAAAAAGTATTAGTCGACCGGTATATTATCATACGTATTATGGTCTGACCACTTTTTATATTAAAGCAATTTTGCGAAGATTTCAATAGTTAGAGCAAAAACGACATGAAAAAACTGTAGCTTGCTACTGCTACAGTTTGAGTTCACTTAAGCTAAAGCGGGCATTGTAAAGCTATTTTTGGGTGTAACGTCGCTCAATTTGCCCAATATACTGCCTCATCTCTTGACTGATTTTAAACAAAAACCTTTCAAGGTCCTGTCGGTCATAAAAAATCTGTTCCGGTTCCAAAATCTCAATTTTACGAAATTCGTCGGCGATAATGAAGCGGCTGAGGTCTTCAATCGAGTCCGCACTAACGGTGATTAAAACAGGGGCATAGGCGACGGTATGCCCGGACATGTCATCCTTTACTACGTATATCTCCACAGACATGTCAATATCCTCAATGCCAATTCCTTGGATAGGCACGTTGCGCAGCAAGGAAACTTTTTGTTCTCTTACTTCTTCTGCTGCATCCTCGACATTTTTGCCGCCAAACAAGAACTTGTTCGGTTTGGTTTCACTCTTATAATCCAAGCGGACTTTCGCCCTCAAACGCCTGGTAATCAAATCGTCCCCTGCGAGAACTTTCACCATTATATTTACCTCCACGGACATACTTAGCCGATAGTATATGTTTGATTTCGCTGTGTCGCCCGGAAATCCTGCCATATTTATCCGGCAAATTTGCTAATGTACTCAAGCATGGTTTAATGCTGGGCATTTCCCGCTGTCTCAATTCTACCCAGCAATTGGACAATTTCCGGATCGTCTTGAACCATAGTCTGGTACTCGGCAATAATATTGCTGGCTTCATCAAACCGGCTGGCATCAATCAAGTCCGCAATAACTTGTTTGACTTGGACTTGATATAGGGCAAATTCGTTCTGCGCCGCAGCAACCTCGTTAAATCGCTGTTGTTTGGCATCGAGTAAAATTTTATAGCCTTTAACTAAGGGTGCATCGAGATGAATTGCACGGCGCAAATATTTGATAAACATTGCGTCATCACTGGCCCCCTTCGTTTGGGCAAGTAAAACCATGATTAGCGCGGCCTCGGCAGCAGTGCCAACATCATAAATTAATTCTTCCATGATTACTTTTTCGCTGTAGATCGCTTGCAAGTATTGGATGCCGCTGTCGATATAGGTGTGGAGAATTGTTGCGTAAAAATCTTGCTCCAGCGTTTCCCGCAACAGCAAGAACCTACCCACAATTTTATTGGTGCGAATAGTTGCAAAATCCTGCGCTTCAGCTCCGACATTGATGTTATCAACGAGGAGCTGGTGGGCCTCAGGATATAGCTTGAGTAAATTATCTAAGTAGGCATTGATATTTTTTTCCGCAATGCGGGACAAGATAGCCCCAAGCGGGCTATTAAAATGTAAAAAACAATAGATTAAATCAGTATATATCAATTTATTTAAATCAACTTTTGCTGCCAATTGTTCCGCATGCTCAAGTGCTTTAGAGTCGTCAGCCGCTAACAACAATCGGACTTGATTTAACCTGGCATAATCTGTAGTCCCCTTAGCAAATATCTGTGCAAATTGCGCTGACTCCGGTGCGCTTGCACTCTGCCGATAGCCTTCTAAGGCCAGCAAAAAAGCGTCGATCAAACTCTCATCTTCCTCTTGCAACACTGTTTGTTCATAGTATTGCTTGAGCTTTTCCAACTTTTGCATCGCAAAATATAACTTCACATAAGCCTGGAAGACAAGCTTGGTATACTCTTTTTGGGTGACCTTGGCCAGATATCTTTGGGCCGAAACGTACTTTTTTTGGGTCATATAAATATTGAAGATGTCTAAATACGCCTCTTCATTACGGTTAGGTGTGGCAAATTTAAGTGAAAGATCGCTTGTAATCGATGATTGCGCAAAAGTATCTAACATTTTGATAAATTTCAGGTAATACTTGCGTGCGTCGTCCAGCTTATCCAGACCAAGATAGATTTTGCCTAAAAAGAAGTATAAGTCAATATGCCTTGGTTCTAGCTGTAAAGCCTCTAGGCATACTGTTTCTGCTTCACGATAATTTTTGCGATCCAGATACGCGATTACCATCTCGTGATAAATGTACAAATATTGCCGTTGATTACAGTCTCTTGCCTGCAGCATCTCATATGCTTTGAGAATTTCCGTGAAAGCTTCTGCCTTATCATGATGCATGTTATAGGAAACTGCCAATTGGTATCTGTAGTACAAACTTTCCGGATTTTTTTCTAACTCTAACTTAAGTAACTCCGCGGTTCTGCGAAATTTGCGGTCCATTAGAGCTTTATCTGAAGACACGTAACCGTAATGGCGCAACTTGCTATGTAATTCCTGCACATTGCCATTAAACAGCGGTTGGTTATGTACTGTGCCTGCATAGTGAAAATATCCATCGTTTTTAAACAGCCGCGGTGAGCCCACAAAAACATCTCGCGTCGCGGCATTCTCTGCGACAACATTCGTAACCATTACCGAAGCTGCCCCGAATGATGCGTCAGGCGTTGAGTTCAGCATTTTAATTATGTCGGTTGCGTCTTCAAGCTCTTCATCGGCGTCAATGATTAAAATCCACTCACCTGTAGCATAAGAAATCGTGATATTACGCATGCCCGAGAAATCATTTTCCCAAGGATGAAAATAAACTTTATCTGTATAGCTTTGGGCAATCCCCACAGTACTATCGCTCGAGCCGGTATCTACGATAATCAGTTCCGCTTGTACTGCAGTCAACAAAGAGTGCAGGCTCGCCAAACACCTTGGCAAATTAGTTTCCTCGTCTTTAACCATCATGCAAATACTAAGCTTCAAGTCATTCCACTCCTTGTACATATGCCAGTGTATATCGGTTCTTTCGACAAAATTCAAGGAAAGTCCTTCGTCGTTGTTGCCCAAACAAAATTAAAACCGGAGGATTTCCGGTTTTAATTTTTACTGTATTATTTTTTTAGCCTAATTTTTAGCCCAATTAGTTATTCTTGGCTCCATCGATAATCCAGTTGCGGATGGTTTGAATTTGATCATTCTTAAGCGGCGTTTGCCCTAACGGCATCTGCGGTTGAATCTTGCCTTCAAGCTTAAGGATTAACTTGGAAGAGTCCGGCTTACCGGGCACGATATTCTTAGAGGTCACATCTTTATAATTATCGAGTACATACACGCTGCCCGGTCCATGGCAACTAATGCATTTGCTTTGGAAAATTGGTTCAATATTAGCAGCAAAACTGGGGTGAGCAACTATCCCAGATGGCAATGGTTTTGGTACTGATTCCATACCTTGGTAAGTCAAGAAAACCAAGCCTAACACGATTAGGGCTGCTACGCTCAAGGCCACCGGCCGTTTGCGCTTCAGGCGACTAGGATTGCGGTCTAGCCAAGGTAAGGCCAGGATCACTACTACAAAAACTAGCGGCAGCACTACCATACCCACGATGTCCATACTGCCATGGAAGTATTTTAGCATTTGGTAAACGCCAAAGAAATACCAGGCTGGCTGAGGAATAAAGTGTGCCTTATTTAAAGGATCTGCGGCATCGCCCAAGCCCTTCGGGAAAACTCCCGCCAGCACCCAAAGCGCTATGGCCACTACGGCTACAGTCAGAATCATGCGCCACGCTACATTAGGCCAAAACGGCAGCGATTGCTTCTCGATGTCTTCACCGCGGTGTTTAGCTTCGGTAAGTTCATCGGTAGCTGACATGCCTTGCCGCAAGACAAAGAAAAAGTGCAGGCCAAAAGCGAGTAAAATAATGGCTGGGAGAATCAACATGTGGACGGAGTAAAAACGGGTCAAGGTTGCGCCGGTAACTACGGAGCCATCACGCATCATATCTTGAATATATACGCCTATGCCCGGCATGTATGAAGTCAAGGCAGTTCCCACAACGGTCGCCCAATAACCGGTTTGATCCCAAGGGAGAAGATACCCGGTAAAGGAAAGTCCGATGGTGCCAAGGAGAAGAATCGCTCCGGCTACCCAAGTCAATTCACGCGGTTTCTTATACGCGCCTTCATAAAATACTCTCAATAAGTGCAATACCACGATGACGATCATGAAATTGGCGCCCCACGAATGCAGCGAGCGTACACAATGTCCGATAACTGTACTGTCGATATTTTTGACGCTGGCCCAGGCTCCGTCCGCCGATGGAATATATTTTGTCGCCAGCAAAATCCCGGTAACAGCTTGGCTGATAAACACGAACAGCGTGGCAAAACCTAAGTAGTCGAGAAAATTACTGCGTTTGGGCACCGGATGTTCAAACATGGATGCCATAAGTGCGTCGATATTGAGCCGTTCATTCAACCATTTCATCATGTTGATAGCCCTCCGACCTGGACAGAATCGCCTTGCACTTGAATAACTCTACGGTGTAAGGGACGTGGCGGCGGACCGGAAAGCACATTGCCTTTAATGTCATAAACTCCGCCATGACAGGGACACATGAATTTGCCGACGGAATCGACCCAGTTAATCCCGCATTGCAAATGGGTGCAGTGAAAATCGATGGCTATCCAACCTTCACTGCCAAGATTAACTACATAAACACCTTGTTCGATACCATCACCCTGATAACTGACTAAAGTTGGCGTATTCACCGCGAAGTCCGCTACTTTACCCACTTCTTGCAATGGTGCTGCGCCGGCCGGGGGCGGATTCAAAAAGTCGCCGACAAGGCCAAGGTAACTAACACCTACTACAGCACCGATGGTACCAACGCCGAGGCTTAAAAAACTTCTGCGCGATAGCTTAGCCGGTTTCTTATCCTGCATGCTGGACCTACCTCCTTGATTCTTATATTTTTCTTAAGCATTGTGGTTAAGCCACACGGGCTGTACTTAAATTCACTATTAATAATAGGAATTTCTTGTGTTTTTTTAATTAAGACCGCATGAATATTGGATGAAGTTTTTATTTGTACGCGAAAATCAGCTAAAAAAGATAAATCGCCCTAATTACGGGCGATTTATCATAAGTTAAGTTTTTAATCTGAGTTAGTCGACTACTGTTACTGTACCGGCCATATAGCCATTATTAGCCATAGCCCAACCATTAGCGTCAGAGTCACATTTAATAGTGCACAGCCAATGGAAGCTACCGGTCTTAGTAGCATTAATGGTGAAGGTGGTAACCGAGGGCACCCCTGCCTTCTTGGCACCGAGGATATGCACGTTAAGGCCTAAATCTTTACTCGTAAAGCTGTGATCTCCGGTGTCATAGTTATAAACTGTAACTTGTGCCGGAACGCCTTTTCGAACCGTCAAATCAGTATTAGTGAACACATCATGCATTTTGCCATCCGGACCGAGTTTCGCGCCGTCTTTAATAGTCATAGCTAAAGTATCATGATCCGGTTGTTGTGCCAGGACATGCACTGTTCCGGCCATATAGCCGTCATTAGCCATGGCCCAACCATTTGCATCTGTATCGCATTTTACAGTGCAGAGCCAGTGGAAATCACCAGCTTTAGTAGCGTTAATGGTAAAGGTGGTCACAGCAGGCGCGCCGTCTTTCTTAGCGCCAGGAATCATAACGTTCAGGTTTAAGTCTTTCGATGTGAAGCTATGTGCTCCGGTGTCATAGTTATAAACGGTTACAGTCGTTGCTTGGCCTTGAACCACAGTCAAATCTGTCGGAGAAAAGATGTCGTGCATTTTTCCATCCGGACCAAGCTTGCCTCCCGGCAGGATGGTCATGGCTAGTCCGACCGGATTAGCAGTTTGAGTGGCGCTTGCAGTTGTAGCCGGCGTTGTCGCAGCAGGGGCTGTAGCGGCCGGTGTGCTGGCAGCAGGCGCAGCAGCCGGAGCATTCGAAGTACCACAGGCAGTGACTCCTAACAGGGCTATCAACACGACAGGTGCAAGAACTAGTAAGGGTTTCTTCATAAATTTTTTATCCTCCCAAATACATTTTCTGTATAATTTTACAATTAGAAGTGGTTTTTGCTTTTTGCCTTCTGATTAAAGCTGTTTTTTTAGCCAGTTGCTCCCCCTTTCTGCGTTCTTGGCTCCAGCATTATGTAAAACTCCTAACATTACTTGATATTAAAAGACTAAATTGTGGTTTTGATTAAGAAAATATGAAGATTATGTAAAGATTTAGACTAGGATAATATTTGATTCTTGTTTATAATAAGACTGAGGTGATGTGAATGACAATTATAAAGCCTAAGGTGCTGCTGGCAGATGATGAAGCCGGGTTACGCGAACTGTTACGAGTTTACTTGGAAAACAACGGTTTTGAAGTCAGAGAAGCTGCAGACGGTCTAGACGCCGAAAGACTAATCAACGAAGACAAGTTCGATTTGCTGATCATTGATATTATGATGCCTAAAATGGACGGCCTCACCTTGTGCAGAAAAGTACGTATACTCTACGAAGGTTTGCCGATTATGCTCCTTACTGCAAAGGGCGAGGAGGAAGATCGCCTGCTGGGTTTTGAATGCGGTGCAGACGATTACGTTGTTAAACCTTTTAGTCCACGCGAGCTGGCCGCCAGAGCCAAAGCGATGCTGCGTCGCTCCACTAAAGTTTCTAACTCCAATGAAGGCACATTGTCGTTCCCCGGCCTCACTATCGACCAGGCCCTCCATCGCTTAGAATGGCACGGGGTGGAAGTCATCTTGACACCAAAGGAATTTAGTCTACTCTATCTTTTGGCTAAAACACCGCGTATCGCGTTCACCCGCGAGCAAATAATGTCTTCGGCTTGGGGGGAAAACTACTTTGCTGAGCTACGCATTGTAGATGTACACATTAAAAACCTACGTGAAAAATTTAACATCATTGCTCCATTCAATTATCTGCAGACCGTACGCGGTGTTGGCTACAAGTTTGAGGTAATTCCATGATTCCACGCAGTTTTGCCACCAAAATATGGGTAATTATTATTGCGTGGATGTTTTTACTCCTGCTCTTTTTCGGTGGCATATTGGCTAAATCAACCCATGATTTCTACTATGGCTACGCAGCTGAGGAAAATGAGGAATTAACGAACACTGCCGCCAGTCTCTCAACATATCTAGCGTCACTCCCCGATATGCAAAATGCACTCGGACACTTTGATTTTTTGGGCAACGTGTTAAAATACGACATTGTAGCAACAGACCCTAGCGGCAAAGTAGTTTTAAGCACCTCACGGCTACGTAACTGGCACGGTTTCACCATGCCAACGCAAGACATGCAACAAATTAAACAAGGCAATAATATTTCCTTTGAAGGCAGCGTGCCTTATCTCAGTCCCCATATCATCAAGGTTGCGTTACCCATTTGGAAGAGCCACAAAATAATCGGCGCTGTATTTGTGTTTGAACCTTTTACACACCTAAACGCGGTAAGCAGTTCGGTCAATCATTCGATTGGGTGGGGTTTAACCCTGTCCTTTCTCATGGCACTGCCCGGCGGCATTTTCCTCTCTAAAAAGTTGGTCAGTCCGGTGGTGGAGATGGACAAGGCCGTGCGCGACATTGCAACGGGCAACTACGGACGCGTAATCACACTCGATTCAACTCAAGAATTAGCCTCGTTGGGGCAATCGGTTAACACCCTATCTGAAGGGATTAAGCTCTACTTTGACCAGATTTCCCGTGAACGCCACCAACTCGCTAACATCTTGTCCAGCATTGAAGACGGCGTGTTGACTTTATCTCCCGCCAAACAGATCGTCATGTCCAACCGGGTTGCACTGGAGCAGTTTGCTCCCAGCCCCACTGCAGAAAAATTAACTTTGGCCGATTTACCCTCCGACCTCAGTACCCTGTTAGAACATGCTTTGGCGCAATCCGCTCCCAGTAATGGTGAATTTGCCTGGAATGACCAAATATTCAGCGTAGAAATCTCTCTATTAGGCACGGAAGCGGAACGTGGGTTAGTTGCAGTATGGCATGACGTTACCAAAGATCGTCGTTTGGATAAGATGAGGCGTGAATTTGTGGCAAATGTATCACACGAACTGCGAACCCCTTTATCGTATTTGCAGGGGTACACGGAGGCCTTATTGGACAATGTGGTACAAGACGAGCAGCAGCGCAGACGTTATTTGCAGACCATTCTCAACGAAACACTGCGCCTGCGCCGTCTGGTCAACGATATCCTCGATCTCAGCCGGATTGAGTACGGCGGCCCCTTGGAGTTCCCTCATGAAAATGTGGATGTATCAGAAGCTATCGAGAATATCTCCCAGCAGATCAGCCCCTCCGCACAACAAAAACAAGTTACCCTACGCTTAGAAATTGAACCTAATTTGCCCCAGGTGGACTGCGGCTTTGATCGACTTAAGCAAATCTTGCTGAACCTGTGTGAAAATGCTTTAAAATTTTCCCCTACCCCAAGTGAAATTAAGCTTAGTGCACGGTATCAAGCACCCTGGGTCGAGATATCAGTCACAGATCAAGGTCCTGGTATACCTGAAGCGGATCAGCCTCTCATTTGGGGGCGTTTTGTGCGCGGTACCAACGGACGCAATGTGACAGGCAGTACCGGACTGGGCTTAGCTATTGTCAATACCCTAACTCAAGCGTACCATGGACAGGTTGCTTTAAGCAGTATGCCCGGGCATGGGGCAACGTTTTATGTACGTTTGCCGGCGGTTGATATAACGGAATAATAGCTGGATAATAGAGTGAAATACCCTCAGAACGGAAGTGAAGTCTCCGGTTCTGAGGGTATTTTTTGGCGTGTGATGCTTTGGGTAGGCTATTGCGTCCCACCTTGTTCCCGCAGTGCGGCTACCTCCGCAGGGCTGAGGGTGCGAAACGACCCCACCGGCACTCCGTTTAAGGTCAAGCCACCAAAGCCGGTGCGCCGCAGTCTTTGCACCGGATAACCGATAGCATCGCACATTCTTCTGACCTGACGGTTACGCCCTTCATGGATTTTCAATTCCAGTAATGCGCTGCCTTGTTTGCTGTTAATCAAACGCACTTCTGCCGGAGCCGTGAGCCCATCCTCCAGACGCACTCCGCTACGCAGCGTATTTAAGGCCGTAGCATCGGGTATACCCAAGACGAGGGCTTGATAGGTTTTTACCACACCATACTTGGGATGGGTAAGCCGATACGCCAAATCACCGTCATTGGTTAACAATAATAGGCCTTCCGTAGCATAATCCAACCTACCGATTGGATAGACCCTGTGTTTCACCCCGGTCAGTAAATCTGTGACCTTAGGCCGCCCTTGAGGGTCATCTAGGGTTGTGACATAGCCTGCCGGCTTATGCAGGAGGAAATAGGACTTACGTTCCGTTGGAACGACAGGTTTGCCTTCGACGCTGATTTTATCCACCGCTGGGTCAACTTGCGTGCCGAGAATACTCACAACCTGTCCGTTAACACGAACCTTACCTTGGAGGATTAATGCCTCGGCCTTACGTCTGGAGGCCACGCCTGCAGCAGCCAGGACTTTATGTAACCGTTCCATGGGTCCACCTCTTATCTCAACTTTTCGGCCGGCTCAAGTCAAAAAAACTACCTTGCGCGACCCAAGTGTAATGCCTTGTTAAATACTTCTGTAAGACAGGTTGCACTGTAGCATAAGGCAATTCAACAAATAACTTGGCCCCTTGCGCACGCAGCGCTTCTACGGCTTGAGGCGTTTGTTGCGCCGGTAATAGCCGCCAACCTTTTCGATTACTATAATAAAACGTCATCGGCGGCGCATCGTCCAAAATGAGCAAATCGGCCGGTTGCGTATAGTGCTCAATCAGCTTGGCCTGAGGCAAATAAGCATACTGCGGCACATAGTAAAATTGCAACCCTTGCACCGCAAGGTGCGCACACAGGCCAAAAATGAGCACACTGCTCATGATACCAGGTGTCTCACCCCAAAAGCGTCCTAAGGTTGCGCCTGCTAACACACTTAGCAGCGGCAGCAAGGGCAACAGATAATAATTTAGCTGAATCCGGCTGCAAACAATGATAGTATAGGCTAGCAGCACGGCGAGCCATACCCAGACAAAGGCGTTACCGATTCTGGTTTTGCGTAACAAGGGAGCTCCTAAAGCCAAAAGCAATAAAGGCATGGTAATCATCTGCACTAATGTCTTACGTAGATAGGTATAGTCAAAAAAACTCGTATTCATCTGGCCGGTGATGATGCCGCTGACAAACTGATTTACGGTGTGGGCGGCCTGCAGGTGGGCCAAATAGTAATAGGCAAAAGTAGGAAGCAGACCAATGCCGAGGAATAGCCATACTGATCTATGCCGGAGCACCGTCAACTTATAACGCCGGATAAAAGGCACGAGCAACGGAGCTCCCATCATTAGGGCAGGTAGTTTTGCCAGGCCAGCCAACGCAAAGCTTCCTGCAGTCAGGATTAAGTCACGGTCTTTGGCCTGCTTAGCCCAACGCACCATATAGTAGGCAGCGGCAGTCATAAAGAAAAGCATAGCGGCATCAGGCATTACCGCCCGTCCATAATAGATGGCTAAAGGATTAAGTGCAAAAAAGACCATGGCTAAAAGGCCGCTGGTCTCATCATAGAGTTCCTTGCCCAAGCGATAGATAAAGCCCAAGGTCAGGCCGGAAAAGGCGATTACTATTGCCCGGGCAATGATGTCATACTGTCCAACCACCTGCCACACAAGAGCCGTAAGTAAAGGGATCAGCGGAAATTCCAACTCCACATAGTTAGGGGGCGGACCGTCATAGTTAAGCTGAGGGAAGGGCGGCCAAAATCCATGTTGCACAAAGTTAGCAGCCATAGATGCAGTGTCAGCCTGACGCCATGCCTGGGTGTCCAACAACGGAGCAGTAATGCCATAACAACGGATCGCAATGCCGAGCAGCAAAATGAGCCAAAACCAAGTTTTCTTGGACATAGACCTAACTCCTCGCCACAAGCGATACGCCACAGCAAATCAAGAGCAAACCAGCCACACGCAGCAGCGTGATATTTTCTTTAAACAGCAGCCATGAAGCTAGAAAGGCGACTATATAACCGAGACTCACCATCGGATAGGCATAGCTTAAATCCTCTTGACTGATAACTACCAGCCACAGCAAAAAGCTGGACCCAAAGCAAACTAAGCCGGATAACAAAGCCGGGGTGGTAAAAACTTGGCCGATTAATTTGATTAGACCGAGCAACGACAGTTCCGGACGGATGTGCCGCATGCCAATTTTAAGCAAAACCTGACCGATGGCCCCCAAGAATACAGAAAATAATAATAGGAACAGTCTCATGCTTCCACCTCAGCCGGCGGCGTAACTTTACGCAGTTTAACAATCAAGCTCAAATACCCCACGATGGTACGTGCAACCGGCATCTTGCTTTTGCCCAATTTCCGATCATACCTCAACACCAACGGGACTTCCCCGCAACGTGGTTTAAACATTGACAATTTTAACAGCAATTCCACCATCACGGCGAAGCCACTGCTTTCAAACATTTGCGCCCCATAATAAGCAAAACCCTTCGCCAAAAAACCCGCGCGATAAGCGCGGAAACCGGAAGAGTAATCGCGGATACCCGGGAGCGGAAAAAACGTCCCCATTATCCACCCGGCGCCGTGGCTCAGTACCTTGCGATGCATATGCAGCCCTACCTCTTGACCTCCCGACGTAAAGCGGGAAGCTACGACCAAATCTAAGCCGGACTGGATTTTCTCAAGCATGGCCGGAATTATTTCCGGCGGATGGGTATCGTCTGAGTCCAAGGTAACAATGACATCGTCATACTGCGTTTGCCCGATAGCCGCGAGCAAACCCGTACGCAAGGCCTCACCTAAACCCCTATTGCACTTGTGGCCTAACACCGTTCCGCAGTTGCCGGCAAATAATTCGGCGACAGCGGCCGTTTGATCAGTGCTACCATCATCAATGACAAAAATTTTATATGGATAGTCTTTTACGACTTCAACTAATCTGGGTAGTAATTTGCGCAAAGCCGCTTCTTCATTATAAGCAGGCAATACCACACAAAGCATTAATCCACCTTCTTGTGTTCCTACGTAGATAACCTTTGCCTAGTATACCCATATCCAACATCAATTTCAACAGGTTATGGCAAAAACCTCACCATTAGCCAAAAATTTTACTGACAATGTAAATTGAGGCAATTAAGCCGGTCAAATCAGCCAACAAACCTAATTTTAAAGCATAGCGGTACTTCTTTACTCCGACCGAGCCAAAATAAACCGTTAAAACAAAAAAAGTGGTATCTGTGCTCCCTTGCATGGTGGAGGCCAATTTACCCAGGAAGGAATCCGGTCCATGCTCTGTTATTACCTGAGTGGCGACACCAAGCGCACCGGAACCGGAAAGCGGGCGCATAATCGCTAAAGGGATAATTTGCACTAAGTCGTGCCTCAAGCCAAGTAGATTGAAAAGAGGTTTTAACCCGGCAGCGAGAATTTCGATGGCTCCTGAATCCACGAAGATCTTAATTGCCACTAACATTCCAACCAAATACGGAATTATTTTGACGGCAGTCCAAAAACCATCCTCAGCCCCGGTGACAAACACTTCGTATACCTTTACTTTACGCAAATAAGCTATTACAGGTACTAAAAGTAAAAAAGCCGGAATTGCCCACCGCGATATTTCCGCTATAACCTTCATCGCCTGGTTCCTCCTGCCCGTCGGAAGAGGAAATCAGCTGTAATGGCGA
Organism: Bacillota bacterium; assembly: GCA_021783135.1. Classification (GTDB taxonomy): domain Bacteria; phylum Bacillota; class Desulfitobacteriia; order Desulfitobacteriales; family JAJXUE01; genus JAJXUE01. Next base: position 29,607 of record JAJXUE010000008.1, on the reverse strand, counting down.
CAAGCATCGCGCAACTAGTGGCAAAGATAGTTGTGCCGATTATTTCCGACGGATTAGCAGACCCAGCCTTAACTCTAACTCCAATAATTGTAGCAGGTATTAAAGTAATGGCTGAGGTGTTAAGGGCTAAGAAGGTGCACATGGCTTCACTCGCCTCATCTTTGCCCGCGTTAAGCTTCTGCAGTTCCTCCATCGCTTTTAAACCAAAAGGGGTCGCCGCATTGCCAAGCCCGAGTATATTGGCGCTGATGTTTAAAATTATTGCTCCCAGAGCTGGATGCTCCTTAGGAACAGAGGGGAACAACCAGCGTGTAAAAGGCTGTACAACGCGGGCTAACGCTCGGACCATCCCAGCTGCTTCGGCCAGACGCATCAAGCCTAACCACAGGCTCATCACACCGACTAAACCAATGGCTGTTTCGACACCTATTTTAGCTGCTTCCATCGCTGAGGTGGTGACTATATCAATCCGCCCGCTGATGGCCGCGGTCATGATTCCGGTTACCAACAAAAAAAGCCATACTGCATTGACCAAGGTTATCCCTTCCCCTCTTCTAAATTCCTATGAAGGGAAGGACAACCTTAGAACGTTATGTACAGTACAGCATCACAATGTATCTATGAATATCCAATGGTAGGTTCCACAAGTAGCTCGGCTCGCTTAAGTATCTATATGAGTTCGGCGCAGTCTCTCATACCTGGCAACCAACGCCAGGCGATTGGCAATTACCTTTTCCCAAAAGCACCAGTTGATGAAATCTGTTTGCGGCACGCTTTTAGCTAGGAGTGGTTGTTGAACCTGACAAAATTCCATAGAGTACTGTTTGGCAAAGTTCATGCTATTCTCTTGCGCCTTAGCAATGGTCTGCTGCAACGCTTGGACTCTTGCGTCGATAATGGTAAGCAGATTGGCCGCCAGATAAGCCCGCTCATCTTCCGGTAAGTTCAACTGTGCCAAACACCGCGTGAGACGTTGTTGCAATTCCATTTTCCAACCTCCGGCTATGGGTTACCTACGCGAATCTTAGATATAATACGTAACTTCTCACCCGAGAGGTGTATGTAAATTTAAGGATACTCAGCCTAACAAAAAATTAGGAGCGCTTATACGCTCCTAATCTTCTGGTTCTAATTTGACCGTTGGTTTGTCTTGACAAGACTTTTCGGCATGACCATCTTTTTTTAGCATCTGCGTAACTTTGTCAATAATACCGGGAACAGCATCGATTACCCGATCGAAAACTACATTGCTGTCGACCGGCAATAACCGCACTTGATCATTGCCTACTACCAAAAAACCTACTGGTTGCACTGACACACCGGCCCCGCTCCCCCCGCCAAAGGGAAGACCGGTATCATTTTGGTCTTTAGGCGACGCTGCCCCGGTATCAAATTCTGACCCCCCGGCTGCGAAGCCACACGCCACGCGGCTAACCGGGATGATCACGCTTCCATCCGGTGTTTCCAAACGATACCGTGACCGGCAAGGCTCCTAAAGTCCTTTTGACGTGTTAGACCCCTATAGAAAATTTACCTTCATGGCTCCACAGTCGTCAAAATCATCGCGTTCCCACTCAATTGAGTGGATGATACTTTTGTAGGCCCGATTGATATCTTTGGGTTCAATGTCTTTACTATTAATAACCGCAAGAACCTTTTTGACGGAATCCAGCATATCCTCGTTTCTAGCATTTTGGGTATTGTCTGCTTGTTTTTGAATGATTTTGTACTCTTCTTCCAGGGCATGAATTCTTGTTTCGTACTCTGCCTTCTTTAACATATAACGTTCTTCACTTATCTTTTCAGCGAAGAAGGCATCTTCCAGCTTGGAAAGCATTGAATCATACTGTTTCATTTCGGCTAATTTCTGCTCTGACAATTCCAAGATAACTCGGATATCCTCCAACTGAATACCACTTCGAATTGCCGCTTCCAATTGCTCTTGCTTGGCTAGGATTGCCTCTTTGACCGAAATAGCTATGTCAATTATGGCTCCCCCGAGGTTTGGGCAACGCACGCCGAAATGGTCACGATGTGTACAGCTTTTCAAAAGATCCGACGGGCGGTCACTTCGCTTTTGAATCTGCATTGTGTGACCACAGATACCACATCTGATTAATCCACTGAATTGGCTAGAACCTGCTCTAGCTGCTGGTGGCGTTTCTTTTTGCCGCTGTATTAAGAAAAGAATTTTGTTGTGCTCCTGTTCAGTTTTAACAGCCTGATGGCAGTTATAATAAACAATCCACTCATCTTTAGGCTTACGGACAATTGCATCCGCTCCGACCAGCTTGCGTTTCTTGCCAACTACTAAGCGTCCAAGATGTACTTCATCCATCAATAACCGCCTTACAACCGCTGGACTCCACAACTGACCCCGTGGGCTAGGTATACCTTCCTTATTCAATTCCCAAGCTATATCCGTAGCAGCGTAACCGTTTAAGCACAGATCGATCATTCGCCTATAAACCAACAGATTTGCTTCGTCAGGTTTGGCCTTACCTGTTTCACGGTCGAATACGTAGGGAAAGGGTGGCGTGCCGTTCGACCAAAATCCTTGCTTCGCTCGGCGAGCCTTACCTTGTCGAAAACGCCTGGCAATGGTCTTATATTCCAACCTTGCCATCATTCCTTCAAAGTCAGCCATCATAATATCTTGGTCATTGTTGTAATCGTACACCCTGGTAATAGTGACAAATAATGTTTCAGTCATGGCAAACGTTTTCTTAATTCGAGCTTGGTCAGACTCGTCACCACGGCTGAGTCGGTCGAAGTGGACTGCTACAACAGCGTCATACATTTGTTGCTCAACATCCTGCAGCAGTTCCAGCATTTTAGGACGGACATTTATCTTATCGCCTGTACCTATTTCAGCGTATTCGGTGTATGCCCATCCTCGCTCCTCACACATGGCTATTAGTTCTGCCCTGTGTTGTGCTAAATCGTCAATTTCCTCATTGTTCTGCCCCCGTGATTTACGCAGATACAAGGCTACAGTCCTTATATCATAGTCATGAGACATATCTTCACCTCTGATAAGTATTCGGTATCATTTGTAGACACCACATGCTGTTGTATCCTAATTATAGCATGGAAAAGGACAAGCTGGAATACCAACTTGCCCAATCCTTACTAGTTATTCGTAATGCCGTTCTTAGCTTTTATGTCCATCAAAACTCTGACAAATCGTTCACACGCTTGGGGCGATGGGTCGTTCGGTATTATTACTTTGTGTCCAGAAGACGATACAAATTCTACAGGGTGGAAATTCTGTTCGTGCTGTTCCATAAAACCCCTCCATCGGGTTATAATTCCCCGTGGTTGAATTTTTATGAGATAATGCGCCATACGAGTTAATCTTTCTTCCAAATCAAATAGAAGAAAGTTGTTCATGATAAAAATAAAACTAATCATAGAATTACTCATATTTCTTAGCTACTATTTTTCTCATCTCTTCAATTGTATACGGAGGAGAGCTCATATGAATAACTGCATGACAATTAGGACAAACGGGTATCAAGTCTAAATCAGGATTAATTTCATATTCCTCTCCTATTTGGCTCAATGGCTTTAGATGGTGTATATGAATATACCCTTTTGCAATTTCACCATAATTGTTACACAAATCAATGCCACACACTTGGCAAATGCAACCATAAAACTTTATGCATTTTTCTCTTGCCTCCCGATTCCTTTCATAAGCATTTACTGTTATCTTTTTTAAAGAACCCTCGAAAAAAGTACCCGTATTATTTATTTCTTCAGGAAAATATGAAGTTATTTCATTGTTAACCCAGCCTAACTCTTCTAAAGCCCGAGCTAGTTCAGGTCTCATAATCCAGTGCCATTCTAATAAAGGTTTCTCAAAGGTCGCCAAAATGCTTACAAATATCTTTTCCGGGAGAGTTTCTGGTATGTCTTTCAATTCAAGACGTTCTCCAATAATTCTTCCTAATTTACCGTAGAACAAATTTGCAAGATTATAGTTAACAAATGACATTCTTTTTGCCAATTCGGATGCAGTAATATTGTGCCGTGATGCTTCATAGTGCACCGTAAGCATTTTCCTTTGAGAATCGCTCAACGATTTGCACGTTAGAGCAGTTTTATAATCCTCAACACTGATAGTAAACAACAAATTCATAACCACCTTATCAAACATCCAACGTTTACCAGTCCCCGAAACCCGCCCCCAACATTTAGCCACCATCTCTATAGAAAATTAGATGTCACTAAACGTCCCGCGTATTCCCGAAGTCCGCATACTTTTTCATGTTTTCTCAGATTTTAAGAATACGCTGTTATGTGATGTTGCCGCCCCCCTATATTTAGCAATAATCATTCCTTTTGATATTTCTTAAACTTGAATATCGTTTTACTAATAATAAACGACGCAATATAGGGAAATGATACCACCATAATGCTAAAGTGCGCTAATTGGTAAGGAGGTAGGCTCCATAGATCATAAGTGTTACCTTTTATGATCATCAACGGTTTAAGGAAAGACTCAATTATGTCGTTTGGCAACACTTCTGTCATAGCAAACAGAACCATAGAGATTAATACTACAAATCCGGTCACAAAGTACATCGACAATTCTACTTTTTTGTTCTCTCCATACAATGCTGGAAAAACCCAAACGCTTAAAAATGACACCCCCGTTAGCAAGATTATGACTATGTATCCATAAAAATCATAGCGGTCATATTTCATGTCAGCAATCATAATGGCAATACTTGCTAACGGCAGAAGCGTTAGTATTAAAATATAGTTTAAAATGCTTAATCGGGTTTTCGAAAGATATCCTGAAAGAAAAATAATCAAAAAATCCAAGAAAATCATTTCACATAAAACCTCCGCAAAACATTTCCTACCTAATAAATCAATTTTCATTCACAATGCATAGATAAGCGGCAATGTCACAAAACTATTTAGTATCTACAAAGTGCTTTCGCGAATACTCCTTAGAACAGTAATTATACGAATCAAGTTCGTAGATGTTGCCCTCAATTATATCTTACAAAAACGAGCATAAAGCCAATTATTACCGAAAAAAGAAAAGGTTAAATAGGAAAATACCACCTTCATAATATCCCTTCTGGCAAATGTTGTCCAGAATTTAGAATAACCACGAAAAACAAGCCAGGAAGGTTTTATCCGACCTCCTGGCTTTTCTCATGCATTAACTTAGAATTTAACAATTAGTGCTTACTTGCCGTGAAACCTCCACAATAAAAGACTTTGTCTATTTAAAGTAACTCTCTCGCCGCCCAGTCATCTGCTCCAATTCACCTAGTAGCGTGTCATTTGCATGTGCCTTATCCGGCTGCAGCCCAATGAGATAGTAAGCAATTAGCCGGTAGAAATCAGTCAATTCCAACTCATAAAACACTGGAGATTTAGGATTAACAGTATAATCGGCTATTATATAGCGTGGCTCATCGTTGGAATCCGTACCTTCTAAGAATCGATATCCCTGGAAGTCAAACAATTTGCCAACACCATTAAAAGCAGCTTCCTCAGAATTGTCGGTATGAGCGTAAAACTTAGTTTTAAAACGTGCCATCTACATCAAACTCCTTATTTAGAATTTCACCGGAAAGAACTTGCCTACCCCTTTGCTCATTGCATGTAGGTAACGCTCAGTCGTGCGGAAAGAACTATGTCCTGCTTGCCATTGCACATCCCTCGGATTGGCCCCAGCAGCAATGCACTGACTAACGAAGGTGTGGCGAAACCAATGCGGTGTGAACTCCTTTTCAATTCCGGCAGCTTTGGCTATTTGCTCCAACGTTTTTCTTGCTCCGGTTGCTGTAATCCGTTTGTGTTGCCCAGCGAACAGAGAAGTAAATACCGGTGAATCATCTTTCGGGTTGATGGGAATGTTTCTCCGCAACCGCATAAGTGCTTCATACGTTCCATCTGGCAGGAAAATGTTTTGCTTCTTTCCCCCTTTGCGGGTAACGCTGGCGAACCACCCAGAACCTTCAGGTGTTTCCAGATAAACAATGTCATTCCAGTTGATTCCTAGAGCTTCACTAATCCGTAAGCCTGTAGTGGCTAAAACTGCTACCATGGCGTAATTACGTGCATTCGGTTTTGCCTTCTCTTTAAAGGCTTCAACTTCCTTCACAGTTAAAAATTTGTTTTCCAGGTCTACATGTGGCGTTAGCTTTTCAATCGTGCCATTTGTCGGGTTTTGCTCGGCTGAGATAACGTGCATTTTAACTAGCCAAGTATAAAGTGAGCGGATGGTCGAATAAATGCGTTGTCGTGTTGCGTCTGACTTGCTGTTAGCCATCAACACTTTATTGAAATCTATAATATCCCAATTCGTAACTTCATCAAAGGACTTGTTCACAAAGTTAGCGAATTTCTGTAACTCCACTCTATACACTTTTTTTGTCTGCTCGGATTTCTTCGTGCTGAGAAAATCATCAATGATCTGTAGGTTCGTTTTCTCTAACACCATGTTGATTATCCTCCAATCCCTCATGGTCTAAGTCATACGTGCTGAAACACGCTTCCCATCCATGGAGGTAACCAAGCATGTAAGAGTTCTTATCAATGCCCCGTTTTAGCATTTTGTCCTTGTTATTGTCCCAATTCTTTTCAGCCGCGTTTAGTACGAGCTTGGAGTACTGTTCATTTAATCTTTTCATATTCATTGTCTCCCTTTTTCCAAATTGACTTTCACCCCAGAAAAGTTGTATTGCACGATCATTAATGTTTAAAGATACGCGGACGCATTTTTCCCGGCGTGTTATGTGATGGCCCGCCAACTCTTTTGTGCCTGTGGGCATATCCAACTGCTGGAACACGTCCTTCTGTTAGTTTATATCCTAGCCACATGAACAAAGTGATTAAACTTAGAGCGATTATAAGCGGTAACCCTATGGTTGTCCAAGGATTGTAATGTTGGTTACTCATGCTTAACTCAGGTGGAAGAAGTGGTGTATTGGCTTGCACTGCACGAGTCGTGCTAGGAGTTTTAAATTGATCATATTTATGGGCATCTGTCGGGGTCAAATGGTAGACTGGATTCTGCACTGTCGTCTTCTTAGTTGTCTTCTTGGTCGTAGCTTTTGGTACTGCCGCAGAACCGCCAACGAACGTGGCTCCAAGTGCAGCATTACCGTTCAGAATGTTTGTGCTAGGAGCAGAACCCGTGAATGCCATTGTTCTCATCCCTTTAGCTAATGTTCTCTGACACTTTGCATTTTATCATAGTCTACCAAGATAGTTAATATGTTTTGTTAAATACTACTATTCCAATTTATGGGGTAACTGTCAAGCTTCCGTTTAATGACGGGTCTTGGTCTTGTGCGTCCTTTAAGAAGTTGAAGCTGTCATTGTTAAAATCTGATGGAAGGATACCGAAATCAAGGTTACCAGCAGTCTTGGCAACAATTGTAATATCGAATGTTTTCTTCTCCCCGGCGTTTAACACTCCATACTCAAATTGATTGTCTGTAAAATACGCTTTTGGAGAAGTTTGGGTTACAACCACGTTTTTCATCAATGAACCATTAACTATCAGTACCAAATCCTTAATATTTTGCTTACTAGTGTTAGTAACCGTTAAACTAAGATCTACTGGTTGACCAACCACTGCGTCAGACGGTTGGATTTGACCATCCATTTTAACAGTTGGGTCTTTTGGAGCAGGTGCTGAACCACAGCCAGAAACTAAACCAAACACCACGATCAGAGAAATAATTATTGTTAACACCTTTTTCATTAATAGCACTACCTTTCAATTTTTGACTTTCAATTATTTTTGACTACTCTCCAAACTCGCTACTCTGGCTATTTATCCCTCCGCAACATTGGCCTCTAGGCCTAAGAGCTTTATTACGGCTTGTGCTTGCTCTTCAGTGTCAAATACATAAGCGAAAGCTTTGTTATTAGTGAACGAGAACTCAGCAGCAACTGATTTTTTTGTTAGATAGTTCCCGGCGAGATCCTTAATAAAAACGTGCTTGACCATTGCTACATATCCCCCCGCTCTTTCAAACTAATGAATTTGCCGTTTTCCCCCACTATAATGTGGTCGAAAACTCCAATTCCCAGGATTTCCCCAGCTTCAACTAGACGTTTGCTTACTTCTTTATCCTCTCTGGATGGGGTTGTGTCGCCTGTTGGATGATTATGGACTAGGATAATTGAAGCACTATTGGAGAGTATTGCAGCTTTAAACACTTCCCGCGGATGAACTGGACAGCTATTTAAACCACCAATTGAAACTGTGTTGATCGCATTAACCTTATTTTTGGTATCTAGACACATTACCACGAAATGTTCCCTGTCAACTCCTTTTAGAAAGTCCTCTGCAATGACTGAAGCATCTTTAGGACAGGTAACCACGTTTGTTACATAGGACAGGCTTTTTTCTTTGACCAACTGGATTGATACGATGTTTACTCTTTTCATTTCCATTCCTCCAATTTTTATGGCTATTTATAGATGGCAACATTTTTAACGATTGTGAATTAAATCTGAGAGGATTTGCCAGCCCGTAATCCGAGCCAGCTCTTCCACCTTGTTAGTCACTTTATTGCGTTAAATATTTTTATCACCAACTTTTGTCAATCCACATTTTACTTTGCAGGTTTGGCATTTTCCTGTTGAGCAGCATACTTTACCCGGAAATACTTGGCTCAATTGGTCGTTGTTCTTCTTAGAGTAATTTTTGAAGCCGTTGTTTCCATGATTTAGTGTTAAAATGTCCGTCCATGCCAAGGCTTGAATGTCTTCGTCCTTAGTGATGACAGATCGGACTAATACGGTTGGATACATCTCGCGTAAGTTTTTCGCTGTTTCCCAGGCCATTCCATCGCCAATATTGTCAACTGATACGTGGATCACATCAAAATCCTTCCAAAATTTATGAACGAATTGGGCTTGTTTGGTAATAGCCTTTAACTTTAAACCACGTTTTTTAGCGTCTGCAACAATTTTTTCAAGATCATCATCCATCCAAGAGTAGTAATCAGCGAAGGAAAATACTCTCAAACCGCCACATTCATTTAACTTAGTTATTGTGGCTTGGTTCATTCTGGAAATCTCGCCATTGTAGGTAATACGTCCATATACGATTTTTGCGTTAAACCCTTCTTCCCTACTAGTTTGAACATAGCAGTATTTACAAGGATCTCCTGCCAGTAGCTTAGGACAAATGGAGGTTAAATCCAGAGATTTATACGTTTTTTGGTTGGAACAAACACAACTTTTACCTTCTTCAACCCGTGTAGAAATCTCTTGCAATTCAATTAAAGTATAGCTTTTCATTTTTCTTCCTCCACCTGTTTAGTCATTTAGTTTCTTTAAATATTTATAACGCTATTCAGTTTTGTTTACCTCCTGTTTGTCGTTCGTGTTTGTCCATGGCCTTATGGTATCACCGCCTACTTTGTTAGTCAATTGCACAATTTTTACCAATGTTTTGCCTATGTAAATAGTCGTATCTAAAATTCATGCCATATAAGGATAGAAAATACCACTTGAAAAACCGGTCTTTCATTAACCCGCCAAAATAAATAGCGAATACACGTATAAGCAGCGAATGGTTGTATATAGCGAATAGATCCTTTACAGCAATAAACGTTATAAGCAAATAAGATCACATTCAGCAAATAAACGTTACAATACGAATAAACGTAGATTGCAACGAACAAATACGGAACGAACGTTTGTTATACGTTATTATTCGTTGATTGCGTGCAAGGAAATATATGGACGATTTGAACGTTTGGAAACATCATAACATTTGCCACATTTTGGCTCTACGTATAAGGGCAAAAACATCCCATAAAACATATGTTCGTAGGCATTACTTTATTTTTCCAATACAAAAAATGGTAGTCAGCACGTCAAAAAACGTTACTTCCTACCATAAAATGGTTGAATAAAGGTTGTTTAAATATCACGTTTAACAAACCTTTGTGTTTTATAAACCTTTTGAGCCACCCCACCGCGAGAAACGGGCACGACACACAAGGCATACGCCTGGTGTAAAATAGATAGACGAGCAATAACGCATATTTCCGTGCTAAACGCCCCTTACGCCCGTAAACGACTTTTGCCGTCCCTCTACCTCCCCTATGCCACCCTAGAAGCAATGAAGTACCTAATCGTGTATGTCTACGTAAGTAATACATATATTTTCGAAATATGAGTGTCCCGGCCCGTTTGGTCAACGAATTTTCCCGTTGTGTTACGGCACGAAGCCCCAAGGCTTAGAGCAGGAACACAACCATGCTACTTGCCGTATATGCTTGGTCAGGGGAAAATTTCGTCAGTTTATGACATTAACGTTCAGTCTTTTCGCACATGGAAATTTTTCTGGGCTTAAGCTTTTTTGTACCTAACATCGGATAATTTGCTTTGAAGCATGTATAGCAAAAGGTCAATGCTCTTTTGGATATTCATTACTTTTTTTGTCTGTTAATCTTTCAAGTAACTGGTCAAGCTTATTGATAAGAAGTTCATCATTCTTGGTCTTTTTTTTCATAAAATCTATGATGCTTATAAGAAAGAAAAGTATAAGTATAACTGGAATAATAGTAATTATTTGGGCAAAGGCTGTCATTTGTTTTCCCTCCCACTTAAGAACTAATTATAACTTTCAGGTTATTTCACCATTCTATAATTTCTTCCAATTAACTCTATTTCACATAATCCTACTTATTATCCACTATTTGGTAGGCAATATGAATACCCTGAAGTTATCTGTTACCAATGTGAAGGTAAATATAGAACTACGCCTAGTTATCAATTGGTTGCATGGCAAAACCATTATGATGGTTTAAATCATATACGTTTATAAAATACTTATTTTTTTTGAAAGTATCAATAAATTCTTTGCCGCCATTAATCGTAAATAAATACCTGGTTGGCTGATTATCGGCAATCATGCCGTAAAAAACGCCATATTGTTTCTCTAAATTAGACCCTTCATTTGTAACCACTACCGTTTGGGAACTTTGACTCAAAGAAGACCCTTGAAAGAAAATATCATATTTGTATTTATTATTTGGCAGACGTTTAAACACTGCTAGTCCAGTCACTTGAGGAAAATTCGGAGTTGGTTGGTATGACAAAAGCAGTAAATGCAGGTTGTCAACATCTTTTTCTAACTCAATAGTAAAGTTTATTGGTTTACCCTGAAACCAGTATTGGTCAATACATTTTGTTAGTTCATCGTGCGTTAAATCTTTGTTCGCAATGTATGATTTACTATTAGTAAAAACGGCAAATCCGTAAAACCCGATTAACAGTAGAATAACAACTAACACCATTAGAAATCTCGCCTTATCTTTTAACATTAACACTTCCCCCAACAGCAAGCATCTAGTTACCATGTTATTACAACGGTCTGAGTCACGGTTTAAGAATTTTCTGAAGTTAGCATTTTGGGAGATAACTGTGGGGAATAGGAATTCGTGAAAGTCATTTCATCTATTACTAACGCCTCAAAAGACAAATTTATGGCTCTAATACCGATGGAAATATGAGTGGAATTGACCGCTTACGGTTTCAGTCACTTCTACTCCGTAATTGGCGTCTACCTCTAAGGGGACCCAAAAGCCTTTTGAGTTTTTAATCTTGTACAAAATAAACCAGTCTCTACTCTTGATTGTCCGCACACTAACTACCTTAATGTCTTTCGTATTGACTTTGGAGTTTGCTGATATTGCAACCTCTGCGGCATTAATAACACTGTGTGAAGGTGTCGACGCGGCAGTTAAATCTCTTAATATTGTTTGGTTATGAACATAATACGCCATAAATAATACAGAACCTAAAATACCTAGCGAAAGCACGATAGCTATAATTGTAATTGCAATTCGTTTTTGTGCTTTTTGCAATTTCACAACCCCTCCCGTTGCTTCCATCTCTGGAAATTATTTTTGCTTGGGATTTGCAAATTGAATCACCGATCATTAGAAGGTACACATTATCGTACTTCGCAAGCTTCATCTCGGCAACCATTATTTGGTGCATTGTAAGAACAATCGGAAGTTATTTTATCAATTTTCTGCACAAAGAATTACCTTCAAAGCAGTCCTAAACTAGGACCCTGAGAACGGCCCAATATCCCTTTTAATCTATTCCCCATGATTTATTGCAGACTCTTCTTTGTTTGACAAAAAGATTAAATGGTCATCAGGTTTCCAAACATACGTCTGCTTAGCACGATATCCACGCAACCACAACACGCCGTCGATTCGTCTCAGATAGAAGCCTTTCGGAAAGTCTTCATCTTCACTTAGTACCTCTGATGCTATTGTGATAGACCCGTACGGAGCTTGATGTGGAAGGGAAGGTTTTCCCAAATAACCTTCAGGTTGGTCCAGATACTGGAATCTCATGCGAGGTCCTAGTTCAAGCGGACATAGATCCAAACCAACCTCGCTCGCTCTTTTAAAGATTTGAGCTGTAGTAGCTCCCTCGGCAAAGCCAAGGTCACGAACGGTCAGTTCTACGGTCTTCAGGAAATATGTTAAATCAGATGTGGTAAACTTATTATCAGCGAATAGCCTCTCTGCAGACTCATTCATCAAAACGGAGTGTTGTTGCAACTTTTGGATAAGCTGGAATTTCGTAAGACCGCCTACCTCAATCGTTCTGATAATTGTTGGACAGTCAGGGTATACATTCTTATTTTCAATGCTCATTAATGGTAACTCCTTATAAAATAGATACACGACCGAATAAAGTTTTTTAAACTTTCGGGAAATTGCTATTCTAAAACAATGTACTCTTTGTTCATTAATTGGTAGATTATAAGAACAATGCGAAATTCTTCTAACAAGTAATTTCAACACGTAAACTTACTTCTCTGCCAATTTGAGCAACGAATAAATCTCTTTCACGGAGTTTAATGATGCTTTATCGTTTTCATTGAGATATGAAACTGTTCTCTCATTGCTCTGCATGGTTTTGGAATCAGCTAACACCAACTTGTCTTCGGAAATAGCTATTAGGTTAGATAGATACTTTCCAGGTTCTTCCTTCATTAACTCAACCGTATATGTAGAGTTTAATATCAATATTTGTCCATTATCCATAACTTTAGCTTCATCATTCTTATTTAGTTTTGTAAATTTAATATTATTCAAGTTCTTAATAATAGATTTAATAAGGGCTTGGTCAGTAATTTCTTTTGTATTTGAATTACCAGCTGTTACTGTCATAACACGGATTTCATTCCCGTTTATAGGATTTATTTGATTTGCATTTAATGTTTCTTTAGTACATCCCGTAACAAGTGCTATCAAACCAAATATTAACACTAGAGTCTTAATCTGTTTTCTCATTACCTTTTTCTCCTCTCAATATTATTTTTATCCTCTCTTAGAGAATATTTAGTTTATATAAACCTTGGAAAATTCATTAAACAACTGGACCCCGTAAAAAGTTTCGAGAATTTACCCTTCAAATGGACTTTTCCCGAGCGAAGACGTTCATTAACATTATAAACCATTTCTTCCCATTATCCTACGAATGCCGCCCTTTTGGGGTGGCATTTATACTAGCGGGTATATGAACTAAATCTTTTTGTCATTCTCTAATAGTTTAATTATGTGGTTTAACTTTGACACAATTTCCTTGTCTTGTTTTTGTTTCCTTCTAACAAATACCAAGATATAAATAATTCCGCAAATAAGAAGCGATACAATTAAAAAAGATATTACTTGGGCAATTAATGTAAAGTCAAATGCAATTGGATTCACTAAATCCCCTCCCCTAGTTTTGTTTCGCATAATCCTACGAATGCCGCCCTTTTGGGGTGGCATTTATACTAGCGGGTATAAGAAAAAATGTACAGGATACAATTTGGACAATGGGATTATTGTACACTTCCTTAAAACTAAATGTGTAAGCAATTAACAATTAGGTTTGCTTTTCAGAATCAATACGAGTAGTTTTTACTTCCATTTCCAGGTCTGACTTGCTTTTAGCAATGTAAATGTCCAATGCTTTAATACCTTTAATTAAAAAACGTAGAAGCTGAATTAAACAAATAAAACCCAAAATCCAGAGCAAAACATTCAAAATAGAAATCAAACCAAACAACCCAAAATTAACACTTATAGGATTCATACAAGTAGCCCCCCATCTCCTTTTTATTTATCTTCGGCCTCTTGGAATAAATACCCTTCTGACAAAGGAGAGAATTAAATTTATTGCCTTACTGCACATTATCCTACTAATGCGTTATAAGCCACGTAGCCATGTGACTCCTCAAATTACCAAATGTAAAACTACCCCCACTAGGTTCTTTAACTTGCCTATATTGTTAGAGACACATCAACGTTAATAACGTCAAAAACGTCCATAACGATTATAAGATTGTTTAAGCCTAGCCGTTAATAAAACAATTAAAACGGTTTAAAAAACCATGAGGAAGAAATGCGATAGCATTTTTTTCTCACAAATAACGATTCTTAGCGTTAATAACGTTACCTAAACATTCCCATTTTCGTCTGTTCGTCTTTTAATGTCTCTGTAATAGTAATAACGTTTATAACGTATAGAAACGTAAGTAACGTTATTATAACGTAGAAAATAAATTTTAAAAATTACCCCCCAACATGCTTGTAGAGTGCCTATGTTGTTAGAGGGGTAAATATTTGAGATAGACCGTAAGCAGCGTGGAATTAGCTACTCCACGTTAAGGGTTCTCCAGACCCGATGCTAGACGGTCTTTTTTTTATGTCCTTTTCTGGAGAACTACAAAACTGGAGGAAAGAAATGAGTAAGACCGCTGAACAGCTTAAAGAGCAGCGAAAAGAATGGCGAAATAATCCTGTGTATTTACCAGGACAGATAATCCGAAACTGCCGTGCTGCTGACGCTTCAAAAGGTTTGATAAACGACCTAGACGAACAATTTGTCAAAGAAATGATTGCTCCCGGTTGTATTTATTGTGGTGATGAAACCCCATCGAGAATGACGCTTGACCGTATCGATAATGACAAGGGCCATACAAAGGACAATGTTCTTCCTGCTTGTGTTCGTTGTAATACAATTCGCCGGGACATGCCTTTCGCTGCTTGGACAGCACTAATGCCCTACATCGAAGATATTCGTAAACAAGGGTTATTCGGTGATTGGTCAGGACACCCAAAGCACAAGTTTTCGGTAGAAGACGTAGACGTAGACGAAGATGGTTGAAAGGACTACTTCCCCATGCACAAAAACATTGATTGGGACGCTCCCAAATTCAACGAAATTCTTCCTCGGTGTATGATTTGTAAATATCACGAACTTGAAGTTATTGATGATGCAATACTTCACTATTGTAAAGGTGAATTGATATTTCCAGAAACCTTGGATGTTTGTAGCGAAGAAGATTTCTTCAAAGAAAGATAAAAAAAACTTCCCTGCTACAGAAATGAGGTGGCGATATGGCAGAAAGGTTCAGCACCGAGGGATTCAGTGACGAAAAGGTTTTGGCAGCACAGTTGCTTGCTAATAAAGATGCCAACGGACTGAGCGATGCCGATATCGCCAGGGAATGTGCTTGTTCCGAACGCACTTTGTACCGTTGGAAAACAGATCCCGACTTCATCGAACTGCTTAATCACTATGCCGAACTCGCTCAGGATGCCTTCGTACCTGAGTTGTACGCAAGCCTGAGAAAACAAGTAAGAAACGGCAATACGCGTGCTGCAGAGCTAGTGTTGAAAAACCGGGGTAAATTGATTGACCGTAAAGAAGTCAGTGGCAGTTTAGAAGTTACTGCGAAAGCTGAATCGCTGACTGAAGATGCTTTAAAAGCTGAGATTCTGGAATTAAAACGCAAGGTTGGCAAACTGGCTGGTGATACGCCAAAAGCGTTGCCAGAACAAATCATCGATGCTGAGTTAACTACGAAGCGAAGTGACGATGCATGAAATCTGCGGAACGTCTAGCAGCGATCCAACTGCTAGAACAAAAGGTTAGCCTGTATGAGCAACTAGAACAGGCCGGATCACTCGGCAGGGATGACATGCTTAAATACCATGCCGCTCTCTCCGACTACGCTAAGCTACAACGGATTGAAGCTGGTTATCAAGATATTATGACGTTCGCTAAGAACTACTTCTCCGGTTCTGGCCCACAAGATTTGTTGCAAGACCATACCCCAAACCCTCCCTTCCACTGGGAACTGACAGGAATGTTACGCGATATAGCCGTTAACGAGTGGGGCTCCAAAACCGCTATCGCTGCTGCTCGTTCCCACTCCAAGTCAACCTTTGCCTCAAACATCTTTTTAGTGTGGGTTGTCTGCTACATCGAGGACATCCAGCGGTATTACTGGATTCTGCTCGGCGATAAACAAGCTACCGCAGCCCAACAACTTGCCGTAGTCAAGAACACCTTCGAAGAAAACGAACGCATCAAAAATGACTTCGGCGACCTTACGACTCGGACGTGGAATCAGTTAGAAATCGTTACTGCCAATGGTTGTAAGGTGCAAGCTGCCGGTTCCGGCGAAGCCTTGCGTGGGTTACGTCACTTAGCCCAACGCCCTAACGTGTTGTGCGATGACCTTGAAGGCCCGGATAATGTTAGTACGCCAGAGCAAATTACTAAGACGCTAACCTGGTTTGACCAAACAGTAACGAACCTGGGTGATCCGAAGCGATCCTGCTACATCATGGTCGGAACCATACTACATTACCAATCCCTACTAGCAACACTGATTAATAAGCGACCCGATTGGGAAGCCAAAGTTTATCCCGCCCTGCTTGAATATCCGACCAACATGCACCTGTGGGACGAATGGCAGCGTATTTACCACAGCCGAGATGAAGGCGACACTCCTGCCGATGCAGCACGTATCGCTGGCCATAAAGCACAAACCTTCTACACAGCACATGAAGCTGCAATGGAGGCAGGTGCTAGAGTGTTGTGGCCGGAACGGATGCCATTGCTTGAAATTATGAAACAAAGGGCCACAAACCCGTATGCGTTTAGTACCGAGTTGCAAAATGATCCTGTGGATGTTGAAACTCAAGTCTTTAAGTCATACACCTTCTACAACGTTGATGAGTTCGATATCGAGGAGCTAGAAATTCTCGGTGGTGTAGACCCTAGCTTAAAGGAAACAAAACGCTCAGACCCGTCGGCAATCCTCGTTGTGGGGAAAAGCAAGACGGGTATTTTTTATGTCCTGAATGTTGACAACAAGAAACGTGCTCCCGATGCCATCATGGAAGACTTATTCCGTAAAACTACGTCTTTCACGTTCAAGTGGGTCGCCATTGAAGCCGTTCAGTTCCAACAGTTCTTCGCGGATGAAGTTCGCAAACGAAGTGCAATGGCCGGGATCTACCTGAATGTTAAAGAGTTCAAATCCACGGTTAAGAAAGAAGTCCGAATTAAATCCCTCGAACCGATGGTCACTAACGGTTATGTCCGTTTCCACCCCACCCAGATGGATTTGATTGAGCAATTAACCTACTTCCCGAAGGTCAAGCATGACGACATTTTAGATTGCTTGGCTCAAATTATTGAAACAGATCGCAAGAAGTCTGGTCACGGTGTTATTGCAAGATTATAGAAAAGGGGGCGAGTATTTGAGTCAGGAAAGAATGACCTTGTCCCAACGCCTTCGTGCTGCTGCTGACGCTATGCTTGGTCGAATCCCCCCACAAAAGGGTTTCTCTCACCCCTACTTCTGGGGTGGTTTCATTTCTAATGCGGGTATGCCGCAAGATAAACCGGAAATGAATTACCAAAGATTGCGGAAGCTGTCGGAAACACCGATTCCTAGACGTGCTATCCGGTATATCAAGTCCCAAGTATCGCGTCTGGAATGTGGAGTTGTTGTCAAACAAGGCGTGAAAGCTACCGCGAAGCAAAAGAAAGTAATCGATTCACTCAACAGTGTTTTCCAATCCCCTAACGGTGAGGATACTTGGAAATCGATGCTTGAGCGTTGGGTAGAGGACATGCTTGTGTGCGGTTGGTCTACGACTGTAGTCAAAAATTGGAGCGAGCATCCTGACCATCCGATGTTGTTGTTTCCTTCGGATGCAGCTTCCTTCCAAGTTTATCTTGATTGGAATGGTTCGCCTCAACAAAGGAAGTACGCCCAGTGGTCGCTTCAAGGCGATAGAGTTGATTTCTTACCGGGAGAACTATTCGTAATCAAGTACGACCCCCGAACTTCCGACCCCTTTGGCCTTCCCCCTATGGCTGTGGCAAATCAGGAGATCGAATACCTGCTCGCAGCGATGGGTTATGCCGGGAACGTTGCTTCCCAGGCTCATCCAAAGAAATTGCTGCATCTAGGCGAAGATGCTGACCCTGAGTTCGTCAAGGAAGTTCGGATGTATTGGCGTGATGAAGTCGAGGGTCGTGGCACTCTCCCAATCTTAGGTGGTACGAAAGCCCCGACATCAATCGAACTTGGTGCTGATTCCGACCAAAGTTTATTTATCCAGTGGCAAGATCAACTAATTAAAGTAATCGCTAATGCCTTTGGCATTGACGTTCAGAAATTCGGTGTAGTTACCGGAGTTAATCGAAGTACCGGTGATCAAATGGACGACACCACCGATGAGTCCGCGATTCGTCCGATTGCCACTATGATTGAGAACTCAATTAATGATTACTTCCTGCGTCAATACGGCATCTACGAGGTAGCTGAGTTCAAGTTTAAGTTCACTACTTCCGCGACGGACAAAAAGGCACTTGCGGTCGTGCAACAAATCATGCTCCAAGATGACACCTTGACGGTTAATGAAGCTAGAGCCGAGCAAGGCTACCTCCCCCTCCCCGTTGATGCTGGATTAGGTATGTCACCCGGAGATCTAACCCTAACCGGTTACCGTGCCTATATGCAAGCTAAGTTTGGGCCAATTGCTGGCGTAGGTAAAGTTCCTACTGCCCAGGATTTTGGTCAGCAAAACTCACCGAATAAACCAGACACTTCAAGTGATCTGCCGGAAGACCAAAAAACGGATGCCCAAAAGGGGAAAAACGGAGTGCATGGTTCCCCCACTCCGAAAAATGATTCACTCTTTCAGGGCAAGGATTTGAACACAGATGAAGGTTAGGGAGGGGTGAGTACAACGGACAAGCAAATTCTTAAAGTAGTTTCGCTACAAGCCGGTTCAATTGAGTTGGGCGAGTTAGAGCATCCCAACAAAATGCCGTTTAGTGGTCTGCTCACCTATTTTGACGTACCCTCCGACAAGCCCGTAGGGGGTGCTGGCGGTAAGCGGGTAATCATCCCTGCCGAATATGGCATCCCAGCCCTCGCAAGTTTACAGGGTATGGCGGTAGACTTTGACCCGCTGCTGATGGACAAGCACGTGCCTAAACACAAAATCGGCATGATCGAAAACGCTAGTGTAGGTGACCGCCAAGCCAACGGTGGGTTGCCTGTTTTTATCTCCGGGCATATCTTCGCCTACGATTTCCCCGATGAAGCACTAGATATCAAACAGTATCAAGCTGACTTAGGCTTTTCCTATGAAACTATCGATACTCCGGTAATGGACACTCTCTACGAGGGTGAAACCGTACTGAGGGTTTGTGACGAGTTGGTATTCGGTGGGGCTGCAATCTTGCTGGCAGAGAAAGCAGCGTTCACTACCACGTCACTGGCAGCCCAGTCTCAAGATCAAGAACAGGAGGTAACTAACTTGGAACTCGACCAAATTATTGCAGCGGTCATGTCATCTATGGAAGCAAAGTATGACTTACAGGCCAAAGGGCTACAAGAAACAATGACCAACCCTGATGGGGCTAGTAGTTCAACCAACTTAACTGCATCTGAGGAAACAGTTGCTGGTGAACAGACGGATGTAAACGTTGAAGGTGTTGGTGAAGGCGACCAAACCACTGAACAACAAGTAGTTCAAGTTGAAGCAGCTACTGACCTCACCGCGAAGGCCCAAGGCGAGGTTAAAGACGCCAGCCAAAACGTACAAATCGTGGACTTTCAGGCAATGGCAGTAGACCTTCAGGCTCGGCTTGATGCTATGAAAACTGATTTGGAACAAGCAAAAGCGGATCTAAAAGCTGAAGCTGATGCCAAGGAGCAAAATAGCCACAAGGGGTTTGCGTACCCGATGAATTTAGCTGCTAAGTACAACTTAAAGGCAGAAGCCGACAGTTACGAGGCACAAATCGCTGAGGTAGACGCTATGAACGGCTTAAGCACAGAGGAACGCATGGCCCTCAAATTCGAACTGCGTCAGAAGCATCTCAAAAAGTAAAGAGCGACCAACAAAATCAGCTCTGCGTGAAGGACGTTGCCAATGGCACGTCTTTTTTTATTTCCCCGAATTCCCACACAAATTAAGGAGGAAACAAATCAATGAGTCAAGCACAATTCGTCAACCTGAACGCTGCTGCTGATGCCTTGGTTAACGGTGGTATTATCGTTCCTGAGTTCCAAAAAGAAATTACCGACATCGTTCGCCGTTCGGGTGTTCTTTCCAATCGCGTCCAATGGGTTCCTGCCACCGGTTCGCCTTCGCGTTTCTTCGAGCAAACGGCGATCCAAACTGCTACCTTTACTACTCCCGGCGGTAGTGCCGGTGGAGCTATTACTCCCACTCCAGGTAACCCGACCCGGGTGGAAAAGTCTGTAACCATTAAAGGTTTGAACGCCCAAATCAACTACAGCTTGTTCGACCTGGAAACCATTGCCCAACAAAGAGTGTTTGCCGAGTTAAAGGCGAAAGACATGCGGGACATGGTTGGGTCCATCATGCTACTCCACGCTCAAGGATTGTGGCAAGGGTCTGATACCGTTGCCGGTAACCAAGTTGGTAATGGTGGTACTGAGTACGTTGGTCTGGTAAACCAGCTCTCAAACAAAATTACCGTTGCCAGTACCGCCAGTATGATCGATGCCATCCGTACTCAGTGTGCTACCTTAGCTTCCTCTACCCAGTACAATCTGTTAGGCCGTAAGTACAGCCTGTATATCAATCCTCTGGCACTGGATGCCCTAGAAAAAGAAGCCAAAAACGGCACTACTTTGATGCGTTATATCGAGTCTGATGCTGACCAAGTTGGGGCTGGCATCACCGTTGACCGCATCCGTACCGCTCTCGGTGCTCTCCCGATTATTCCTGAGCCTTTCTGCCCGGTTGACCCTTCCGTATTCGCTGCTGCTCCTACCAATCAGCACAACTACACCTTCGCCATCGTTTGCGAGGACTTAATTGAGTATCACTATATCGGTAGCAAAGAACCCCGTGTTTTCCAACTCGGAACCTTGGCTAACCTAAATGAGCAATACGTCGGCATTCTATTCGGTGCTCCGGTCGTCAAAGCTGCTGCCTATGCTCACGTTCTGGGTGCGATCCAGTTCTAATCTAAGTTTATGTATGGAGCGTATCTTGCGGGGTACGCTCCTGCACTTTCAATTAAGGGAGGTTGCAATCTGTGGCTATAAAAAAGGACGCTGAAAAAGTTGCAGCCGAGGTACGGGCTGAAACTAACAGGCTTGACGCTAAAATTAAAGTTGAATTGAAGCAAGTTGAACATGGCCTTCATACCGTTTTCACAGGCAGCGTTGTTGTTAAGTTCCAAAACGGCGTGGCGGAAGTGGACAACGAAATTGCCAAGGAATTAAAGAAACTCGGTTTGATTAAGTAATGGGTCGTTACATCAGCAACGCTCATCCCGAAGCAGAGTCTTTATTCGAACGCCTCATTGGCTACCCCTTTGCTAAAGCTCTCTACACTGAAGTTCACACCTTTAGCAAATCAACCGGTAATCAGATTCGTCTCCGGTTTGAACCCATTGAGGTTGTCAAAGCTGAAGGCTACTTGCAATACCCGGCAATGAAGCTTGAACAATGGACTGATATTCCCACCCAACATATCTGCTGCATGGGCAGAGTTTTGGATATACCTCCTTCAATCTTTCAAATCCCCTACGCCCAAGTTCGGGTGCAATACTACGCCGGTGCGGAAGAAATCCCTGACGCTATCGCAAGTGCAGTTCAAGAGATTTCAGACCTCATGCACAATGACAAGGCTAATAGTTGGAACGTTCCTTTGAGTCACGCTACATTGTTGACCATCAACAAGTACAAAAAGCGGTGAGGAGGTGGCTACCATAAATGTCCATGTATTTGACAGTGCAAGAGTTCAAAAACGCACCCACAGGGATCGACTGTAGCAATATCATTCCCGGAGGCACGCAAGCTCAAAGCGATGCAGAATTGTTCAACATCATCAGACGTGCCAGTGCGTGGATTGACGAGATATGTAAGCAAAAAACGTTGGAAGCAACGCAGAACACGGAAACCAAGGAAGTCACCATGAACAACAGTGGTCTGATTCGAGTTCATCCTGATATGATGCCTATTTTATCTTTGAGCACGCCTCAATATCGCATTTCTCCGGCAGGACCGTGGATTGACCTGCCGCTTGAATACATCCAAACGTTGGACAGATATTTCGTGATTTACAACTTAAACACGTTCTCGATTTCCTCGGCTCTGGCATTGCAGTTTCCAACCTTCTCCTACTTTTCACCTTACCGTATCCGTGACCTCCAGAGGATTCCTTTGACAATACAATACACCTATATTAACGGCTACCCAAACACCTTAACCAAGGACCCCTCCCCTGCTGGCTCTGGCACAATCGATGTGATTAATCCGGTTGGCCTGACCCAAGGACAGCTTTTAACCATCTATGATAACGAGTTTACCGAAGAAATAACGGTGCAATCCGTTGCCGGTAATGTTGTCACTTTATCTACCCCCACCTTATTTGATCATGCTGCTAACATTCCGATTAGCAACCTCCCAGCCCACGTTAAGCAAGCATGTGTCATGTTGGCTGCCTACCTAATTAAAGAACGCGGTGCTCTATCAATCACCATGAATGAGTCCTCGATGCAAGGTATTAGTCGTTATAAGGATGCCTCGGATATTGATACCGCCAAGGAAATGCTCCGACCGTTCATTCGGGGCGTGGTTAGCTAATGTCAACCTCCGTGGTTATCTCACTCTCGCCCCAGGCTAATGAGATCGTGCAGCACTTTTCCGACCCCAAACCTTATTGGCAAACCTTTGCTCAAGCACTATCCAACCGCCTAGGTCAAGAAGCAGTTGAGCACATCAAGCCAATGACCCACGTATCCGCCTATTACCAAGGTAATGAAGCGTTGGCGAACAGCTTAGCCTATAGCACCAGTGTAGGGTCACGAAGTTTTAGAGTTACCTTTGGCGGACTTTGGTATGGCAACTATATGGATATCGGCAACTTCCCTGCCAATGTAGGCATCCGACGCAGCAGCGGTAGAGCATTCCCTGTTGGGTTGCGTAGTGCCGGTGGGGATTATTCACAAGTTACCTGGAGCAGTACGATTCACGGTATGGGTCACACCACCCCGGATGCTCCGACCCACTTCTCGGCAAAGACCGCCCAATGGTTAGCGGATAACTTGAACACATTCTGTGACACATATTTGGAACAGTATCTACAGGAGTTGGTGATGTTATGATGACCAGACAGCAAGTAAAGAATGCCCTGCAAACGGCCCTCCAAGGTGTTCCAAACGTAAAGGCTATTTTCACCGCGAGGCAGAGATTAACTCCGAACTCACAAACGCCGGTGATTACAATTTACCTGCCCGACGTAAAAGAAGCCCAATTAACCGGCCCTGCCCCAAATGGCAAGCGTCGAATTGAGCTTACTGGCTTGTTAGAAGTAATCATGATTGACGTTAATCCGCAAACAGAGGTTGGCGAAGCTATTTTTGATGGTATCCTCGATGCTATCGACACTAAATTAAGGCAAGCCTTCAACCTAGCCGGTGTTGTTGATGGTTCTGCGATTAAAAACTTGGAAACTCACATCGCTGCTCCCCAGATGGTGGAAGGTCAAAATATATTTCGGGTCGGGCTGAAGAAGTTTGATATTACCGTTACAATATCAGGGGCTTAGGAGGTCTTAATTTGAAGAAGGTTCGCTACGAAGGTGAAGAGGAAAAGATCCTGCCAACACTCGGCATTAAAGTAAATAAAGGTGACGAAGTGGATGTTCCCGATGATTTCGCGAATATCCATTTTATTTTAGTTGGCAACAAGCAGATCAAGAAAGGGGATAAAAACTAATGTCCAAACTATCTGCCTTACAACACCTTGGACTAGCCTACGAAACTGCGTATGGAACCGCTGTTGTTCCTAGCTTTTGGCTGCCTGTTAGTTCTGCTAAACCCCAGGACGAGATTAAGAAAATTGCAGATGAGGGTAGACGTGCTAATCTATCCAAGACCTTCGCCGTGTATGACGGTGTGACTTCCAGCACGTTCGATGTGGAGTTCGATTGCTACCCGGATGCCATCGGGTACTTGCTAAAAGCAATCATGGGTCAAGACGTTGTCACCGGTTCAGCCCCATATGTTCACAAGTTTCAAGTCGTAAACGCCCTGGCCCCTTCCCTGACCCTTTCCTACTTCAACGGTATTGCCGAACATGCTTACGCCGGTTCTGTGTTAAGTGAACTAAGCCTGAAGTTTGATACGGAAAGTGTTGTCACCGCCACTGGTAAGTTTGATGGCATCAAAGGTGCTCCGGTTGCGACCACGACTCCCTCCTTCTCCCCAATAAATGCCTTCATGGGTTGGGGTTCCTCGCTGAAGATTGGGGGAGCTTCCAATACCAACATGGTGGGCGGGGAAATTGATATCAAGCGTGAAGTGAAGCTGCTCTACGGTGCAAACAATTCCCAATCGCCCAATAAATTTTCCAGTGGTCGCATCGATATGACGGGTAAATTTACGTTTGATGTCGAGGACGAAGCTGAGTTAGCTCTGCTCGGCAGCGGTTTACAAACCCTTGATTTTATTCTAAGCCAAGATGCCAACCATTCACTGGAATTTTCATTCAGTGCTGCTCACATTGACAAAGCTACAATCGACACATCGCAAGAGTTCGTTCGCGTTGATCTTGAATTCTCGACTGTATATAACGTCACAGACGCTGGTATTGCCACCATCTCTTTGAAAAATAGCGTTGCCAGTTATTAATTCGCAAATATACGGAGGTTTAAATCATTATGGCTATTCGCGTTGAGCTACCTGAACTTGGTGAAAACCAGTTTGTCGAGATTCGCGACCCTCGCTACCTACCGTGGGGGGTGCAAAAGGAGATTACCACGCTCTTAAGCTCTGATGCCAACGATATGGATGCCCATATGAACGTGGCTGAATATGTAGCCATCTCCCTGGTAAAGAACGGGAACGTCCTCAACGAAGATGGCGTTCCTTTTGTTTTTCCTCTTACCGTTGACAACGTGAAGGAAGTTCCCGGTGTTGTTGTTGAGAAGGTAGCTGAGAAATTCGCTGAACTCAAAGGTGCCAAAGCAGACAGAAAAAACTCATAAACCGTGTTGACTCCGCTCTGCGTGGGTACACCGAAAAAGTGCCACTGGAATACGCCGAGTTTTGTTTGATCCGGGAAATGGGTTGGACATATACGGAGCTAGAGAACCAACCGTCCGAAAAGGTCGAGTTGGCTTTTTTGTTTCTCCAGCGTGAGGGAGTCGCACGGAAGTTAAAGGAAACGGACACCTAGGGGCAGGAGGTAAATCCAATTGGCAGCTAATGTTAATGCACAATTAGGCTTAGTCATTACTGCTAATGACAAGGCTTCCCCCATTTTTGAAGCGTTGGCTCGTAATATAATGTCTGCATTTAGCTCTGCTAACACCGAAGCTAGGACGCTCGGTGAAACCATCAGTAATATCAGTGCTGAGGCCAATACGCGTGGTGCGTCTGAGGCAATTGCTGAAGTTGGAAATGTCGCCGAGGCGAGCACCGGTGCAGCCAGAGGTCTAAGTGATGAGTTCACGCACATGGCCGGTATTGCCGCCCTGCAGGATATCGGTGCTCGTTTCACCAATGCCGGTATGGCTGCGACAAGCTTCTTCGAAGGTGCAACCGGACAGGGTATGACCTTCGATCAAACCGTCAAGAAAATTGGGGTTACGTTAAACTCGCAAATCACTAACGGTGCTAAACTTTCTGGGCAGCAAATCGAAGCCCTCGGTCAGAAAGCGATGGATTTATCCAACAAAGGCTACTTTACTTCCAACCAACTTTCTGAAGGCATGTACGTCCTGGCACGCCAGGGTATCAACTACAAAGACATCATGGGCGGTGCTATGAACAGCATCCAAGACCTTGCCAAAGCAACTGACTCTAACCTAAGTTCTACAACAAATACTGTCAGCGACATCATCCATGAAATGGGTGGCGAACTTAAAGACGAGTTTGGCAGTAACGTCAAGGACCAGATGGGCGGTGTTGCCGACGCAATCTCAGGTGCTATGCATAATGCCCGGATGTCGATGACCGACTTCCTAGGAGCACTTAAATATGTCGGTCCGCAAGCCTCTGCAATGGGAATGAGCATCACTGACGTGTCCACCGCAGTTGCTTTGTTAGGTGAGCACGGCATCAAGGCTAACCAAGCAGGTACAACTTTAAGACGTATGTTAACCAACCTCACCGCCCCTACCGCTGCTGCTTCTAAGGAACTGAATACCTTAGGTATTGGGGTCGGTAAGAACAGTCTTTTGTTCGACCAATCCACTGGCAAGATCAAAAGTTTTGGCGAGATTCAAGCTATTTTGTCTGACAAGTTAAAAGGTCTTTCTATCGCTCAAAAGGAAGCAGCGTTAAAAACTATCTTTGGTCAGTATGCCCTTTCGGGTATGAATGCCATCGTAGATGCCAGTTCTACTGATGTTAAGAACTTGAGTGCTCAGATTACCAAACACGGTGAAGCACAGGATTTAGCAAATGGCAAAATGGATAATGCTGCTGGGCAAGCCCAGAAATTAAGCAACCAGTACGATAATTTGAAAACTCAAATTGGCGTGGGCCTAATTCCTGTCGCCTCACAATTAATGACTTCTGCTTCCGGCCTACTCGCCTGGTTCAATAAGCTAAGTCCAAGTACGAAGACCTTAATAGTCCGTGTCGCAGCGATTGGTGGCATTGCCACGCTTGTTATCGGTAAGCTTGCTTCCTTTATTTCTTCCCTGCAAATGATGGGTGTAGCGTTAAAGAATATTGGCAACTTAGCGGAAGGTTTCAAGAGCATGTCAAAAATCAGCGGTGCAATTACTCAAGTCGGTGGTGCTTTTAAAACTGTAGGCGGTATCGTAGTCAAGGGAATTAGTGGCATCGGTAAAGCCTTTAGCGTGTTCACTGAGTTCCTTATGGCTAACCCAATTATTCTCATCATCGCCGGTCTAGTACTGCTGGGAGTAGCACTTTATGAGTTGTACCAACACTCCCAAACGTTCCGAGACGGCGTTAACGCTGTTATCCTTGCTGTCGTTGGTTGCTTTAAGGGTTTGTGGCAGGACATCGTCAACCTTTGCAAAGGCATCTCTAAAACGTGGGATGACTTTTGGGCAGGGATTAATACATCTTGGCATAGTTTCAAGTCCAGTTTAAGCAGTGAGTGGAATAGTTTCTGGAATGGCATTAAAACTGTGGGGAACGCCATCTGGGAAGTTATTAGCGGTTATATTAGTGCTCAACTTGCTATCATCCAAGGAATCTTTAAAGTATTTGGTGATATTCTGCATGGCAACTGGGGTGCTATTTGGACTGATTTGAAAACTGCCGTTACAAACGTCATCAATGACATTCTCGGCATCTTCGGTAGTAGTGCGGATGACTTGTTTAATGCGGGCAAAAATCTAATGACCAATTTTGCTAATGGTATCAAATCGCTGATGAATGCGATCAAATTACCCCACTTAAAAATTAGTGGCAGCTTTAGTTTGAACCCGCCATCTATGCCGAAAGTAGGCGTTGATTGGTACGCCAAAGGCGGTATCTTCAACAGTCCGCAAACGATTGGTGTTGGCGAGTCCGGTTCAGAAGCTGTATTGCCACTTAACAAGCTGTCGGACATTCTCAATCTGGACAAGCTGACTCAAGGTGCCACAGGAGGTAAAGGTAAGAATCAGGTTAACAACATTACAATCCAAATTAATGGTCGTGGCAAGAACGACAAAGACCTGGCCGATGACATTGCTCGTAGGATTCGACTTCAAATGAATGTAGTTTCCAGCTAATAGAGTGACTTGCCCTATGTCCTCAAAAAATGGCCCCCAGTTTCAAGCCTGAGGGCCATCGTCATTATCATAAGTTCATGTTAAACCCGAACTTCCCAAGTAGGATTCCCGCTATGATCAATAGGCGGAATGCTTCCCAATAGGTAATCTCCCTAATATTAAAGATCCGAGTAATAGTAATATTCCACAACCACATTAGGATGCCACTCATCAGGAAAAAGAGTGCAATCGACAGCAGTAGTATGGGCAGTCCTACACCCAGTAAACCCAGTACTGGTTTAAAGCCTATGCCCATTGGTGCTCCTCCAAAGGTCGGTGGTACGTTACCCCCAAAATTCATACTCTATCTCTCCTTTCTCTTCGAAACTAAGTTTCTACAATTTAACATGATTTCCTTCATTTAGCCCTCCCAATCGATTGGCAGGGCTTCTTTCCTGTTGCAAAAAGCATGTTCACCGTATTAAAGGAGGCACACACCTTTGGCTAACCAGCAAATTGTCCTTAACGGTTTCAATATGCGAATCAGGGATAATGGTGATGGCACGTACTCCACCACTAACGCTAAGCTCGTTGGCGAGGTACAGTTTCAAAATGCCCTGTCTATTACCGACACAGCCGTTCACAGCTCTGCTACTATTGATGTGTCCGGTTATTCCGGAAGGAAATACCTTCACGTTGTTCACAACCTTAATCAAGCAATTACTGTGACCGTGGTGGCCTATATTTCCAACGGCACAAACGGGATCGTCGTTGGCAGCAAAACCTTGGCCGCTAATACGAGTGGCATCATCACGGCTGCTGACATCCCAGCCCTTGCCGAACCAGTGCAACAATTTGCGATTCAAGTACAATGCAGCGTTGCTCCAGCCAGCGGCACGATCACAATTCTCTTGGAGGGAGTTAGTGCTTAATGAATAAAGAATTTCATCAACTTGCTCCAGTTTTAGCCCTCGAACAAATGCCTGAATCGTTTCAGGCTTTTTTTATTGCCGATGGTTTCACGGCAGAAGATCTAAAGACCGGTGCTGACCTACCTGACCTGGTCGACAAAGATAACATCACCCAAGATGCTGAGATTCACCACGCCCACTCGTACAAACTGCAAGAGGTTGCTGGGCAATTGAAATGGACAGACGGTGACGTTCTGGAACGTCTCAAAGGTTTATGTGCCGATGCCCATGATTTTAAAGCGGAAAAGAATGCTGCTATGGTGCGTTATTGCTTAGCAAAAATGACGCATTATCGTGTGGATGCTCTAACGTACCCCCATTTGTTTCATGGCAGGCCGTGGAGTATCTACCATCACAAATTCGAAGCCGATCTGGGCAAGTTCCTCGTTAGGAATCACGCCAATATCGGCCAACTGGTGTTTTCGGCCTATAAGGACATTTACAAAGATTGCCGTAAAACGGCTGTTGAGGCTTGGTATGTAGGCCGTGACGTTGTGGCTGTATTTGAAAAGGGTGAAAAGTTATCTGACGACCAGATGCTAGCAATCTGCCGGACGTGCATCCAAGGCATCGGAGACCTG